>NZ_JALCZD010000015.1:0-120808 GCF_024586945.1 Chryseobacterium sp. WG14
TTACGATTATAATATCAGGGGCTGGATGACCGATATTAATAAAAACCAGATGCCTGTTGCTGATTTAGGCGGAAAATTATTTGCTTATAAAATTAAATACAACCAGAGAGAGGGTATCGAAAATCCTGATCCTGTACAATTCCCCGGAAAGAATGTAAAACCAAGATACAACGGAAATATTGCAGAAGTAGATTGGAGGTCTGTACGGAGTATTGGAGCTAACCCACCCATTACTCCCAAAAGGTATGGATATGCCTATGATGGTTTGAACAGGCTAAGTGCAGGCTATTATCAGAATCCTAATAATCCGAACAGTAAAGAAAATATAGAATCCTTAGCGTATGATTTAAACGGAAATATTACCACCCTTTATAGAACTTCAGTATTCAAAGCGGGAATAAATACAGCAACAGTTATTGATAATCTCACCTATACCTATTCCGGAAACAGACTGACTAATATTCAGGACAGCACCAACAATCAGGCGGGATACGAAGGCGGGGGAAATACAATCAGCTATGATCTCAATGGCAATATGAAAGATATGCAGGATAAACAGATCGCAGGAATTGGTTATAACCATTTGAATTTACCTAATTCAATAACCCGTGGTTCTAATTACAATATGAATTACCTGTACCGGGCTGACGGAGTAAAATTGCATAAAAGAATCATTGAATCGAATGATGGTATTAACGGAACGGTAACAGTTACTACCGATACTGATTATTTAGATGGATTTCAGTACAGTCGTATGGAAACAACAGGAGGCGGTTCACCGGGCGGAGGTGGTACTGGAGAGGAAGAACCTGCGGATTTTGCCATGTCTCCCATGAGAAAAGCAATGGAAATAGAGGCGTTTTCTGTGGAACCACGAAAAGTTTCCGCAACCCCTGCAATAAAGACCGTAGAATTAAAATTTTTTCCAACATCAGAAGGGTTTTATGATTATGAAAAAGATCAGTATATTTACCAATATCAGGATCATTTAGGAAATGTAAGACTAAGTTTCGGAAGAAACAGCACAGGCGCTCTTGAAATTACAGATTCCAATGATTATTACCCTTTTGGGATGAGTCATTTAAATACTGGAGCAGCTTTCTTTGGGCCGAGTACATATAAAAATTACAAGTACAATGGGAAGGAGTTGCAGGAGACTGGTATGTATGATTATGGAGCGAGGTTTTATATGCCGGACTTGGGTAGATGGGGTGTGGTGGATCCGCTGGCAGAAACTTCTAGACGATGGAGTACTTATAATTATGCCTATAATAATCCCATCCGATTTATTGATCCGGATGGAATGCAAGCGGAAGATAAGATTAAGATTTTTAATAATGGTAATATAGAAAGAACAAAAGACAATAATGCCTATGATACTGTTACCAACGAAGATGGATCTAAATCTATACAAATTGCTCGTACCAATGTAACAGAAACTAATCCTACAGGAGACTCACAAATAGGAGAAGCTAAAGATATTAATTTTAAAACGCCAGGACACGAAGGCTCAAAAGGAAGTAATATTTATACGTATCTACAAATACAAAACGATGATGCGGCTAAACAATTTTTTGACTTTGCTGCGGAAAATACTAGTGTTGAATTTACTAGAGATACGTTCAATTTTGAAGATGGTTTTTCTTCAAATGTTATAACTACTAGCCATGTTACTAATGTAAGTGTTAGTGCTTATTTTGCTATTCCTTATGTAAATCTAACAGGAGGAAATGGTAATCACTTCATTAGCCAAACAAAAAGTGTTGATTTTGACCATTCTCATCCTTTAGGAGAAAGTATAGCTCCTGGAGGATTTGATTATGGATTTGATAGAAATAATAATCCTATTTTTTATAAAATCATTACTGGAGGCTATGTCGATGCTGATGTATCAAGCAAAAATCCAATATTTAAAACTACCAATGTTTATAGCACTTGGAAATGGCCAACATCAGGAAAGGGATATGTCAATTTTAATGGTTCAACAGCAACATATACAGGTAGTAACAGAAAAATAAATTAATTATGAAAACAAAATTGATATTTATTTTAGGAGGTATATTAATTCTATTTTCTTGTAGAGCACAAGATAAAAAGATTGACCCCAAAGTAGTAATACCATTTATCGAAAGTTATATTGACTTCAAAAACAAAGAGCACTATGTAAATGTAAGTGACAATATATTAATTGTTGGTGCAAGTAAAATACAAAATGAAAACAAATATAGGTTAAACGTATATTTTATGAATCCAGAACTAATGTCTGGTTTTAAGTATACAAAAGTCTATAAACTTTATAATTATAGGATAATAATTGATGAAGTACTGGATGAAACAATCATGTTAAAAAATGCATTTAAGAATGTACAGGAAGTTCCCTATGAAAACTTTAATTTAGCTTCTTATCCGTTTTCTTATAACACTAGTATGTGGTTGCTTACTTTCGATTATAAAAATGAAGTTATACAAGTATCGCCTCAAGAAAAAGCTGAGACTATAAAAAATATTTTAGAAAAGAAAGGTGTTAAGTTTTCAAAGGACTACGAAGAATAAAAGTATGTATATAATAAATATCAGTAGGCTGTCTCAAATTTAGATAGCCTATTTGAAGAATTCCTCTAGCTGCACAAAGTTTATAACTTTGAGCTGATATAACAAAACCTCATAAAAAGTGAGGTTTTTACATTCTAAAGTGATTGATTTGTATTCTAAACAAAATTTTAATACAGAAATGTTTTTGAGTTTATTATTGGGAATTATAAAGTATTTATATTTACCAGTACTACATAGACCAGTTGGGGAAATGTAAGGTTTCTTGCGGAAGAAATATCACAGGCGCTCTTGAAATTACAGATTCTAATAATTATTACCCTTTTGGAATGAGTTATTTAAATACTGGAGCATCTTTCTTTGGACCGAGTACGTATAAAAATTATAAATACAATGGGCAGGAGTTACAGGAGACTGGTATGTATGATTATGGGGCGAGGTCTTACATGCCTAACTTAGGTAGATGGGGAGTACATGATCCATTAAGTGATGAAACATTCCAGCCGTATAGTTATGCAGATAATAATCCTATTTTTTATAATGACCCGACAGGTATGATTGCCCAACAACCTGAAACGGTTGCAACAATTTATAAGCATAAAAGAACAGGAGAAGAAGTAAATGTTAATGATGGAGTTAATGAAACTGTTTTAGTCAATGGACATGATTTTGCAAAAGCAAAAACTTATGCTAAATATTATGATTCTAATAAAACTAGTTTAGATGGGAATTCTAATTATGAAGTAAACCAGGGATATATAGATTTTTATTACAATAGTAGATATGGTAGTGGTTTTAGTTTTGCCTCTTTATTTGATTCGGGGCCAGACAAACGAAAGATGCCGACAAGTGATGAAGATACTATGATATTGCTGGAAATGCCAGATATAGGTAGAGGACCATTAAAAAGTTCTTTGAGGGCAGTAGGAAAATCACTTGCTAAAAAAAATGCTGGAAAAACTTCAGGATGGGGTTGTAAGGAAAGAATTTAACAAGCTTGATACAGCTATACAAAAAAAGGTCGCAGCAGCAATTGGAAAAGGTATTGTAGCACCTGTAGATGCTCAAGGAATAATAAAATTAACAGCTACTGAGGCAAAATCTACAGGTTATACATACAAAATTAAAATATTAGGTAAAGGAGGTGATATAAGAATTTATGGAAATCCTAATGCTACTGGACATATTATATTTGATTATATAACAGGACATTAATATGAAGAAAAAAATGAATAGTGAAATACTAGAAGATTACTATCTCAACGCAATTAAATCTTACAAAAGATGCATTGAAAAAAGTGAAAACTCTTTTTTATCAGATGAAATTGATATATCTGTATTTGACCTTCAAATTGAAAAAGATTCAGTGAAATTTAAATATTCAGCTATAAACAGTGATTCTTACCTTATTGAGGTAAGATTGAATTTATTATCAAATGAAATAAATTTAGGTTACTATGTATCTGTTTTAGATGAAAAGTACAATGAAGTTGACAATTATCTAGTTTTTAGTTAATAGAGGTGGGATTTCTATCTTTTTTAGGACAAAAGAGGTTTCCCCTACGCCGCACGAATCCTTTCGTGTGGCATTTTTCATTAACAATTAGTTATATTTACCAATACAAGAATCAACTTGGAAATGCAAGAATAAGTTTCGGAAGAAACAGCACAGGAGCTCTTGAAATTACAGATTCCAATGATTATTATCCTTTTGGGATGAGTCATTTAAATACTGGCGCAGCTTTCTTTGGACCGAGTACGTATAAAAATTATAAATACAACGGGAAGGAATTGCAGGAGACCGGAATGTATGATTATGGAGCAAGAATGTATATGGCAGATATTGGAAGATGGGGTGTGGTGGATCCGCTGGCAGAAACCTCTAGACGATGGAGTACTTATAATTATGCATATAATAACCCTATAAGTTTCATAGATCCAGACGGAAGAGAAGGGAAAGGATGGATTGAATAATTTAGCTTAGGTAGTGGTACATCTTACACCTATGACCCGAATGTTAATACAAAAGCAGAGGCAGAGGCGGCTGGATATGATGGTGTAAGTAATGTGTATGAAAGTGCTACTATTAATGGAAAAACAACTCTTGGTGGGGTTGAAATAAATCATTACTCTTATTCTTTGGCATCTAACGGATCAGTATATGATACTCAAGGAAATTCAATTAATTCTGATTTTTCTACGGAAGCAGGTACCGGTATTGGCAATGTGCAGCCAGGATTTGGTGGATTAGGGTTTAATGATGGACCAATTAAAATGATGGGAGGCGCAGGTGATCCACTTGGAGTTCTTGAAGGTGCAGGAATTGCTTTGTCAGGTAGCGGTAATTCTGATGCAAACTCTCTTCTAGCTGTTTTAATGATAACAAGAGGAGATGGAAAAGGTGCATTAAATCTTTTAAATGTAGAGAAGGGTGCTCTTAATTTAAATAAACAGGGAAATTTAACGGATGGCGTCTTTACTGTTTCTAAAGATGCCATGTTGAAACATAAAATCGATTTAGGGATAGGTGGGAAAAGTATTTTTTACCCAACAATAAACGCTGATGCGGCTGTATTGAAAGCAGCTCAGTATGCAGAAAAAAATAACCTTTGGATTAATGGAGGAACTAAAGCTAAAGTTCCTGTATTAAATACAAATGTTGGAACATTAGGAAATGGTCAGCCGACTAATTTTATAAATGTTTACAAAAATTCAAATAATTTGATACATGGATCACCTGGAACACCAAAATAATTCAAAATTATGAACATAACAACTTTTATAGAAAAAGCAATAAATTTAAAAGTAAATTGGAAACACTATGACTTTTTTGATGCTATAGATGAATTAACTAAATTTTTTAATGTAAGTTATGAAGCTGATGTAGAAAAAATTGCTGTAATTGAAATTAAAGATAATGTTGTCGGATATCTATATGTTAATCATCCATTATTTTTCATAGAAAATATATATTCTACTCAAGTAAAAACAATTCTAGATAAATATGATTATATACAGTACATAAATGTAGATTCTATTAACCACGAATACTTATCTGTAGATAAAGTTTTGTATGATAAATATTTTGATTACATGGATAATACTAATAATTTTTCGGCCCAAGATTTTTATTTTAATAACATAACTTAGTTGTAAACATTTATCATGAGTAGTCATGAAAGATAATATTAAAAAAAACTTTTACTACCGTACGATTGCAACGTGTGGCAGATAGTAATAAAACCTCGTAATTTGCGAGGTTTTACATTTTAAAGTGATTGATTTGCATTCTAAACAGAACTCTAATTTAGTAATGTTTTTAAGTTTATTATTGGGGGAATAAAATCTTTATATTTACCAATATAAAGATCATTTAGGAAATGTAAGACTAAGTTTCGGAAGAAACAGCACAGGCGCTCTTGAAATTACAGATTCCAATGATTATTACCCTTTTGGGATGAGTCATTTAAATACTGGAGCATCTTTCTTTGGACCGAGTACATATAAAAATTACAAGTACAATGGGAAGGAGTTGCAGGAGACCGGAATGTATGATTACGGGGCGAGAATGTATATGTCTGACTTAGGAAGGTGTGGTGTGGTAGATCCACTGGCGGAAACTTCTAGACGTTGGTCGCCTTATAATTATGCATATAATAACCCTATAAGTTTCATAGATCCAGACGGAAGAGAAGGAAAAGGATGAATTGAACAATTTAGCTTAGGTAGTGGTACATCTTACACCTATGACCCGAATGTTAATACAAAAGCAGAGGCAGAGGCGGCTGGATATGATGGTGTAAGTAATGTGTATGAAAGTGCTACTATTAATGGAAAAACTACTCTTGCCGGGGTTGAAATCAATCATTATTCTTATTCTTTGGCATCTAACTGATCAGTATATGACACTCAGGGAAAATCAATTAACTCTGACTTTTCCACAGAAGCAGGTACGTCTATTGGTAATGTACAAGCAGGGTTTGGAGGATTAGGTTTTACAGATGGACCTATTAAAATGATGGGTGGAGCAGGAGATCCATTAGGCGTTTTTGAAGGTGCTGGAATGGCTCTTTCAGCGAGTGGGAATTCAGATGCAAATACTTTTTTAGCTGCTTTATTAATTACAAGAAGTGGAAATACAGGTGGTTTAAAAATGTTGGCTGCCGAAAAAGGAGCTTTACAGAATACTTTTGAAAGTCAAGTTGATGATTTAGTTAAATTGAATAATGGTAAAAACTCGGTTACTATTGGAACAACAGATGGAGCACTCCATTATGATTTACGTGGTGCTACACATAAAGGAGTGGAAACTCCACATGTTCAAAGGTCATTCTTAAATACCAATAGTAGTGGGCAGACATTTTTGAATAAGGACCGGAAGTGGGTTCAACCAATGACCCAACAGGGTTTAAGAACTGTCAGAAACTATCTTAATAAAAAATAATAGTATGAATGTAAAAAATATATGGACAGAAGTGGATTTTGAAGATATGGGATGGCACGATAATTATCTTTATTCAATTTCTTTTCCTGATGAGAATCAGAAATTAATTTTTGATATAGATTATATTTTCAAATGGGTTTTAGATGAAACATCTAATTTATATAGTTTTTGGGTTTCTCCATCTACATTGACTTTTATTAATGTCTTAAATTTAAAAATTGATTTAAATTTTCAAAATAGTGTGGGTTTAGATATATTAGATATAGATCGCTCAAATCCTCGATTATCACTAAACGGAAAAATTACTCTATGGGATTATTCAATACTTACGGACAAAGGTTCTATAAGCTTTGAGTCATCAGGTTACATACAAAATATAAGAAAACAGCCTGTATTAAGTAACTCGCAAATATTAATGAGAGAATCTTAGAAATGACTAGTCCTGAAATAACAATACAAATTAAAGGGATAAAAATAATAATTAAGCCAGAGTAAACTTATTTTTGCTTTGGTTTTTTATTTTATAAGTTTCATTTTTAATTTGACTGTTTATGCATTTGATTTGGTGTTAAATAATGATTTGAAAAATGCGGTCTGGATTCCACCGCTCCCGCTCCCGCACGATTGTATCGTGTGGCATAATATAAACACCACTTTGCAAAGTCTTCGGACTTTGAGTGATGCCTAGTCTTGAAAAAGGTTGACTAAAAGAGCATAAAGAGTCACCTTTATGGATTAAAAAAATACTTCCAATATAATACAAAAAAAACAGACTGTTCAGAGAAGAACAGTCTGTTTATATTTTCAAACCAGCTAAAAGCCGGGTAATGATTAAAATTTCAAATCACCATTCACTTCTCTTACTGCATTGGCAGCTTCAGCGAATTTCAATTGCTCTTCAGCAGTTAAAGTAACGTTTACTATTTTTTCTACTCCGTTTGCCCCGATGATAGCAGGAACTCCTAAGCAGATATCGTTTTGACCGTACTCACCTTCAAGCATTAAAGAACAAGGGATCATTTTCTTTTGGTCACATGCAATAGCCTGAACCATTACAGAAACAGCTGCACCCGGTGCATACCAGGCTGAAGTTCCTAATAGTTTAGTAAGCGTAGCTCCACCTACTTTAGTTTCTTCAATTACATATTTTTGTTGCTCTTCGTCTAAGAATTCAGTTACAGGAACTCCGTTTCTTGTAGCTTTGCTCAATAATGGAAGCATACCTGTATCACTGTGAGCAGCGATTACCATTCCGTCCACATCAGAAATAGGGCTTTCTAATGCTTCAGCCAATCTGTATTTGAATCTTGCAGAATCCAAAGCACCACCCATTCCGATGATTTTGTGCTTAGGAAGACCTGAAGTTTTATGCACTAAATAAGCCATCGTATCCATTGGGTTAGAAACTACGATGATAATTACTTCCGGAGAATGTTTTACTAAATTTTCAGTAACATCTTTTACGATTCCTGCGTTGATACCAATCAACTCTTCTCTTGTCATTCCAGGTTTTCTGGGAATACCTGAAGTGATTACTGCTACATGAGAACCTGCAGTTTTGCTGTAATCTCCTGTTGTTCCGGTAATTTTTGTATCGAATCCGTTCAGCGACGCTGTCTGCATCAAATCCATTGCTTTACCTTCAGCAAATCCTTCTTTAATATCTACTAAAACTACTTCTGAACAGAAGTTCTTCATTGCGATGTACTCTGCACAGCTTGCTCCTACAGCGCCTGCACCTACTACAGTTACTTTCATATGGTATACTTTTTAAATTATTTATTTTTTAAGTTAAGTTTAAAATTGAAACTCCCCAAATTTAACAATTCCTGAAAAAGTGGGCAATTTTTCAGGAATTTTATTAGGTATTAAAAGAAATTAATTGACGTTCAGTAAAAACGAGTATAATTTTTTCGCGCCGGACAGTACTTCATTGTAGTTTTCTTCATGAACTTCAGTATCCAGTACCTCCTTAAAATTCTTCCACATAGGTCCTGTATTTTCCTGATAACATCCGAAAAAATTGAAGGTAACCTCATCAAAACCCTCTGTTTTAGAAAGCTGCTTGGCGATTACGTTTCCTCCCAATGTAGAACCTTCAATTACATACATTGCTCCCAACGCTTCATGTTCATTATTAAATTCCAGATCATGGGAAACTTCCTGGTTGTTCAGGGAAAGGCTTTTAAGGTCTTTTTCAATAAGAGAGAGTTTCTTTCTCTCGTTGAGTTGAAGTTTTTCCGAATATTTCTCAGAAAGACTGGTGAATATTTTATCCTCGCTGTGAAGAAGCATCAGATAATTGGTATGAATGATTTTTTTATAATCTTCTAAAGTGAAAGTTTTATTAAAAATTTTTTCAGAATTAAAAAGCTTTTCTGCTGCATCGTGATAATTGGCTGTATTCTGTTTTAAATATTCTGATACCATAATAACGTTTTAAAAGTTTCTCAAATTTAAGGCTTTTTAAACGTTAAAATGAAAGAAGTCCCCTCTTTATTGCTCTCAAAATCTACATTCCCACCAATTCTTTTCATAATCCGATGAACAATAGACAGCCCTATTCCATTTCCTTTAAATTTTTTCGCATTTTCCATCCTGTTGAAAATCTTAAACATTTTATGCTTCTCTTCCTCAGGAATTCCGATGCCGTTATCTGAAATCCGATATACAATAACAGAGCCATCCTCTACCCCTTCAATCTCCACTTTCGGCTGATCTTTATGGGAAGAGTATTTTACGGCATTGTTGATAATATTTAAAAATACCTGATGAAGCATGGTTTTGTCTCCCATCACATCAGGGCAATCTTTAATGATGATTTCACTTTTCGAGCTGCCATACGTCATCTTGGCATTTTCAGAAATCTTATGAATGGTATGGCCTATTTTCAGGCTTTCAAGCTGAATTTCACTGTGCTTGGCACGGCTAAGCTGCAATACATCATGCATCATCTCCGCCATAGTATCAATTTCCTCGATAATCGTATTGATCTTCCCTTTACTTTTTTCAGAATCATCAGCTAAACTTCCCAAAAGCATCTGTGCATTAAGCTTCATGACAGTAAGAGGAGTTCCTAAATCATGAGAAATGGTATAAGAAAAACTGTCCAGCTCTTCATTTACTTTTTTAAGCTCATCATTCAGTCTTTTGATCGCAATATAATTTTTATGGGAGCTTTCCAGGATCAGATCACGGATTGCATGAACAGAACTTACATTCCGGGAATTCCATCTTTTAGAATGGCCTTTTATATTTTCTGTAAAAATCTGGAATGATGTTCTGGGAGAAACAATTCGTTTTTCTTCTCCATTTTGGGAAATAATATCAATATTCTTTTCCGGATTTCCAGCCCAGTTAATATGCTCATCAAACTCTTTCCGGAACCAGATCAGCATTTCTTTTTTTTCCCTGTCAATAAAATAGATAATCACACCTGCCACATTCTCAGACAAGCCTAAATTTTCACCTTGATCCTTAAGAAAGCTTCTGTTTACATAAATCGTGTTTTCGCAGTTTTCAAAAGCCCAATCAACGATTTTGTTAATCGTATCATAATCCGGAGTAATTCCGTCTGTTACTATATTTTCATCTGAAATCACAACAAGGCCGTCGGCTTCAGGTAAATCCCTTATTTCCGTTTTATTTTCGGACAATGAGTCCAGTAAATTATGATGTTTTAAAAAATCCGTTTTCAGATGGGATAGCTTCTCATTCAGTTCCAGTCGGTAATTCAGTTCATTTTTAGATTTAAATGATGAATAGGCATTTGCCGCCAGAGCCGTAAAAATACCGGCCTGTACCCTATCTTCAAGATCAATATGCTTAGCCTCAACATTCTGACAGGTAACCAATCCCCAAAGGTGATCATCAATGATAATGGAAATACTGAAACTGGAAGATACCCCCGAGTTTTTAAGATACTGCCCATGGATAGGAGACATACCCCTTGACGCAGAAAGGCTGAGATCGATATGTTTCTCTGTTTTACTTAAAAGCGGAACCGTTTCAGCATTAATATTACTGAATATCCTTTTCCTTTTTTTAAGATAAAGCGCCCGGGCCTGCTTGGGTATATCCGATTCCGGATAATGGAGTCCCAGAAAACTTTCCATACCGTCCCCTTTCTTTTCAGCAATCACTTTTCCAGAGCCATCCATCATAAATTTATATACCATTATCCGGTCATAATTCACAACCTTGGAAAGTGTTTCCAACAGATGGTTCCAAAGATCCTGCTGGTTATCTATGGTATAAAAATTGTCATATTTATTGGAAATCCGCTTATTGGGATTAATCAGGACTTCTTCAAATTCTAAGAAGATATACCTTCCGCTTTTAAAAACAGAAAAGTGATATTCTTTATCATTAATAAAAATTTTGTCGAAGTAGGTTTCATTCTCCCTCCTGGTAAATGTATTCAGCGAAGTATAAATATCTGAATCGATAATACTTTGAAAGCTTTCAGGAAAGTCCGTAAGCTTTCTGTCGAAAAGTTCATCTGAACTCTCAATAGTAAATATATTCAGAATATTCCTGCTGAAAAAAGTAATGGAATGGGATTCCGCATCAATGCCAATCAAATAGCCAAAACTCTGTATATAGCCTGGAATATGGATAGGCTCCTCATGGCACTCTACAAAATTCATAATATGTCAGTCAATCTATCAAAGATAAGTCTTTTTTTCTACAGGGTGGTCGGTGTGGTACCTATTTTCCTTTGTTTCAAACAATAATCTCTGTATATTTTGCTCTTCTACCGGCTAAAAACCGCGTTGAAACATTCTTTATTTTACCCCTGTTTTAATAAGATATCTCTAAAATATACAAAAAAAAATCCAGTAATAATGTTTTCAATCTATAGTTCATGATTCATAACATGAATTACACATTATCAGTTGAAATAATTATGACATTTAAACAATTTTAACTAAATTTATATCACCAAATAATGAATATGATGGAAAATTCATTGAATTATTCACAATAAATTCAATATAAAATTTAAATTCAAATAATACTATTATGAAAAAGTTCCCATTAATTTTATTTTCTCTTGTCCTCTCAATAGGATTATGGAATCCGTCTGAAGCCTGCACCCGTGTACTTTACAAAGGGCCGCAAAACACCATCCTGACTGCCCGTTCTATGGACTGGCGTGATGAAATTCCGGCCAATCTGTGGGTTTTTCCAAAAGGAATAGAACATACAGGACAAACAGGGCCAAAATCTGTAAAATGGACTTCAAAATACGGAAGTATCATCAGCTCCAGCTGGGATATTGCCTCAGCAGACGGAATGAATGAAAAAAGACTGGTTGCCAACATGTTATGGCTAGGTGAATCCCAGTACCCAAAATTCGATCCTAAAGGAAATAAAAAGGGACTTGCCATTTCTTTATGGGCACAATATTATCTCGATAATTTTGCCACTGTAAAAGAAGCTGTAGAATTTTCAAAAAAAGAACCTTTCGTTATTGTAAGCGATTATATTCCCGGCACCGAAAAATTCACCACTATACACCTTTCCATTTCTGATGCTTCAGGAGACAACGCGGTATTTGAGTATATCAATGGAAAACTGGTGATTCATCATGATCCTTCTTATACGGTAATGACCAACTCTCCTATCTTTGAAGAACAGCTGGCCCTTAATAATTACTGGAAAGGAATTCCCGGTAACGTTATGCTTCCGGGTACCAACCGCGCTGCAGACAGATTTGTAAGAGCTTCTTATTATATCAACGCTATTCCAAGAAGTGCTGATACCCGTACAGCAGTAGCCAGCGTTTTCAGTGTGATCAGAAACTGTTCCGTACCATATGGAATTACCTCAGCAACGGAGCCTAATATATCTTCCACAAGATGGCGTTCTGTCTCAGACCAAAAGAATCTGGTTTACTATTTTGAAACCGTTTTTACCCCCAATACTTTTTGGGTAGACCTTAATGACTTTGACCTCAGTCCAAAAGGAAAAGTGATGAAACTGGATCTGGGCAGCTTTCATACCTATAACGGCAAATCCAATACAGATTTCAAAGAATCGCTGCCATTCAAATTTCTGGGATTAGAATAAAAACACCCTTAAAAAACCATAAAAAAAAACACTTAAGTCATTTAAGTGCTCACCTCAACACATCAAAAATACACCCTTTCTTAGGATTGTCATAAAGGCTTTCTCTTACTATGTGCCCGTTTCCCTCTTCCGGAGAAGTGGCAAATTGAAGATTTGACGGGGTTATTAAAACAAAAAAACAAAAAGATATGGCCTTTTTTTCACTCAAAAAGAAAAGCCTGTTATTCTGCATGCTTGCCTGCTGGTTTTCAGCCCATGCGCAGATACAGGATTCTTTACAGACCAAACCACAACCGGAAGAAGATCAGGTGAAATATCCACAGCTTCAGATCAAAGGCCTTTTCCAGGCACGTTACCTGGTAGGCATGAGCAAAGATGTGGATGTAAACGGACTTCATCATTCCGACGGCTCCGGAACCAGCAATAATTTTATGCTCAAATACATGAGAGTTCAGGTCCGGGCGCAAATCAGTAAACGGACAGAAGTTGTTGTTTTAGCCAACCTGGCAGATTTTAAAAATGATCCTAAAAGCAGGGTCCTTGAAAACGCTTATCTGAAATATACTTTTAATCCTAAATTAGCGATTACGGTCGGACAGTTCAGACCTTGGTTCGGGATTGAGGAAACCTATCCTATCGATATTATTAAATCTTTGGACTGGTCTAATCAGTATTCTGAATTTGGAAAGCTGGGCTGGACCAGTTTCCAGATCGGGATGTCTGCTACAGGACAGCTTCAGCTTGGAGAAGTTCCCTTCCAATACGCAGTTTCCGTAGTGAATGGAAACGGAAAAAACCAGGTCAATGACAATGACAACGGAAAACAGTATTCCACCCGTCTGGTCTTTGGACTGTCTAAAAAGTACAATTTCAACGTAGGCCTTAATGGAGGTATTGGTGAAGTATTCAGTAAGAAAGTATATGCGTTGGGAGTTGACCTGAGCTCTTTAGTACAATTTGATCCAAGATGGAGCCTTGATATGCAGCTGGAAGCTAAACAAGCCACCAATCATGTTTTATACAATTCTATAGACCCTGAAGTAAGACCTGAAAACCCGGATCAGTATCTGGTTCGCGGGGTTTACTTTCTTCCTAATCTAAGATATGAGATTAACCATAAAAACCTCAGCGCTTTTGAACTCTCATGCCGCTATGAATATCTGGATACCAATTTCAGACTGGCTTCCAACCCAAGACAGACGGTCACCCCAATGGTTGGCCTGGAGTTCCTGAAAAATTACGGAGCAAGAATCCAACTGGGCGTACAGTTTGACCGTTACAAATATCAGGTGGCAAACACCTCACAATACAACAACAATCTATTCATTGTTCAGGTACAGAGTAGATTCTAACCCTTTAAATAGTTATTATCATGAAAGAAATTAATATCAAAAATGTAGCGATTACATTTATCGTGGCATTGATTATATGGTTCATTCCTGTACCCGAAGGTGTTACTCAGGATGCATGGCACCTGTTCGCTATCTTTGCCGCAACCATTTTAGGAATTATCCTTAAAGCAGCTCCCATGGGCACAATGTGTATGATGGCCATCGCATTTACAGCTCTTACCCAGGTGGTGGCTCCGGGAGATGCCGGAAAATCTATCACAAAAGCCCTTTCAGGATTTGGAGATAAAGTAATCTGGCTGATTGGGATTTCATTCTTTATTGCCAGAGGATTTATCAAAACAGGTCTTGGAAACCGTATTGCCTTTTTATTCATCAGGGTCTTCGGAAAAAGCTCATTGGGATTAGCATACGGACTGGGACTTGCAGATGTTTGTCTGGCACCGGCTATTCCGAGTAATACAGCAAGAGGTGGCGGCATTATCTATCCTATTATGAAATCTATGGCCATAAGCTTCGATTCCGTTCCTGAAAAACCCGAAACTCATAGAAAACTAGGTTCTTTTTTAACGTTGAACAGCTATTATATGAACCTTATCTCTTCTTCCATGTTCCTGACAGGAACAGCCAGTAACCCGATGTGTCAGAAATTTGCAGCCAACCTGGGTATTGATATCACCTGGATGTCCTGGGCAGCAGCCGGCTTCTTACCTGGTGCCGTGGCATTCTTTGTTGTTCCTTTGGTTTTATACAAACTATATCCGCCGGAATTGAAAAAAACAGGAGATGCCCCGAAAATGGCTGCTCAGAAATTAAAAGAAATGGGACCTATTTCCCGAAACGAATGGCTGATGCTGCTGGCATTTTTCATCCTTTTAGCGCTTTGGATATTTGGGGGAACATTATCTATTGATGCTACCACAACGGCCTTCATTGGATTAACACTCTTGCTGTTAACCTCAGTGCTGACATGGGAAGATGTAAAAAGTGAAAAAGGAGCCTGGGATACTATTGTCTGGTTTGCTGTGCTGGTAATGATGGCGAGTTCCTTGAATGAATTGGGCTTCATCGGATGGTTCAGTGATCTTATCAAAGTGAAAATAGGAGGGCTCAGCTGGCAGGTAGCCTTTCCTGTTATTATCATTGTGTATTTTTTCAGTCACTATATTTTTGCCAGTGCCACAGCTCACGTTGCAGCGATGTATGCCGCATTACTGGGAGTAGGTGTTTCGTTGGGAATTCCACCTATGTTACTGGCCATGATGCTTGGTTTCTTAGGTTCCATCTACGGGGTACTTACCCATTACGGCCACGGCCCTGCCCCGGTATTCTTCGGAAGCGGATATGTAGACCTGAAAGTCTGGTGGCTCAGAGGTCTCGAAATAGGAATTGTATTATTAATTATCTACATGGTGGTAGGAGGATTATGGATGAAAGTTTTAGGATATTATTAATTATAAAATCAAATGTATGTTATCAACATTGTTAAGAAAAATGCTGATGTGTCTCACGGGGCTGTTTCTGGGGTTCTTCCTGATGATTCATTTTCTGGGAAATCTCCAACTGTTCCTTCCTCAGGAGCAGGCACATCTTCAGTTTAATGCCTATTCCCATTTTTTATCCGGAAATATCATTATCAAAATAGTGTCTTACGTTTTATATGCCTGTATTATTCTGCATGCCGCAGACGGATTGGTGATCACTCTAAAGAATAGAAAATCAGGAGGAGACTACCGGAATGACAGACGTGGAAGAGCCAGCCAATGGGCTTCCCGGAATATGGGAATCCTGGGAACATTGATTTTAATCTTCCTGGTGATTCATTTTCAAAACTTCTGGTATGTTTACAAATTCGGAAATCCACCTTTGGACGAGAATGGAAATAAAGACCTGTATATCCTGGTGGTTACTGTGTTTAAAGAATGGTGGTATGTGCTCATTTATGTAGTATCTATGATGGCACTCTGCTATCATCTGATCCATGGAATACACAGTGCGGTAAGAACCCTGGGATTATATCACCCTAAGTTTGTAAAATGGTTCAAAACCATTGGAATTGCCTATTCAATCATCATCAGCTTAGGTTTTGCCCTGATGCCGGTGTATGTATTCTTTACTTATCATTAAAAACCCTGTTATGATTTTAGATTCAAAAATACCACAAGGCCCATTAGAACAAAAATGGGATTACTATAAAAAGAAAGCCAGACTCGTCAACCCTGCCAACCGTAAAAAGCTGGACGTGATTGTTGTGGGAACAGGACTGGCAGGAAGCTCTATTGCTGCCTCTTTGGGTGAAATGGGCTATAATGTCAAGTCATTCTGTTTTCAGGACAGCCCCAGACGAGCGCACTCCGTTGCTGCACAGGGAGGGGTAAATGCTGCTAAAAATTATAAAAATGACGGCGACAGTGTTTACAGAATGTTTGTAGACACTTTGAAAGGAGGAGACTTCAGAGCCCGTGAAGCCAATGTTTACCGTATGGCAGAATGTTCTTTAAACCTCATCGATCAGGCCGTAGCGCAAGGTGTTCCTTTTGGACGTGAGTATGGAGGCTATCTCAATAACCGTTCCTTTGGCGGTGTTCAGGTAAGCCGGACATTCTATGCGAGAGGACAAACCGGACAGCAATTACTTTTAGGGGCTTACCAGGCTTTGATGAGACAGGTAGGAAAAGGTTCTGTAGAGCTATTCTCAAGACATGAAATGCTCGATTTAGTTGTTATTGACGGAAAGGCAAGAGGAATTATTGTAAAGAACCTGGATACCGGAGCAATTGAAAGACATGCAGCTCATGCTGTAGTACTGGCAACAGGAGGTTACGGGAAGATCTATTATCTTTCTACATTAGCTATGGGATGCAATGGTTCTGCCATCTGGAGGGCCCATAAAAAAGGAGCGTTGATGGCTTCTCCAAGCTGGATTCAGGTGCATCCTACTTCTCTTCCGCAATCCGGAGATTACCAGTCTAAATTAACCCTGATGTCCGAGTCTCTGCGTAATGACGGAAGAATCTGGGTTCCAGCAAGACAGGATGAAAACAGACCGCCTAACGATATTCCTGAAAACGAAAGGGATTATTATCTGGAAAGAAGATATCCTGCGTTTGGAAATTTGGCACCAAGAGATATTTCCTCCCGTGCTGCCAAAGAAAGAATCGATGCCGGATTTGGGATAGGGCCGTTAAAGAATGCTGTTTATCTTGATTTTTCAAAGGCCATTAGGGAACAGGGAAAAGATAAGATTAAAGAGAAATACGGAAATTTATTCGATATGTATCTTAAAATAACAGGATACGACGCGTATAAAGAACCAATGATGATTTCCCCATCTGCCCACTTTTCAATGGGAGGCCTTTGGGTAGATTATGAGCTGATGACTACCGTTCCGGGACTTTTTGCTTTGGGAGAGGCCAATTTTGCAGATCATGGTGCCAATCGTTTAGGAGCAAACTCCCTTTTACAGGCTTCTGTAGATGGATATTTTATTGCTCCTTATACCATTGCCAATTACCTGGCAGATGAGATTCATACCGGAAAAATATCTCCGGATACGCCCGAGTTTGAACAGGCTGAAAATGCAGTTAAGAACCAGATCCGCGACCTGATCAATATCAAAGGAACCAAAACCGTCGACCATTTCCATAAAACATTAGGAAAACTGCTCTACGATTATTGCGGACTGGCCAGAAATGAGGAAGGCCTGAAATATGCCATCCGGGAGATCAGAAAACTAAAACAGGAATTCTATAAAGAAGTGAGGGTTTCCGGACAGAGTGATCAAATGAATTCCGAACTTGAAAAAGCAGGCCGTGTGGCCGATTATTTTGAGATTGGCGAGCTGATGTGTTATGATGCATTAACCCGTAATGAATCCTGTGGTGCTCATTTTCGGGAAGAATTTCAAACACCGGATGGTGAAGCACTGAGAAATGATTCAGAATATCAGTTTATCTCTGCATGGGCATGGGCAGGCGAAAACAAAGAGCCTGCACTGATCAAAGAACCCCTGGTATTCGAAGAAATACAGCCAACGGTAAGAAGCTACAAATAAAAAACAAAAAATTATGGATGTACACCTTAAGATATGGAGACAGAAAGACAGACAAAGTGAAGGAAAACTGGTTAATTATGACCTGAAAGGATTAAATTCTCACATGTCTTTCTTAGAAATGCTTGATACATTAAATGAAAAACTGATCACCGAAGGAGATGAACCCGTAGAATTCGACCACGACTGCCGTGAAGGAATCTGCGGACAGTGTGGGATGATGATTAATGGTATTGCCCATGGCCCTTTGAAACATACAACCACCTGTCAGCTTCATTTAAGATCTTTTAAAGATGGGGAAACAATTTTAATAGAGCCATTCCGTGCAGGTGCTTTTCCCGTAAAAAAAGACTTAAAAGTAGACCGTTCCGCTTTCGACAGAATTATTTCTTCAGGAGGTTTCGTATCTGTAAATACCGGGCAGGCTCCTGATGCTACTGCAATTCCCGTTACCCATCAGACTGCTGAAGAATCTTTTGACGCTGCCGCCTGTATCGGATGTGGCGCTTGTGTAGCCACCTGTAAAAATGGAAGTGCCGCTTTATTTACCTCAGCAAAAATCACCCATATGGCCCTGCTTCCTCAGGGGAAAGAGGAAAGAAGCAAACGGGTATTGGATATGGTAACTCAGATGGACAGCGAATTATTCGGGCACTGCTCCAACACAGAGGCCTGTGAAGTGGAATGCCCACAAGGAATTTCTGTACTGAATATCGCCAGAATGAATTTTGAATACAACAGGGCCCTGTTTTTCAGGAAAAAGTAACTAAACGAATAACGTATAGATGATAAAAAGAGCGAATTTGCAATGAACAAATTCGCTCTTTTTTATCTTTAGCTGAATATTGATTTTCGGAATTAATTGATTTAAATTCCCGGGATCGTAATTTTATCCGGATCATCTTCATCATACATAATCTCTATCGTTCCTGTTTTGGGTACTGAAGAAAGATCCAGAAGTCTGACCACCTTTTTATAGACGGCAATGTGCTCTTTGCCCCTGAAATCCTTAAAGCTGACCTGAAACATAATCTGCGGCTGGTCATTTATCGTCAGTCCCGTCTGGTTGACACTGATAATCTGTGCTTCGGCACTTCTTCCAACAAAGAGGATACGTTCTTCTTTTTTATTCTTAAAAAATTTCCCTACAATCATCTGAAAAACCAATACATAAATAAGGGTCATCACTCCACTGAAAATAATAGGATGCATAAAAGTGAGAAACTGCCAGCCAAAATCAAAAGATTCCCGCCTATAGAAATAAGAGTACAGACCGATAATATAAGCGATTAACAGTATGATAAATACTATTCTTACAATCATTCCCGATGCATTGAAACCAACCTTTTGGTCGCTTAAAATAAAGTAAGGTTCCTGCAAAACATCAGGATTCAACAATACCTTCACATAATTTCCTACATCAAACCTTTTTTCCTGTGGCCTGGAATCATGAAACATCATCTCATGTTCAATCATGGTATTCCTAAGGTTGGGAAATGAAAGAACAATCTGAATGGCATTCATATTGGTTTTCGGAAAGTATTTTAAAAGCTGGTAACGCATCACTTTAGCCTCTCTGGGAATACCATTTCTCAGAATGGAATGAATGGTGTTCCTCTGCTTAAAGGTTTTAATGAAAAGAATATTAATGAAGAATACGAGAATATATCCCCATATTAATAAAGAAAGACCGAGATATCCATAGCTCACCGCTAATGAATTTCTCGGTCCTGTTGCGCCTTCCTCAGTCATCATATAAATGAAAATCGGAAAAGGTACGCAGAAGAAAAAGAGGAAAGCTCCCCAGAAAACAATCATAAACTTCATAACTGCTATTTTGTAATCAGCAATAAAGTTATGATATTTATTTAATGAATTGATTTCTATTATACCTCTTTTTCAAAATAAAGTCTGTAGTATTTTCCTTTATCATCCTCTCCTGTTTCAATTTTCTGTCTGTCACCGTGGATATAGATGTGGAAATTTTTATCAAGTTTAATGATGCTTTTAAAATGCCTCTGGGTTTTCTTCACCGCTGCTTCACTGATCGGGAATTCCTCAGCAATATTCACCTGCATGTCCTGCTCATAATCTGTTTTAAAATTCACAAAACTTTCAATGACGTGCTCGTCTCCCAATACTTCACTGGCAAACTCATCCAGTTTAAATTCTTCTTTCTCCTTGAAGAAATTGATAGACTTATTAAGGAAATCTGCCTGATCAGCTTTAGAAACTTCAAATTCCTGAGGAAGCTGCTTGGTGATATAATCTTTGTAAACCATTAATGCTTCCTGAGTATGGAAATACTCATCATCACGCTGTTTTACTTTCAGGAAATCTTCAAACCAGTAATACATATCTCCGTTTTTGTTGTTGTCAACTACAGAAAGTACATAGCCGGTGTTTTTATCATTATTATAGATTAAAGCTGCCTTATCAATTTTGGATAAGCCGATTCCCTGATCTTTTTCAATATCAAATGTTTCTTCTGTAGGATTAATTTTCAGGAAAGATTCTCTTTTTTCGGTTTTAAAGATCCCTATCTTATCCACTCTGTCCGGACGGTCACTTTCATCTTCAAAAAGTACAATGAACAGCTCTCCACTTTGAACTCTAGGGTTCTCCGCTGCTTCGAAAAGGTGTTTTGCAATATTTTCAGATTCCCATATAAATTTGGCCTTATCTTCAAAAATTTCAGAAACCGCACTGTAAACCGGATTATTCACCAAATAGGTGTCACTGTAAAAATGAAAAGTTTCTTCTGATTTGAATGATCCTAAAAAGTAATCTTCAAGCAATTCTGCCATTCCTTCCTCCAGCTTCAATTCCTCCTGGGAAAGCGTTAAGGAATCTCCATTGATTTTATTGCCTACTCTGTGTACTATAATTTTTGAAAACATCTTCTGAATATTTGGACTGCAAAGATATTCATTCTATCCTTTCCACGAAACTTAAAAACAGTATTGATTTTATCATTGCTTATACTGGAATTTCTAACCAAAAAGACAAAAAAGCTTTTATAGCAACGTTTCAACTCACTTAATAAAGTTTAAAAATGATCTCGAATAAAAAGCTCTCCTCAAGTACAATTCAAATATTTTCAAAAACTCATACCATATCTAACGCGAAGTTCATCTTTATGCCTTAAAATTCATTCCATCTTAGGATCTAAGCCTTATTTATTTTCCATTTTGATAAAATCCTTATCATTTTGAAATGCTTTCTCTCTTATAAATTTTAAACCAAAACAAATCAAACAATTCATTTTCAACACAATACATCAGATCAATATTCAAAGGTACACCATTAGTATCATTAGTTTCAAAACATACAAAAATGGACTTAAAAACATTAAACAGAATAGACAAGCTGAGAAGACTGAAAAGCAGAGGACCGAAAACTCCGAAATGGCTGAAACCTTATCACCTGCTTTTCTTTGCTTTTTTAAGCATTTTTATTTTTGGTTTTATCATCAAAATGCTGGAACAAAACAATTAAAATCATAATAATATGAACTATTTACAGGCTGCACAGGAAATCACAGAACTCGTTCCCGACTTTGAAAATGAACTGAAAGAGGAAAAAAATCAAAATCCCTACGCTTTAGTCCGGGCTTTTACCGAACGTATTAAAAATATGATCCGTCAGAATGACAGATACCTGTTGTGGAGAAGCTTACAGAAGATGGGCACCATGTACAGCAATGGAGATTCAGTTCTAAAAAATGCTATTGAGAATACTTTTATCTATTCTCTGGACAATTTTACAGCATTCTGCAGTGAGGAATATAAAAAAATGATCTTTAGTCATATTTCCACAGACCTTCAAAAGATCTATTCGAGACAAATTTACAGTCACGGGATATAAGTTTATTACATTTTTTACCCGTTTCATTACAAAGTGTTTAAATTAAACAAAAATTAAAATAACTCACAATCAATAGATTATGAAAAATAAAATCAGAAAAATTTCAGATTGGAAAACCTGGAAAACCACCACTAACAGGCATAATTCCGAGATATTACTCACTCACATTGCGGTGCTTGTAAGTGTTTTTATTTTTGCAGCATGTTTATAAATTTTGGTATACATTTCGCTACAATACAAAGTGTTTGAAAAATTCTAAATTATGATGAAAGTACAAATGCAAACTATTAATCAAAAAATAGCTGTTGAATACTTAAAATTTTTCTATCCGCCCCTTCGCAGGGAAATCACACAGTTATCTGTTCAGGATAATTTTGCTGGGATCATGCAGGCTACCGTTAATTACCTGAAAGGTCTTTTGCAGGAATCGAAGATCAACATTATCGCCCATCACATCAAACTCATGGACGGGATTTACAGAAATGGAAATTCCTATGTAAGAACAATGATCGAAAATATCTTTATCAGGTCTTTTGAGAGCTTTAAAAAGCATGCTAAAATCCAGCATTGGAAGCTTCTCTACCGTTATATGCCTGTAAGTTTCCAGATCATCTATACTGAACAGCAAAAGCAGGATAAGATCTACTTTGGTAAATAAAATAGTTTAATTTGAAAAGACTCCCCGGGCAATTTTTGTTGTTCGGGGAGTTATATTTTTATAGGTATTAGGGTAAGACAGTAAAAAAAGACCCAGTCTCAAAAGTTATGGACTAAGCAAATTGGATTAAGTCTAAAACTTCTTGTTTGGATGACATTCAGAAATCTATGCTGAAAAAAATATGTGATTTTTATATTTTAACTTGAAAACAGGATGGAAATATCCTTTTATTTATGCAAAGGAATAATAATCGGATGTTCTATTGTAAGAAAGTAAAGAAAGACGACTTTGTCGCTGAATAAGCATTAGCTTCATCAAAATCGATTTTTAATCGATTCATTCTTGGCTCACTTAAAAACAAGCGTAATAAAAATAGAACTTTGCGTCAAAGAGAAGCTGTATTGAGGTAAACTTATATCACCCCACAACTTTTACACCTGATCCAAAAAAACGACTTTGTCGCTGAATAAGCCATATAAAAAGTCCCGGGCGCCTGACCCGGGATTTCTTTCTATTTATCTTTTTTAGTAAAAACATTTTCGATGACCTGAAGTTCTTCTTTACTCAGTTTTGAACTTTTCTTCAGCTTCGCAGCAAAAACAGCAACTTCCTCAGGTGTAGAGGGTGATCCCAGATTTTGTTTCTTATCATCAAAAGAATCGGCAAGTACTTCCCCTTTTGGATTTAGAATCAGCCAGAAAGGGAGTCCGGCATTCTCCCCCTTGTATTTGTTCATCAGCTCCTGTCCGCCGGGATTTTCCAACGACTTCTTATCTCCTCTTTCCTGAACATCAACATATGCGGTAACAAACTTCTTTTCAAAAATAGGTTTGGTTTCCGGAAGATTCATGTTTGCCTCCATCACTTTACACCATTTGCACCATGAAGCATGAAATACCAGCAACACATTTTTATGGCTTACTTTAGCTTCTGTAAGCGCTTTGTTTAATACTGTACCTGCCTTCTCCTGTGCCATTCCTAACTGAAACAACACTAAGGCTGCCACCACAATAATTTTAGAATATCTCATTACTATTTTTGTTTTTTATCTATACGAATGTAGGTATTTTACAAGGAATATAGTGATCCGGTTAATGTATTTCTTGTAAAAGTTAATATCCAGTGAGATATCCCTTTTTTCTGAAACCCCATTAAATCTTCAGTATTATTTCAAAGCCGTTTCATCCATCGAAGCTCTTCTAAAGAGAACTAATGTTTTCTTCTTTCTTAGTATATCCAATGAGATCTGAACTGCAAAGGTAAGAACAATATAAAACAGGATCAGTACAAGTACGTACCCAATTCCATGTTGTCTATATCCGAAGATACCTTTACCCCAGGAAATTAATATCCACTGTATCATATACATTGAGGTCAGGTTTTTACTGCAGTATTTTAAAATTCTGACCGCATTATTTTCTTTCATCTTTAGGGTGATCCTAAAAATAAGCCATAGAAAAACTAATGTCCATCCTGCAAAATAAATAACACCTCCCGGTCCCATGTGATAAAAACCATTATAATGGTATTCACCATAAAAGAAAACCAAAGGAGCACCAATGGCTATAAACAGCAGTCCTACATATAACATATTTTTAAACAGTTGTTTGCTGTTATAATTAAGCTCCAGAAACCATTTACCAAAAAACATCCCGATAATAATAAAAGACATCCATGGGAAAACCGGAAAATAGACATAGGCGGGATAGTCATTATTAAAAAGAAGGTCTAAGACATAATTAATAACAGGATAATCCATATTGATTCCGCTCACTTCTCTGGAAACCAGTGCTACCAGTAATCCTATAGCCAGAATAATGTATTTGTTGTGTACATATTTCCGAATAAAACCAACAAAGACTAAAGACATTCCTGCCAATTGTAAAATATCTCCCAACAGCACCAGATATACATATTGCTGTTCTATTGGAGCATGCCATCCGTACTTCTGGATAAAATTATCCGGAGCAAAACCAAACAGCACAGGAATCATAAATTTCATGAAATTCATGAAAAGAGCGGCTAATAAAAGCAGGCCACCCCGTTGTATTGAACTTTTAAGACTTTGATGGGTTGATGTCATAAACGTTACTCCCATACAGATCAGAAAAATGGAAGTTCCTCTTCCCAAAAACACAATAAAACTTCCAATAACCGACTCTGATTGCGATTTTACATTCGCAAATATGAGTAAGGTATGTATAATGACCATTCCTATAACACTCATTCCTTTTATTAAATCCAGTGCCAGGATTCTTTTACTTTGCTGTTCCATAATTTTTTTAGTTTTTAAAGCGAACGCTGCACATCGCATGGGGAATTACACTTTTGAGGTTACCCGCAGCCATTTTTGTTGTGATGTAAAACTTTCGTTCGTTTATTTTTTGATAACAACCCCATCCACTTGGTCATGAATTCCTTATTTTACATGGATTGTCTGTATTTTTATTTTTTATAACAATATTTTTTATTTATTCTAAATAAAAACAAATATATAAATTAAAAGTAAATAATTGATTTTATTAATATTATTTTCATCAAAATCAACAACATGCTGAATACTAGGCAATTAAATACTTTAACAAAATTATCAGTGAGTATTTTATAGCTTTAATGAAAGCTTTAATTGTTTTCAAGATTACCTATCAATTTCATAAAGGTTCTTATCTTCTTCATAAAAAAGTTTAAAAAATAATTTATACCTATTATTTTTATATTAGCGATTTTGTAATTTGGACTCAGCTAAACCAAAGGCTGAAAATCAGAATTTATCTATATACCCACATTCATATTATGATTGAAATAAAAAAATATTCACATCAGGCAGGCCATCCGGAGCCAAGACGGGTTATAAAATATACACTCTTCTGGTGTGAAAGCAGAAATGCAGAAATTCTGATTGATGAAAACACCTTTATCCTGAAAGCCGGTCAAACCATCACCATTACCTCCGGACAGTTCCATCAGCTAATCATGGTAGAAGGAGAACTGACTGCCCTGGAATTTACCCTGGATTTTTTCAGTAAAAGTGACCGTGATATTGAACTTATTTTCCACAACGGTCTTTTTTGCCATTTCGGAATGAATGAAATGATTAGTATTCAGCATCCATCATTTTTTACAGAAACACTCAGCCGGATTGAAAAAGAAATTGAAGAAAAACCCTACCAATATCTGATCTCCACCCATTCTTTAATTGAATTATTATTGGTGGAAATCAACCGCAGTAAAATGGCAAACGGAGATGAAATCTGGAAACCCGACGCTCTGTTTTTAAAATTTCTCGAAAGCGTACGGAGTCATTTTGCTGACAATTATCCGGTAGCCCGTTTTGCAGATATATTGGGAACTACCGAAGCTAAACTGAATGAAGTTTCAAAACTCCATACCCATAAAACAGCACAAAATGTCATCTATAGCCTTATCGTTTCCGAAGCGAAAAGATTATTACTTTATGAAAAGCTGAGCGTAAAAGAAATTGCTTACCAGCTTGGGTTTAATGATCCTTTTTATTTTTCTAATTTCTTTAAGAAGCATACTTCCCACTCTCCAAAAGATTATCAGAAGGCAGTAAAAAACTAAAATATTATATGCTTTTCCTGGAATTGTCTATTCTTTAGGAGGTCTCTTTCCCTGAACTTTGTACTTATAATTAAGACCTCAAATAAGTATGAAAATTCAACAGGACATAGCCGTTTTTCTATTAAGAATAGCATTATCAGCAGGATTTTTATCGGCCACAGCAAGCAGATTGAATCTTTGGGGTTCTCAATCTTCCGGCTGGAAAAACTTTGTACACTATACCGCGGAAACCAATTCTTTTTTGCCTCAGTATCTGGTACCAGCAATTGCAGTATTATCAACAGTTGCCGAGCTATCTATCGGGATCTTACTTCTTGTAGGATACCGTATAAACAAAGTTTCCCTTTGTGCATCCATACTCACCCTATTATTTGCTGTTGCCATGAGTATTTCTTTTGGGGTTAAAGAACCTCTGGATTATTCGGCTTTTGTATTCAGCGCCGGAGCCTTCCTGCTGAGTACTTTCTCCCATTACAAATGGACCTTGGAACAACTTTTATAGTAATAACAATTTAAAATATATTATAATGAACACAAACATTCACGATTATATCGTAAAAACAGAACAGAAAGAATGGCAGCCTCTCATTGAAAAAGGCATTCACTACGAGGGCATTTTTGTGAAATCTCTGAAATTTGATTCGGAGAAAAACCGCTCTACAACTATTGTATTAAAATTTGAACCCGGAGCAAGCTACCCTTACCACAATCATCCTGCAGGGGAAGAACTTTACATCTTAGAAGGGAGTGCCCATATTGCAGGTACCCCATTGGAAAAAGGGGATTATCTGTATACACCGCCCACTTTTAAGCATTCCGTTACCTCTGAAAATGGCTGTACTATTCTCTTTATCGTTCCTGAAGAAGTGGAAATACTTTAATTGAGCTATCTTCTCTAGTGGAAGGAGTTTCATATGACAATTGCTACAATTAACTCGCTAACAACAAAAAAATCCGAAGTACAAAAAAACCTTCTACTTCAGATTTGATATAATTAAATGGTAATCTTTATTATTTTACTTCTTCGAAGCCTATCTCCAATTTGAAATAAAAAATAATACCGAAAAAGCTAGGATATAAATAAGTTCTACTTATAATAACAACTAAGCATGTTTATTTTAAAACAAAATTATAATAAAACACAACATACTGTAAACAAACAATTTAACTTAATTTATTTTTCAAATGAATGAGAATTATATACTACATTTGTAAGTATAAAATGCAGGTATTATAAAAATCCATACTGATTTTATTTTGTAAGGTAAGTATGATTCTAAAATAAGCTTTATTATAACAAGTTAATTTCTTTTATTTTCCTCTTTTATACTATAAACACAATTTAAAAGGGTTGCTACCTCATAGCTAAAATACTATGAAAAAAAATTATTTAAGATCTCTATATATAGGGGTCACAGTATTATCTATTGTTTCCTGTTCGCGAACTGACAGTACTGGTATGTTAGAAAATGAAAAACCTATTAGCTCTAAAAATGCTGGAAATAAAACAGAAAAGGAATTGCTAGCTAGAGGTTGGACATTGGTAAAAGAAATTGATTTGATGCCTGACCTCAAAAAAAGTCTTAAAATTTCCACATCCGCAAAATCTATGGAACAATCGGACATCAAAATTCCTTTTACAGAAAAATTCTTATCACAAATGGGGTGGGATTTGAGCGATACTAACAATGGCAGGGCTGAGATACAAGAAATCATAAAACAGCTGAAATCTTTAACCCCCGGAGGTGAAAATCCTAATCCTGATGCCGTACTTTTTACCCGTGATTTTGCTTTGAATCGTAAGAATATTAAAGAAGAAAAAAACTGGTGGAAAGCAGACACTTATGTAAAGTTAGGAAAACCGGAACTTGTAGCTAATCCTAATCAGTTGGAATTACCTGATGAAGTTTTTTCAACAGAAGTAATGAATAGCAGTAATGAAGACAGTGAAATTACGGTAACCTATTCTTATAAAACAGGTTATAAATACACTTGGAATACAAAATATTCAGGTAGCCTGAAAACCTCTGTAACTTATAAAGCAGGTGTTCCATTAGTTCTTGAAGGGCAAGTTACTGTAGAATGGATAGTGGGTGGAGAGAAGTCTTGGGGAGAAGATACTACAAACGAAAAAACCTTAACCAGCTCCTATAAAACAAAGATACCTGCTAATAGTAAAAAAAGCATTAAAGTATTTACAAAGATGCAAAGCTCGGAAGTGAATTACACAGTTCCAATAACTGTAAATGGTACTTATGTTTTATGTACACCGGGCTATAGGTATGAAATAAATAACAGTGATATCACCAAAGGTTTACTAAGAGATAGTTCTATTCCTATGGATGAGAAAGGAATCATAAAAACTATCGCCAATTCAACTGTTAAAATATTAGAATCACCTGCTGTAAAATTATAAATTCCGAATAAAGAATTGGTGATCTCTATTAGTTGATCACTCTTCCGGAATAGAGACATTCTGAAACTAAAAACCCCCAAGTAAAAACTGGGGGTTTATTATATATTTAAGAAATTATTTTACTTCTTCGAAGTCTGCATCCTGTACATCTTCACCTCCTGCATTGTTACCTCCAGGATTTTGAGCTCCTGCTCCTGCATCAGCACCCGGCTGTTGACCTGCTGCATACAATTCTTCAGAAGCTGCCATCCATGCTGCATCTAAAGCTTCAGTTTTAGCTTTTACATCATCTACATTTTTAGCTTCAAAAGCTGTTTTCAATTCTGTGTGAGCTGCTTCGATAGCTGCTTTTTTATCAGCAGAAAGCTTTTCACCGAATTCTTTCAATTGCTTTTCAGTCTGGAAGATCAATCCGTCTGCTTTGTTGAAGATTTCAACTTCCTCTTTTTTCTTAGCATCTGCTGCAGAGTTCTCCTGAGCTTCTTTTTTCATTCTTTCAATTTCTTCATCAGAAAGACCTGAAGAAGCCTGAATTTTGATAGTCTGCTCTTTACCTGTTCCTTTATCTTTAGCAGATACACTTAAGATACCGTTGGCATCAATATCGAAAGTTACTTCAATTTGAGGAACTCCTCTTGGTGCTGGTGGAATATCTGTAAGATCAAATCTACCGATTTCTTTGTTGTCGTTGAACATAGATCTTTCTCCCTGTCCTACTCTGATGCTTACCGCTGGCTGATTGTCAGAAGCTGTAGAGAACACCTCAGACTTTTTAGTTGGAATTGTAGTATTCGCTTCAATTAATTTAGTGAATACAGAACCCATAGTTTCAATACCTAAAGAAAGTGGTGTAACGTCAAGAAGTAATACGTCTTTTACGTCTCCCGTCAATACACCTCCCTGGATAGCTGCACCAATAGCAACAACCTCATCCGGGTTAACACCTTTAGATGGTTTTTTACCGAAGAATTTTTCTACTTCTTCCTGGATAATAGGGATTCTTGTAGAACCTCCTACCAAGATTACTTCGTCAATATCAGAAGTTGATAAACCTGCATCTTTTAATGCTTTAGCAACCGGCTCCATAGATCTTCTTACTAAATCAGCAGATAACTGCTCAAATTTAGCTTTAGTTAAAGACTTCACTAAGTGTTTAGGACCTGTAGCTGTAGCCGTGATGTATGGTAAGTTGATTTCAGTCTGAGCAGAAGAAGATAACTCAACTTTTGCTTTTTCAGCAGCTTCTTTCAATCTTTGAAGAGCAATAGCATCAGTTTTTAAATCTACACCTTCCTCAGCTTTGAACTCATCAGCCATCCAGTTGATGATCACATCATCAAAGTCATCACCTCCTAAGTGAGTATCTCCGTTTGTAGACAATACTTCAAATACACCATCTCCCAAATCAAGGATAGAGATATCGAAAGTACCACCACCAAGATCATATACTGCGATTTTCTGATCTTTATGGTTTTTATCAAGACCATAAGCTAACGCTGCAGCTGTAGGCTCATTGATAATTCTTTCTACTTTAAGACCTGCAATTTCACCAGCCTCTTTAGTAGCCTGTCTTTGCGCGTCATTGAAGTAGGCAGGAACAGTAATTACCGCTCTTGTTACTTCTTGTCCAAGGTAATCTTCAGCAGTTTTCTTCATTTTCTGAAGCGTCATTGCAGAAATTTCCTGTGGAGTATATTCTCTATCGTCAATTTTTACTTTTACCGTATCGTTTGGTCCGCTTACTACTTCATAGGGTACTCTTGAAATTTCTTTAGCATCTTCTTTAAAATGAGTTCCGATAAATCTTTTGATAGAGTATACAGTTTTCTTTGGATTCGTTACAGCCTGTCTTTTTGCAGGATCACCTACTTTTCTTTCACCATCTTCTGTAAATGCTACAATAGAAGGTGTTGTTCTTTTACCTTCAGCATTTGGGATAACAACAGGGTCTTTACCTTCCATAACAGCAACACAAGAGTTGGTTGTACCTAAGTCAATTCCAATTATTTTACTCATAATATTTTATTTTTTCTAATTTTTAAGTTTAATTTATACTCTCAATTTCTCAATATCTGTACCATTCAAAGAATTATGACAAAATGACACAATAAAAATAAAAACCCCGGTATATCGAGGTTTTCTATAGATTAATATGGAAATTTTTTCAGCTAAACAGCAGCCAATCTCCCCGGATCTGTGAAGGAAAATTTAAAATATAGCCTATTATATTCTCATTGAAGTTATATGCTACAAGCATCCTTCAAACTCAAAGTATTGAAAAACATAGACCTGATGTTTTTATATATTATCTTTCCAGAATAATATCTTACAGAAGCCGGATAATGCTCAAAAACATACTGTGCTTTCAGCTTTATTACAGCATCAAACTGCTGCATATGATTGGGTTATATTTTGTTGTCCCATGCAATAAGCTCAGTACAATTGTTTTTTTCATGAAATTTAATTATTATAAAATAAAAATATATTGATTCACGATCATCTACAGATAATTATTATCAACCAAAAAGCAATAATTCACTCTTCTTTAAAAATTAATCAAAGTTTAACCTTATAAATAGAGCCAGAAACTTTACAAATTATTATTTTTGATAAATTATATACATTTAAGAATGTCATTACACTTTAATCCGCGAGATATTACATGGCTTGCCTTCAATGAAAGAGTTTTACAGGAAGCTATGGATGAGAAAGTTCCTCTTCATTTAAGAATACGTTTCCTCGGAATTTTTTCCAACAACCTGGATGAATTCTTCAGAGTACGTGTTGCCGGATTAAAGCGTGCCATGGATTTTAAGGAAAAAGTGATCGCTGAATCTTTCTATCAGCCCCCTTCCAAAATTCTTCAGCACATTAATGATATTGTAATGAGGCATCAGTTGAATTTTGATAAAACCTGGAAAAAAATTCAGGCAGAGATGGCTGATCATAAAGTTTTCATTAAAAATTCTAAAAATCTGACCGCAAAGCAAAAAGAATTTGTCAGAAACTATTTTGATGAAGTGGTAGAATCTAATGTAATTCCTATTTTGCTTCATGAAAACACTCCCATGCCTTATTTGAGGGACAAAAGCCTTTATCTGGGTGTTGCCATGAGAAAAAAAGACTGGCAGTATTCCAGCAATTATGCCATTATTGAAATACCTTCCCGCTTTGTTGGAAGATTTGTACTCCTTCCTACCGAAGATCCTGAAGAGAAAAATGTAATGCTGCTGGAAGATGTCATCACGTTCAATCTACCTCACATTTTCTCTTATTTTGGCTATGATGAATTTGCAGCCAATGCCTTTAAAGTTACAAAAGATGCTGAACTGGACCTGGATAATGACATCCGTACCAACTTTGCAGAAAAAATAGAAAAAGGTCTCAAAAACAGAAGAAAAGGAAAACCCACCCGTTTTGTTTTTGATAAAGATATGGATAAGGCCCTGCTGGAGCTCCTGATCAGAAAGCTTAACCTTACTAAAAAAGACAGTATTATTCCGGGAGGAAAAATCCATAACTTCAAGCATTTCATGGACTTTCCTGATGTTTTTGAAACCTATGAAAGACCGGTAGAAAGAACTTCTTTTACCCATCAGGCTTTTGAACATGGAGAACGAGTGACAGATGTTATTTTAAAAGACGATGTCCTTCTCAGCTTCCCTTATCATAAATACAATCCGGTGATCGATCTTCTGCGTGAAGCCGCAATGGACCCGGACGTAAAATCTATACAGATCACTGCCTACCGCATGGCAAGCAGCTCCAAAATCATTAATGCCCTGATCTATGCTGCAAGAAATGGCAAAGAAGTAACGGTCATGCTGGAGCTTCAGGCAAGATTTGATGAAGAATCCAATCTGAAATGGAAGGATATGCTGGAACCTGAAGGAATTACAGTATTGGTGGGGCTTCCGAACAAAAAGGTTCATGCCAAGCTTTGTGTCATCAAAAAAAGAGCCCACAATAAAACCATCCAATATGGATTTGTCAGCACTGGAAATTTCAATGAAAAAACAGCAAAAATCTACGGAGACCATTTATTGCTGACCGCTGACCGTGGCATTATGGCAGACATTAATAAAGTATTCAGTGTATTGAAAAAACCAAAAGATGATTATCTCCCGGTACTGAAAACCTGCAAAAATTTATTGGTTTGCCCACAATTTATGCGTGAAAAGATTGTTCATCATATTGATAAAGAAATTGAAGAAGCTAAAGCAGGAAGAAGAGCCGAAATTATTGTTAAGGCCAATTCTCTCAGCGACAGATCCTTGATCGAAAAACTGTATGATGCCGCAAAGGCAGGAGTGGTTACAAGGCTCATCGTAAGAGGAATCTATTGCGCCGTTAACCAAAAAGATTTTAAAGAAAAAATAAAAGCGATAAGTATCGTTGATGAATATCTGGAACATGCCAGAGTAATGTATTTCTATAATAAAGGGAGTGAAGATATGTACATTTCCTCTGCAGACTGGATGACCAGAAATCTTGATTACAGAATTGAGGCTGCAGCCAGAATTACAGACAAAAACCTTAAAAAAGAATTAAAAGACATACTGAATATTCAGCTTAGTGACAATGTAAAGGCAAGGATTTTAGATAAGAAACTGAGCAATGAATATGTAAGAAATGACAAGAAAGAATGCCGTTCTCAAATAGAAACCTATAAATATTTAAAAGCTAAAACCAATAAAAAATGAAGATCGCAGCGATAGACATAGGAAGTAATGCAGCCCGACTTCTTATTAATGAAGTAAAAATAAATAATAGAAAACCTGAATTCATTAAGCTCAACCTTTTGAGAATCCCTCTGAGATTGGGGATGGATGTTTTCACTATTGGAAAAATAGGCAGCGAAAGAGAGAAAATGGTCATTGATGCCATGAAGATCTTTAGCGACCTTATGAATATCTATAAAGTAGACCATTACAGGGCCTGTGCTACAAGTGCCATGCGTGATGCAGCAAACGGTAATGAAATCATCAGACAGGTTCAGGAAACATCAGGAATCAATATAGAAATTATTTCCGGAGATGAAGAAGCCACTCTGATTTATGAGAACCATGTAGCTGAAGGGCTTGATAAAGATTTTGCCTATCTATACATTGATGTAGGCGGAGGTTCTACAGAACTTACCTTCTACGAAAACGGTAAAATGCTCTATGAAAGATCCTTCAATATCGGGACAATCCGCCTGCTCAATAATCTGGTCACCGCAGACAACTGGAAAGAGATGAAAGAGGAGATCAAAAAAAATATTATCAGTAAAAAGCCGATTGTGGCTATAGGTTCAGGAGGAAATATCAACAAGATTTTCTCCATGAGCAAAACAAAAGAAGGCAAACCAATGTCTTTATCTCATCTTAAAAAGGTATATAAGGAATTTAATGAACTTTCAGTAGATGAAAGGATGACAAACTACAGCCTGAGAGAAGACAGAGCAGATGTTTTAGTTCCTGCCCTGCGTATTTTCAATAATATAATGTCCTGGTCAGATATCAATAGGATTTTCGTTCCTAAGATTTCTGTGGCCGATGGATTGATCCAGAATATATACAGCCAGTTACAGCATAAAAAATAATTTCACAGCATAATATTTGAAAACCGGGCTCTATTGGTCCGGTTTTTCTTTTTTCAGAAGCTATTTCCTGCTTTCCGCTGTATCTTTTTCTGCAGCCGCTTTACAGCCATTCCGGAAAAAGGATGCCGCTGCAATCAGGGCTGGGAAATGTTTATTTTATTATCTAAAATTAAGTTTTGGCTGAAGCCAGAGGAGATATGTTTCCAGATGAAAGCGGACTAAAGTCCGCTCCTATTGAATTTTAACAGCAAAATATTTACTCTTTACTCTTTACTCTTTACTCTTTACTCTTTATTCTTTATTCTTTATTCTTTATTCTTTAAATAAAAAATCCCTAACTTTAAAGTAAATCCTATCTCTCATTCGTCATACAACTATCAATAGCAATACAATGACCCCGATCAAAATAATTCTTACAGGAGCTACAGGCATGGTAGGTGAAGGTGTTTTAATGGAATGCCTGGAAAACCCGAACGTTTCTGAAATATTGAGCATAAGCAGAAAACCTTCCGGAAAGCAGCATTCAAAACTAAAGGAATATCTTGTTTCTGACTTTTTGTCAATAGATATCAATGATGAAAAACTGAAAGGCTATGACGCCTGTTTTTTCTGTGCCGGTATCAGCAGCGTTGGAATGAGCGAGGAAGATTATACTAAAATTACCTACGATACCACCCTGCATATAGCAAAAGCTGTCCTGAATCAAAATCCGGAAATGGTCTTTAATTATGTTTCAGGAGCTCAGACTGATAATACGGAAAGTGGAAAAATGATGTGGGCAAGAGTGAAAGGGAAAACAGAAAATGCTTTAAAAAAGATGAATTTTAAAGATGCCTACAACTTTCGTCCCGGTTTTATGAAACCTGTTGAAGGCCAATTGAATGTAAAATGGTTTTTCAAACCTTTTATTTGGTTTTTTCCTATTTTTTTACCGTCAAAATCATTATCTTTACACGAAGTGGGAAGAGCAATGATCAATGCTGTACAAAAAGGATACCCAACTTCCACTTTAGAGATTAGAGATATTAAAAATTTAGCGATATGAGAGACATGTTAAAAAGAATTGTTCTGGTTATTTTTGTACTCTTACTCCTGACTGCAGTGTCAGGATTTTTCTATATGCAGCAACACCCTCTGGAAGGAAGTAAATCCGGAAGTATTCTCAATTTTTCCGGTCAGTCTGTCAATAAATAATTCCATGATTTATTAACCTCTATCATATATTCAATATTTTACAAACCTATTTTTTAAACATTTCTTAAAATTCCCTTAAGATAGTTGACAAACATAAAGTTCATTTTTGCATTTATCTAATAAAAGTAAAAAATGATCAACAACTACCTATTAAAAGGATCTGTCATTGCCGCATTCTTCTTTCAAAGCGGGCTTTTCGGACAGACCCTTATTCATTACTGGAATTTTAATAACAATGCTTCTGCAGCTTCCATCACTACACCTTCTTCCACACTGGCTAACGGCTCACTGAATGCTTTGGCGGGTGGCAGCAGTGTCATAGATTTTGCAAATGGTACAGGACAAAACTTCGATATTGGTAATCTGAATGCCAGAAATGGGGATCTCTCCGGAACTCATTTAAGATTTAATAATCCTATTGGGGGTGCATTACAATTTAACCTTCCTACAACAGGGTATGACAATGTGAATATAAAATTCACGACAAGAAGATCAGGCCAGGGAGCAGGAACACAGGCATGGTCTTATTCTACAGATGGAACTACCTTTACTCCCTATCAGACTGTAAATCCTCAGGATGCCAATCCACAGCTCATTAGTTTTGATTTCTCAGCGGTAGCAGGTGTTTCCAATAACCCGAATTTTAAATTAAAAGTTGAATTCTCTGCAACAGGAGGAGGAACAGGCGGAAACAACCGTTTTGATAATTTTACTGTAGATGCAACTTCAACAGGAGGCGTTGACACTACTCCTCCCACAGTCACGTATTTCCCTACAAACAACACAAATAATGCTTCTACAACTGTTCACCCTACTATTTCTTTTAATGAAAATGTAAGATTGGCAGATAATTCCGCGATTAACGATTCTAATGCACAAAACCTGGTAGAGCTTCGTCTGGGAAACTCTACTGGTACACAAGTTCCCTTTAGTACAGCTTTCAGCAACAATATCATCACCATCATCCCAACTTCCGGCTTAGTGCCGGGGCAGACTTATTATGCAGCGCTTACACCTAATACCATTGAAGATTTCAGTGATAATGGAGTTACATCAGCGACTTCCAGCACCTTTACAGCTGCCGGAACTACAATTTCATTGGATAAGAATTTCATAAAAGTCAATGAAAATACAGGAAACCTGGCGTTCAAAATTAACGTAGCCAACCCCTCAACGGCGACAGTTAATTTAGTTGTTAAGCCTGCCCCATTCAGCACAGCTGACAGCAATGATTTTAGTTTAGCCAACCAGACCATCACTATTACACCTTCCACAACAAGTTATACTGTCAATATTCCTATTATTGATGATGCAACGGAAGAACAGCAGGCAGAATATTTTGTTGTAAGCCTCGAAAATCCAACCGGAGCAACCATTTCGGGAGATCATTCTGCAACAGTTTATATTATAGACAATGATAAACCGGCCCCGGCTCCGTCTAATCAGATACAGCTGAATTATATCGGAAGTTTTGATCCTTCAGGAAATAATAACAGTTCCACAGAAATTGTAGTTCACGATCCTTCCACACAGCGTTTATTTACAATCAGCTCTATTACAGATGTGTTTGATATTATTGATTTCAGTAATCCTTCCACTCCCTCGGTTATCAAAACAGTCAATATGGCTCCCTATGGCGGAATTACAAGTATCGCCGTGAAAAACGGAATCATAGCTGCAGCATCTCCAAATACCAATCCGCAACAGAACGGTTCCGTAGTGTTTTTTGATAATAACGGAAATTTCCTGAAGCAAGTTACTGTAGGAGCTTTACCGGATATGATTACCTTCACTCCCGACGGAACAAAGGTGATTACGGCTAATGAAGGAGAGCCAAATGATGCTTACACCATAGATCCTGAGGGCACCATAAGCATCATTGATATTTCAGGAGGAATTGGTAACCTTACGCAAACTCAAGTGGCTACTCTTAATTTCAACAGTTTTGATGCTCAGGTTTCAGCCTTAGCAGCAACCGGATTAAGAAAAGTAAGAACCAACAATACCCTTTCTCAGGATTTAGAGCCTGAATATGTCACAGTAAGTGCAGACAGTCAAAAAGCCTGGGTAACGCTTCAGGAAAACAATGCCATTGCAGAAATTGACCTTACCACCCAATCTATTACAGGGATTTGGGGATTGGGCAAAAAAGATATGAGCCTCCCGGGTAATGGCTTTGATGCCTCCGATAATAATGGAGAAGTATTAATTGCCAACTGGCCCGTAAAAGCTTATTACACTCCTGATGCTGTACAGAACTATAAAGTAGGAAATACCCATTATATTGTAACAGCCAACGAAGGGGATGAAAAAGATCTTTCAGGATACAGCGAAAGAACTACTGTAGGTGCTAATAATTATACTTTAGATCCTGCTATTTTTCCTCAGGCCGCTCTATTAAAAGCCACTCATAATTTGGGTAGATTTAGGGTTTCATCGGCTACTGGAAATACAGATGGAGATACAGATTTTGAAGAAATCTCAGCATTAGGGGCACGTTCATTCTCTATTTTCAATACAGATACAAAACAAAGAGCTTATGACAGTGGAGATCAGTTTGAAAGATATATTGCCGCCCATTATCCATTGCTTTTCAATGTTGATAATGAATCCAATGCCGTTAAAAACAGAAGCCGTGCAAAAGGTCCGGAACCGGAAGGGGTAGCCTTAGGAACAATCAACGGACAAACCTTCGCTTTCATTACGCTGGAAAGAACAGGAGGAGTAATGGTTTACAATATTACAGATCCTGATAACCCTACTTTTACAGATTATAAGCATTCCCGTTCTACTTCTGCCTATGGTGGAGATAACGGACCTGAAGGTATTATCTATATCGCCCCTGAAAATATGACAATCCATAAAGGCTATGTTATTGTTGCCAATGAGATCAGTGGTACCTTATCTATCTATGAAGTAGGCCTATCACCAACCCTGGGAACCGGCGAAATAAAATCTGAAACAGCAACATTCAATGTATTCCCCAATCCTGTAAACAAAGGAAATATTCTTTACTTTAACAGAAAACAGGATTATGAGCTGTATGATATGTCAGGAAAGCTGATCGGAAAAGAAAAGAATGCCTTAACCATCAGCACTTCCGGTCTTTCTACAGGAGCTTACCTTGTGAAAACTTCTGAAGGACATCTTAAGAGAATTATTGTAAAGTAATTTACATTTATTATTGAATTCAAAAGCTCCGGAAATACCTGGAGCTTTTGAATTTATACTTACATTTGACAATCAAAATCATCAATACTATGTTCGGATTTGCATTAGATACAGATAATGAACCTGAAATTATTACTTTAATAAGTGATGTAAAAAACATTGAAGGACCTTCTCCAATTATTTATAAAAAGATCAGACTTATTAGTGTCAATGATATTTCCAGCCTCAAATCTGCTATAAAAAATTCATCCAAGACTTATGAAAATAATGGTTTCATTTATTTGATCGATCAACAAAAGAACATCTTATCCGGAACTTTTATAAGTAATATAAAAATCATTAAATCCAGAAAAAACAATATCATTCTTAGTGGATTTGTATGGTGCCATCCTAAAGGCTACCAAAAAGCATGGAATATGAAATTCAATGATGAAATCAAAGAAAAAAATAGTTGGAAAAATTTTGAAAAAAACGAGCTACAAGGATGGCTTGTATATACGTTACGTTCTGGAAAATTTGACTCTGCCCAAGAAAATATCAATATTCAGATCGATGGAAACGAATTTCATAATATAGACAGTTTCTTCTGTAAATTAGGAGAAGAGATTAATGGAACTGCAGGGTATTTTGGCCGTAATTTTGGAGCATTGAGTGATTGCCTGCAAGGAGGTTTTGGAGTGAAGTCCATTACAGAATTAACATGGAATAATCATCAGAAAAGTAAAAAATTGTTCAAAACTAAATTTAAAACTATACTTAACATTTTCGAAGAATTTAATGTAAAAGTTTCTTTAAAATAGTTGATAAGAAACCTGCTTTATATCAACCAATAAAAAAGACAGACCTTAAAAAAAGATCTATCTTAAAAATATCTCCGATGTAGTTTTTACTCTACGTTGATTACTTTTTCAATTTCCGGGGCATGCTGTTTAATGGTATTTTCAACGCCTAATTTAAGGGTTGAAAAATTCAATGAACATCCGGAACAGTTACCTAAAAGTTTCACAAAAACCTGGTTATCTTTCACATCAATAAGCTCAATATCACCTCCGTCCTTATTCAAAAACGGCCTGATGCTTTCCAGAGCTTCCATTACTCGTGTTACTGTATCTTCGTGCGTTATATTTGTTTCCATATTTTTTCAGTTCAATTCGGTTTTTTCAAATGTAATTGAAAGTTATTATTATTTTGCTTTGGGTGAGCATCCTGCCATTGTGGTAATCTTTACCGCTTCAGTAGGAGGAATATTCTTATTTCTTTCTACTAAGCTTTCAACCATTTTTCTTGCCGTTTCTGTATAGATTTCTGCAATTTTAGAGCCTTCCTGAAGCGCTGCAGGTCTTCCTACATCTCCGGCTTCTCTGATACTCTGGATCAAAGGAATTTCTCCCAATACAGGAATTCCAAGATCTTCAGCAAGATACTGTGCTCCTTGGTTTCCAAAGATATAGTATTTATTCTCAGGAAGTTCATCCGGTGTAAAATACGCCATATTTTCTATTAATCCAAGAACAGGAATATTAATACTTTCCATCTGGAACATCGCAATACCTTTTCTTACATCTGCCAGTGCAACATGCTGAGGTGTACTTACAATCACCGCTCCTGTAACAGGAACTTCCTGGATAATTGATAAGTGAATATCACCAGTTCCCGGAGGAAGATCTATTAATAAGAAATCCAATTCTCCCCATGCAGCATCTCTGATCATCTGGTTCAATGCTTTTGAAGCCATAGGACCTCTCCATACAACAGCCTGATTAGCTCCTGAGAAATATCCTATAGAAAGCATCTTCACACCATAATTTTCAATAGGTTTCATCATGCTTTTACCACCTACATCTACAGAAATTGGTTTTGCTCCTTCTGTATCGAACATGGTAGGTACTGATGGCCCATAAATATCAGCGTCCAGCAATCCTACCTTAAAGCCCATTTTAGCCAATGTTACTGCCATATTTGCAGCAACAGTAGATTTCCCTACTCCTCCTTTTCCGGAAGCAATAGCGATAATATTTTGAATCCCGGGAATTTGTTTTCCTTTGATCTGACTTTGCTGAATTTCACTAGGCTCCGGAGAAACGATTTTAAGTTTTAAATGAACATTTTCTCCAAACTCACTGGCAAAAGCCTGCTTCATTGCGGCCTCCAGTTTTTTCTTTTCATGCATTGCAGGCGAATGAGCGGTCATGTCAATATAAACATCTTCACCCATAATCTGAAAATTATTCACTAAATCGTCTACTTCTATTTCTTTAAGGAAATTTTGAACCGTTTCTTTCGTCAACATATAAATATAAATTGTTTACAAATTTACGGATTTTTTCGGTAATTTAGAATCAATAAAATCTATAATATCAGGTGATAAATCAGATGATTAAAAATTTGTTTGTCCTTTTTTTTATTCAGACTTTTTATCCTTCACACAAAATAATGTATGAGAAATACTGCTTACCCATCCAAATATGCTTCTCCCAAAGGAATTTTCAACGTTGGAAAGACCAGGTTCAAATGGTATGACCTTGCCGGAAACCTTTCAGAAATTTCTTCTCAAGACATCCGGAATGCCCAGCTCGCGATAGAAAATGCCGAAGAAAATTTTCAGGACATAGATGACCTTGGCTTTGTCATCATGCACCGGTGTGGTGAAAACTACCTTCTTTTGGTCTGCACATGGCGAAGTGAAAATGAATTATGGGAAAGTGTATACCATGACGGCTCAGGAACATTTGAAATCTGGAACAGAAATAAAACCCATCTCCCCACTTACTGTGTCTGGGAAATGGGAATTGTATATTATGAATCCCGGGCATGGAAAAAATACCTGGGAACAGAAAGAAAAGAGAATGATCAGGAGCTATATCTTCAGGATTTCTTTGAGGGAGAAGTCTAAAAATTTACTACGGAATTTTTTGAAAGCTACTTATGCTAAACCTTATAGATTTGAATGTAAAGGAGTATCCTAATAACTTATAGTTTTTCAGCAATTTAAAAGTCCAATAATAATGACCTTTTTCTAACTTCCTTTCCTAATTCGCTCTGTTCTTTTCATCAAAATTCACATTACGGCTGGCTCCTTTTACCTTTTTATTTCCAAAAGTATAGGTAGCCGATACTGTCAGTCTTCTGGCATCGTAATAATTATTATAAGAATGGGTTCCTGTTGTATAATAAATTTTGCCAACACTTTTTCCCTGCTTAAAAATATCGGAAACCATTACATTTATCTGAAGGTTCCTTTCCATAAGGCTCAACTTAAGCCCTGACGTAAAAACTCCGGCAAAATCCATATATACATTTCCTGAATTTGAAGGTAACCGGAACCAATAATTGAGAATCAGCTGAATGGTTTTGTTCTTATTAAGTGATAGAGTATTCTGAGCATCGAAATCATAGCTGTTTCCTTTTCTGGAAACGGCATCGGTTGCAAAAACATCCGTATTCATATAAGAATAATTGGCTGAATAATTCGCTTCCCACATTTTGAAAAAAGTATCTGAATAGTTTAGGGAAATTCCCATACTGTTCTGATTGTAGTAGTTTTCAAAAGTACTGATCCTGTTTTCATTTTTCAGGTTGGCCAGCTGACCAAACGCTTCCAGAGTTCTTTGGAAATAAGCAGATGCTGAGAGTTTTCCCTTGTAGACATAGGAAAATTCAAAATTATGATTGATAGAAGGCTTCAGAAAAGGATTTCCGGTAAAGTAAGAATTGATATTGATGTACCAGCGGTACGGATTGATCGCCCGGAATCCAGGCCTGTTGATCCTTTTGGAATAATTAAGATTGAAGGTATGGTTTTCATTACTTTTATAGGTAACATAAGCTGTTGGGAAGAATTTCCCATAAGCATTCCCGGTCTGCTGTCCTGAAGTTAAAGAATTTCCGTTAACAACAGAATATTCATAGCGGAGACCTGCTTTTGCAGACCATTTTTCATTGAATGCTTTTTCAAAGCTGATATAGGCTGCATAGTTTTTCTCATTATATTCAAACTGATTGCTTTTTAGTGGATCTGTCACATACTTTCCATTGATGAGATTCTGATAGGATATATTGGAATTATTATCAAAATTAGTGAACTTCACTCCTGTTTCGGTTTTTGCAAACTGATAGGGTAAGGTAAGATCAGCCTGCCCGGAATAGATTTTATAATTTACCGTTGAAGGAGATTTTACCACAAAACGGTCTCCCAGGTTCTCCGTTGTTGTAAAATCAATGGTCGTTTCAGGAACATTGGAAAAATAATTTCCTGTAATACTTAGTTTATGATCCTGTTTTCCGAACTTCAGATCATAATAGGCACTTGCTGTATGCTGCTTCCCTGTTGCTCTGTGTTCTGCATAGGTAAGCAGTGTATTGGTATAGTTGTCATTCTGAAAATAGTTCGATGTATTGGTGATATTCATATTGGAGTGGCCGAATCCATAATCATAGATAAAGCCTACATTAGACTTATTGCTCAACTGATAATCAACACTTAAGTTAGCGCCCAGCCCGTCACCAAAATCTTTTCTGTTATCATTACTTTTAAGACCATCTGCTCCTTCTATCCAGTAGTTTTCGTATGAATGTTTGTCATATTTATTCTGTCTTAATTTCAATGAAGAACGTAACTTCTCGTTCTGGTAATTGACCGTTACACTATTGGAAGTTCCCGTATAAGTTTGCTGCTGAAGACTTGTTGTAAGGCTCCCACTCCATCCCAGATTCTGATTCTTCTTTAACACAATATTGATCAGTCCGCTGTTTCCCTGTGCTTCATATTTTGCAGGCGGCGACGTAATAACTTCTATTTTTTCGATATTTTCAGAACGAAGGCTCTTAAGATAGGTCACAAGCTCAGTAGGTGAAAAATTCAGTATCCTGTCGTTCACCATTACCGACACTCCACTTTTTCCAACAATGGAAACTCCTGTATTATCATCTATTTTAACCAATGGTGTGGTTGCAAGGGCATCTGCCCCATCCATTCCCTGTGAGGCAACGGAATTGGCAACATTGAAAACCAGTCGGTCAGCCTTTCTCTCAATCAGTTTTTTTCTGGCGGTAAGACTAATCCCTTCAATCTGTTTTTCTTTCTTTTTTTCAATAAAAAAATCCTGTTTCAGGTCTCCATTTACCGTAATATCCTTATTGAATACTTCCACACCCTCTTGTATAAGCTGTATGTGGTAATTTCCTTTCTCCAAAAGCTTCAGTGAATAATTTCCTTTTTCATCCGAAATGACAGTCTGTTTCTTCTCACTTTTGGCAGCTACCACTTCAACATAGGAAACGTCATTTCCGGTTTGTGTGATCTTCCCGGTTATACTTTGTGAAAAAGCAATTGCCGGAAGCAGGAGTATTCCTGACAGAAATATTTTCTTCATGAATTATTATCGTTTTTTATAGGACAAGCTATACCCTTCTTTTATTACATCTGTTTTACCGTTTTTCAATATATTCGCTATTATAAAATTAGAATATGAAAAAAAGGCTCATCACGTTTTCTTTATTTATGACCCAGCTTATTTCCGCTCAGAACTATTCACAGTATGTCAATCCGTTTATAGGAACGGGAGGTCATGGTCATACTTTCCCGGGCGCTATAGTTCCTTTTGGGATGGTACAGCTTTCTCCGGATACCAGAATAGACGGAAGCTGGGACGGATGCAGCGGATATCATTATTCGGATTCGGTGATCTATGGTTTTTCCCATACTCACCTGAATGGAACAGGAGTTTCTGATTACGGAGATATTATGCTCATGCCTACAATGGGCAATCCGAGTCTGGATAGTAAAGACTATTCTTCAAAATTTTCACATAAGAACGAAAAAGCTACTGCCGGATTCTATACTGTAAAATTAGATAAAAACAACATCAACGTTCGCCTTACCACGACCAAAAGAGTCGGCTATCATGAATATACTTTCAATAATGCCGGAAATGCTAATATTATTCTGGATCTCAACCATAGAGACAAGTTACTGGAAGGTGAAGTAAAAATCATTGACAATAAAACCATTGAAGTTTTCAGGAGAAGTGAAGCCTGGGCAACCAATCAGTATATCTACTCCAGAATTGAATTTTCTAAACCTATGAAAATCTCTAAGAAGGAAGTTAACGGAAAACAGGAAGCCAACCTTTATACCGGAACAAAACTGGCATTGGCATTTTCTGCTGATGTTAAAAAAGGAGAAAAAATCAGTATAAAAGTTTCCATTTCACCTACAGGCTATAAAGGGGCAGAAAAAAACATGCTGGCAGAAGGACAGACGAATGATTTTGAAACAGTAAAAAAACAAGCCGAAACGGATTGGGACAAAGAGCTTTCAAAAATAGAGGTTAAGTCTGATGATAAAAACAAACTCTCTGTTTTTTATACAGCACTGTACCATGTTTTTACACAGCCTAATATCAATATGGATGCGGACGGAAAATACAGAGGCCGTGATAATAAGCTTTATACAGCCAAAGACTTCGATTATTACACCGTATTTTCGCTTTGGGATACCTTCAGGGGAGCACATCCTCTGATGACTTTAATCGACAGAAAGAGAACTGCCGATTTCGTCAATACCTTCGTCAAACAATATGAACAGGGAGGAAAACTTCCTGTATGGGAACTGTCTTCCAATGAAACGGAATGCATGATCGGTTATCACGCTGTTTCTGTAATTGCTGATGCTATGGCTAAAGGAATCCAGGGGTTTGATTACGAAAAAGCTTTTCAGGCGTCTAAAAATTCTGCCATGCTGGATATTTTTGGGTTGAATGCCTACAAGCATAATAATTACATCAGCATCGATGATGAGTCGGAAAGTGTTTCCAAAACGGTAGAATATGCCTATGACGACTGGTGTATTGCTCAAATGGCTAAAATTTTGGGTAAGAAAGAAGATTATCAGTATTTCATGAAACGTTCTCAAAACTGGAAAAACCTTTATAATCCTGCGAACGGATTTATGCAGCCCAGAAAGAATGGAAAATGGTATGAGCCTTTCGATCCGAGAGAGGTCAACAATAATTATACAGAAGGAAATTCATGGCATTATTCTTATTCCGTGCAGCAGGATATTCCGGGTCTTATTGCAGCTCATGGCGGAAAGGAGAAATTTGAAAAGTTCATTGATGCCATATTTGCCGCTCCGGATAAAACAACAGGCAGAGAGCAGGTAGATATTACAGGGTTAATGGGTCAGTATGCTCAGGGAAATGAACCGAGTCATCATATTGCTTATCTCTACAATTTTGTAGATAAACCTGAAAAAACAGATGCTAAAATTAAATACATCCTTGATAATTTCTATAAAAATACACCGGACGGACTTATTGGAAACGAAGACTGCGGTCAGATGAGTGCCTGGTATGTTTTAAGCTCAATGGGAATTTACGCTGTAACCCCGGGATTACCCGAATGGGAAGCCACTACTCCTTATTTTGATGAGGTTACCATTCATCTTGAAGACGGAACTACGAAAAACATTACTAAAAATACAGGTAAGGCAGCAATTAAAAAACTGGGATTTGAAAATGTAAAATCATTTAAAGATTTTAAATATGATCAGATTACAGCTTCCCCGATCATTTCAGCTGACCGTATTTTTGACTTTTCCACAAAGGTTGAGATTACTCCATTACACCCCGGTGATAAAGTGTATTATATGACTATGGATGAAAGTGATGCCAATAAAAGGAAAACATTCATCCCTTATAAAGGACCTTTCTCTATCACGAAAACGACTCAGGTTCTCGCTTATGCCGAGAAAAATGGTGAGAAAAGCTCTGCTACAGTAGCCAATTTTAACAGAAGACCGAATTATTGGGATATCAACATCCTTTCAAAAGCCACTCCTCAGTATACAGCTAATGGAAAACTGGCATTAATTGACGGAATAAGAGGGGATATCAACTGGCGAAAAGGGGAATGGCATGGATATCAGGGGCAGAATTTTGAAGCAATTATTGACTTCCAATCTCCTCAGCAGATCACAAAGCTATCTTCTACCTATCTTCAGGACAGTAAAGCCTGGATCCTGATGCCCAAAAAAGTGGAATATTATGTTTCTATGAATGGTAAAGATTTTATTCTTTTGAAAACAATAGATAATACGATCGATCCTAAAGACGAAAAGATTCAGATACAAGACTTTGCAACGGAAATACTTCCTACCGAAGCCAGATATCTCAAAGTAAAAGCTTATTATTTCGGGAAGCTTCCGGAATGGCATCAGGGAGCCGGTGAAGATGCTTATATCTTTATTGATGAAATCTCTGCAAAATAAAACTATAAAAAGAATTTCTATTGTTTTTCTGTTACGATAAGGAAAGTATTCCTGACAGCGAAGTAGTATACAGTGATTAGAGCTAAAGTAAACCCCTCTCAAGAATTTGAAGAGGGGTTGTTTTTATCAATTCATTCTTTCAGACCATTGCAGGACTTCCGGAAGTTCTATGTCAGAAAATTCTATGTGTATCACTCTTCTTTTCCTTCCGTTGGTTGTCCTGTTGGAACCGTGAAGGGTAAGAGGTTTCATAATCATAATCCCCCCTTTTTCCACATTGCCTATTTCTTCAGTTTCTACATTCCAATCAATTGTTTCAGGTCTGTAAATTCCTTTGGCATGGGATTTTGGAACCACTTTTAGGGCTCCGTTATTTTCATCCGTATCATCCAGATGAATCCTGAGGGTATAGATATTTTCTAAAATATTCAACGGAGGCTGAACGGCAAACTGATTTTGTTTTGTAGTCCAGGGTCCAAACCCCTGTAATTCCAGTTTTTTATCCACAGAAATAGTAAGGTCCTGATGATAGGCTACGTACCAGTTGGAGGTTTCAGGTTTATCAAAATAAATACTTTTTACCACAAAGTATTTTCCGCCAAAGATTTCCTTAATTACTCTTTTAATATTGTCATTAAAGATGAGGTCTTTAATTTCCGGAAGTTCCTTTAAAAACTGTCTTATGGCAAACAGGTCTTCAGATTTTCTGAAGTTCTCTCTTGAGGTGTCTATGTTGTTGAGAACATTGATTATTTCGCCAACTTCCTCCTCTGAAAAAACAGTGTTGATAACAGTAAAGCCATATTCAAGAATATGGCTTTTATATATTTCTAAGTTTTTTAAACTCATTGATCAGCTTTTAAATTTTATCTAACGGCTCAGTTAGCTGTCCTTCCCACTTAGAGACTGCAGAAGTAGCCAATGTATTTCCTAATACGTTTGTCATACTTCTTCCCATATCACAAAAGTGATCAATTGGCAGAATTAGGGCAATCCCTTCCGGTGGGATACCAAACATGGAGCAGGTAGCCACAATAATCACCAGTGAAGCTCTTGGAACACCGGCAATTCCTTTTGAAGTAAGCATTAATACCAACAGCATCGTGATCTGCTGTCCCAGTGTCATTTCGATTCCATAGATCTGTGCAATGAAGATAGAGGCAAATGTCATATACATCATACTTCCATCCAGATTAAAAGAATATCCTAAAGGCAGAATAAAAGATACTACTCTGCTGTTACATCCGAATTTTTCAAGCTCTTCCACCAATTTTGGAAATACAGCTTCTGAACTTGTGGTAGAAAACGCGATCAATAAAGGCTCTTTAATTCTTTTCAACAAATCGAAAAGACGGTTTCCTAAGATCAGATATCCTACCAGTAAAAGAACCAGCCATAGAACTCCTAATGCAAAGAAAAAGTCTCTTAAGTAAATAGCATAGACTTTAAATATTTCAAATCCATTGGTAGCCACTACTGCTGCAATAGCTCCTAATACTCCAAAAGGAGCAAACCACATGATATATCCTACCATTTTAAGGATAGCATGGGCAATAATATCGAAAAGTTTAACTACAGGCTGAGCATATTCTTCGCCCAGATTGGCCAAAGCCACTCCAAACATAATAGCAAATACTACAATCTGCAATACTTCATTGGTTGCAAAAGCTTCGAATAAACTTTTAGGAATCATATGTTTCACAAAGTCTTCCATAGAAAAACTTTTACTGCTTTTCAGAAGGTCTTCAGCAGAAGCAACGTCCTGGATAGGCAGCTTTGTAACATGCCCCGGTTCCAGCCAGTTTACCAGCATCAACCCTATAAAAAGGGAAACCAGAGAAGCAGAAATAAACCAAAGCATGGCTTTTGTTCCTACCCTTCCAATCATTTTGATATCACTCATTTTGGCTATCCCAACAACCAGAGTGGTAAATACCAGTGGTGCAATGATCATCTGTACCAATCTGATAAAAACAGTTCCCAATAATTTTATATTCTTGGAAAAAGGTTCCGCACTTTCCGGATATTTTACATGTACTATTCCTCCAATTCCTACTCCCAGGATAAGTGCAATGATAATTGCTATAAAAAGTTTATTCTGTCCTTTCATATATAGTTCAATTTGCGCAAATATAATGGTTTTTCAGTTGGCATAAGATTTTCTTCAAAACGGATTAATTTTTGGCTAGGATTTTAATAACCTGCCGGGTATTCAGGAAATAAAAAAATGAAAAGATGACTGACCATGTATTCTATTAATTATCAATAAATTAAAAAGAACTTTACTTGCAGCACTTAAATCTATCAGCGTCTCGAAATATATCGATTCGCTATTTTTTGATTGACTGCAAAAAATCATCAGTTTTGCATAAAATCTATTATAAAACAATTAGAACCCAACGTTTGCATTGATAAGATTCTAAAAACACATTAATTTATAAGAAATTAAATTTATTATGATGAGTATCATATCTGACTTTAAGAGTATGCTGTACAATTAATTTTTAACCTTTAAACTTTGCGTATTCCCTCTAATGCAATAGTTTAAAGGTACTGCATCAATTAAATCAAAATATTATTCATCAGATTTAATGTACATTTTTTGATTTTAAAACCAGTTTATAAAATTTTTAAAATAAACTGGTTTATAAGTAATGATTAACAACCTATTAAATTTAATTAATTACTTCAAATTTTACACAAGAATATGGAAAAAAAAACACGCAAAATATTGCTACTTCCCTTTTGTTTTTTTATAAATGTGTTTAATGCACAAATTGGTATAGGAACAAATAACCCACAAGGAATTTTTCATGTAGACGGAGCCAAGGATAATCCAACTTCAGGAATACCAACACCCACACAGCTTTCTAATGATATTATCATAAATAAAGCAACAGGTTTTATTGGAGCTGGAGTTCTTACTCCTCAGGTTCAACTAGATATGAGATCAGCGGCAAATGAAAATTCTCTGGGTATAGGTACTACCACTATGCTGGCAAGCGCAGCAGGTGCAGGTGCCGTACGCTATGATGTAAATAATACACCAGTAGGAGCCAAAATTGAAGTGTCTGATGGTACGGTGTGGCATAAAGCTTATGTAGCTCCTCAAAAGGCAGTGATAGTGGTTCGTAAGATTGCAAGCCAATCAATACCAACAGCTTCGGCAACCACTATCATTAACTGGAATGAGGTACGTGACATGAGTAATAGCTTTAATCCTAGTTCAGGAGAATTTACTGCTCCCCGTAATGGAACCTATACTTTTTTACTAACATTTAACTTTAACGGTACTGTTATTACTGATGGTTCCAGAGTAGAATCACAATTTTATAATCCTGCAACAAGCACCGTTCTGGCCAGTGTCTATAAAACTTTCGGCCAATCTATGACCGGTTCATCTGATGATGCTAATGCTACACGCTCCACACAGGCTGGAGGATCAAGTACTGTTACTCTTACGCTGGATGCAGGGACCAGGGTGAGTGTCAGATTATATCAAAACCTTTCCTCAAGTGCGATTCCCCTTAGAGTAACAACTGACTCTTCAAATCCTGCAAATCCCGATGATGGGTTTAATAATTTAACAATAATAGAACATTAAGATATAGAGTATGAAAATCAATATAATATATAAATTATTCACTTGTGCTTTACTTTTCTCTATAATTAAAATAAGTGCACAGGTAGGTTTTTTTATTCCGAATCCTACACAACCGTTACATATTGACGCAGGAAAAGATGATGGCTCTGCACCTGATGCCACAAAAATATCTAATGACATCGTTGTTACATCAACAGGGCAGTTAGGTGTTGGCCTTTTAAATCCGGTTACTAAGGTTGACCTCCGATCTGCGGGTAACGAGAGAATTATTGGCCTGGGCACTAATACCCAAAGCCCTGCTGCAGCAGGTGGTGGGGCCATACGTTACAATACTGGTGGATTTTTAGAGTATTCTGATGGTGAGCAATGGATAGCATTACCACTTACTCCTCCCACTAAGGCCCTTGTAAATGCTAATAAAAGCGCTCCCCAGAGCATTCCAACTTCTACATCAACAGTGATTACCGGTTGGGCAGAAACAGTTGATCTAGGTGCTGGTACCGGTGGAGATTTCGATCCTTCCAGCGGAATTTTCAAAGCTCCACGCGATGGGTTCTATTTGGTTTCTTTTAGCATCACATTGGCTAATGGGAATATCCCTAAAAATACATTTATAGAAACGGCAATAGAAAGCAGCCAAAGCTCTAATAATATTCCGGTATTTAAAACAATAAATTCTTATCCTGCTTTTCAGGCTGGTGCAGTAAGTAATTATATAAGTGGAAATTGTAATGCTATTTTCAATCTTAAGAAAGATGATACTATAAAGTTTAGCGTAAGGCATACTATTGGCAGCGCGCGAAACACACTAAATGACAGCAAATTGAATAATTTAAGCATCAGCGAATTATAAAAAACAGGTAATGATGGTATCAAAAAATAAAATAAAAAGATGTATTAGTACTTTACTTACTGTGTCACTTACAGTAACCTGTATCAATGCTCAAATAGGAATTGGAATACCCAATCCGGCAAATCCTGTAGAAATTAAAACAAATGCAGGCAATATTGTAGTTGATAATTCCGGAAGAATGGGGGTACTCGTTGCCAATCCAAAAGTAGCCATGGATCTACGCAGTGGCACCAACGGTTCTGTGGCTATCGGGAATACAACGAAAACAGCTGCCGAGGCAGGCGCAGGCACATTACGATATGTTGCAAGTCCTGCCATTGGGGTAAAAGGCTATTTAGAATTTTCCGACGGTTCCAGTTGGGTTAGTTTTTTTCCTAAAGGAAAACCCCGTATCATCGTAATGGCAAGTAAGATTACTCAGGATACCTATGTATTTGAAAGTGCGGTACCTTCGGAAATAGGGACTAAATCCGGGGTGGTTCAAAGAAGATCTTCCTATTTAACTAATTGGGCTGAAAAATTAGATTCTGATTCGGGGGTACCAACGGCAAATTTTACCCCGGCTACAGGTGAATTTATAGCACCGCGTGATGGTGTATACTTTGCTACTTTTACTTACGCACTACAATCCAGTCAGGTGAATACAGGGGCCAACAATCAAACAGAAGCCATTTGGGAAGTTAGAAATCCGGCGGGTACTATCACTCAAAGGGTAAAAACCAATAACGGATATGCTTCCGATACAGGAGGAAGTCCTAATGCAGTACCGGTAGGCTCGGCTTGTACAGTAAGTGTATATTTAAATAAAGGAGATAAATTAAGACCTTTTGTTTGGATTACAGTAGCATTTGACGGAACAGTCAGCCAGTTTGATATTTCAGGAAACGGAGCCTATAATTCTCTTACCATAGTTGAACAGTAAAAACATTCTGTAATAAACCGGAAGTACCTTAGAAAAGATTTATACATTTAAAATTAAATCCCTGATATATAAAATATTGTAAAAAATTTAAGAAACATTTATTGATTTTTTATTCTTTTGGTACAAATTTTATTATTACATTTGATTGTATAACAACATTAATAAATATACAATATGAAAAAAACTATCGCAATGGCTGCATTAGCTGTAGCTGTATCTTTCGGAGCAGTTTCTTGTAAAAAGAAAGTATCTGATGCCGATCTTCAGACTCAGGCTACAACTGTAGTAACTTCTAATCCCAATGCTTCTGTTGAAGTAAAAGAAGGTGTAGCTCACTTAAGCGGAACTTTTGCAGATCAGCAGTCTAAGGATGCAATGATCACACAATTAAAAGCGATCAGCGGAGTAAAAGACGTAATGGATATGTCTACTATAGCAGCACCTGCGCCTGCCGCACCAGTGGAAACTACATCAGCTGTAGACCCTGCTGTTCAGAAAAAAGTTCAGGATGCTGTAAAAGATTTTCCAACTGTAAAAGTAGAAGTTGTAAACGGACAGCTTACTCTTACAGGAAATGTTTCAGGTTTACAGGCAAGAAAGATCAAAGAATCTGTAGATGCCCTGAAAATTGGAAAATATAACAATAACCTAACTGTAAAATAATTAAGATGAGCGAATTACAAAATAAATATTCAAGTGTAGTTTCAGCAGCTCAGTCTGCAGGAATTTCAAACCTTCAGGTTCAGGAGCAGGACGGAATACTTTATGTTTCCGGAAATGCTTCAAGCACCGCTGCAAAAGATGCAGTATGGAATGCTTTAGGTGCCATTGATTCTACCTATTCTTCTTCAGATATCAATATTGATGTACAGGTAGCAGGACTTGCTGCAGGTGCTTCTCTGACAATAGCAACAGAGGACTCTAACCTGAATATCAGACAAGAGCCTTCTACGGAAGCTGCTGTTGTAGGAAAAGCAGCCAAAGGTTCTTCAGTAACTTTAATTGAGCAGACTTCTGACGACTGGTGGAAAGTGAAAACTGCTGACGGTCAGGAAGGATATGCGTATTCAAGATATTTGAGAGCATAATTTAATTTTACGAAAATTAATTTCAGAAATATACTGAGAAACATCCCTATATTGGGATGTTTTTCTATTTTTACCCTTTGAAAAAGCTAAATGAAGAAAATCTTACTGTTATTGCTTTTCGTATGCAATATCGTGATTGTACATGCCCAGAAACTGCATATTGACGGAATAGTATCGGACCTGGAAAAAAAACCTGTAGAAAATCTAACGGTATATCTGCTGAAGACAAAAGATTCATCTATTGTCAATTATACTGCTACCAATAAGGAGGGAAAATTTTCATTAAAAATTGATGAGGCAAAAGAACCGTCTGTTCTCAGAATTGACGCTGGAAACCTTTCCTATTTCAGGAAATTTGAAAAAATTGACCAGTCTATATCTTTGGGTACTATACAACTTGAGAAAAAGGCCGTGATCAATATTGATGAGGTCAAAATTACAGTCTCTCCCGTAAAAATAAAAAATGACACCATAGAATTCAATGCATCAGCGATTAAGGTACGCCCTGACAGCAAAATTCTGGAGCTTTTAAAACAGATTCCCGGTGTGGAAGTCGGTAATGACGATAAAATTACAGTTAATGGGAAAGATGTAGATCAGGTTATGGTCAATGGCAAACCATTTTTTGATAAAGATGGTAAAATGGCTTTACAGAATCTTCCGGCAGATATTATTAAAAATATTCAGTTTACCACTACAAAAACAAAAGAAGAAGAGCTTAGTGGGAAACATCCAAAATCTCAGAATACTACGATCAACTTTACTATTGATGAAAAGAAGAACAAAGGATTTCTTTCAAGAATTACCCTAGGCTACGGCTCTGATAAGCGGTATGAAGGCAGTACGCTTCTAAGTTATTTTAAAGGAGACACTAAAATCAGTCTTTTAGCTTCTTCCAACAATATCAATTCTAAAAGTGTTTCTGCTGATGATGTTTTTGATAATATGGGCCGTATCAGAGGCTCCGGAACTCAAACAGGTGGCAATGGGATTCAAAGATCTACCACTATTGGACTTAACTACAATGATAAGCTCGGAAAAGATGCAGATCTGGATAATCTCAGTCTAAAATACTCCAATTCTACTATGGAAACCCGGTCTAAAGTTTCAAGAACGACCCTTCTTCCCAGCTATACACTTAAAACCAATTCTGAAAGCAATGGTGACACTGAATCCAGAGCATATAATTTTGACAGTTCAGCGCGAATAAAACTGGACTCTCTGACCAATATTTATATATCTCCATCTTTTTCAAAATCTGAAAATTTCAGCTTCAGCAGATCTCAGTCATCCACTTTAAGGGATGATAAGCTGCTTAATGAAAGTACATCTTCCAGCAGTACCCGTGGAGAAAGTAATGCTTTTAGTCCTACTATTTATTTTTCGAAAAATTTAAGAAAAAAAGGAAGGTCAATTTCGGCCACCATCAACACCAGTATTTCTGAGTCCAACAGTGATAATATCAATCAGTCGCAAAATACATTCTACAATGAATCCGGCCTTACCACAGACAACCGGGATCAGCTACAGAAGAATACATCACAAAGTAATAATTACAGTTTCAGTGCAGGCTATACAGAACCTATTTCAGATTCTGCAATACTAAGCCTTCAATTGGAATACAGTTCAAAATTATCCCGAGATTCGAGAGATTTCAGTGATTTTGATCCTGTTACGGGACAATATTCCAAATACAATACACTGCTTTCAAACAGTATGAACCAAAGAATCAACCAGGTTTCTCCTGAGCTTTCTTTTTCTCTCTTCAAAAAGAAGTATAATATCTGGAGCGGTGTAAATCTTGATATCTCAGATATGAAGGTAAATTCTGTTTTCAAGGGACAGGTATATGATCTTCAGAAAAGTTTTGTGCTTCCAAGGTATACAGTGAATTTTCAGTATACTTTTTCAGAACGTACAAACCTAACCTTATACAATTCTTCCAGCTTCAATATTCCTGGGGCAGAACAACTGACTCCTTATAAAGATGAGTCTGATCCGCTGATATCCTACACAGGAAATCCTGATTTGAAAAACACCTGGATGACTAACACTAACCTTTCCTTTAACAGGTATAATATCATCAAAAATTTCAACTACTATATCAATATAGGCTTTACCTACAGAAATAATGACGTCATCAATTACACCAAATATGATGAGGCCGGAAAACAGATTGTTACTTATGATAATGTAAGCGGAAATAAAAATGTTACCATTGGTACAGGTTTAACCAAGATTTTCAAGTGGCAGGACAAAAAATTCACCATTAGCCCAAGATTCAATATGAATTATACTTACAATAATGGTTTTATCAATGGACAGGCTTTTAAAAGCAACTCATATAGTATGAATCCGGGATTGAATCTGAGCTTTGAAATTAAGGAAAAGTTCAGTATTAAACCCTCCTATAAAATTGGATATAATTTCTCAAAATATTCCAATTATAATATAGACCAGGTAAATACGATGAATCAGTCTTTAAAGCTGGAACTTACCAACTACCTCTTTCAAAACAGGCTTGTTTTCGGAAATGACTTCGAGTACAATACCAGTTCCAATATTGCTCCCGGATTCAAAAAGGATTTCTATTTCTGGAATACCAGTCTGGGATATTCTTTTTTCAAAAAGCAGCTGACGGCAAAAGTAAAAATTTATGATGTCTTAAATCAAAATCAAAGTGTAAGGAGAACCATTACAGATTCTTATTTTGAAGACCGTGAAGATCTGATTCTAAAGCGCTATATTATGTTTTCGCTGAGTATGAAACTCAATAAATTTGCAGGTAAAAAACCGAAAAATAAATAATATTGTATTTTTTTAAAAATATGATTTTATGAGTATTTCACTTGAAAAACTGAGTTTCTCCTCCATAAACACAACAAATATCTGATTTGATGGGTGTTTTTCAGGAAGATTCTTGAGATAAAACAGGGTGGCTTTATTTTTATTTTTAAATTAGCCGTAAATTTTTTTTATGAAAATCCATATTTCAGTGTTATGTATTCTTTTTTTCCTTCTTGGGAAAGCTCAAAAAACGGAACAGAAAGACAATTTCGTTAAAGATAATTTCACCAAGAAAGAATTTTATATTCCTATGCGTGACGGGGTGAAACTTTTCACATCTGTCTATATTCCGAAAGATATCTCAAATAAAAACAAATATCCTTTCCTGATGCAGAGAACCTGCTACAGCGTAGCTCCTTATGGAGAAAATGAATATAAAACAAAGGTAGGCCCGAACTCCTATCTGATGAAAGACAAATACATCTTCGTCTATCAGGATGTCCGTGGAAGATATATGAGCGAAGGTACTTTTACCAATATGACCCCTCAGGTAGAACGTAAAACAAAAAAAGATGTGGATGAAAGTACAGATACCTATGATACGATAGAATGGCTTTTGAAAAACGTTAAAGATAACAATGGTAAAGCAGGACAGTTTGGAACTTCGTATCCGGGCTTTTATACTGCTGTAGGTACATTGGCACAACATCCGGCTTTGGTAGCCTCTTCTCCACAGGCTCCGATTTCTGATTTCTGGAATGACGATTTCCTTCATAACGGAAGATTTATGCTGGGATATTTCAGAACATTCCCTGTTTTTGGAGTCCAAAAGACAAAAGCAGAGAATAAAGCCTGGTATATGGATTCTTTCGTTAAGCAAACCTCTGAAGACGGATTAAAGTTCTACAGAGAGCTTGGTACCCTGAAAGATGCCTATGAAAAGTATTACAAAGACAATTTCTTCATGACCGAAATTATGAATCATACCAATTATGATGAATTCTGGCAGAAGAGAAACCTTCTTCCTCACCTGAAAAATATCAACCATGCTGTAATGACCGTAGGAGGATGGTTTGATGCTGAAGACCTTTCCGGTCCTCTGAATATTTACAAAACAATTGAAAAGACAAGTCCAAAAGCGAAAAATACCATTGTAATGGGACCTTTCTCTCATGGAGGCTGGTCTCAGGAACAGGGAAAACATTTCCACAGTGAAACCTATTTCGGAGACAGCATTGCCACGTATTATCAGAAAAATATTGAGACCAAATTCTTTAACCACTATCTGAAAGGAAATACAAAAGAAGATGCAGGACTTCCTGAAGCCTTAATGTATGATACCGGAGCCAAAGAATGGAAAGAATTTGCTTCTTATCCTCCTAAAAATGCACAGAAAGTTAATTTCTATTTATCGAACAAAACCTTAAAGAAAACTTCCGGCTCAGGATATTCAGAATATTACAGTGATCCTGAAAACCCGGTTTTAAGTTCCGATCACTTAAAAGATTTTAACGGCTTTACGCCTAAAAATTATATGTCGGAAGATCAGAGATTTGCAGTAGGAAGACCCGATGTACTGACGTTCACTACAGATGTTCTGACAGAAGATATTGCATTTGCCGGAGAGATTATGGCCAAACTGAATATTGCATCCACTTCTACAGATGCCGATTTTGCGGTAAAACTGATTGATGTATATCCTGAAGATTTCAAACCTGCTGAAAAGAAAGACGGCGTAATCTATGGAAACTACCATCAGATGGTAAGAAGTGAAATTATGCCGGCAAGATTCAGAAATACAAGAGAAAAAGGTGAAGCTTTAGTTCCGAATCAGAAAACAGCGGTCAACTTCAGGCTTCAGGATGTGGTTCATACTTTCAAAAAAGGACATAAGATCCAGATCCAGATCAGCAGTACCTGGTTTCCTCTGTTTGCTGTTAATCCACAGAAGTTCCTGGATAATCCTAATTTTGCTACTAAGGAAGATTATACTAAGGCATTAATTAAAATTTATGATGACAGCTCTATTGAAGCTGAGGTTTTAAAATAAAGAGAAAAAGCTGTCCATTTGAACAGCGTTTTTGCTTTTGGATATCTCCCTGATTAAGCCGATTTCGCTGATAATTGTTATATAAGAATAATTTTATTTCCCACAGATTGCACTGATCTTCACAGATGATTGCGTTAGAATCTGCGAGAGTTCTTATTCTTCAATAGTTTGAAAATTAAGGTTTGCTCTTGGGGATTATTACTTTTGTTGGAGAGGAGAAACAGCCTTGTCAAGGTTTAGAACCTTGACAAGGCTAATTAGAATAAACTGTAAGATATTTTTAATTACAGATTTTGACCGAGGATTACGTTAGAATCTGCATAATTTGCTTACTCTATGTGAGCTTTTATTCTTCAATGGTTCTGAAGGTAAGATTCACCCTGGGTGTTTTTACTTTTGTACTTGGAGGAAGCCTGTGAAGCCAGTGATCCTGGGTTGTTCCTTTCATAACCAGCAGACTTCCCTGTTCAAGGAAGATTTCCACCTTTTCTTTTGTTGTTTTATGTTTAAATAAAAACTTTCTCTCCGCTCCAAAAGTAAGAGAAGCAATAGCGCCATGTTTCTTAAGGTCGGTTTCTCCATCACTGTGATAAGCCATTCCCTCGCTTCCGTCATGGTATAAATTAAGAAGGCATGAATTGTAGGTTTCACCTGTCACTTCTTCACACTTCTTTTTTAATTCCAGTAGCTCAGGGGTCCAGTATTTTGCATATTTTGTTCTCTTTGAATAGGTGTATTCAAAAGCTTTTTCGCCAAACCATGCTACCTTTCTCTTAGTTAAAATCAGTTTTCCGAAGATCATCGCTTCATCATGTTCCCAGGGAATCTGATGGAACAAATAGTCGTAGTAAAAGTCAGATTCCTGTTTTGAGAAAACTTTTCCATAGTAAAGAGCAGTTCCATCGTGTGGAAGGAGACTTAAGGGATAATCCGGTGTTTCGTCGAAGAGACTGAGCATTGATTTTTGTTTTTGTTAATACAAATTACATAATGTTTTTGTAAATAGGTTATGGTGGCTAAAACACTTAGGAGTAAAGTTGTGAGCTCTCCCAGCCTACAATCATCTGTTTTCTCTCACTACCCCATCGGTAACCGCCAAGATGTCCGGTAGACTGAATAACACGGTGACACGGAATAAGAAATGCTACCGGGTTACTTCCGATGGCAGTTCCTACAGCTCTGGAAGCCTTTGGGTTTCCAATCTTTTCAGCCAAAGTACCGTATGTAGACAGTTTTCCCATCGGAATAGTCAATAAGCTTTCCCAAACTTTAAGCTGAAAATCGGTTCCTTTTAAATGAAGTTTGATGGTATTGAGCTTTGTCCAGTCTTTATCAAATATGGACAATGCATTCTTCTGAAGTGTATCCTGTTTTTCAAGAAAAGAAGCATTAGGAAATTTATGTTTCAAATTCCCTAATACTGATTCTTTATCGTTTTCAAAAGCCATATAGCAGATTCCCTTTTCTGTGGAAGCCACTCCTATATTCCCGAATGGGCTTTCTGAAAAGCTATAATTAATGACAAGACTTTTCCCTCCGTTTTTATACTCCGCAGGGGACATTCCTTCTATTTTCACAAACAGATCATGAAGCCTGCTGGTACTGGAAAGCCCTGTTTCATACGCGGTGTCAAATAAGCTTGCCTTTTCTTCCTTCAATAAATTTTTAGCATGTTCAAGACTGATGAACTGCAAAAATTTTTTCGGACTTGTTCCTGCCCAATCTGTAAAGATCTTTTGAAAATGGGCCGGACTCAAGTGAATATTCTCTGCCACTTCCTCCAAACTTGGCTGAAGCCTGAAATTGCTCTGGATATATTCTATCGCTTTGGCAATTCTGTTATAATCTATTTGATTTTGTGTGGACATTTTTATTCTGTTTTACCTCACAAATTTCCTAAGAATATACGGCAGAAAAAATCCGATTCTTGCGGAATTTAGTTGTTGTTATAAATATTGTTGTACGCAAGCATCTTATAATATAACTTAGCCGCCAAGAAAGCTGTTGGCTTAGCCATTGGAGAATCCATTAATTCTACAATATCAAAGGCCACTACATTACATTTTTCAAATACTTTTCTTAATAATTCCAATGTTGGATACCATTGTAATCCACCCGGTTCCGGAGTTCCTGTAGATGGTGCAATAGAAGGGTCGAAAGCATCTAAGTCAATGGTGATATACACATTTCCTGATACTTTTTCCAATACATCATTAACCCAGTTTTCATTGTTCGCTATTTCATGAGCAAAGAATACTCTTCCTTCAGGCAGATATTCAACTTCCTCAGCATCCATAGAGCGGATTCCCACCTGAACTAAGTTATGTTTCTGATTCGCTTCAAAAACAGCACAAGCATGGTTAGAAGTTGATCCATGAAACTCAGGACGTAAATCCGTATGAGCATCCAACTGAAGAACAGTTAAATTTTCATATTTCTCCCCTACAGCACGGATAGATCCGATAGACACAGAGTGTTCTCCACCGAAAAGGGTAAATACTTTTCCTTCATGTTGCAAAAGCTCTTTTGTTTTTTGATAAACAGCTTCTGTCATGGCTTCAGGGCTGGAGTTTTCAGAAACTTCACCCGCTAAATATACTCCTTCAAGGTAAGGTTCAGTTCCTGTTTCAATATCATAAAGCTCCATATTTTCAGAAGCATCTAAGAATAACTCAGGGCCTTTATCAGCTCCTTTTCCCCATGTTGAAGTTCCATCATAAGGAACAGTTACCAACATTACTTTCGAATTCTCTAACGTTGCGTTTTCTTCGGGAATTCCTGCGTATGTTTTCATATATAATTATTAATTAAAAAATTAAATGATTGAAAAATTAAAAAGATTCTGCAAAGATACAAAATAGTAGTTGAGTTATAAATAATTGGTGATTTGTTATGAATTTTACCCTTATGCCAACTTTTAAATCCTGAAATCATTTAATGTTTAAATTTTTAAAGTTATTTTTGTAAAAACTTTCAAAATATGCCTTTAAAAGCCGTTCTTTTCGATATGGATGGAGTTATTGTAGATACAGAACCATTGCATAGAAAAGCTTATTTCAAAACCTTTGATGAATTGGAAATTGCAGTTTCCGAAGATTTATATACGTCTTTTACCGGAGCTTCTACCAAAAGAGTTTGTGAAGCATTAATTCAGAAATATCATCTTAACCAGACGCATGAAGCTATTTCAGCGATCAAAAGATCCCATTTTAAGGATTATTTCTATAACGATGACGAATTTGATTTAATTCCAGGAGTAAGAAAACTGATTGAGCATTACCATGAAAACGGGATAAAGCTGATCTTAGCTTCTTCTGCAACCATGACGACTATCAATATGGTTTTTGATAAATTCGAACTTGAAAATTACTTCAGTGGGAAGATCAGTGGTGCAGATTTAAAAGAATCAAAACCCCATCCTGAAGTTTTCTTATTGGCGGCAGAAATGGCAGGTGAACCGGTAGAAAACTGTATGGTAATTGAAGATTCTACCAATGGAATTCTTGCTGCACACAGAGCTGAAATCTTCTGTGCCGCTTACAGAAGTCCACATTCTAAAAATCAGGATTATACATTAGCGGATACTGTAGTTTCCGATTACGAAGAGTTAGAACTGGATAAAGTTTCAAAATATTTCTAAAATAAAAAGCTCTCAAAAATTTTGAGAGCTTTTGCTTTATATAGGTTTTAACTGAGCCAATTGTTTTTTGCAAAAGAGCTTAAAGCCTGTTTTTATTGATAACAGATTTATTTGTAACCAAGAAGTTTTAACACATCTTCTGGCTCCTGCTTTTCACGAAAAATTTCATACTGCAGCTCACCGTTCTCATCCTTTTGAATCAGGACATGTCTCGGCTGAGGCATCAGGCAGTGGTGTACCCCACCGTAACCTCCAATGGTTTCCTGATAAGCTCCGGTATGGAAAAATCCAATGTATAATGGTTTTATATCACTAAAAACCGGCAGGTAAATCGCATTGGTATGCTGTTCAGAGTTGTAATAATCATCGGAATCACATGTCAGCCCTCCCAGGAATACTCTTTCATAAGAATCTTCCCAACGGTTGAGCGGAAGCATAATGAAGTGTCTTGAAATTGCCCAGGTATCAGGAAGTGTAGTCATGAAAGAAGAGTCGATCATATTCCACTTTTCTCTGTCGTTCTGACGTTTCTGAGAAATAATTTTATAAAGGTTCGCCCCACTTTCTCCAACTGTAAAGCTTCCGAATTCAGTATAAATATTGGGTTCTTCCACTCCTTCTTCTTCACAGAATTTCTTGATTTGAGAAACAATTTCCTCTACCATATACTGGTAATCATAATCAAAATTCAAAGAAGTTTTAATAGGAAAACCACCTCCAATATTCAGGGAATCCACTTCAGGAGCAATTTTCTTCAAACGTGCATATACACGAAGACATTTATACAGTTCGTTCCAGTAGTATGAAGTATCTTTAATCCCCGTATTAATGAAGAAGTGAAGCATTTTCAATCTTGCATTCGGGTGTTCAGCAATTTTCTGGCTGTAATAAGGAATAATATCTTTATATCCTATCCCTAGTCTCGAGGTATAAAATTCAAACTTCGGTTCTTCTTCCGAAGCTATTCTGATCCCTATATTAAAAGTAGAATCTATACTTTCCGTAAGTTTATCCAACTCCCGGTAGTTATCCAGGATCGGAGTAATATTTTCAAAACCATTATTGATCATCTCTGAAATCTTCATCAGGTAATCATCCGTTTTGAATCCATTACAGATCACTTCAATATTTTTATCTACTTTCTCTTTTTCATAAAGAGCTTTTACAATATCCATATCATAGGCAGAAGAAGTCTCTATAGAAATTTCATTTTTAAGGGCTTCTTCCAGTACAAAGTTAAAATGACTGGATTTTGTGCAGTAGCAGTAGGTGTAATTCTTTTTATATCCGGTTTTTTCAAAAGCTTCTTTAAACCAGCTTTTGGCTTTCTGAATATTTTGAGAAATTCTCGGCAGATAGCTAATCTTTAGCGGAGTGCCAAATTGCTCTACGACATCCATTAATGGAACATCGTGGAACAACAAATTGTTCTCAGAAACATTAAACTCCTCTGTAGGGAAATATAACGTCTGATCAATAAGTTCCGAGTACTTTATTTTCATTTCTAAACAAGTGAATTAAGAAATGCAAAATTGCTAAAAAAGTTTGATTTTTGGGCGTTAAATTTATTATAATTTTCTATAATACCCTGATCGTCTCTTCTAAATATTTTTCTATCTGATAATCAATACGTAAACTTTTCAATATATTCCTTCCTTTTTGCTTCAGAGATCCCTAAGGCCTGCTGAATGTAAACATCCATTGAGCCGTACTTTTTATTAATCTCCCCAAAAGCTGCATCAAGATATCCTTTTTCAACCCAGCTCAGCTTTTCCAGGACTTTTATGTCCATTTTTGGATAAAGAAAATGTAAATTATTGGCCAGCCGGAGTCTTTTCTGAACAAGATCTTTTCTAAAGGTATTGGATAAAAGGTATTCATTGTAAATAGTTTCCTTATCAAATTTCAATATCGTTAAGATCAAAGCTGTAGTAATCCCCGTTCTGTCTTTCCCGGCAGTGCAGTGGTAGAGAACAGGTTCATTGGATTCTAAAATCTCTGTAATAATGGTCTTTATCGTTTCCGGATTTTCTGTGACATATTCCCGATAGAAATCTACCATTCTTTTATCTGCATCAGAACCGTTTACTTTTCCTTTTAACACCAGTTTTTTAGCCTGATCCAGCTGATCGCCCTGATCTTCAAAGGCAGAATAATTCTTGTACTTAATTTCTGCCGGAAGATGATCCGGTTTCTGAGCAATTTCTTTAGAATTTCTAAGGTCAATAATTTCTTTTATTCCCAGGCTTTGAATGTCATCAAAAGAGCTTTTTTTGAGCTGATGAAGATGCCCGCTTCGGTAAAAAAAGCCATGTTTTAAGGTACGGCCATCCATATTTTTAATATTTCCTACCGTTCGGAAATTAATCACTTTTTTGATCTTGATAACTTTCTCCGTTTCATTTTTCCCATACTCCGGTGTTTCATTATGCAATGTTTTACAGGAAAAAGCACTGCATAATGAAAGACTGACCAGTGATATTTTGATAAACTTATTCAATAGTTCTTTTTTGTTTTACCACAAAAGTTACAAAAAATTTTTAAACTTTTATACCCAACGCTTTGGAATGGTTATTACGGGTAAGCGGACTAAAGCCCATTTCCATTATCGGTAAAAAGACTGCTTTACTATATTGAAGGATATTCCATTTCATTACTCCCTACAAAAATGAGCAGATCTCCTGACTCATATTGCACTGAAACTTCATCTTTAACAGCAAAATTCCGGGTTCCTATTCTTGTAGTAATGCTTAAATCTCCATTGGTTAAAGGCCAGTTCAGTCCTGTAGTTGTTATATTACCTGCTGACGGAAAAGGATAAAGAGAAATCATCTTATTTTTCACTCCTTCCAATGTGAAATTTTTAGGGATAAAATAATATTCTGAAAACTCATCGTAAAACCTGAGGCTCATACGGTCTTTAAATGCATAAGCAACACTAAGGTTTCCAAGGAAATGATCCTGTTCTCCTCCACTTGCCCCAAAAACATCTATATCAGAAAATCCTTTTTCCAGAATAATTTCCAATGCCTTATGAAAATCTGTTTTATCCTGATCCAATGTGAGAATAAATTTCTCTTCATACATATCTTCATCTGATCCCGAATGCGAATCAAAATCACCTGAAATAAAATCTAGCTTATCTAAGGGAAAACCCATTCTTTTAAGATAGTGAAAAGCCCCGTCTGTGCAGGCAATTAAACCATAATTTTCAGGATTGGGTAAAGATTTCGGAGCCTCTCCATTGATGAAAAGTAATACTTTATCTCTCATTCGGGTTCCAGTATTCTTCCGGTTCGTTGTTCAATTTTGAGATGTATCTTGCCAATACGAAAAGATAATCTGATAATCTGTTTAAATATTTAATAAGTTCAGGACGTACTTCTTCAGCCTCATTTAAGAATACCAATGAACGTTCCGCTCTTCTGCAGATGGTTCTTGCTGCATGTAAGAAAGTGGCGGATTTTCCACCTCCGGGAAGGATAAAGTACTGAAGCGGTTCCAGTTTTTCATCAAAAGAATCCATCCATTGCTCCAGTTCTTCAATTTCTGTTTCTGAAATAATGATAGGAAGACGTGATTTTCCATTTGCCAACATGAGTTTATCTACTGGTGTAGCTGCTTCTGAACCTACTGTGAATAAATCAAATTGAATTTTTTTCAATTGTCTTAGAACCTCTTCATCCTCAATATGACTTTTTGAAATTCCGATGAATGAATTCAACTCGTCTATATTTCCGTAGCTGTCCACTCTTGCACTCGCTTTGGAAACTCTTGTTCCGCCGTATAGTGCCGTTTGGCCTTTATCTCCTGTTTTTGTATAAATTTTCATACTACTAAAATACTTTTTTTTGTACAATTTGAAAAGTAAAACATAGTAATAAATCCCTATTCTATCTGAAAAAATAATTAACTGACATTAGGAATTAATGTCAGTTAATATTTGCATAGGTAGGTTTTATACCTTTCGATATGGTTTACTCTTTGTTAAGCATGACAAAGCAAATGTTAATTCCCTTATTTATAGATTAAAAAGTATAATTAACATTGAGCTGAAAAATTGTTCCGTTAAATCCAAACTGATTGACCTCCCAAGGATATTTGAACCTTCCTCCAAGATCTGTTACTATATCTCCTTTACTGTCTATTATATCCGGATAAATATTAAATAAATTATTTACTACTCCGGAAACTTTAAGGTCATTCGTGATTTTATATGTTAAAACTATGTCTGTAACGACCTTACCAGAAAATGTCTGATCTTTGGCAGGATCAGCTGCATGCTGCCATGTAACAGAACCAAAATAAGTATTATTAAGATTAAAGTTAAACTTTGAAATGTCATATGAAAGACTAAGAATAGTTTTTGTTTTTGGCCTTGCAGAAGTAATTCTGGATTGTTCTTTTCTATCAAAAAAGTTTTCTGAGTAACCATTTTCAGCCAAAATAGGTGGAACAGCAATATTATCTACTATTTTAGTTTCGTTATAATTAAAAGCAGCAATAATCCCCAATCTTCCTTTACCAATAGCAGAAGTATAATAATTAGCTACAAAATCTACTCCCTGAGTAACTGTATTTACAGCATTGGTGAAAAACTTCAAGGAGGTTATTTTATTATTGTCTAATATTACTTCCACAGGGTTTGTTGTATCCGGACTACCAGGAGCACCGGTTTTGTAACCAATATCTCCTGAGAAAAGTACTCTGTCTTTAATTTTTATTCTATAATAATCTGCTGTAATAGTAAGGTTTTTAAAAGGTTTTACGGCAAATCCTCCAGTAATATTAAAGGCTTTTTCAGCATTTAATTTTGGTACCCCAAGATCAGATCTTACAATTTGAGAGTCATTATTAAAAGTACCCTGATTAGCTACTGTATTCCCTGTAATTTTGGTTTGAACATTAGAATAATAAATTTGGTGTAATGAAGGCGCACGGAATCCTGTAGAAACAGACCCACGGAACACTAATTTATCATCTAACAACTTATATCTTGCATTTCCTTTCCAGGAAACATTATTTCCAAAATCACTGAAATTTTCATACCTCACAGTTCCTCCAAGTAATAAGTTTTTTGTAATATCCCATTCAGCATTCACATAAGCGCCAATATTCTGACGATTTTCATTGACTTCATTCTGTGGCTGCAGCCCTGGAAATGATTCTGCACCAGTTCCTATATAGGATGCTTCCTCTCCTGCCTTCGCCTGATAGTTTTCATTGCGTACTTCAACACCAGCTCCTAAAACAAGCGCACCAAAATCTCGGTTGATATCTATGTTTCCTATAATATTACTAAACTGATGCCCACCTGCTTTAAAACGGGTTGGTGAATTTGCACCCAAAGACGTATTAATGGTATTTCCTACAACATAATCTACAGCATTAGAGCCAAAGGTTGCACTACCATCAAAACTCCATTTTCCAAACATGCCTTTCCACCCGGAGGTTAAGTTATAATCATAAACATCTGTTTTAAATTCTGGTTGAAATCCATTATAAGGCTGTCCTTTTGGAGTTAATAAACCAAAATCTGAAGTTACCCAATAGGGCGTTCTATACAAACCATAGCTTGTTCCATTCCTGTAAGTTGTCCCTCCAAAAGCATAGAACTTGCCCGTTTCACCTGTTGGCAATTCAAAATTTACAAACATATTGGCAACTTTTGTCTCTGGCTGTCCTATAGTCATTCCTAATCCAGGATTGGCTTGCGTCCAGGCATTCTCTACCCCAAAAAGCTCATCTTTTGTAGTAGATCCTGCACGGTTTGTTTTATTTTGGGAAGAATATCCCAATGTAAGATTCAAACTTCCATTTTTTGCCACTCTGATTCCTGTATTAAAATCTGCTCCGATATTAAAGCCATCTCCTTCTGAAGTAATACCCGAAAAAAGATTGACTGTACTTTTTCCAACGCTGTTCTTAAGAATAATATTGATCACTCCTGCAATAGCATCAGAACCATATTGTGCAGATGCTCCATCTCTCAATACCTCTACATTCTGTAAAGCAGCAGACGGAATACTTTTCAGATCCGTACCTACCTCACCTTTTCCCGGTGTATCATTTACATAAATTAAAGCACTTTGATTTTTTCTTTTCCCATTCACCAAAACTAATGTTCTGGAAGGTCCTAATCCTCTTAAATCTGCAGGATCAAAATGAGCTGTTGCATCAGAAACGGTTTGCTGTGATGAATTAAAAGAGGGTACAGCATACGTCAAAGCTTTATCAAAGGTAACTTGCCCTGTAGATTTTAGCTGTACAGCTGAAATATTATCAATAGGAATTGCAGAGGTAATTATGGTTCTGGGTTTAGTTCTTCCCGTAGTAACCACAACTTCATCTATATTGTTTTCTTTTACAGTTTCCTGAGCGTATGCCATAGTACCAGCTCCGCTTAATACTAATGCATAGATTTTTTTTTTAAAGATTTTCTTTTTCATGTCAAGTATTAATAATTAAATAAATTTATAAAAAAATTAAACACTAAACATAAAAACAAAATAAATAATAAGAATTATATTCAATAATCAATAAAATATTATTGATTTATAAAAACAAAAACTGATTTACAAAGTATAAAATTGCTTATTAATAATCTAAAAAAGAAATATAGCAACAATTTTCTATTTTATATAAAAAATAATTAACTGAAATTACAAATAATAATAATTTTATTCTTTTTGACAATCAATTTAAAATAGGTTAAAATTGCATCAGCTATGGCTCGCAATAACCATAAAAATGGCCGGCAAAAGCCGGCCAATCCAAATTATTTATTTACCTCTACATATTGTATTATGGTCTGATTTTTTGGGTTGTAGATAATAGTACTACTGTTTGGGAATCTTTTTAACTTATAATATTCTATACTTTTGTCATTCTTAATATCTTCTAAAAAACCTGTATCAAAAGTATTTTCAGGAAGAAATTTCGAAATAAAACTTATTTTATCAATAAGGCTTTGTCCATCAATTTTGCGGGCTGCTTTATCTGACTTACTTTCATCCGATGTAGGCTGCCCTTCCAAAAGAGGTAATAAGGCGGCAATGTCTGCCTTATATTTAAAAATATAACCTTCAGTACCGTTGGGAAATTTGAATCTTTTCCCTTTTTCCTCGGAAACGATACCCGCTCCTGCATTCGGAAAAACTTCACTGAACTTCACATCGTGAGAGTTTGTGAATGAGTTGATAGATTCGCTGACTGTTTTTTTGACTGTTTCTTCTACTGCCTGCTGGGCTTTCTGTTGTACCGTTTCCGTTGTTTTTTGAACGGTCTGGTCTATTTTTTCTTCAATTTTATTACATGAAACTAATGAAAGAACAGTAATAACTGGCAAAATATACTTCTTCATAATTCTAATGATCAATTTCTTTTTTTATTACTATACTTTTCCTTTAACGGAAAAGTAGGTAAAGATATTTCAACAAAGGAATAAAATATTTTTCGGGATCAAAAATCCTGCTGACAAACTGTTGTCATAATCCGGTCTTACCTTTGTATCAATAATAACAAACAAAAACCATACAATTATGACAACTACAGCAACAGCAACAGCAACAAAACAATTCATGACAACTGAGCAATTATTAAAGCACTGGCAGGGCCACAGAAATCTTACAAGAAGAGTTATTGAAGCTTTCCCTGAGAAAGAATTATTTGAATTTTCAGTAGGTGGTATGAGACCCTTCGCAAAACTGGCCGTAGAGCTGATCAGTATTGGCGGAGTTGCTTTAAAAGGAATTGTTGAAAAAAATATGGAAGCTTATAACGAAGAGGGCTTTGTTCCAACAACTAAAGAAGACATCTTAAAGAAATGGGATGAAGAGACAGAAGTAATCAATCATTATTTCGGCCAGATTTCAGAAGAACGTTTCCAGGAGACTTTCAACTTATTCGGACAGTATGAATTCCCGGTATATGAAAACATCCTTTATTTTGTAGACAATGAAATTCACCACCGTGGCCAGGGATATGTTTATCTGAGAGCTTTGGGAATAGAACCTCCTTTCTTCTGGGAAAGATTTTAATATGCCAGGATACTATTTTATTTTTAAGCCTGTTTAAACTAATTAAAAATTGAGTCACCAAAGCTGAGTGAAACGCTATAAACACTTTAGTTATTTTAAGTTTAAAACTGATTGAAAATAAAAGCACACGTAAGCAAAAAATCTTTGATTTTTTAAAAACTTATGCGAGCTTTAGTGAGCTTATTCTCACAGCTTCATTAAACTTAAGTGTTCAAGAAACTTTGTGACGTTGACTACGTCGAATCTTTGATTTGTGGTTAAAATAAAAAGTTTAAACGAGTTCTTTAATAAAAATATTAGTTTCATTTTATAACCATTTCATCTTTTTGCCTATATTAAACCTCAGCAGTCATGTTGAGGTTTATTGATGTCTTTCAGTCATTTTCACCAGCAACTCATTGAGTCTTATCCGAAGACTTTCGGGTTCTAAAATGGTAGCATAATCGGCAAAAGTAATTAGCCATCGGGGAAAGCCGTCATTGATCCATTCTGTTTCAAAAGTCAGCTCGACACCTCTGTCAGTTTCCACCTCTTCAATCAGCCCGTAATATTTTTTTGAATTGACCAGATGGGACATTATTTTTTTATCTACTAATAGTTTAGCAATAGATTTATTTACATTTGATTTTTTACGGTAATCATTCACCTGCCCATACTCCTGCAAAAAAGGAGTTTCTGTCTTGGTAATCTGCAAAATCCTATCTACCCGAAACTGCCTGAAATCTTTTCTCAAGGTACAGAATGCCATGATATACCAGAAATTGAATTCAAAGAAGACTCCTACTGTTTCAATGGTTCTGTGGCTCACTTTTGCATCTACCGTTTTATACTCTATAATGAGCTGAGTTTTCTCTGCAATGCTTTCTAGAATGATCGGAATAACATTTTTCAGAGAATCTTCCGGATGGGCATGAAAATTAAAAACATCAATCTGCTTTTCAATATTCTGAATCAAATTCTTATCTGAATTTCTCAATACAGAACGCAGCTTCTCCATTGCTTTCTGGTAATGATTTCCCAAGCTCTGATGAGAAAATTTCTGCATCAGTTTTTCAGCAGTAATAAAACTTAAAACTTCTTCTTTGGTAAACATCACAGGCGGAAGTTTATAACCGTCCATCAGGGAATATCCGTTTCCGGCTTCTCCTATAATAGGAATTCCGGCATTTTCCAGTGTCTTTACATCACGGTAAATTGTTCTGATGCTGACATCAAATTTTGCTGCCAGGTCCTGCGCCCTTACAATAGGTTTAGACTGAAGCTGGGTGAGAATAGCGGTTACCCGGTCTAGTTTTTTAAGATAATGGTCGTTCATATTGCTTCAACAAAGCTAAAATTCTTTTTTGAGGTATCCCATAAATTATAAGTGCTTTTTTACTAATTTTATTTTTTTCAAACAGACTATTTCTTATGCCCTATACCCAGTTCATCCAGACCATTGAGAAGATTTTAAAACCCGAAGAGGAAGTCATAAATGAACTTGTTTCCGGTTTGGAATACAAAATGTACAGAAAAGGAGATTTTCTGTTAAAAGCAGATGAAACCTGCAGGTATTTTTATTTTATAGAAAAAGGCCTTGTCAAATTATTTTTTGACAATGGTGACAAAGATTTTATCATGACTTTTTTTGCAGAATTAAGCGGCTTTCTTACCAGGCAGCCTTCAAAATACATGGTTGTAGCTTTAGAAGATACTGAAATCCTTCGTATACATAAAGATATCATTGAGAAATTATGCAAAAAATACCACAGTGCAGAAACATTGTTCAGTAAATTGTATTCCAAAGCTCCGGTGAATATGATGGGAAGGATCAGTGAAATGCTGGAAGACGACGGCAAAAAGCGTTATCATAATTTTCTGAAACAGAGACCTGACCTTATTCAGCGCATCAGCCTTGGAGATATGGCAGATTATATTGGGATTACCCAGGTTTCTCTAAGCAGGATCAGAGCCCAAAAATAGATAACAACATTTGGAAATCAATTGTTTTCTTTCCTTACATTATTTATCATTTGTAAAAAAAATCCGGGAAATTCAGTTCTACATTTGTCACATCATTAATCAAAAAACAAATAGTATGTCACAAAGAATCAACGCATTTGCAATGGGGAACAAAGCGATAAATGCACTTCACAACATGGGATTTCAGGTACAAAACTCATCATTGGACAACACATTTTTAGAACTCCTTTACTTCAGAGTTTCTCAAATGAACGGATGTGCTTTCTGCCTGGATATGCATTCCAAAGAATTAAGAGCAAAGGGTGAAACTGAACAGCGAATATTTCTGGTAAGTGCCTGGAGAGAATGTTCATTTTATACAGAAAAAGAAAAAGCCGGGCTACTTTGGGCTGAGTCTTTAACAGCTTTACAGGGTAAAGAAGTTCCTGATGAGGTATTTTCACAAGTAAGTCATTATTTTTCTGAAACGGAAATGGTGGATTTAACAATGGCTGTCATTGCCATCAACAGTTACAACAGAATCAATATTGCCTTTGGTGCAGAGGTGGGCACTTATCAGGTTCCTGAAAAAGCCCATTAAAAAATGGGTATTGAATAGAAAACTTAGCTGTCCGGCTGAGTTTTCTATTTAATTTTCTTTATAAGTATTCACCAGTTTATCCAGGTTTAAACTCCTTGCTGAAGCATCAAAAATCTCCCGATAGGTACCATCTTTACTATAAAGTTCATCATGGGTTCCGTTTTCAACCACCCTCCCCTTTTTCATCACATAAATAGTATCCGAATCTAAAATCTGGGATAAAGAATGCGAAATAATAATCACTGTTCTTCCTTCTTTTATGGCATCTAAGGAATTCTTAATCTGTTCTGTGGCTATTGCATCCAAACTTGCCGTAGGCTCATCCAGAAAGATAATGGGTGGATTTTTAAGAAACAATCTGGCAATAGCAATTCTCTGTTGCTGTCCTCCTGAAAGCTGGGTGGCATCATGATTATACTGATCCGGAAGATCCATAATCTGCTCATGCAGGTAAGCCTTTTTGGCAGCTTCCTGAATTTCTTTAAGATCAGCATTCATATCTCCATAGCGGATGTTGTCTTCAATACTTCCCTGGAAGATATGATTTTTCTGAAGGACCAATCCGAGATCACTTCTCAGAAAAGTATTATCAAATTCATTAAGGTTTATAGTATCCAGCAGGATTTCCCCGGAATCCGGGAGGTAAAATTTACACAGAAGATTAATCACTGTAGATTTTCCGGCTCCGCTTAACCCAACCAAAGCGGTTGTTTTTCCATTCTCAATTTTCATGGATACGTTATGCAAAGCTTTTGTCCCGTTGGGATAGGTAAAATCAACATTTTTCAATTCAAAAACTCCCTTAATCTTTTTTTCTACAAAATTTCCGTTGGGCTCGGCTTCATGATCGGCATTAAGAATATCAAAATATCCTTCGGCATAGATCATGGCATCATTCATATCATCATAAATCCTGTGTAACTGACGGATAGGTGCTGAAACATTATTAAAAAGCATAATATGAAGCATAATAGCCCCAATAGTCATCTGCTGATCCAGCACAAGATAAACCGTTAAAAGAATAATCAGAACAACTCCAAACTGCTCAATAAAAGTTTTCATCCCATCATAAATAAAGTTGATCTTTCTGGTGAACATCTGGCTTTCCATGAGCTGCATCTGCAGATCATACTGCTTTTTACCTTCAAATTTTTCACGGACAAAACTTTTGATCACCATAATGGAATTAATCAGATTCAAAAGTCCTGAAGTTTTCTTTTCTCTCTGGTTTCTGAGCTGGCGACGCACTCCACCCAGCTTTTTGGCTTGTAGTGAGCTTATATAAAAATAAATGGGAACAATGATCGTAGAAACCATTCCCACATATACATTCTGCATGTACATAATAATCAAAGCGATAATAGCATTGGAAAAAAGCGGCAAAATATCTATGAAAAAATTCTGGACCAGCTTTGTTAAACTTTCAATACCGCGGTCAATTCTGATCTGTAATTTTCCGGAATCATGGTTTTCGTCATTAAAATAAGCAACTTTATAGGTCAAAATCTTATCTATAGCTGACTGTGCGAGAACAGAACTCACATTAATTCTGATCTTTTCCCCATAAAACTTCTGTCCGAAATTGATAAAAATATTCAGTAATTCCTTTCCAAGCAAAATAATGGAGATAATGATCAGGATATGAATCCCTTCTGTCATAGGATGGGGAAGATGGGTAAGCTTAGTCACCTCATCCACTGTATATTTCAGAACGATTGGGTTAACCTGTGCCGCCAGGGCTCCCAGAAAAGTAAGAAACAATGTTCCATAAATCATGGGGCGATAAGGCCTGATAAATGGAACCAGCTGTTTATAGATCCCAAATAAAGTAACTGTTCTGTTAAAAGGTTTTGCCATAGAAATTATTTAAACTGAAAAACGTACCGTTTCAAGAGAAAAGGTACGTTTTATTATAATTTACAGCAAATAATTCTTTCTTATTCTGAGGTTTCCCGGATTCATTACCAGGAAAACTTTGCTTCCAGTTTTAATATTTTCAACAAATTCCAGGATCTTATCCTTCATACATATACGTAGTCAGATAATGAAGTTCTGATTTACTTGCCTCTTTAGACTCTGCCTGTGCCTGTTCTAAAGAGTAGTTGGAATTGATTTCTTTTTTCTGGAAAACAAATGAGTTGTTTGCATTTTTATCTACCACTTCATTAAAGATATGCTCAATCTCAGAATTGGCCAGTGAAGCAAAGCTGATATCTTCAAAACCATACATCATTCTCAGGTCATCAAACTGTTTAAAGTTTTCGTTTACAAATCCCTGGAAATGATTTTTTGAATCAAAATTCCCTGCCCAGATATTGTAGGCATATTTTTTCTTTTTCGGTTTGTCTAAAATACTTTGATAAACGAAGTTTTCTCCAAGGTATGCTTCTCTTACCTGTGGGTCATTGGCAAGATCTTCAGGAAGTCCTTCCTTAAGAATTTTCCCTTCAAACATGATATAAGTTTTGTTGGTAATTGCCAGCGTCTGCTGTACGTTGTGGTCGGTAATTAAAATTCCGATATTTTTATCAACAAGGCTTCTTACAATTTTCTGAATATCTTCTACTGCAATAGGGTCTACCCCGGCGAAAGGCTCATCCAAAAGAATAAAATTCGGACTGGTGGCAAGACAACGGGCAATTTCCGTTCTACGTCTTTCTCCTCCGGAAAGAAGGTCTCCTCTGTTTTTACGAACATGCTGTAAAGAAAATTCTTCGATCAGCTCATCACATTTGATTTGCTGCTCACGTTTTGAAAGCTTGGTCAATTGCAGTACTCCCATAATGTTTTCTTCCACGGAAAGTTTTCTGAAAACGGAAGCTTCCTGTGCCAGGTAGCCAATCCCTTTCTGAGCTCTGCGATACATAGCATCAGTGGTGATCTCCTGTTTATCAAGAAAAATCTTTCCTGAAGTAGGCTTAACCAACCCTACAATCATATAAAACGAAGTGGTTTTTCCGGCTCCGTTCGGACCCAGCAAACCAACAATTTCTCCCTGTTGAACCTGTACAGAAACGCCTTTTACAACTTTTTTAGGACCGTATTCTTTGATTAAGTTTTCTCCTCGTAAAATCATAGGGCAAATATATCAAAAATATAAACTCCCTTTATAGCAATATAAACTTATTTACTTTCATATCACTGTAACTTTTTATAATTTCAAACTACTTATATTAAAAAAAATCAATCGGTTAAAAACATTAGGAAATGGAAAATTACGGCTATACAAAAACAGGAAACACACAAAATCAGCAGAGCAATATCCCCTATCGTTCGGAAAAGAAACTTCCAGCGGCTATATTGGGTATCCTTGTAGGGTGGCTGGCTCTCAATAAATTTTATCTGGGCTATACCAAAGAAGGTGTTATTCAGCTCATCCTTAATATCGTTACCCTAGGAGCGGCATCTATTATTCCGTTTTATAGAAGGTATTTTATATCTTTTTATGAGTGACAAGCAGTTTGATGACACTTACGTATATGGAAAAAAAGGCTGGTTTTAACCGGCTATGACATAAGCATAAAAAAAACACCTCTAGTTGAGGTGTTTTTCATAGTATCTTTTTTCTTATTTATTCAGAATCATTGCTGCTTCTTTTGCAAAATAAGTAAAAATCATATCTGCTCCGGCTCTTTTGAAACAGGTAAGACTTTCAATGATGGTTTTATCATTATCCAGCCAGCCATTCTGAACCGCTGCCTTTACCATGGCATATTCTCCACTTACATTATAAACCGCTATCGGCAAGTCTATAGCTTCACGCACTTTGGAAACAATATCCAGATAAGGAAGTCCCGGTTTGATCATGATAACATCAGCTCCCTCATCAATATCTTTATAGACTTCATTCAATGCTTCACGGGAATTGTGAAAATCCATCTGGTATGTTTTTTTGTCTTTCGGAATCTCCATATCATCTTTCGGAGCACTGTCTAAAGCACTTCTGAAAGGTCCATAGAAAGAACTTGCATATTTTGCAGCATAGCTCACAATTCCTACATCTGTAAACCCGCTTTCTTCCAGTGCTTCACGGATCACCAGTACTCTGCCATCCATCATGTCGCTTGGTGCCACCAAGTCTGCTCCTGCTTCAGCATGAGACACAGACATTCTCGCCAATGCATCATTGGTAGCATCATTTAAAACCTTTCCGTTTTCAATGATTCCGTCATGACCATAGATTGAATAAGGATCCAACGCTACATCAGGCATAACCACCATTCCCGGAACGGCATCCTTAATCGCCTTGATGGTATTCTGCATCAATCCGTCTTTGTTCCATGCTTCTTTTCCGGTATTGTCTTTCAGATTTTCTGACACTTTCATGTACAAATTGACAGCTTTTACTCCTAAAGAAAATAATTCCTTACATTCTTTTACGGTTAAATCTATACTCCGCCTGAATATCCCCGGCATCGACGGGATTGCCTCCTGCTTGTTTTCGCCCTCCATTACGAAGATCGGCATCACAAAATCATCAGTTGTAAGCACATTTTCTCTTACCAAACCTCTGATAGATTCATTAACTCTAAGTCTTCTATTTCTTGAATGTATCATTTTGGAATACTTTTTGAATAAGTTTCTACAAATTTACTACAAGTTCAATAAAAAACTATTGTGCAAGATTGTAGAATTTGTTACATTTGTTATATATATTCGAGAAAATATAAATTTGATGAAAAAACTTTTACTTTTAATTTTATTTGTAGGCACTTTTGTTGGATTTTCCAACAATTTACAAGCTCAGCTTAAGGAGCCGGGTTCCATCTCACAGAAGGCTGATGATGGAGTGATGATTGCCTATCCAAATCCTGCAAAGGATTATCTTATCATAAAGGCAAAGGATTCTTCTTTAAGAATCAAAAGTGTGACTTTTTATTCCATTTTGGGTATGCAGGTTGCCAGCTATACTGTCAATATGAATTCCGGAGAAATCAATATTGAAAAATTGAAACCCGGAAAATATCTGATCCGTTACCTCTTAAGTGACAACACGCAAAAAGTTACTCAAATCGTAAAACAATAAATTAGAATCCTGATAATCATCAGGATTTTTTCTTTTACACCAATTCTGTTTAATATTTCCGTAACTTTCAGCACTTTTTTATACTAATTGTAAAAGAACAATTTAATGTTAAAAGCTGAACATATTAAAAAGACCTATAATGCAGGAAAAAAGGTCGCACTGGATGATTTTAGCATCCATGTTCCACAAGGCAGCATTTATGGGCTTCTAGGCCCCAACGGAGCCGGAAAAACTTCTTTTATCCGTATCATCAACCAAATTACCCAGGCAGATTCAGGAGACATCTTCATCAATGGAGAAAAACTGAATCCGAATCATATCAGAGATATTGGTTATATGCCTGAAGAAAGGGGATTATATAAGAATATGAGTGTGGGTGATCAGATTCTTTATTTTGCAGAACTGAAAGGGATGAGCAAAAATGACGCCTTACAGGAAGCTAAAAAATGGTTTGAAAAACTCAATATTGACCAATGGTGGAAAAAAAAGCTTTCTGAACTCTCCAAAGGAATGGCCCAGAAGATCCAGTTTGTAGTTACTGTTTTACACAGACCTCACCTTTTGATTCTTGATGAGCCCTTCTCCGGTTTTGATCCTGTAAATGCGAACTTGATTAAGGACCAGATCATTGATCTCAAAAATAACGGAACCACTATTATTCTTTCTACCCACAGAATGGAAAGTGTGGAAGAAATGTGTGATTATGTAGCACTGATCAACAATTCCAAGAAGATTATTGACGGAAAGGTTTTTGACGTGAGAGAAAAGTTTAAGAAAAATATTTTTGGCGTTACGCTTTCCGAAGTTGGCAGTGACCAATTTGAAACCTTCAAAAACAAATATGAAATTTTTAATCTTTCTCATGAGAATAATCTCATTTCATTCGACCTGAAGAACGAGGCCGGGCAGAATAATATTCTCCTTGACCTTGTAAACGTTGGCCAGGTAAGATCATTCGACGAAAGAATTCCTAGTATGAATGAGGTGTTTATTAATGCAGTAAGTAACCATTCTTAATTTTATGAATAATATTTTTTTAATTACAAAGAGAGAGTTTCTTACTCAGGTTAAGAAAAAGTCTTTTATCATATTGACCTTATTGGCTCCTATCCTTATTATTGCTTTTGGAGCAGTGATTGGGCTTATGTTTAAAGCTAATGAATCTCACAGTATCATAGAGGTGGTGGATAAAAGCGGATTGTTTAAAGATCAGCTAAAGTCTAATGATAAACTGGATTACCAATTTATTTCTGCAGCAGACGAAAAGGCAAAAGTTAATAATTTAAAGGACAACGAGTCCCTGGATGGTATTTTAGTTTTACCGGAGCTTAAAAATCAAAATTATGATGAGCTGGAAAGCAGCAGCCGGTTAATAGTAAACAGCAAAATAGGTCTTGATACAAAACAGAAGATTGTTTCTGATATTTCCAACGTTATTAAAAAGGAAAAGATCAAGCAATTAGGGATTCAGGAAGTTCAGTTAGATGATCTTGATAAAAGTTTCACCCTGAAAACCATCAATGTATCTAACGACAATAAAGAAGATTCTGATCTTGCTTTCGGGGTGAAAACAGGACTTAGCATGATTTTGATGTACGTCACTTTTATGTTTATCATCATTTATGGAGTAAGAGTAATGCGAAGCGTTCTGGAGGAGAAAAACAACCGTGTCGTAGAAATTATCATTTCTTCTGTAAAGCCTTTTGAGCTGATGATGGGGAAAATTTTAGGGGTGACCTTAGTTGCCTTAACTCAGTTTATCATCTGGATCACCATGTCTGTGATTGGTGCTGTGGTTTTAAATACCGGTTTTTCATCACTCCAGAAAAATATTCCTGGCGGAAATGAACAGGTAATGAATAAACTGGACATTGCCCAGCTGGCTACTCAGATTTCCCATAGCTTACTGGAAATGAACTTCCCATTGATTATTTTTGTATTCATTGTTTTCTTCCTTTTAGGTTATATTTTCTACAGTTCAATTTATGCTGCAATAGGCTCTGCCGTTGATAATGAAACCGAAACCCAGCAGTTTACTTTATTTGCTGTTTTACCGTTGATGCTAGGGATGTATGGAAGCTTTTCATTAATGAATAACCCTGATGGTCCACTGGGCTTCTGGTTATCTATTATTCCGTTTACTTCACCTGTGGCAATGATTGCAAGAATACCATTTGGAGTTCCTGCATGGCAGATTGCATTATCTATTGTATTATTGTTGGGAACAACCATTTTCATGATATTCCTGGCAGGAAAAATTTACCGTGTAGGTATTTTAATGTATGGCAATAAAGCTACTTTAAAAGAGCTCTGGAAATGGATCAGAGGATAGAAACTTTTCTATATAAAACAAAAATCCCGGAAATTCCGGGATTTTTTTATGTTATGATGAATAACTTTTATTTGAATATGTAGCTTAAGGTAAGCGCTAAAACCTGTTCAGATTTTTTCTTGTCGGTACCTCCTTTTTCTTTCGCAAGGCCAGGATAAGTATCTGAAAAACCTAAATCATATTTAACGGCTACTTCCAATTGTCTCTTGAAGCTATAACCTACTCCTAGTCCTAACCCCCAGTTGAAGCTTTTTGCTTTTCCGTTGACTGTTGGTCTTGCCGGATCAATAACATCCGGATCATAATAAGGTCTGTCTGCAGGAACATCTTTAACATTCTGGTTAAGCAAAAAGTTAAATCTTGGTCCTATCATTCCAAAGAATTCTGATTCAGATTCTGAAAAATACCCTTTAAAATAAAGAGGTACACTCAGATAGTTGTTGCCATATACAGCATCATAACCATCTTTTCCTTTTGCATCCTTATCTTTACCAGTTTCTCCTGCACCATAGTACAGAACTTCCGGCTGTATATAGAATTGGTTTGCCTTTCCAACCGGGATCAAAGCCAAAGCTCCACCTTGAAAAGTGTATCTAGGGCCAGAAGGATTATGGGCATTGGCTACTCTGGAATAATTTAATCCTGCAGTAACTCCAAATCTGGTATTTTTCCATTGAACTTGAGCAAAAGACAAAGCGGAGAGGGTAAGCGCTGAGGCTAATAAAAGTTTTTTCATATGTTTTGTTTAAGATTATCCTAGGATTTTTGCAACAGTTGCACCGATGTCAGCAGGAGAGTCAACAACGTTGATACCATTTTCTCTCATGATTTCCATTTTTGCCTGAGCTGTATCTTCAGCACCACCTACAATAGCACCAGCATGTCCCATTGTTCTACCTTTTGGAGCAGTCTGTCCAGCAATAAATCCTACAACCGGCTTAGTAGATCCGCTTGCTTTGTACCATCTGGCAGCTTCAGCTTCTAATCCACCACCGATTTCACCGATCATTACAACAGCCTCAGTTTCAGGATCATTGATGAATAATTCTAATGCTTCTCTTGTAGTTGTTCCAATGATTGGGTCACCACCAATACCGATAGCTGTAGAGATTCCGTATCCTGCTCTTACCACCTGGTCAGCAGCTTCATACGTAAGGGTACCTGATTTTGAAACAATACCTACCTTACCTTTTTTGAAAACGAAACCTGGCATAATACCAATTTTAGCTTCTTCAGAAGTAATGATTCCAGGGCAGTTTGGTCCGATTAATCTGCAGTCTCTGTCAGCAATATAAGATTTTACTTTTACCATGTCAGCTACAGGAATACCTTCAGTAATACATACAATTACTTTAATACCTGCTTCAGCAGCTTCCATAATAGCATCTGCTGCAAATGCTGGCGGTACGAAAATAATACTTACGTTTGCTCCTGCTTTTTCAACAGCGTCAGCTACTGTATTGAATACCGGCTTTCCTAAGTGCTCGCTACCTCCTTTTCCTGGAGTAACCCCACCTACTACGTTGGTTCCGTATTCAATCATCTGGCTAGCATGGAAAGTACCTTCGTTCCCTGTAAATCCTTGTACAATTACTTTAGAATCTTTGTTTACTAAAATTGACATTTTATTGTTGTTTTAATTTATTAATTATTTTATTAATGATCACAAATTTACTTAAATTTCTTTGATTTTAGATAAAACCTTTAGAATAGTTTATTTGAGATTTCTCAGCTTTACTTCTTTTTTCAGATATGTTTTGAAGTCTTCGGCAAACATCCCGATATAAGTACCTTTTTCCAGGTCTCTGTTTACTCCTGTTTTTCCTAAAATTACAGTTCCAGCTGCTATTTTATTGCCTGAGGCGATGCCCACCTGTCCCCATAATGTTACTTCATCTCCAATAACACAACATCCGGCAATCCCCACCTGGGAAGCGATCAGACACTTTTTTCCGATAACGGTATCATGTCCTATCTGGATCTGATTATCCAACACTGAGCCTTCTCCAATTATGGTAGAATCTGTAACACCTCTGTCAATGGTACAGCCGTTTCCTATCTCCACATTATTTTCTATGACTACATTTCCCACTGAAATTAAACGGTCAAAGTTTCCGTTTAGCTTTCTGTAATAAAATGCATCACCACCCAATACTGTATTGGATTGAATGACTACATTATCTCCTATTTCTGTTCTGTCACCAATGACAACATTAGGGAAAATAAGGGTATTTTTTCCTATTTTCACATTATTTCCAATGACTGCTGAAGGGTGAATTCTTGTGCCCTCACCAATTTCTGCATCATGAAGTTCTTCTGTGAAATTGTATATTCTTGTAAAATGAGTATTAATTGCATTAAAATCTCTGAAAGGATCATCAGAAACTAAAAGAGCTTTTCCTATAGGACATTCCACTTCTTTATCGATCAAAATGATGGTAGCCGCAGACTGTAATGCTTTGTCATAATATTTAGGATGGTTCACAAAAACGATCTCACCCGGTTTCACCATATGGATCTCATTGGAACCCAATACTTCAAAATCTTCAGGACCAACAAATTTTGCTCCTATCAGATCTGCAATTGTTTTAAGCTTTTGTGGAGAATGGAATCTCATAACAATAGATTTTCTTATAAAACAAAATTCGGAATGCTAATGCAAACCGAATTTATGTAAATTGTATTTATTATTTTACTCTTTCTAAGTAGCTACCGTCTTCAGTACTTACTTTAATTCTATCTCCCGGCTCAATAAATAAAGGAACCATTACTCTTGCTCCTGTTTCAACGATTGCGTTTTTAAGGGCATTTGTTGCAGTGTTTCCTTTCACCCCCGGATCAGCTTCAATAACGTCCAGATAAACTGATTGTGGAAGCTCAGCAGAAAGTGGAGTTTCATCAGCCTCTTTCAGAATGATCGTTACTTCTTCACCAGCTTTCATAAACTGAGCGTTCTCGATCATTTCTTTATTGATATATAATTGAGAGAAGTCATCATTATTCATGAAGTGGAACCCGTTCTCATCATCATACAGATACTGGAACTTTCTTGTAATTACTTTTACTTCATCTATTTTGTGTCCTGCAGAAAAAGTATTATCAAGTACTTTCCCATTGGTTACTGACTTCAGTTTTGTTCTCACGAAAGCAGGACCTTTTCCTGGCTTTACGTGCAAAAATTCAATTACTTTGAAAATATCATTGCTAAATTCGATGCAAAGTCCTTTTCTGATATCGTTACTTGTTGCCATTAATTATATTATTCTTTTTTTATTTAGTTTTTATTGGGCTGTGCGGCAAATAGGCAAATTGCAAATTTACTTTTAGCTCTGTTTGGTTAATTGCTGTCTTTGCTGGTTCCGTATCCTTTTACAATACCTCTTGGTGAGTTTTGGATAAACTGTAGGATTTCGTCTCTTTCAGCAGTAGGAAGCATTTCTTTTTCAATATATGCCAGTGCCTGGGAAACATTCATCTTCATCTGGAAAATAGCTCTGTAAATTTTTTGAATTTCGAAGATCTTCTCATTAGAAAACCCTCTTCTTCTTAAACCAACAGAATTAATCCCTGCATAAGAAATTGGGTCTCTGGCAACTTTTACATACGGAGGAATATCTTTTCTGATCAGTGATCCCCCGGAAATCATAGTATGTTTTCCGATTTTACCAAACTGTTGAACTGCTGAAAGACCTCCCATTACAGTAAAATCTCCAATTTCAACATGTCCTGCAATACCGCATCCATTGGCAATAATCACATTATCTCCTATAATACAGTCATGAGCAACGTGGGAAGTAGCCATGATAAGACAATTGCTGCCTACCTTTGTAAATCCAAGAGCTTTAGTTCCTCTGTTTATAGTCACACATTCTCTTAAAGTTGTATTATCTCCAATAATTGTTTGTGTATCTTCCCCATCGAACTTCAAGTCCTGAGGGATTGCAGAAATTACAGTTCCCGGAAAGATTTTACAATCTTTTCCTATTCTTGCGCCTTCCATGATGGTAACGTTAGGACCAATCCAGGTTCCTTCTCCAATTTCTACGTCCCCTGCAATTGTAGTAAAAGGTTCTACAATTACATTTTTGCTGATTTTCGCACGTTTATCTACGGCTGCTAATTGATGGATCATTTAATCAACTTTATTTTTTGCAACTTGAGCCATAAGCTCTGCTTCCACTGCCACTGTATCTCCCACATATCCATATCCCTGCATGTGAACAATACCTCTTCTGATAGGTTCTATCAGTTCAATTTTGAAAATAATAGTATCTCCAGGAACTACTTTTCTTTTGAACTTTACTTTATCGATTTTAATAAAGTATGTAGAATAGTTTTCAGGATCTGGAACGCTTGCCAATACAAGAATACCTCCTGTCTGTGCTAAAGCTTCCACCTGAAGTACTCCCGGCATTACAGGCTCTTTAGGAAAATGCCCAACGAAGAAGGGCTCATTCATAGTAACATTTTTCAATCCTACTACATGAGAATCTGAAAGTTCAAGAACTTTATCAATTAATAAGAACGGAGGTCTGTGAGGCATAAGCTTCATAATTCCGTTGATATCGAATACCGGCTCTTTTGTAAGATCAAAGTCCGGAACGTTTTTCTTTTTCTGCAATTTCCACTGACGGTTTAGTTTTTTTGCAAATTGAGTATTTACAAAATGGCCAGGTTTGTTAGCTATAACCTTACCTTTTATTTTTACTCCAGCTAAAGCCAGATCACCAATTACATCCAGTAATTTGTGTCTTGCAGCTTCATTTGGATAGTTTAAATTCAAATTATCAAGAATACCGTTTGGTCTGATAGAAACATTATCTTTCCCAAAGGCTTTCTTTAATTTTTCTGTAGTTTCCGGTGTAAGATCTTTATCTACATATACAATAGCATTAGATATATCTCCTCCTTTGATCAACCCATGGTCTAACAGCATTTCCAGTTCATGTAAGAAGCTGAATGTTCTTGCTGATGATATTTCGTCTTTAAACTCAGAAATATTTTTTAGCGTAGCATTTTGAGTCCCTAAAACTTTAGTTCCAAAATCTACCATTGTTGTTACTTCGTATGTATCTGAAGGAATAATTGTGATTTCCGAGCCGGTAGCCGGGTCACTATAAGTAAGAACTTCTTTTACTACCAGATATTCTCTGGCAATGTTTTGCTCTACGACTCCAACACTTTCAATTGCTTCGACAAAATATTTTGAAGATCCGTCCAAAATTGGGGGTTCAGAGGCATCCATTTCTAACATTGCATTATCAATATCACAACCTACTAATGCTGCTAAAAGATGTTCGCAGGTCGTAATTTTCACTCCCAGTTTTTCTAATGTTGTTCCCCTTTCTGTTGCTATAACATAATTGACATCTGCTTCTACCTGAGGATGGCCCTCTAAGTCTGTTCTTACAAATACAAAACCTGTGTTCTCTTTGGCAGGTTTAATGGTAAGTTTTACTTCTTTACCAGTGTGAAGACCAATTCCAGAAAGAGTAACCTCTTGCTGAAGTGTTTTTTGCATATCACTCATTAGTATGATCTTTTGAGTTATTCTCAAGATTATTTATTCTGCTTACTATTTCAGTGAAATTTCTGAAATGAACATAATTTCTCAGATAGTCATTGTAGCTGATTGCTGGTGAACCATACAGTGTTTCTTTGTCGTTAACACTGGAATTCACACCACTCTGAGCCTGAATTTTCACTTGGTTTCCGATTTTGATATGCCCTACAATTCCTACCTGACCTCCGATTTGATTCCAGTCCCCAATTGTAGTAGAACCCGCAATACCGGCTTGTGCGGCTATTACATTATTCTGTCCTATTTTCACATTGTGAGCAATCTGAATCAGATTATCAATTTTTGTTCCCTTACCAATAATGGTAGAACCTATTGTTGCCCTGTCAATACTACAGTTTGAACCGATTTCAACATCATCTTCAATAATAACATTTCCAAGCTGCGGAATCTTTTTGAATCCTTCAGCGGTAGGCTGAAAACCAAAACCATCACCTCCTATTACCGTATTAGAATGGATCACACAATTATCACCAATAATGCAATAGTCATAAATTCTGGCACCACTGTCAATCTTACAGTTTTTACCAATTTTTACACCTTTTCCAATATATACATGTGGATAAATCTGTGAGCCCTCCCCGATTTTAGCTTTCTCAGAAACATAAGTAAATGCACCGATATAAGCTTTGTCTCCTATTACAGCTGTATCATGAATGGATGAACCATTCTCAACACCTTCTTTTCTTCCTCTCATTTCCTGATATAAATTCATCAGAACCTGAAAAGAAAGATAGGCATCTTTTACAACAATTAAGGTTGGATTGTAATTATCTTTGACTATAAGTTTCTCAGAAACAATGATAACAGAGCATTTGGAGGTATCCAAAAAATGGGAAAACCGATCTTGTGCTATAAAAGAAAGATGTCCTGATTCTCCATTTTCAATTGGAGAAACCCCTGTAATAAGTGCCGTTTCGTCACCTATAATTTTTCCGTCAATAAAACTTGCAATTTGCGAAGCTGTAAATTCCATATTCTGCAAAGATAAGAAATTCTATAATTTGCAAACATTTTTTGGTTTCAGATCTCAAATTTTAATATTCTTTAAGAATCTAAACTGGAAATATCCCGGGGAAACATCAGTATATGTCTTGTTGTCTTATTCACCATTAACCCTGATAAAAGCTGGTCTTCAGCTTCATGAAGCCTTGTTTTTTTACCATTTTTATGCAACAAATAAATTGGCTGTTTTTCTGTATGATAGGGAAGAAGTTTTCTTTTGATTTCATGCACCAATTCTTTACCGTTATCAATTCCGAAAAATTCATTGGTATTTTTTATTTTTTCTTCAATGATTTTTTCATCAAAAGCCTGTGTTGAAATGATTGTCTTCGGAAGGTTTCTCTGAATCACACATTTACACCAATATGACAATATAAAATCATCAGAATTCTGCCACTCTTTCATCGCCTGGATGACGTCATTATCATCAAGCTGTGTAAATCTTTCTATATCTTCATCTGAAGCTGAGCTTTTTTCGCGGTATAAAAAGTATTTCAGATTTTCCGTTGCAGGAAGTTCCTTCCCTTGAGAAATCAGATATTTTGCACGTTCCAGAATTTTTACCAAAAGAAATTCGGCTAAGGCAGAGGTTTTATGATAGTATACCTGCCAGTACATAAACATCCGGGCAGTCAGAAAGTTTTCAATGGAATAAATTCCTTTGGCATCTATGACTAATTCTCCTTCTTCACAAACATTCATCATAGAAATAATTCTCTGGGTATTAATATTTCCCTCTGATACTCCTGTAAAAAAGCTATCTCTTTTCAGATAATCCAGCCGGTCAACATCCAGCTGAGAAGAAATCAGCTGATTAAAAAATTTTCTATGGTACTTCCCCTGAAACATTTCAATAGCCATTGAAAGCTGTCCGTCAAATTCGTCATTAAGCTCGTTCATCAGCAGCAATGAAAGATTTTCATGATGCCAGTCGTCCATCAGCATACTTTCCAATGCATGAGAAAAGGGACCATGACCAATATCATGCATCAAAATCGCCAGCATTGCCCCCTTTTCTTCTTCCTCAGAAATTTTAATGCCTTTCTGTTTTAATGTTTCCAATGCCGTAAACATCAGGTGCATTGCCCCCAAAGCATGATGAAACCTTGTATGGGTTGCTCCCGGAAAAATAAGATTCAAAAGACCTGTTTGCCCAATTCTCCTCAATCTTTGAAAATAAGGATGTTCAATGATATCAAATAAAATTTCGTGTGGTATTTTGATAAATCCGTGAACGGGATCGTTGATGATTTTAAGCTTATTCTGCATTGAAACTTCAATATTAGTAAACAAAGTTAGGAATTTTAAATTTTAGGACTCATTAATTTACTATTAAGATCTCATCTACCCATTAATGCCGCCTACTTTTACTATTAATTTCACACCGGAAAATTTTTAAGTTCCTCAGATTTTCAAAGACCTGTTTATTTTAAAAAAATCTTTTGTAACTGTAATATTAAAGATCTATCTTTGAATGAAAACACAATAACCTTTAATGAGGAAACTCTCACTTTTCTTTTTTATTTTTTTAAGTTTACACTTTTCCGCCCGGGTTTTATCAGAAAACCAAAAACTGGAATCACTATGCCGAGTCTGGGGATTTTTAAAATACTACCATCCCAATGTGGCAAAAGGAAAATTGGATTGGGATCAGCAACTTCTTCTTAAGATCAATGAACTTGAAAAGATTCATGATAAAGAAGAACTCAACCTTTTATATTCTAACTGGATTGAAAGCCTTGGAAAAATAGATGAATGTAAATCATGTTTAAAAGAAAGTGACAAGATTTATTTTCTGAATAATTTTGACCTAAAATGGATAGACAATTCTAATATATTCAATGAAAAAACAGCCCAAAAACTTCATAATATAGAAAATAACCGGAATACAGGTAACAACCATTATTTTGGAAAAGGAGGAAGAAAAGTATATTTCAGAAATGAAAATTCTTATGGTTCAAAATTTACTGCCAAAGAAATTGGATTATTGGAACTTTTCAGATACTGGAATTATGTGGAATATTTTTTTCCTTATAAATATGAAACAGATCAAAGCTGGAGTGATGTTTTATCTGAAATGATTCCAACATTCCTTCATGTAAATAATGATGAAAATTATCACCTGGCCTTAGCTGAACTGGTAACAAAAACAGATGACTCACATGCATTTCTGTTTTCAACTTTAATTAGTCTTCATCAGTTCGGGAATAGAAAAATACCTGTAGAATATTCATATGCAGAGGGCAAGCTGGTGATTACCAAAGTAAATACTACCCGATTCCATGAAGAAACACCTTTACATGTGGGAGATGTGATTTATGATATTAATGGTAAAACCATTCCTCAAATGGTCAATGATCTTGGAAAATTTATTCCCGCTTCCAATTCGTGGGGAAAAATAAAAAAAGTAAAAAACCTCTTCCTTTTCAGCAATAAAGATTCAATTTCTGTAAAGATTGAAAGAGACGGACAAAATTTACCGATTACAGCAAAAACATATTTTGTAAAAGATCTCGTCTATGAAACAACTGCAGTTCCCCAAAAATGGGCATTCATAGATAATAAAAAAAGTATTGGTTACGTTAATATGGGAATTATTGAAAGGGAAGATCTGGATGAGATGTACAAAAACCTGGAATCTGCCGGATCTATTATTTTTGATCTTAGAAATTATCCCAGGCAGACCATTATACCCTTAAGCCACCTTTTACTTCCAAAACCGGCTGTTTATTATCAATTTAATTTTCCCGAAACCAATTATCCGGGCAAATTTTACAGTAGAAAAAACAGTATCGGAAGAAAAAATAAGAATTATTATAAAGGCAATGTAGTTGTTTTGGTGAACGAAGATACTCAAAGCCAGGCAGAAACAACTACCATGATGTTTAAGCAGCATCCAAACGCTAAAGTAATAGGGAGCAATACTTCCGGAGCTAACGGAGATATTATCAGATTTAAGATTGCTGACCTCGACACCTGTTTTACCGGGCTTGGCGCATATTATCCTGATGGCAGAGAAACACAAAGAATCGGTATCATTCCCGATATTATAGTAAAACCCACCGCAGAGGGCATAAAAAAGGGAATTGATGAGGTATTACAGAGGGCTTTGCGCTATATAGAAACCAAAGAATAAATGAAATGAAAACAGACAATTTTGACCATCGTTTTCATTTAACTAATATTTAACTTTTAATCTGCTCATTTTGTGAGATTTTAAACGGAATTGGTCAACATTTTGATAGAATAATCATGTAAAAAATAAATTATGTCAGAAAAGATATTATGGATAGATGATGAAATAGATTTACTTAAACCTCATATCGTATTTTTAGAAAAAAAGGGCTACCAGGTAACCCCCGTTAATAATGTGAACGAGGCATTGGAGCTTATGGATTCAGAGAAATTCGCATTAACATTAATTGATGAAAATATGCCCGGTATTTCCGGACTGGAAGCTATTCCTATGATCAAGGAAAAAGACAATTCCCTGAAAATAGTTATGGTAACTAAAAGTGAAGAAGAACACATCATGGAAGAAGCTATCGGATCTCAGATTGCCGATTACATCTTAAAACCTGTGAATCCTAACCAGATTTTGCTTTCATTAAAGAAAAACCTTCAGGAGGACAATCTGGTGGAGCAGAAAACAATTCTGCAGTATCAACAGGAGTTCAGAAACCTTTCTATGGAACTTTCCTATCTGAGAACGTATCAGGAATGGGCAGAGTATTACAAGAAGATCCTTAGCTGGGAAATTAAATTTGATAAAGTAGCAGATAATGAATTTGCTGATCTTCTGCAGTCGCAGAAAGAAGAGGCTAATATTCAGTTTGCAAAATTTATTGAAAAAAATTATGAAGACTGGCTTGTTGACTCAGATAAACCTTTGATGAGCCATACCCTTTTCAAAGAAAAAGTAAAACCGGAAGTAGAAAAAGAAAAAGTACTTCTTTTGATGGTTGACAACCTTCGTTATGACCAATGGAAAGTGGTAGAACCATTATTCACAAAATACTACAATAAAATTTCTGAAGATTATTATTACAGTATTCTACCTACCGCAACACAGTATGCAAGAAATTCTTTTTTTGCAGGTCTTATGCCGTCAGAAATTGAAAAACGTTTCCCGGACAAGTGGTTCAATGACAATGAGGAAGGTAATAAGAATGAGTTTGAGCGTGATTTCCTTGAAGATCAGATGAAAAGAATCGGACTTGGTTCTAAGTCTATGAAATATCTTAAAGTATTGAATGCTGATTTTGAAAGAAAAATCTATGATGACTTCAATCAGCATAAAAACAATGACCTTTTAGTTATTGTTTATAACTTTATTGATATTCTTTCTCATGCTAAAACAGACAACCATATTGTAGACCAGCTTATCCGTGATGATAAGACTTTCCGTTCTCTTACTTTCAACTGGTTTGAAAACTCTTCACTACTGAAGATCATTAAGGCAGCAGCAGAAAGCGGATATAAACTGGTTATTACCACCGATCACGGAACGGTATATGTAAAAAAACCAAGCAAGGTTGTTGGCGACAGGGAAACCTCCACCAATATCCGCTATAAAACAGGAAAGAGCTTAACGTATGACAGCAGTGATGTATGGGCAATTACTAATCCTGAAAAGCTTTTCTTACCAAAAGGAAACCTGAGTTCAAAGTATATTTTTGCTAAAAACAATATATTCCTTGCTTATCCTAAAAATTACAATCATTTTGTAAATTACTATAAAGAGACTTACCAGCATGGAGGAATTTCACTTGAAGAGTGTATTATTCCAATCAGTGTTCTAGAACCTAAGTAGTATTTTCATTTTTGAATATAAAGCGGAAAAAATCAATTGATTTTTTCCGCTTCTTTTTTTATAGTCTGAAAGAGTTTATATCTTCGTAAAAAATACAGCATGTTTATTATTTCGCTTACCTACAAAATGCCTCTTGAAAATGTAGAACGTTATATTCCTGAACATAATCTCTTTCTTCAAAAGTATTATGACTCCGGAGTATTCATCACTTCAGGAAGAAAGGAGCCAAGAACCGGAGGTATCATTATTGCCGATATCTCCTCTAAACATGAAGCGGAAAAGACCATCAGCGAAGATCCTTTTTATATTCATCAGATAGCAGATTATGAGATCATCGAGTTTATTCCTTCAAAATACAATGAAAACTTTAAATTCTTTATAAAAGACTAATGAGATTAATTACATACAACGTCAATGGAATCAGGGCAGCATTTACGAAAGATTTTTTAGGCTGGCTGAAGGTTGCTGATCCGGATATTATCTGCATCCAGGAAAGTAAAGCCGGAAATGATCAGATAGATATCGAGAGTCTTGAAAAATCAGGGTATCACAGTTACTGGCATTCAGCAGTAAGAAAAGGCTATAGTGGGGTTGGTATAGCCTCAAAAATAAAGCCTAACCATATAGAATATGGTTGTGGTATTGAAAGCTATGATAACGAAGGCAGAATCATCCGCGCAGATTTTGATGGATTTTCAGCTATTTCAGTATATGTTCCTTCGGCTTCCAATATTGAAAGATTAGATTTTAAGATGCAGTTCTGTCACGACTTTTTAGAATATATCAAAAATCTTAAAAAAGAAATTCCCAATCTTATTATATCGGGTGATTTCAATATTTGCCATGAAGCTATCGATATACATGATCCGATCCGCTTAAAAAATGTTTCAGGGTTTCTTCCTATGGAAAGAGAATGGATGACCAATTTCATCAATGAATGTGAACTGATTGACAGTTTCAGGTTTTTCAACGGTGATCCTGACAATTATACCTGGTGGAGCTACCGACAGAATTCCCGGGCAAATAATAAAGGCTGGAGATTAGATTATAATTTTACTTCATATAGTTTAAAAGACAAGCTTAATAGAGCTGTAATTTTAAAAGAGGCGGTACATTCTGATCATTGTCCTGCTTTATTGGAATTAGATATCTGATAAGCGCTAGTATGATCATACAAAAAGCCAGCTTAAACAGCTGGCTTTTTTAATTTAAATCATAAATTTAATCGACAATTTCATATTCAACCGGAATGGTACCATGACTGATATTTCCGATCTCATCGAACGCAGCTTTAGACATATCTAAAGATCTTGATGAATGGTAAGGCCCTCTGTCATTAATTCTCACTATTACCTCTTTACCATTTTTAAGGTTCGTTACCTTAACGTTTGTTCCAAATGGAAGCGTTCTGTTTGCTGCAGTAAACTTTGAGTTATCAAAGATTTCACCGCTAGCGGTTTTTCTACCGTTAAATTTATCGTGGTAGTACGATGCATAACTTGTTTTTTTCGCATCTAAGGCATTACTCGTAAACGAATAAACACCTAAGGTTGAAATCATCATTATGATTACGAGAATGAATCTTTTCATCATGTTGAACTTTTATTGGTTTTGACTGGGGCAAATGTATCAGGAATCTTTTAAAGTCCACAGTCGAAATGTTAAAATATGTTAACGAAAACAAAAACCTATGTTAAACAACCTTGCAATTCCCTATGGATAGGCATTTTAAGACACGTTGTTAAAAAGTGTTAAAAAAATAGTCTAAAAGTTAATATAATTAACTAATTCATGTATAATTAAAAAAAACAGTAAAGTTAAAGTATTGAAAATCAATATATTGAAAAAAAACCAATATTCAGTTTATTTTTAAAATTTGTTGTAAGGAGACAAAAGTTTTAAGATTAAAGAGAAAAGAAAAAATTTGTAATAAAGGCTGTTTCCTCTTATAAGGCTCCTCCTTTCAAAGTCATTTTAACAACAAAAATAAACCTCAAAAAATTTTAAACCCATTATTCATTCTTATATATCAATACTTAAACCCGTTTAAAAAATTAGTCGCAAAAGCTGAATGAAAACTTATAAACACTTTAGTTTTATTTTAAGTTTAAACTGTTTAAAAATAAAAGTACACTTAATCAAAAAAAAAAAATTGATTTTTTAAAACTTACATGAGCTTATTTTCACAGTTTTATTAAAGAAACTTGTGACTCTTGACTATTGAATCTTCGATTTGCGGTTAAAATAAAAAGTATAAACAGGTTCCTTCTTAAACTCTTTAGATTAAAAAATAATATTACTATCAAAAGTTAGGAAGAATACCCTGTTATTTTATATTTTTCTTCTCAAACTCTGGTCAATTTAAAATATGCGTATTTAATCAGCTGAATTTTCCTAGTCTCAGGCTTTAATCCTAAAGATAGTCTTTTAAGATGTTTATAACCTGTCTGCGCAATTCATTTACCTACTGCTATAATTAAAAAAACCAATGAGAAGACTCATTGGTTTTATATGTAATTAAATTAATTTTTAGTTTTTCAAATACTCTAATACATACTCATATGTATCAGCCGGATAAACTACAGACATACTAGGAGATCCTGTAATAGCATTTCCAGCAGAAGTAGCTACCGTATAAGAATATAAACTTCTGTCATATACCGTATTTGTTCCAGCTTTATAGATCGTGATTCCATACATAGCGGTCATCCCTGCAGGAGCAGGAATATTTACTGCTGTAGAAGTACCTAATGTAGTAAATGCACCTTTAACAGCATATACCTGCTTGTTATTTACTGAAGTATTAGTTATAGTTTCTGTTGTAAGGATATTCACTTTACCTGCATTAGCATTAGATCCTCCTAATGGCAACCATTTACCCGGAGCAACATCTGTAGACTGACCTGGGTTAGAGAAATAGTAAAAACCAGGAGTTACAGCAGTTACTACTCCGTTACCAGTAACAGTATTACCGGTAGCCGTATTGTAAACTACCATACCATCATAAGCTGAAGGGAAGTTGATACCATCTAAACTAGCTGTTTTAAAAGTAAACTGTGTTAAATCTGTTGACGGGAATAATAATCCTTTTCCATCATTAACAGTTGAGTTATTATTTGTAGAACCATCTAAGAAGATGTTCTCATTTGGGAATTGGTTAATGATAGACCCGTTGGATAAAACCTGTGCACTTGCATATGTACCTGCTGTCACAAAAAGTGCTAATATTATTTTTTTCATTTGCTTAAAGTTAAAAGTTACAATTAAATTCTATTATCTACCTGAAAGTATACCCCATACCTTTACACCAGCCTGGTCAACTGTAATGAAACAGAAAGATCCGGCAGAAGTAATTGTAGATGGGAAACCACCGATAGGTCTAGTAGGTCCGGCTACAGCAGTAGTATCCCAACCTATATTTCCAGGTCCGTTAGCAGATACACATCTTACTGAATTTAAAGGAAGCGTTGTCGCATCCGGTAACTTTAATACACTAGTACCTCCTAATGCAGTTGCAACTACTGAATAATCATCAGCTGCCCATACAATAGCAGTATTTGCATTATGAATTCTACCTTTCTGAATTTGGAAGTTTGGAGTAGAAGTGCCTCCTCCTACAGGTTTCCATGTAGAAGATACAGAATCATAATAATAGAATCCAACGGCAGTCACATTTGCTGTTTTAGTGGTAGTTGTACCATCTACAGCAGTAATATAAGTAAGCGCACCGTTCTGATCAGCAGTATAAGCATTATTTTTAGCTGCCAGCTGATCTTCAGTTAAACGAGGGACCAATAAAGCATCAGGTCTTGCAATGTCAGTAGTATTGGCTACTACATCTAATGTTGCGGCGGGTGTGGTTGTGTTAATCCCCACGCGCCCTTGCTGAGCCTTGGAAAGTGCCGAAAGGCAAACAAGCATAGTTGCTGTGAATAAAAATTTTTTCATAAGTTTTTAAAGATTTTAATTACATTATTTTCATCAGTATTTTTAAAAGGAATACGAATCCCAACTTGTGATTCTTCCTAGTTAATATAGACAAAGATAGTACATTATAGTCAATTTAAACAATATTTCAAACAAATAACTTATTAAGAGTATATATTTAAAAATATTGCTTATGGCGCAAATTTAAGACATAATTTTTTAATTTGTATACTTTATAAAATAAAATTAAAAAATCTTAATATCGAAAAAGCGCAAACAATTGAAAACCAACAATATAAAAATCAACAGAAACAGAATATTTATGTTAATTTTCATTAATATATTTTTATTTCAGGTCTGAAAGTCAAATTCAATACTGCTGATAATCAAGACTAAATAAAAATGATTACACCAATTCTCCGTATAGGTCAAATTCTTCAGCTGAGGTAATCTTCACTTCTGCAAATTCTCCTATAGAAATATAGGTTTCTTCAGCTGAAACCAAAACTGTGTTATCTACATCCGGAGAGTCATATTCTGTTCTTCCGATAAAGTAATTTCCTTCTTTACGGTCAAAGACACATGTAAAGGTTTTACCTATTTTTTCCTGATTTTTTTCCCATGAAATTTGTGACTGCAATTCCATGATTTCTTCTACCCTTGCCTCTTTTACTTCCTGTGGAATATCATCTTCCAATACATGGGCCGTTGTATTTTCTTCATGTGAATAGGTAAAGCATCCTAATCTATCAAATTTTTGTTCTCTTACCCAGTCTTTAAGTTCCTGGAACCTCTCTTGGGTTTCGCCTGGATATCCTACAATTAAAGTCGTTCTAATAGCCATATCCGGAACTTTCTCTCTGAATTTTGCTAAAAGCGCATCTGTTTTTTCATGGGTAGTTCCTCTCTTCATAGATTTCAAAAGATCTGAATTGATATGCTGAAGGGGAATATCGATATAATTACATACTTTCGGTTCTTCACGGATGATATCCAGAACATCTTCAGGAAATCCACTTGGGAAAGCATAGTGAAGACGAATCCATTCTATTCCCTCTACTTTTACCAATTCTTTTAAAAGATCTCCAAGTGCACGTCTTTTGTACAGATCTAATCCATAATAGGTAAGATCCTGAGCAATAAGAATCAATTCTTTTGTTCCTTTTTTAGCCAGTTTCTGAGCTTCAGTAACTAATTTTTCGATAGGGGTAGAAATATGTCCACCTCTCATCAAAGGAATGGCACAGAATGAACAAGGCCTGTCACAGCCTTCCGAGATTTTAAGGTAAGCATAATGTTTAGGAGTGGTTGTCAACCTTTCACCAACCAATTCGTGTTTATAATCTGCTCCAAGATGCTTTAAGAGAATAGGAAGGTCTCTTGTTCCAAAATATTGGTCTACATCTGGAATTTCTCTTATCAAATCCGGCTTGTACCTTTCAGAAAGGCACCCTGTAACGAATACTTTTTCCACTTCTCCTCTGTTTTTAGCTTCTACATAATCAAGGATCGTATTGATAGATTCTTCTTTGGCATTATCTATGAATCCACAGGTGTTAATGACTACAATATCACCGCGGTCTTCATGAACCACCTCTTTGCCATTCGCTTTTAATTGGCTCATTAAAACTTCAGAATCATATACATTCTTGGAGCATCCAAGAGTAACTACATTGATTTTCTTCTTCCCTACAGATTTTGTGCGCATCTTTTTGATTTTGAGTGTGCAAAGATACAAAATATTGAAGAGTAAAAAATTAAAAAATAAAAACCACTTTAGAAAAGTGGTTTTCAATATCTTATTTAAAAGTTTCCCTCAGCAAATGTAGGCAGGATTCTATCTTTATCTGAAAGCTGAACTACATCCAACGGTAACTTCCAGTCTATATTCAATTCAGAATCATTCCAGATAACGCTTCCTTCTGATTCTTTATTATAAAAGTTATCGCATTTATATGAAAAAACAGCAGTTTCACTTAATACAGAGAAACCATGTCCAAATCCTCTTGGTACATAAAGTTGCAATTTATTTTCAGGAGTAAGCTCAACACCATACCACTGGCCAAAAGTAGGAGACTCTCTACGAAGGTCTACAGCGACATCAAAAACTCTTCCTTCAAGGCAAGATACCAACTTTGCCTGTGCATGTTCTCCTTTTTGAAGATGCAATCCTCTCAACACACCATAAGAAGACTTCGAAATATTGTCCTGTACAAAATGACCGTTCATTCCCGTCAACTCTTCAAATCTTTTCTCGTTATACTTTTCAAAAAAGTAACCTCTCTCATCTTCGAAAATAGTAGGTTCTATTACGTAGCAATCTTTTAAGGAAGTTTCTTTTATTTTCATATTTAGGTTTTAATTTTTTTATAAACTGTATTTCTTTTTTAAGCTCAATTTTAATCCCAGATATACACCACCTGCAGGAATAAAAACAATTAATACAATAGCCCAAATTGGCAAGTGCGAATGTATTAAAAATATATTTATGAATAATTGTACTAGAGCGTAAACACTGCTGATAACTAAATGAGAGACTTTTTCCTCATTGGCGAAAAGCTGATATAAATGCCTTCTATGGGCCTCGAAAATATTTTCTTTTAATACTATTCTTTCAATAATGGTAAGTACTACTTCCATTCCGTAGATGGCTAAAAGTAAGATGTATTTATATTCACCTGTTCTCATAATCAGCAATGTAATGAGCCCAATTACCCAAAAGCCAATCCCCATACTTCCTACATCACCGGCAAAACATTTTGCTTTTTTTCTGAAATTAAAAAACAAAAAAACAAGACATGCCAATAGGGGATAATAAATAAAATCATGATCTGTAAACTGAATAACCTCTCTGTTGATATATGCCAGAGACCCCAGGGTAACCAAACTGTAGATCCCTGTCATTCCATTAATACCATCCATAAAGTTATAGGCATTGAGTGTCCCTATGATCACAACAAATAATATAGGCCAGACCCAGAAAGGCATTAAGGCAAAGGCTCCGGTAAAATATAACAGCAAAATAACTGAAATAAGATGAACAGACAGCCTTATTTTATTAGATAATGTTCTAACATCATCAATAAAACTTATTGTACATATGGCAAGCAGACCCAATCCAAAAGACCAATACTCCTCTATTACCAAGCTGGGGTTAAACGACCCAAAAATAATAAATGCAACAGGAAAGATAATTCCTCCGCCTCTTAAGGTAATCTGTGTATGGGCGCTCCTGTGGTTGGGTTTGTCAATAATATTATATTTATCAGCTATTTTAAAATACATCAGCATTACAATAAATAAGACAATTATTATAATTATATATTCCATCATGTGTTTTTAAAGCTTTTTATTGTTTTAAAAAGGCCTTCTTCTGCGGATACAGGAAGTTTTTTTATATGTAAAGCATTTTTAATTTTTTCATTTGAAACCTGATAACTTTCCGTTAGCTTTTTCAATCTTTCAGAATTTAAAGGTAATTTTAAAGCATCACCTAATTTTGCTGCTGAAGAAATCATTCCGGAAGGCAGCCTCCACAACTTGCTTTTTCTCCCTGAAGCCTTCCCTATAATTTCTATCAAATCATTTGTAGAGATACTTTCATCGTCAGCAAAATTATAAATTCCGGAGGGAATATCTTTATTTTTAAGTATTTCGTGTATTAAAAAGTTTAAATTGTCAATACTCAAAAATGAACGTTTATTGTCAAAAGCTGCTAACGGCCACGGAACACCCTTTTCTACCACTTTATACAGGAGATTCAGATTTCCTTTATTTCCAGGACCATGGATCATGCATGGACGGATAATAAAAAACCTCTTTCCTTCGGGAAGGGTTTTTGATAATAAATATTCTTCAGCCAAAAGCTTAGATTTTCCATAAGACGTCTTAGGGTCGGATACATGCCCTTCATCCAAAATTCCATCAACGGTATCTGCTGTTGCTTTTACACTGCTGAAATAAATAAAATCTTTGATATTTGAATCTAAAAATTCATCAAAAAGTTGAATTGTTAAATCTCTGTTTACCTTAAAATATTCTTCCTCAGCAGAAGTATTTGCAGTATCATGAGCTTTTCCCGCAAGATGGATTATTGCATCAGCATCAATATTAAAAACGTAACTGCTTCTAAGGGAAAGACCTAAAGCAACAAAATTTTGTTTTTCTAAATATTCAGATAAGTTTTGTCCGACAAATCCGGAGATCCCTGTGATAAGTATGTTCATTTTAATAGCCTAATTTTGTATGTATTATATCCCAAACTTTTGTTTCTTCAAAGTTTTCTCTCACAAAACTTCTACCGTTATCTCCATGAAGTTGCTTCATTTCGGGATTTTCAATATAAAATTCAATTTTTCCTCTAATATCTTCCGCATTATTTTTAATAAAAACACCTGTTTTATTTTCAATAATTGATTCAGTACATCCTGTAGCTTTAGTTATCAAAACTGGCAAATTCATAGATGATGCCTCCAAAGAAACAGTGGGAAATCCTTCACGATAGGTAGGTAGTACAAAAACATCCATTAACTTGAAATATGGAGCTGCATTTAATACAAATCCTGTATTGATAATACGAAGGTCATTTTCAATCATCCTTTTTGATTCTTCGCTAATTGAATCTCTTTCTTCAATTGGCCCCACTAAAAGAAGCTTTATGTGATCGTATTCTTCTCTAAGAGTTTTCCATGCTTCAATAAGCTCATTAATCCCTTTATCTTTTACCAATCTTCCAACATAGCCTATTACAAAATCTTTGTCTGTAATTTTAGTCTGGTTCCTAATATCTTTTATCAGGTATTCATCTTGTTTTTCTGGATTAAATTTATTTTCCGTATCTATTCCGTTACAAGTACCTAAACCTAAGATAATATTCTTAGATGGATTATTTAATTTATCGTGTTCGCTTATTTTTTTGACAGAATTGCTTACGCAAACAACTTTTTTCGCCAATGTGCCTGAAAGTCTGTCAATATTTTTGAGCAGAAACCTCTTGAGACCTTTACTTGTTTCATAGATAATCCCATGTCTAAAATATACTCTGTTATTGACTCCTGCAAAAAAAGCGGCAATCATTGCAACCATTCCACCTTTTGGGGTGTGACCTATAACTGTATCAATATTATTGTCCTTTATGAATTTATAAATCTTAAATATTGCTTTTAAATCAGTAATGGGACTAATGCGCCGCGTTACATTGACGGCAAATGGAGTATAATTTAGCGATTCACTGAGCTGAAAAAATTCATCAGAAGGGCTACAACCTAAGAAATATTGGTTTGATGTTTTTTCTTTGAGATAAGAAAACTGTTTTCCAAAAAAATGATTTATAACAAAAGAAACAGTTATAATATGTAGAACTTTTTTGTTACTCATTTATAAGATTTTTATAAAGACTATAGTGATTGGAGACCATTATTTGCACATCATAATTCTTAGAACGTTCAAGTGCATATTTTTGCATTTTTAAATAATGAATTTTATCAGTAATTAATTTTTCAATTTTTTTTGCCAAATCAACTTCATCCTCTCTCTCAAATAACAAGTCGGGGGTTCCTATTACCTCAGCTAATCCGGAAACATTCGATCCTATTATAGGTATTCCTGCTGCCATAGCCTCTACGGCAGCTAAACCAAATCCTTCCCAGTGAGAGCTTAATATTGCTATATCCGACATCTTTAATAATGAATAAACATCTTCTCGAATGCCTAAAAAATTAACTCGCTCTTGTAAATGAAGTGAATTCATCAAAATTTTTAATTGTTCTTTTCTTGCTCCTTCTCCAACCAAAATTAATTTGTAGTTTTCAGGTAATTTTTGCATAGTTTTAATAACTGTATCCTGATCTTTTTCATTTCTGAAAGCTGCAACCATTATTAACAGAACATCTGTCTGGTTATATCCAAAATTTAATTTATCATATTTAATAGCATTTTTAATTTTTTCAAGATTAACTCCATTTTCAATAACAAGTAGTTTTGAATGATCAATCCGAAGCTTCTCTATTAAAATGTTCTTAACTTGTGGGGTAATGCATATAATTTTAGAATAATATTTATCTATAAATTTTTCAGCAAATCTGAGTTTGGGATTATTTAGTCTTTTATTCCCCGTACTATGTTCAGTAAATAATAACTTAATCTTAGAAAAAGATAAAATTTTTGCTAAAACAACAAAATATTGAGCAGGAAACAAATGAACGTGAACCAAATCATATTTTTTCAAATAAGGTATCATCTTAAAGATATATTTGGGATTGTAATAAGAATCTCCCAAACTAAATATTTTTGTTATGCCTAACTTTTCGAGCTGATAATAGAATGGAGTTTTATTACCGTTCAGCAATAAAACATCTACTACAAAACCACGCTCGACTAGTAAAGGAACTATTTCTACCAAATTTTTTTCAGCACCTCCTATGCTCAAACAGTCAATCACTTGAAGAATTCTCATCGTATATCAAAATTATTTTGGAGCTTGTTATTACTTAGCTTACTCTTACCATAATTAAATATTGAATAATTTTTATTTATGCTGGTGCTCTTGAAAGTATTTCCAAGTAATTCTACATTTTTTGACCTTATATTAAATACAGAATTGGAATTATAAATATAATTATCGTCCACTATGAATTCATTATCCTGAAAAATAATCAAATTTTCTTTACTCTTTCCTGTTGTTATAATAAACACAAACGATCTGTCTCCATAACTTCCTTCTCCATAGGATTTAGTAAATTTAACATTCTTAAGAAGGTTTACATTTGAAATATTGTTTTTAGAAAATATTGTTGGTTTATAAGGTTTTTCAAAATTTTCTACTATAACAATGCCTAAATCTGAACCTTTGAAAATATTATTTTTAACAGAATGCCCACCATATGTATTCTCAATGTGCAAAGGGCGATCATAACCTTCTACTATTTGATTATTTAAAACTTGAATATTTTCGGAAAAAAATTCTAATACTATTCCGCATCTGCCTAATTGATTTGTACGTAGAAGTTTGTTTTCTATATAATTATTTTTCACTATTCCGTTTGCAACATTTGCGAGATATATGGCATCACCATAATCATCAAATTTAGGGTTACTACCCCAAACATCTATTAGTTTACAATTTGTAATTTCCACAAATTTAAATCTAGAATTCAAAGGCAAATTGAGTGGGTCCGTTGTTGTGATATGGATTCCTTGCCCATAAAAGTTTTCAATCTGCACATTGTCTATGTATACATTGCTCATATCAGTAATTATCAGAGCCGCCTTCCATTCTTTCTTGTTTATGTTTGGATGTTTGGAACTGTATGGCATATTATTACCGATAATTTTAATCTGATTTAATTTAAATGTGCCTGTTGATGGATTTGTGAAAAAACCTCTAGCATGAATGATATGTTCCTGAGAAGTAGAGTGAATCTCGGCAATTTTACCATTAATCATTTCACTACTGATTTCTAAAGATTTATTTGTATAATCTATAGCCAACTGCTTATTAACATTGTACACTCCAGATCCAAAAATTATCTTAGAATCTGAATATTTAACTGCTTCATTTATACATTTTTGAATAGCCTGAGTATCATCTTTATTATCATTATACACTGCACCAAAATCTCTTACGTGAAAGACTTTAACCGATGCGAAACCCAAAATTCCACAAAAAGACAATGCAAGAATCAAAATACCTTTTTTCATACAAAATTGTTATTAGATTGGTTTTCTTAATAATGTTTTCAATACTAAATTTTTAACACTTATCACTTTAAAAGAATTTCTGACTACTATTCTAAGACGCTGAATAAGATTAACTTCCGTAAATCTCAAATAATCTTTAAAAAGTTTTCTCTTCTTTTCATCCATTATTAGTTTGTATGTTTCATAAAAACTTTTATTTGCATTATAGTGCCTTTTTTCAATAATAGGATTATTGTAATTTAAAAAAGTTTTAAGTCTTAGGAAAAAAGAAGTTTCAATATTTCCCGTCACATTATTATCATGTTGACGATATAGCATAAGCGGTTTATCTATATAAATCGTTTCCCCAAAAGTTACAGAAAGGATGGTAATAAAATGATCGTGCATATATACATAATCAGGAAAAATATGGTTAATTTTTTCTAACATCAATTTGTTTATCATAACACAGCAACCATGAATTCCACCGTTCAAGAAAATACTATCTTGAATATTATTTCTATGGAAAGTTATGAATTCAATCTGAATATTTACATTATTTTTATAGATGTAGCCATTTGAATAAATCATGGCGGGCGTCTTTTTATCTTTTATTCCATTATAGTGAAGTTCTATTTTATCATGCATCCAAATGTCATCCTGATCACAAAACATAACAAAATCAGATGTTGAAAAAGACAACAAATGCATAAAATTTTTGCCCGCATTTCCGAATTTTATGCCATCTTCAATTAGAATTATTCTCGGATCATTTCTTTGATACTCTTTAATGATATCTATCGTTTTGTCGATCGAACCATCATCATGTACTAACAGTCTCCAATCAGAATAAGATTGATTCTTAAGTGAATCAATTTGTTCTTTTAAAAATTTCTCACCATTATATGTGGCTAAAAGGATATCAATCATTCGGAAAAAGATATTTCATATGGTCGTATAAGTTCAGGATTTATAATCCTTATTCCATAAATTAGGTAAAAAACACTTAAACAAAAATATAAAATGAAGAAATTTTCTTTTCTCTTAATATGTTTTCTTGCCATAAATAATAAAATTGATATTACTATAATAGAACACTGAAATAAAATAAAAGTAAATCTTTGAAAAATAGCAGATTGAACAAAAAGTAAATTGAGAGAGACACTAAAAGCCAAAATTCTAAAATAAAAGTTTTGATTCTCAGTAAATACTATTTTTTTTGAATATCTATCAAAAATATAATAAATTAAAATTAAAAAATAACCGAAAATAGATATTGCGTATCCTCCTCCTCCCTCTTCCTTCAAATATTCATCCATATGGGCATTACTGTAGCCATAAATAAGAAGCAAAGGAAAAAAATTGACTAAACTACCTAAGATAAAGCAGGGAATAGGGAGCAGAATCAAAACGTTTTTATTTTTGAAATACTTCAAAAAGGGTAATGTAGGCAATAGGATCAGTGCTGAATTATGAAATGAAAATGCTAGTAAAAAAAACACTAAGCTTCTCACATATTTTTTTTCAATAAAATTATCAATACACCAAAAACAAAATGCTGCACAAAGACCATATCTTATCTGTGTAAAATCTCTGTATATGAGAAAAAATGATAAGTATGCCAATAATGAAATAAAAATAAAATTCGTCTTCTTAACAAAAAAACTATAATTGACCGCAGCCGTAGCAATTGCCATAACCATTAATACATTTCTAAAAGTACCTCCTAATTCTCCAATAAATTTGTTTAAGAAAGTATAACCCTTTTCGACGTACCCATATCCTCCCTCTATCAATTCGTTTATAGTAGATTTCGAATAAATATAAAACATACTTTCATACATTTGGCTATCATTGTCATTTCCTATTTTTCTAAAACTTATCAAAAAGATTACTATCAAACAAAATATACAATAAACAAAAAGTTTCGGACCTCGATAAGAAACGAAATCAAAAAAGCATAATAAAAATGCAACAAAAAGTATCAGGTAATATGTGTCCACTGCAGATTAATTTAATTTTCAAAATAGTTTAGCATTTGTCTCGATACATTTGTCCAATCAAACTGTTTAATATCTTGATAGGCAATTTCCGTTTTCTTTATGATATCTTCTTTACTACATTTTAAAAAACTAAGTATCATTTCTTCTATGGCATTCACATCTTCTATAGGGATTAGAAATGCATTAGAGTTTGATGAAGGATAATATCCTGTGGTTATAACCGGAACTTTACATGCCATGGATTCTAGGATTGGGTAATGGATAGCGTCCAACTGTATTGTCTGTGCACAGATATATACGTCCAAAGAATTATAAAAATTGGCTAAATTTTCATCTCCATCAGGCTGGCTAGTTATTATACCTTCAATATTTTCTAAATCTTTTGTACCAAAAGCAACATTCAATTCAATATTCAGATTATATTTATTTTTTAGGTTTTTGAAAGCCTCTATAATATAGCCAGTTCCTTTGTGTTTCTCTTTTCTACCAATAGTACCTATAACAAGCTTTTCACTCTTTTTATTTTTTATTTCTTGAAAGATATTTAAATCCAGACCAGGTGGAACATATTTTTCAGCCTTAATTTCCTTATAATCAAAATACATTTTAGAATTTACAATCATATTTAGACCCAATCCATAAGACCGTTTACTAATATACTGAAGCACTCTATTCTTTAATGTAAGTGGTTTAAAAAAGTCTGGTTCATATGCCTGAATATAATAAAATTTTTTGGCACTATTAATACATTTTGCAACAGGTTGTGCAGTCAATGAATGATTGGCTAAAATTATATCACAAGTAATGTTATCCAACACATTTTTCAAAATCCTTCTTAATGAAAAGATGCCTAAAACAGGAGTATTATACTCCATCTGATTTGTAGAAGACAAGCTGCCACTATTGTCATAATATAAAACTTCAGCCTTGGTTGGATAGTAGGGAATATCACTGCTTTTATGAGATAAAAATACGACTTTGTGCCCATCCTTTATAAAGTGGTTAGCCAATTGAGAAAGCACTCTAAAACCACCCGCTTTACCATACGCATATATAGGAATAATTATCTTCATGTAATTTTAAATAGCTTATTTTTAAATATAAAAATCATTGATACAAAATATATAATATAATTGATACAATATGATTGAGTTGCTCCAACAACTCCGTTTTGATTAATGAAATAATAAGACAAAACAACCAACAAGACAGAAAACACTATTTCGGTTGTGATATAGGTTTTTGTCATGGATTTTGCCACCATTACAAAAGCTAACAACCAGCTCATAATTTTGAAAAAATCTCCAATCAATTGCCATAAAAATAGTTCTTTCATTGGATAAAATTCCTTTGTAAAAAGTATATTTATTACCATATCTTTTAAGAAATAAATGAACAATAAAGTTACAAATATTAGTGGAGTTATGATTTTATAGGTTTTAAGGATTTCTTGTTTCAACAGTTTATTATCTTTTATCTCAGATAATTTTGGCAAATAATAAACACTAAAAGATGTCGTAACAAACATAAGATACATTGCAGAAATCCTGTTGATTCCTTCCCAAAAACCTGCTTCTGTTATCGAAAATTCTTTAATAATATAGCCTCTTATCAACAATTGTGACACAGGACCCGTCATTGCAGTTACAAGCGCCATCAAACTGAAAGAAAGGTATTTCTTAATGATAGTCTTATCCCAACTACCCCATAATTCTTTCGAAAACCATTTTTTTTCTTTTAAATAAAAGAGAGTGATAAAAAAAATAATGCCTTGGTAGGTGACTAAAGCTACTAAAGTTCCTTGCAAATCATAAAACCAAGCTAATATAATTGTAAATAGTAAGCTAACAATATTTGTAAAGATATTAATTGTAACAAAGATCTTAAACTCTTTGAAACCATTAAGCACTGATAAGAAAAAATTGTTAAAAGATAATAAAACCAAACTCACCCCGAAAAGGATAAAGAGGTAATAGTATTTTGTCTCAAACAAAATCCATTTGCTAAGATATATGGAAAAAATGATTAAAAACAGTCCAGATATTAATGAAAAAAAAGTGGTTAATTTAAAACCATTTTTAAGATATTTTTTTAGTTCTGATTCATTCTCTTTATATTCTGAAACATATTTTACAATACCATTATTGATTCCACCAGCTCCTATTGTCGTAAATATTGCTGTAAAATTTTGCAACTGCCCTACTAATGCAACACCAGCAGGACCTATTACACTAGCTACAACTTTTACAGTAATGTAACTGGTAATCAATTTGATTAATGTAGAAAGCCCTGTAAATGAGAAAACTTTTACAAGATCACTTGTTAGTACTTTCTTTATTTTCGAAATCATTAAAACCGGTTAATAATAGAGATTACATCAGAAACTTCTTTCTCACTCATCACTGGCGAAATAGGCAAGCTCAAAACTTCATTATGTATTCTTTCCGTAATTGGAAATGACAAATCATTCCATTCCTTGTAAGCTTCTTGTTTATGAGGTGGAATAGGATAATGAATGATAGTTTGTATTCCATTTTCTGTAAGATAAGTCTGTAGCTCATCCCTTTTCCCTGTTCTGATTACAAAAACATGCCATACATGCTCATTCTCATCTGCAGGATATTCAGGAAGTATAATACTCGAATTTTTAATTTCGCCTATTAATCTTTTGGCAATATGTTTTCTTACCTCATTTTCATTATCTATATACTTTAGTTTTACATCCAATACGGCAGCTTGAATTTCATCAAGTCTCGAATTTAATCCTTGGTATATATTAACATATTTCTGATTTGAACCATAGTTTGCCAAAGCTCTGATCGCTTTTGCCAAATCATCATCATTGGTTGTCACAGCTCCAGCATCTCCCAAAGCTCCAAGATTTTTACCCGGATAAAAGCTAAAACCTGCAGCATCCCCAAGGTTTCCAGCTTTTATGCCCTTCCATTCTGCGCCGATAGCTTGAGCGTTATCTTCAATGATTTTAAGATTATGCTTTTCCCCTATTGTCTTAAGCTCTTCAGAAAATACAACTCTTCCCTGAAGGTGTACAATAAGGATTCCTTTCGTTTTAGGGGTAATTTTTTCTTCAATTTTAGAAATATCAATATTATAAGTATTGATCTCCGGTTCCACTAAAATAGGAACCAGATCATTATCTGAGATGGCAAGAATAGAAGCAATATAAGTATTAGAAGGAACTAAGATTTCATCTCCTTTCTTCATTACGCCCATCTCAATATAGCCACGAAGAATAAGGCGTAAGGCATCTAAACCATTAGCAACACCAATTGCATGTTTTGAGCCTATGTATTGGGAAAGATTTTTTTCAAAATTAGAAAGTTCACTACCCATAAGGTACCAACCTGATCTGAAAACTTCCAGAAGCTTTGCTTCTATTTCGTTTTGATACTGAAGATTGATCTTTTGTAAATCAAGAAATTTAATCATTATTCTATGTTTTTAATCTTTTTAGCGGGATTACCTACCCATAATTCATTAGCTGGCACATCTTTAGTCACCACACTCCCTGCTCCAATTAAAGCATTTGTTCCAATGGTAATTCCTCCCAAAATGGTAGCATTTGCGCCAATACTTGCTCCCTTCTTAACAATTGTCTGCTGAAATTCTTCAGGATATTTCTTAGATCGTGGATACCTATCATTGGTAAATGTTACATTAGGTCCAATAAATACGTTATCTTCTATTCGCAATCCATCCCAAATCTGTACTCCAGGTTTTATGGTTACATTATCACCTATAATTACATCATTTTCAATGAAAACATGACAATTGATATTGCAATTATTTCCAATGACTGCGTTTTTTAGAATAATACTAAACTGCCAAACGAATGTGTCTATCCCAATATTAGTTGTCTGAACATCAGATAAAGAATGAATTCTATTCATTGATATAGTTTAAAAAATCTTGATAATTTCTAATATAGTCCTTTTCATTAAACGAATGAGAGGCTAATACTAAACAAATTGCACCCGAAGAAAAGTTAACTTCTGAAGCCCATACTCCCGGAGGAATATGTAATCCTATATCAGGACGATTAAGAAAGACCTGTCTTTTGAATTTTCCATCATCTAAGGAAACTTCAAAACTGCCACTTGCCGCAATGAGGAATTGGTGGCATTCTTTATGGGCATGTGCTCCACGGCTTTCACCACCAGCAATATCATAAAGATAAAATACTCTCTTTATATTAAAGGGAAATGATGAGTCGTTCTCAACAACTGTTAGATTCCCTTCTGCAAAATTGATTTTTCCCAAATCAATTACACTGCAATCAAATACTGAAGCCTTACTTTCCATTGACTAATATTTTAAACTCTTCAAAATCTCTAATATAATCTTCATTATTATATAGCTTGTCTGATACAATAAGGGCTAACGAATTAGTAGAAAAATTCTCTAATCTTCGCCAATACATTTTGGGAATGTACAAACCATAGTAAGATCTGTTTAAAGAAAATCTTTCTTCTTTTATACCATCATGGAGTATTACATCAAAACTTCCTGAAAGTGCAATAATAAACTCCTGCTGTTCTTTGAACGCATGGCTTCCTCTTATTTCTCCTCCTGGCACATCATAGACCCAATAAGTTCTTACAATCTCAAAGGGTAGCTGATTGGGATGTTCAAAAAAAGACAAATTACCCCTGGGATCAACAATTTTAGGAAGTGTAATGAGAACCGGCTTATCCATAATTAAAATCTGTTTTTTAGTTTTGTAAACCAATTTTGCTCTTCAGCATGATATCCATACCCATATTTATTACCATATCCAAAGTAATCTTTATCAACATCATTTAATATAAAGCCTACATTTTTAATTTTCTGGCTGCTGATACTCTTATTTGCAAAATCAATTAATGCATTTTCTGTATATCTTGATCTGGTTACATATAAAGTAACATCAGCCATATCGGCGATCAGGAATGTATCTGTAACAAGCATTAAAGGAGCCGTATCCAGAATAATATAGTCATATTGGTCTTTCAATTCTTCAATTAAATGTTCATAACGTCCATTTGTAAGAAGTTCCGTGGGGTTTGGAGGAATGCTTCCAGAATAGATAACATCCAAATAAGGATTGAACGTAGATACGTGTACAACTTCCTTAATATTTACTTTATCACTGTACAAATATTCTGTAAGACCTAACAAACCTTTTCTAGCAGGATTATATCTCTGAAGCTGTGGGTTTCTAATATCAGATCCAATAATAATAACTTTCTTATTCGGAGTAGCTAAAGTAAGTGCTAAATTAACGGAAACAAAAGTTTTCCCCTCTCCCTTTACCGTTGAGGTAACGAAGATCACTTTAGCATCTTTCTTTTTAGGAATCATAAAATTCATATTGGTAATAAGAATTCTAAATGCCTCTGCCAAAGGTGAAAGATCATTAAGTTTCACCAATTCATCCTGACCTCTTAATAAACCAGGGATTTCACCTATTACAGATTTACCATTAGAAAGTTTCTCTAGATCACTTCTTGATTTCACTTTATTATTAAGAAGTTCTTTTAGATATACAATAAGGAAAGGGATAGCAAAACCACAAACCAATGCTCCTAGCAGTATAAGTATTTTTTTTGGTGCAACCGGTTTAGGTGAAGCATAAGCATAATCTACTATTCTTGCTTTACTGGCTGTTACAGCTAAAGAAATAGCAGTCTCTTCTCTTTTCTGTAATAGAAGTAAATACAAATTTTCCTTTATCTGCTGCTGTCTCTCAATGCTCCTAAACATCTTCTCCTGAGCAGGAATTTTCGTAATTTTTGAGCTTATCTTGTTCTGCTCTCCTTCATATTGATTTTTAGCTAACTGAATCCCTGTTCTGTTTTTAATAAGACTTTCCATTACAGAGCCCTTTAAAGACGAAATCTGTTTGTTAAGATCTATAATTAATGGGTTTTGAGGAGTTGCATTTTCTAATAAACGGTTTCTCTCCAATACCAACTGATTGTATGCAGAAATATTAGTGGTAGCAGTGGTATTATTTAAACCAATATTGGTAGGTAGAACCTGACTGTTATTTTGTCTACCCATAAAATCAATCAACGCATTGGTCAGTTCAAGCTGAGATTCAAGATCAATTTGTTTTGCTCTTGCTTCTGCAGAAACTTCAAGATTAATTTTAGCTTCTGTAACTAGATCAGTAATCTGATTATTCGATTTGAATTTTTCCTTTTCATTTTCAACCTGTCCTAATTCATTTGAAATGATATTGATTCTGTCATCTATAAAATCTTTTGTCTTTTTAGATTCTGAATTTTTATCTGAAATAGCTTCATTATTATAAGCTTCTACTAATTTGTTTACTATATCTTTAGCTTTAGATACATTCGCATAATTCAGAGATAATCCAATTACTGTAGCATCTTTATTTACTAATTTCACATTTAATATTTTCTGTAAATTATCGACAGCACCATCAACCGTTGAATAAGTCATATAAATATCTCCCATTTCACCAGCTTCTAATTTATTAAACTGGGAATTTTTCAATATGATTATATTAGCATAAGGAAGATTTATAATTTTATTGAACTGAGTTTTAACTTCAGGTAATTCATCGCTATCTAAAGTTATATTATTTCCGGAAATTTTTACTAAAATAGGTTTTTCAGGTCCTTTTGTAAAAGGTTTCTCATTAACTACTTCAATGATAATAGGAGATGTACTTTTGTAAAGTTCTTTTTCTTTTAAGCCATATTCTGTGTAAACAGAAGTTTGTAACCTTAATTGTTTTACAACTTCCTGCATTAACTTTTTAGACTTAAAAACTTCTATTTCATTCTCTATACTGTTGGTTCCCATCCCCCCCAATACTGACAGGTCCTGCAATACGCCAAAATCTCCGCCACCAGAAGGAGCTTTTTTAGCATCTTTAATAAGTACCGATGATTGAATACTAAATACCGGGGTAGTCAGTTTTAAATAAAAATAACTGATAATTAAAGACACTATAGGGATAATTACAAACCATAACCAGTTTCTTAAATAGGGTTTGATTATTTCCTGAATATTAATTTTTTCTGATTCTTCAATAACTGGATTATCCATTATTTAGTTTTAAATTTTACAAATTATTCTGTCAATTAACAACAGATATTTATTAGTTTTATTATTTTAATTATAGTCTAGCATCTACTAGACTTCTATCAATACAAGCTTTAGTATCAAAGATAACACTATCTTTTTTCTTTAGTTTTTCAAAATCTAAGGTAAGAAATTCTTTATGGGATACAGCAATGATAATAGAGTCATATTTTTTATCTTCCGGAAGTTGATCCAGAATACTTATTCCATATTCATGTTCCACTTCTGATTTGTTTACCCATGGATCAAAAATGTCAACTCCAATTCCGTAGTCTATTAATTCATTATAAATATCAATTACTTTGGTATTTCTAACATCGGGGCAATTTTCTTTAAAGGTTACCCCTAAAATTAAAGCTTGTGAACCTTTTATAATCTTACTTTTTGCTATTAATAGTTTTACCACTTTCGACGCTATAAATTTTGCAATTGAATCGTTTACTCTTCGACCGGATAAAATAACATCAGGATGATACCCCAATTGCTCTGCTTTATGAGCTAAATAATATGGATCTACAGAAATACAGTGTCCGCCTACTAATCCCGGTTTATATGGTAAGAAATTATATTTTGTACCAGCAGCTTCAAGAACATCATGTGTATCAATTCCCATTCTGTCAAAGATGAGGGCTAACTCATTAACAAAAGAAATATTCACATCCCTTTGGGCATTTTCAATGGCTTTAGATGCTTCAGCAACCTTTATGCTAGGTGCTTTATGGGTACCTGCTGTAATGATTTTTTTATATAAATGATCTATTTCGTCTGCAATTTCAACAGTAGACCCGGAGGTTACTTTCTTTACACTTGTTAACGTGTTTATTTTATCTCCTGGATTAATTCTTTCCGGAGAATAGCCTACAAAAAAATCTTCATTGAGTTTTAACTGAGAATACAGTTCTAGTATCGGAACACATTCTTCCTCTGTACAACCGGGAAAAACGGTAGATTCAAATATTACAATATCTCCTTTTTTAATAATCCCTCCTAACATTTTTGATGCTGTCAGCAATGGATTTAAGTCGGGAGCATTATATTTGTCAATCGGAGTGGGTACAGTTACTATAAAAATGTTACAGTCTAAAATTTCATTCAGTTCACTTGTACCATTATAACCTATGCTTCCGCCAGATTCTTTATAAGAGTGTAAGCCTTCATTAAGCTTATGGATATCTGCTTCCAGGGTTATATCGTAGCCATTATTAAGCTGGTTAATTCTGTCTGCATTAATGTCAAAACCCAACACCGGATAATGACCTGCAAACTCTAAAGACAAAGGTAATCCTACATATCCTTGTCCAATAACAGCTATTTTATATGATTTCATTTCTTTGTGATTTTATTAGAAGAGCCTACCTTACATTTATAATACAATCTAAATAAAATTGCATTTTAAATATATACTCTTACTTTTTAAATAAACCAACTACTACAGCAAGAGCAGTAACTACAACAGAAGCTGCAGTCAGATAAATTGCTGTATTAGGGTTTTGCTTAGAGGCTAAATCTCTTGCTTTATTTGATGGAACAATAATAGCATCTCCTTGCTTCAGGTTAAAATATGGAGAATTAATAAGATTAGCATCCTGTAAATTGATTTTACCATGCGTAACCGTTCCGTTTTCAGTTCTTATTACTAAGATATCCGTCCTCTTACCATACATCGTTAAATCTCCTGCAAGCCCCAGGGCATTGAGGATAGTAGCCTGCCCGTTAGATATGGTATAGTCTCCTTGTTTATTAACCTCACCTAAAACTGTTATTTTAAAATTTGCAAGTCTGACACTTATTGTCGGATTAATAACATATTGGCTTACTTTATCTTTAATTTCATTTTTAAATTCTACAAGTGATTTACCTTTTGTATCAATCTTACCAAGCACGGGAAAATCTATATTCCCTTCACTGTCTACAATATATGTGGGTCCAGAAATGGTTGTCATCCCTTGGTTAGGAGTATTTCCTCCTGCTAGACTATTTGTCTGGATCATTTCAGAAGAAGAATAATTTTGATTGAATGGTTTTACTACATCCATATCTTTTGCAGTGATCAAAACCACTAATTGATCACCAGTCTGTATAGTAGAATTAGAATTTTTAGCAGAGGATTCTACTGCAACATTCTCTATATTCTGCATATAATTTAAATCATTCTGGGCATTTTCCTTTACCTTACATGATATTAATAAGAATACAAAAAATATCCCTAATATTTTACTTTTCATATTTTAAAATTGTGCAAATATACACTTATATTTTTTTTTATTTATCTAAAACCTCGTAGATCGAATTATTGCTTATAAATTCAGGTACTATTAGCTTTAAAATCTTAACAACTTCTACTTTTTCTTTATTGACAGAAGCCTCTCCGATCAACTGGACAAGACTCTCTATTTCTGAAAATGACATGGTAGGATCTTTAGAAATCATGATCTTTTCATTATGGGTAGGAAGAGTTTTTGCATTATCACTTAACAGCTCTTCGTATAGCTTTTCTCCCGGTCTAAGTCCTGTGTAAATAATCTTAATATCAATGTTGGGTTCAAATCCCGATAGTTTAATCATTCTTCTGGCTAAATCCAGAATCTTCACCGGCTCACCCATATCGAAAACAAAAATTTCACCTCCCTGCCCCATTGTTCCAGCCTGAAGAACCAGTTCACAAGCCTCAGGAATGGTCATAAAATATCTTACAATATCAGGATGTGTGATTGTTACAGGTCCTCCAGCTTCAATCTGCTTTTTAAAATGTGGAATAACGGAACCGTTTGATCCCAGAACATTTCCAAATCTTGTGGTAATAAATTTTGTTGAATTTCCTTCAGCATGTTGTAAAGACTGAACAAATAGCTCTGCAGCTCTTTTAGAAGCTCCCATTACATTAGTAGGATTTACCGCTTTATCCGTAGAAATCATCACAAATCGGTTTACTTTATAACGACTGGATAAAACAGCAATATTTTTTGAACCCAAAACATTCACCCGAATCGCTTCATTAGGATTATCTTCAACAAGAGGCACGTGCTTATAAGCTGCAGCATGATAGACCATTGAGAAATTATACATCTCAAATAGCGGCTCTACTCTATGTATATTTGAAACATCTGCAAGAACAAATTTAAACCTGATATGAGGAAACTTGTCTTTCATTTCAAGCTCGATATCATATAACGGCGTTTCAGCCTGATCTAATACAACAATTAAAGAAGGTGTAAACTGAGCAACCTGTCTTACAATTTCGCTACCAATAGAACCAGCACCACCAGTAACCAGTACATTTTTACCGTAATGTCTGCTTTTGACTTCTTCGTTTTCAATTTTTATAGGCTTCCTGTTAAGCAAATCTTCAATTTGAAGATTTCTGATTGATCCTCCCAGATCACTATCTCTCAGTTTTTGCACTGAAGGGGCTTTAAAAACATTCAGATCTTTTTCCAGAAATAAATTCACCCAGGAATTCATTTCATCCTTAGCCATCATTTCTTTTACTATAATAACCCCGTCAACAAGAAGATCATCTTTAGTATTCTCTTCTATTTTTTCTTTTGCGTAAATAGGTTTCCCTAAAAGTGAAGCTCTTTTTGAATCCGTTCTTTGAGTCAGGAATCCTACCACCTGGTAAGGAAGGTTGGGATTATCTAAAATAGCCCTTGCAATAGCAATAGACTGCTCATCAATCCCCAATACAAGGATTCTTTTTTTCAAAGTACTTCTCCTGTACTCTCTGACAATGTGAAAAAATTCTTTGACATAGAGTCTAAAAAGAAATAATCCCATAAAGGATATAACGAAGTATAAAACAAGATAGGGTGTTAAAATGAATTTTCCTCCGGTAACCCAGAAATACATCAGATTAATTGTCGCAACGACAAATAATGTAGAGAAGCAGGAAACAAGAAGTTTAAATAAATCTATAAATGTGGAATGTCTGATAATCCCTGCATATGTTTTAAAAAAATACATAAATGCTGTATTTACCAGAATGATAAAAGCAAAAACAATACTTTTTTCTTCGTGATAAATAAACTCTTTTTGGGTAATTTTTTCAATGATATACGTAGAGAGAAATAAGGATATTACCAAAATAATAATATCTATTACAAGTATTATCCATCTGGGAAGATATCTTACATCTGAGAGATTGACAACATTATCTCCTCCAAATATTTTTTTTCTAAGAGAGTTATACATTGTCTTGATTGGTGTTCATATGTTATTAAATGTGATACAATTTCTAGCCGCTTAATTCAACTCACATTGAATCATTCGTGCAAAATTAAAATAAAATATCATCAATATCCTAAATCTAAAAAATAATTTTACTTTCTTAGATTTTTCAGGACATCTGCAATTCTATTTTTATCTTCCACAGAAAGATAGGACCCTGACGGCAAGCATAAACCCGCTTCAAAAAGCATACCACAAATATTATTCCCAAAAAACCTATACCCTTTATATAGGGTTTGCAAATGCATAGGTTTCCATAAATACCTGGTTTCTATATTATTCTCAGAAAATATTTTTTTTAATTTTTCTTTTGTCATTCCAGACTTATTTCCTTCAATGGTGACTGTGTTCAGCCAATAATTAGAAAAAAAATCTTCACCTGGCTCTTCCAAAAGATTGATGGTTTCATCATTTTCAAAGATACCCTGATAAAACTCATGGTTTTCTCTTCTTTTTAATATCCTGTCTTCTAAAACATCCAGTTGCCCTATTCCTATTCCTGCAGAGATATTACTCATCCTGTAGTTATATCCTATGTCTGAATAACTGTAATAGTCTTTATTTTCGTTGGCTTGGGTAGAAAAGGAAAAAGCTCTTTCTTTATTTGCTTTACTTCTAGATATTAAAATTCCCCCACCTGAAGTCGTAATAATCTTATTCCCGTTAAAACTAATCACAGATAAATCTCCAAATGTTCCACAAGGTCTATTTTTGTATGTACTGCCCAAAGCTCCGGCACTGTCTTCAATAACAGGAATTTCATATCTCCTGGAAACTTCAAGGACTTCATCTACCATAAACGGCATTCCATATGAAGATACGGCAATGATTGCTTTCGGTTTCTTACCTTGCTGCAGACAATATTTAACAGCATCTTCCAAAGCATTGGGACACATATTCCAGGTAGAAGCCTCACTGTCTACAAAAACAGGAATTGCTCTTTGATAAAGAATGGGATTAGCAGAAGCCACAAAAGTAAAAGACTGGCAGATCACAAAATCCCCTTCTTCTACATTCAAAAGTCTCAATGCTAGGTGTATTGCTGCTGTCCCTGAGGACAAAGCGGTCACAAAGGAGTCTTTTCCAAGATAGTTTTCAAGTCTTTTTTCAAACCCATCTATGTTTGAACCATACTGAGAAACTCCGTTTGTATCTAATGCAGTCTGTATATACTGTAACTCACTACCTCCTAAGTGTGGAGGTGAAAGCAAGATCTTATTCTTTTTCAATTTGTGTGTTTGTTGTTTAATTTATGTTTATTCAAAAATATCATTTATTTTCTCATATTCAAAACCTCTGCTCATTAAATATTTTATAGTTTTTGATTTTCTCTGATATTCCTTAAGTCCTGTCTGTTTAGAGAAATAATCTTCATAGATTCTTGTAATGGTTTTCATGTAATCATCTTCATAAATTTCATCAAAACACATATTGATCAGTTTTTCAGAGATCTGTTTCTGTTTAAGATGCATTTTGATTTTATTCTTCCCCCAGTGCTTGATATAAAACTTACCGCGGATATAACTACGTGTAAACCTTTCTTCGTTCAGATAGTTTTCTTTTAAAAGATACAATATAATTTCTTCCTTTGCTTCCTCAATAAGTAGAAATTCTCTCATTTTCTGCTCTACTTCGGCATGACATCGGTCCTGATAAACACAATAGTTCACCAATTTCATCTTAATTTCATCAAAAGTAAAAGATTTCTTTTCCATATCTGCAAAAAAAAGAATGAGCGGGCGCTCATTCTTTGTATTATATTTTTTCTGTTATATTAATAATTGAATAGAGCTTTTCCTTCCATTAATTCATTAACCTTCTTTCTTACAGATGTAAGAACTTCTTCATTTTTAATATTGTCTACCACATCAGAAATAAATCCGGCAATGGTATCCATATCATTTTCTTTAAGTCCTCTTGTTGTAATTGCTGCTGTTCCTAGTCTGATACCAGATGTTGTAAATGGTGATTTGTCATCAAAAGGAACCATATTTTTGTTACAAGTAATATCAGCAAGTACTAATGCTTTTTCAGTTTCTTTACCATTTACTCCCTTGTTTCTAAGATCTACAAGCATCAGGTGATTATCTGTGCCTCCGCTTACAATATCAAACCCTCTGTCGATCATTGCTTTGGATAATGCCTGGGCATTAGCTTTAACTTGCTTTGCATATGTCTCAAACTGTCCATCTATAGCTTCTCCGAAAGCGACTGCTTTACCGGCAATCACATGTTCCAGCGGCCCTCCCTGTATTCCCGGGAATACAGCTCCATCCAATACCTGGCTCATCATTTTAGTTTCTCCTTTTGGAGTTTTGTGACCATAAGTATTTTCAAAATCTTTCCCCATCATGATCATACCTCCTCTTGGACCTCTTAATGTTTTGTGTGTAGTAGTAGTTACTACGTGGCAATGCTCAAATGGCGAGTTTAATAATCCTTTAGCTACTAAACCAGCAGGATGTGCTATATCTGCCCAAAGTGTTGCTCCAATTTCATCTGCAATCTCTCTGAATTTAACATAATCAAGATCTCTTGAATATGCTGAGAAACCTGCAATCATCATTTTTGGTCTTTCTCTTAAAGCTACTTCCCTCATTTGGTTGTAATCAATAAGCCCTGTTTCTTTTTCTACACCGTAAGAAACCACTTCATATTGAATTCCTGAAAAATTCACTGCAGAACCATGAGTAAGGTGTCCTCCCATTGAAAGGTCCATTCCCATAATTTTATCTCCAGCTTTCAAAACAGCAAGATAAATGGCTGCATTGGCCTGAGAACCGGAATGTGGCTGAACATTCACATAATCTACTCCGAAAAGTTCTTTTGCTCTGTTGATGGCTAATGTTTCAACCTCATCTACCACTTCACATCCCCCGTAATATCTTTTTCCGGGATATCCTTCAGCATATTTATTTGTCAGTACACTTCCCATTGCTTTCATCACGTTTTCAGAAACAAAATTTTCTGATGCGATAAGCTCTAATCCATGGGCTTGTCTTTGTCTTTCCTTTTCAATCAGGTCAAAAATAATATCCATTTTACTTTTAGTTTTTGAAATTTTTCACCCCAAATGTACGGAATTTCCCTTGAGGTTTCAGCATCAAATTATATGATTTTTAGCCCCTAAGTGTTGTAAAACCTTACCGGTAATGTATAATTATAATCTTTCTGTCATAAACTGACCATAATTTTTAATCTGATTATGAGCCTTTCCAACTACATCCTCTGTTGTAATTGTATTTGAGAAACAGACATTCAACTATTCAACGATTTTTCATCCATAAAGCAGCAGTCAGAATTATTTTTAATCTTCACCCTGGATAAGATCCACATGCTGTATGGAACTTATTAAAATTCTTCTTCCGAAAGCTCTTTATTGGCAACAGCTCCTGCAAAATTCCCCTGCGCAACAGCATTGGCTACAGACCGCATCATGGTAACATTATCTCCACAGGCAAAAACTCCGGGAACATTTGTTTTCTGCATAAAATCTGCCTTTATAAATCCCTGCTCCGTTAATTCAACCCCCAAATCAGCCGAGACATTCAGATTTTGTTCAAAAGGTATTTTAGCATATAAAGCTTTTAGCGGAGCCATTTTTCCGTTTTTAAAAATTATGTTCTGAATATATCCGTTTTCATGTTCTATACTTTGAACTTCATCTTCATTGATGATGATTCCATTCCGGTTCAATTTGGCAACCTGCTCCGGGGTGAGCTTAGTTTTCCCATTGGTAAATAAGGTTAGCTTTTTAGTCAGGTTAAAAACCAGTTTTGAAAATTCAAAAGCCATCTCCCCATCTGCAAGAATTCCTGTCACCTCATCTTTTACTTCATAACCATGACAATATGGACAGTGTATTACGGAGATTCCCCAACATTCAGCAAATCCTGAAATATCAGGCATTAGGTCGTTCACTCCGGAAGCCAGAATAAGTTTTTTAGCCCGGAAAACCCCATTATAAGATGTTTCTACTTTAAAACCATCAACTTCCCTGGTTATTTTCACAACAGTCCCATTATAGAATTCTACAGTATGATATGCTTTCACCTGCTCTCTTGCGGCATCTGAAATTTCTTTAGGAGTTTTTCCGTCGTGTGTAATAAAGTTATGTGAATGTGGGGTCTGCCTGTTACAAGGTTTTTCATTATCTATGATTAAAACATTTCTTAACGATCTGCCCAGGGCCATTCCTGCTGATAATCCGGCATAGCTTCCTCCTATTATGATTACGTCAAATTTTTTACTTTCCATATGCTTATTGCTTATTGCTTATTGCTTATTGCTTATTGCTTATTGCTTATTGCTTATTGCTTATTGCTTATTGCTTATTGCTTATTGCTTATTGCTTATTGCTTATTGCTTA
>NZ_JALCZD010000016.1:0-114247 GCF_024586945.1 Chryseobacterium sp. WG14
ATTAAAAATGAAAACTTATAAAATAAAAAACCAAAGCAAAAATAAATTTACTCTGGTTTAATTATTTACTTTTATCCTTTAATTTGTATCGTTATTTCAGGACTAGTCAATTTAAAATCTATTTTTTGATAAACTTCTTCTGTATGGTTGTTCCGTTATCATCAATATCAATTACATACACTCCATTGATCAGCTTACTTACATTGACCTGATTGTTTAGCAAAATACCCTCTCCTACTACCTGCCCAACAGCATTGTAAAATTTATATTTAGCTCTCTTGCTTACGTTTTTCACATATAATACTGAACTTACAGGATTAGGATAAATCAAAATATCAGTTTGGTTTAAAGGGTTGGGAATTACTTTTCTGGAGATCCTTACCGAATAATCCTCCACTTCCCCGTTATCAAAATTGATACAGTTCACCGGAACTCCGCCTCTTTGCATTGCCACTCTCATCAATACATATTTATAATCTGTCATGCTTACAAATGCATCTGCGGGTACACTGAATGTTCCGGAAACTGGCGTGGTGGTATTGGGCGGTGAACTAAACACGCGTTCATTGATATCAAATTCACCGTTTCTGTTGAAATCGATCCACACTGCAATTCCTTCATTATAGTTCTGGCCGGTCCATTTTTTTTCAATGGTAATTTCATTGTCTGCAGATCCCTGGATAAGTTCTATAAATGTACCTGAAACTCCGGAATAATCTGTATAACTTGAAGCTCCTGAAGCATTTTCCATGACAGGCTTCCCATTAGGTTTAACGGTAACCTTAGCAATATGCTCGCCTGCTGAACTTCCTGAAGCCATCTTACAATAGATCACCGTAGGAGTCGTAAAATAATACAATGGAGTAAATGCAGCAGGAGTTCCGTTACAAACATTAGCGACCTGCATTTCATATTTTGTAAGCTCCAGAAGGCCTGTTAGTGTGTAGGTATTCGTTGGTACCTGAACAGTACTCCAACTTGGGATCCCTACTTTTCTATATCTCAGCACATAGGTTGCTCCGGGAAAAGAATCCCATCTGATGTATGCTGATGTTGGGAATAACTGTGTTATGGTAAGCCCGGGAGGTGGCAGTTCACAAATTCTTTCTGTCGTAAATACAGCCGGATTTGAATACGGATTCCATGTGGTTTCCCCTGCACATCTGTTGGCAATCTGTACTTCATAATGGGTATATGGCTCCAAATTACCAAGGGTATAGGTACTGGCGGGAGCTGCTGGCAACGGAATATCCGGATTTGGCCAGCCTGTGGTTCCTACTTTTCTCCATCTCATCATATAGGATACTCCCGCTACTACAGGATTCCATGTAATCAGCGCCGAACTTGCAGTGATATTGCTGATTGTAATATTAGGAGGCGTAGGATCGCATCGGGTAGAGAATGTACCTATGGGTGTAAATGTACCATTTGTAATACCACAATTGGCAGCAACCTGTACCTCATAAGTAGTAGAAGGCATAAGGTTATTTAATGTATGTGGAATACTTGTAACATATACATCCGTCCAGGCTGTTGTTCCCTGTACTCTATATTGTAAAAGATAGGTAAAGTTATTGGTCGCTGCAGTCCAGTTAATGATCGCAGAGTTATGAGCTATGGTATTGAATGTAAGTCCGGTTGGCGTACTGGTGCTGCATGGTTTCAGCTGTACAGCGTAGTCCTCTACCTCTCCGTTTATTGCATTTTGACACATTACAGGAGTATTTCCACTTAAAACAACTCTCATGGTAGTTTTCAGTGGACCCGAATAGGCACCTGAAGGCACATCAAACGTTGCAGAAACCGGTGTAGTGGTACTTGCTGAAGAAATTAGAATTCTTTCAGTATTTTCAAACTGTCCGTTTCTGTTAAAGTCAATCCATGCTGTAACCGCTGCACTTCCTGTTACTCCCGTCCATCCTTTTGCCACAGAAATTTTATTATTTGTAGATCCTATCTCCAATGTAATCGACGTGGATGGAGTTGTATAGCTAATATAGTTTGTTTGTACGGAATTATTATTCATAACCGGCAATCCGGGATTAATTGAGGTAACCGTTACATTAGAAATATGGTTATTGGTCCCTGTCCCTGTCATTGGGCAGTACGATACTGCAGGAGTCGTAAATTGTTGTGAGCCGGAATAATTCCCCTGGCTGTTATTACATTTGGTTGCTACCTGCACCTCATATTGAGTTTGCTCTGTTAAACCTTGGATGGTATAATTATTTACAGGAGCCGGCACAGGATTTACTGTTGTCCACGTAAAAGTACCCACTTTTCTGTATCTCAGCACATAAGTTGCTCCGGTAGCTGCAACCCATGATACATTCGCAGAAGTAGGCGTAAGGTTAGTAATGGAGATATTAGAGGGTGCAGCAGTGGTACATCCTGGCATATCAATAATCTTTACAGCATAATCCTCCACTTCCCCGTTCGCAAATGAAGCGCAGGCAGCAGGGCTGCTCTGATCTCTCAACACTACGCGCATACGGGTAGTAAGTGTTCCGGCATAAGCTGTGGCAGGTACCTGAAATGTTGCTGTTACCGGAGTAGTCTGGTTATTAAAATTATTTAAAATTCTTTCAGCAGTATCAAATGTTCCATTTTTATCAAAATCTATCCAAACACTTACCGCCTTATTACTCATAGCAGCCGGCCATGATTTAGAAACAGAAATAGTATTGTTAGCTGTTCCCCTCACCAGTGTTATTAATTTTGCGGCAATTGTCGAGTAATCCGTATAATTATTGGCTCCGGAATCATTACTCATGGTATAAGAGTTGGTTCCTGTAACGGTAACATTTGAAATATATCCATTATCAGTGTTGCTGGAAGTAGCAGTACAGTATGGTGTCATAAAAACAGTAACTGCCGAAAAAGGACCTGTTACTCCTGAACATATATTGGCTATCTGAACCTCATAATGCGTTCCTGCAGTTAAGCCGGTAAGGGTTACCGTATTTGTAATAGGGGTTGGGGTATATGTTATCCAGGTTGCCGCTCCTACTACCCTGTACCGCACTACATAAGTAGCATTAAATGATGCATTCCAGGTAATGGTTGCAGATGTTTGTGTAGTAGCCGGCACCAAAACTCCACCCGGAGGAATGGTTGTACTGCAAATAGGCAGGGTTTCAATAGGAGCGTTACCGACAGCATAAAATACATTATTAATTGCACTTATTCTGATCTTTGCTATTCCTCCTACGGTAAGTGGGAAAGAACTGAAATCAAGAGATTCAGTTCCGTCATTAGGCGTGGAAGCAGCCACTACATTCCAGGTTAGCCCGTTATCTGTTGTAAAATCTATTTTAACATTAGCTGCATTATAAGGAGCTGCGTTGGTATTCACCACATCCCAGGTTACAGTTGTTGGTCCATTATTATAAACAGTTGTTGCATTGACCTTAAATGGCCCGTTATTTCCTACGATAATGGTCTGAACAGCAGACTGAGTCTGTTGCTGGTTGGCAAGTGGATGATTATCCCTTACTGTAACAGTAAATTTTGTTGTTCTCGCAACTGTGGATACAGCTTCCCAAAGATTATTAGAATTATTTAAAACTCCACCCAATACAGAAGACAGTCTAGGAAAATAACGGGTAGGATTTGCTGTATGCATTACAGATCTAAAAGATGGTCCAGATAAAGTGTTTCCTAAATTATTGGCATCAATCACTTCATTTGCTATATCTATTTCTTCCCAATTATAGGTCATCGGATCATTTTCAGCATCAGTAGCGGAAGCTGTTAAAACAAAAGCTGTTCCTTTTGGAATATTATAGGTAGACAGAGCAGCAATTACGGGTGGTGTATTACTAACTGTTGTTTCTACATCACATGTTTTGCTTATCAGATTGGCCTGAATATCTTTGATATTTATGGTGTTAAAATATGGATCAGAGTGAGGCTGAACATTGTTAATAGGGTTCCCCGAATTTACAACCCCTGCATATCCCATAATAGAAGATCCTGACGCAGGTTCAACACTTGTAGGGGAACCCAATTGGCCAGGTGAGTAAGAGAAACTATGAACTCCACCCAATTGATGCCCAATCTCATGGGCTACAAAATCTATATCAAAATTATCTCCTACCGGAGGACCTCCTCCCGGAGAAGTCCATCCGGAACCTTTATCCAATGCTCCAGGTACAGTATTATCTCTACAAATACATCCAACACAACCGGCATTTCCCCCTGCACCAGGTGGAGAAAATAGATGCCCAACATCGTAATTACCGTTTCCTACACCAGCTGTGATTACTGTCTGTACCTGCGCGTTCCATCCTGATATACCATTAACTGTTCCTCCTTCCGTAGAAGAATAAGGGTCAGTATTTGCATTGGTGTAAATAAGTCCAGGATAATTCTGTAAATTCAAATGTAATCCAAAATCCTTTTCGTAAACTCCATTTATACGGGTTAGGGTTGCATTTATTGCAGCCAATGCTCCTGCAACAGTACCTCCATGAAATTGAGTATATTCTCCACATACGGAAAGAGCCAATCTCAACGTCCTATATTTTCGGTCAGAAGACCTTCTAAAATCTGTAGGTTGATTAGTAAAAGATTTTCCCTGTTGATAAAGATTTTTTATTTCTTGGTGATCAACTTCTCCTTCCCTAGTTGAGCACATAAAACCGTTTTTACCTCCCTGAGTTTTCGGATGAACACTATAAACTGTTTTAGCAGCATTAGCCGGTTCTATAAATTCAGAACCTTCACTGGTGATGATCATGGATTGAAAATCATTAGGGGCTAAACTAAATCTTAAGTATTTTGTAGGATCATCTATTCCTACACCTACATAAGAACCTAATTGATACTGATCAGCCAATTCTTTCACCACAACAGGGAAACTATATACAGCAAACTGTTCAATCTTTCCATGTAAAGTTGGTAAAGAAATTACTACAGAGTTAGCATTTTTTCCTGTTTCCTGCGCTTTTGAAAGCTGAGATTTTAACAGGGGAAGGTCTAAAGAATAGTAGCTATTGGTTTTGGAGACCTCGCCGGTTTCTTTTCCATTATAAACTGATGGAGACCATTGGGCCTGAATCATTACAAATAAACAAAAGAAAAAGAAGGAAGTAAAAGTTTTCTTCATAATTTATAAAACTTTATATTAATCTCACAAACCTAAGCCTTTTTTTGTGAATTAACAATAATATAATGTACATAAATTACGAATACAACAACAAAACTTCATATTAATTAATAAAATAAACAAAAACATATATTTAAAAGAAAAAAATTAATAAATCACAAAAAATAGATATATAATATTCAAAATCTAAAATTCATGTTGTATATAAAAAAATAAGCCTCCATTGCTGGAGGCTTATACTATAGAAATTTCAACTCATTATTCTTTGATAAATTTCTTTTGAACCGTATTGCCATTATCTTCGATATCTATTACATAAACACCGTTGATTAATTTGCTTACATTGATCTGGTTATTCAACAGAATACCATCAGTGATCACTTGTCCCGCAGCATTATAAATTTTATACTTAGCTCTTTTGCTAATATTCTTCACATATAATACTGAACTTACAGGGTTCGGATAAATCATGATCTCAGTTTGATCTATAGGATTTAAAACTGCTTTCTTGGAAATTCTTACTGTATAGTCTTCCACTTCACCGTTAGCAAAGTTAACACAGCTTACAGGAACACCATCCCTTTGCATTGCTACTCTCATCACTACATATTTGTAGTCTGTCATACTTACAAATGCATCTGCTGGCACACTGAATTTTCCTGATACCGGAGTTGTGGTATTCGGAGGTGAAGTAAACACTCTCTCATTGATATCGAATTCTCCATTTCTGTTGAAATCGATCCATACCGCAATTCCTTCGTTATGATTGGTTCCTGTCCATTTTTTCTCAATAATAATTTCATTGTCTGTTGATCCTTGAATCAACTCTATAAACTTAGCAGTAACTCCTGTATAATCTGTATAAGAAGATGCACCGGATGCATTTTCCATGACAGGTTTTCCGTTTGGAGTAACAGTAACTTTAGCAATATGCTCACCAGTAGAATTCTCTGAGCCCATATTACAATAAATTACAGTAGGTGTTGTAAAGTAGTACAGAGGGGTATAATTACCCGGTGTACCGTTACAGATATTCACTACCTGCATTTCATATTTTGTAAGTTCCGTCAGTCCTGACAGTACTACATTATTAACAGGTGTTGGAACTTCTGTCCAGCTAGGAATACCTACCTTTCTATATCTCAACACGTATGTTGCTCCTGGGAAAGGATCCCATTTAACTTCAGCCATTGTTGGCAACAATTGTGTAATAGTTAATCCCGGAGGAGGAATCTCACAAACTCTTTCTGTAGTAAATACTTTAGGATTTGAATAAGGATTCAGGGTATTTTCTCCTACACACTTATTGGCAATTTGAACTTCATAGGTAGTATAAGGTACCAGCGGAGTGGTGCTACCTAGTACATATGTATTTGCAGGAGCAGCTGGTAAGTTTACTTCAACCCATCCTGTAGCACCGGATCCTACTACTCTGTATCTCATCACATAAGTAGAGCTTGCAGCAAGCGGTGCCCATGTAATTAAAGCTGTGGTAGCCGTAATACTGCTGATTGTAACATTCGGAGGTGTAGGATCACATCTCGTTGTAAATGTTTTTATAGGGGTTGGAGTACCAATAGTACCTCCACAAACCGCAGCAACATCAACTTCATAAATTGTAGCCGGAGTTAAACCATTGATAACAAGCGGCATATTACCTAAAGCTGCAGAAGCATATACTTCAGTCCATGTTGTGGTTCCCTGTACTCTATATCGTACAAGATAACTTACATTGGCTGTTGTTGGTGTCCAGGTAATTGTAGCACTATTATGGGTAGGTACAATAGTAGGAGTTCCCGGAGTAGCACTGCTACATGGTCTCAACATTACTCTGTAGTCTTCCACTTCTCCGTTCACCGCATTCTGGCACATCACCGGAGCACTTGAACGTTTTAATACCACTCTCATTGTAGTAGTTAGTGGTCCGGGATAAGATCCGGCAGGAACACTAAATGTAGCTGTAATAGGAGTTGTTGTACTGGCTGCAGAATTAAGGATTCTTTCTGCATCAGTAAACTGTCCGTCTCTGTTGAAATCAATCCATACTGCAACAGCATCATTGTTTGTAGCACCTGTCCAACCTTTTGCTACTGATATTTTATTACCTGTAGATTCAATATCAAGAGTAATCAATGTTGGTGCAGTTGTATAGCTGATATAGTTAGTCTGTACAGAAGTATTACTCATAGCCGGTACACCAAGGTTTGAAGAAGTAACCGTTACATTTGAAATATGGTCATTACTTCCACTACCTACCATCTGGCAATAAGATAAAGGTGGTGTTTTAAATGGTACAGCCGTTGAGTATGAACCTGTACTACCGTTACATACCGTAGCCACCTGAACTTCATAGTCCGTCTGCTCAGTTAGAGGTGCCGTACCAGGAATGGTATAGGTATTTCCTGTAATACCGGTTACTGTTGTATAAGCACCAATCGGGTTTGTTCTTCTGTATCTCAAATTATACGTTGCTCCTGTAGCAGCCACCCATGAGAAAGTTGCACTGGTAGCCGTAAGGTTTGAAACTGTAACATTCGTTGGAGGTGTAGTTGAACATACAGGCTGATCAATAAATCTTACCGGATAGTCTTCTACTTCTCCATAATCAAATGAATCAAATGCACCACATGGAATAGGAACATCATACTGCTTCATTGCAACACGCATACGTGTAGGCTGAGCTCCACTGTAAACAGCTCCAGCCGGTAAAGCAGCTAATGAAAAAGTATTGTTTACCGGAGTAGTCGTACTGCTTGAAGTATCCAGTACTTTCTCCCAGGTTTCAAATAATCCGTTTCTATTATAATCAATCCATGCCACTACACCGTAAGAAGATGTAGATCCCGGCCAATATTTATTAACACTAATTTTGTTTCCGGTTGATCCTCTTACCAATATAATTGTTTTGGTAACATCTGTTGTATAGTCTTTATATACATCATATCCTGAATCATTCACCATAAGTGGTGCATTCGTAGGGGTAACAGTTACCTTATTGATGTAACCATCCGATGTTGTATTCACAGGACTCGGGTCACAATACGTAAGAGCTAAAGTTGTGAAATTTGCTACAGGAGAGAACGCTCCCTGAGTTCCACTACATATAGTAGCTATCTGAAATTCATACTGAGTGGCATCAATCAGGTTAGGAATAGTATAGCTATTTGATAATGCAGCAGTTAAATCCACTACAGTCCAAGGTAAAGTTCCTGTTCTTCTATACTGCAATTTGTATGTTGCTCCCGTAGCAGGAACCCAACTTACAAGAGCGGTACTTGCTGTGATATTTGAAACGGCAATATTACTTGGAGGCAAGGTATTACATGGCTGTAAAGCAATCACGTTTAAATTGAAATCTACATAGTTACCACTGGATACCGGTCCACATGGAACCATTGTACCGGAATATGTTGTACCCACTCTTAGTCTATAGTTTCCGGGAGCCTGAGTTGCCGGTATAGGAATGGTTACAGATTCAGTAGCATTATAAGATGTGGATGCAAAAATAAGCTCACCTGTACCGGTAAAGCTCATATCATTATTCCAGTCAATCCAGACATAATAATGATATGTATTATTTCCGGCAGAAGCCAGGTTCAATGTAATCGTATTTGTAGGTATTGCTGAAAAAGTAGTCGCTGTACTATTAACATATGCCTGATAGGCAGCAGCAGTATAATTTAAATTAGAAATACCTCCTGTACTGGTAATATTATTCAGGTAATATGAAGTTGAGCCCGTACCTCCCGTTGGCACACAATATCCTGTATAAAAGGAAATAGGGGTACTCCATGAACTTTGATCTGTTGCACTACATCTTGCTCTTACCCAGGCATAATAAGTTGTATTAGCTACCAATGGAGAAAGTGTTGCAGTTAATCCTGACACGTTTTGTGAAGGAACCGTTGCGGCTGTTGGTGCAGTATTCGTAGTACTGTAATATACATCATATCCACCAGCAGGTGTATACCCAAAAGTTGTCCAGTTCAGTACTGCACTAGTAGGAGTAATCATTCCCATAGATAATGATCCCGTAGAAGGCATCGGAGGACAGGTAGGCGGCGTAGTTAAAGCGATTGGCCCTACCCACCAGCTTTGATTGGTTCCACTACATTTTGCCCGTACCCAAACATAATAATTGGTATCCGGCACCAATGGAGAAAGCGTAGCTGTTGGTCCTGTCACCGTTTGTGAAGGAGGAGTTCCTGCTGTTGGTGCGGTATTGGTAGTACTGTAATATACTTCATATCCACCAGCAGGTGCGGGTGTAGATGCAGACCAGTTTACCACGGCACTTGTAGCTGTGATTGTTCCTAAGCTTAGAGCACCAGGAGGGATACATGCAGGTGGCGGACCAAAAGTAATCTGAATATTTGGTCTGCTGGACGTTACGGTTCCTGTACCTGTAGGAGCATTGGTATCTCCCTGAATATACATATGCTTAGAGGTAGCAGTACTGTAAGTAACTGCACTTCCTGATGAAGACCCTGTTCCGCTTCCACCATAGTTTGTCTCAACTAAAACTACCAGGTTATCTGTCCCATTATAGTAAAAAGGGGTTTGTAATGTAATGGTATTCCATCCTGTGGGTAAATTAGTTAAACTCGCATCATACACTAAAGTAGCTCCTGCGGTTGCATTCACCCAGTTTTGTGCAGTAAGAGTTGTTGTTGTACTGGGTACAGATTTTAAATAAATCTTTACCGGCATTGTGGCAGTGGAAGCAGCTGTAACATTCCAGCCTACGGAAAGGACAGTTCCCCCCGCAGCTGTATTTATTTCCGCTGCTGTATAAAGTGAAGATGATCTTTCAAATCCATAATAACAACTCAAAGGATATCTTTGGGTTGATGTTCCTGTACCAATCGTAATTGTTTGTGCTTGCAGGAATAGACCGAAGACCATACAAAGTAATGTTATGAGAGTCCTTCTGGGACTGCTCATTTTACAGAGTAAAAGTACACTCATATTTTTTTAAATTTAATAGTGATAAGAATAGTCAAGAATTATAAGGTTTTCCTAGGTAAGATGTTCAAACATATTTTTCGAAACATCTCATTTTACAGATAAACTGTATTAAAAAAGTAATTTTCATTCCATATGTTAATATTTAAATAATTACACAAATCTAATAATTTTTTCACTATTACACATCTATTAAAATATTTTTTTGAAAAAATTTCACAATAATCCCCAATATGGTTTAGAATAAAAAAATCCCCAAGAAACTTGGGGATTTAATGTTATAAAGATTTATATTACTTTTTGATAAACTTAGATCTAAACTGATCCTGACCTTTATCTTCAATTGTAATTACATATCCACCTTTAATTAATGCTGAAACATTAATTTTTCCACTGTTGATATTTCCGCTGTCTATCAGTTGACCCGCTGCACTGTAAATTTTGTAAGCTGCTTTATCTGAAACTTTAGTTACATTTAAAACATCATTTACAGGATTTGGATAGATTTGAATACCATCGTTTTTAATACCGGTCTCAGAAGTTCCAAGATTGGTTGCAATAATTACATTATAGTCTTCAACTTCTCCATTAGGGAAATCATCACATGCAAAATCATCAGGAAGACTCTCGCCAATATAATCCGGATTTATTAACACTGTAACAATTCTCATCCTTACCGGGGTATTGGTTACCGCAGTGGATGGCACTGTAAATGTTGCTGTATTAGGAGTAGTTCCAAGTATCAAAGAAGTTATTGGCATATCCAGAACTCTTTCAGAGGCTTCAAATATTCCATTTTTATTATAATCAATCCATGCAGCCATTCCATTCACTAATGCACCTGCATTATTTGTAGTAAGAGAAACATTAATTGTATTTGAGCTGTTTACTAACAAGACAGGCTGTAATGCTGTATTGCCTGTAAAGTTAGAATATGTTGTTCCTCCGGTTGTATTGTTTACTGTTCCCAGCGTTACATTGGAGATATAGTTATACTGTCCACTGCTGCTTGCTGACGGACAATACGATGTACATGCAGATGAGAAAGCAGTTGTTGCAGAATAAGGGCCCGTTACCCCTCCACAGATAGCAGCTACCTGAACCTGATATGCCGTACAGTCTGTTAATCCTGATAATGTTGCGGAGTTCGTACTACTGTCCGGAAGCTGAGTCCATGGAGTAGCAGATGCCAATCTATATCTTACAGCATAAGAAGCAGCTCCTGCAACAGGGCTCCAGGAAACAGAAGCACCATTCAGTGTAATATTTTGAGCTACCAAACCAATAGGAGCGCCACCACATGCTACCTGGTTGGTTACAGGAATTTTCTTAAGAGTATAGAAAACGTTTCCAATAGAAGAAACTCTTACCACAATAGTTTGTCCGTTTAAAGACGAAGGTATTGTAAAAGATTCTGAACCGTCATTAGGAGTTGAAGCAGAAAGAACTGTCCAGTTTACTCCATTATCTGTAGAATAGTCAATTTTAACATTAGCAACGTTATAAGGAGCTGATGATGTATTGGCAACATCCCAAGTTAAATCTGAAGGCGCATTGGCAAAAAGGAAATTCTGAGTAATCTGGAATGGCCCGTCATTTCCAACTGTAATAGTCTGTTGTGCAGAATTAGTCTGCTGCTGTGTTACATCAGCATTGTTATCTCTGGCTGTAATGGCAAATTTAGAAGTTCTGGCTACCTGTGAAGTAGATTCCCAAGTATTTAATGAATTATCTAAAGCTCCTGCAAGTACTGAAGAGAACTTAGGGAAATATCTGGTTGGAGTAGTAGAAGGAGAAAGCGATCTGAACGATGCTCCATAGGTTGTTTGTCCCAAGTTATTTTTATCAATAGTCTGGGCAGCAGTCATACCACTATCCATTTCTTCCCATGTATATGTCATTGGATCCCCGTCAGCATCCGTAACGTTAGCTGTAAGTACAAATGCTGTTTTCTTAGGAATTGTATAAGGTGAAAGCGCTGCGATTACAGGAGTATTATTCGCAACACTGGTTTCAACGTCACACGTTTTACTGATTAGGTTGGTTTGAATCTGGCCAATACTTGCTCTGTGGAAATAAGGATCGGAATGCGCCTGTACATCTGTAGTTGCTCCTGTAATCCCTGCATATCCCATAATAGTAGATCCTGATCCCGGCTCAACATTTACCCCAGATCCTTCAATCCCATGAGAGAATGTATGATTACCACCCAACTGGTGTCCCATTTCGTGAGCTACATAATCTATATCAAAATTATTACCCATTGGAATACCATCTGCAGGAGATGTAAATCCTGATCCTTTTGCTTTAGAAGTTGGAGTAGCAGGATCTATACATACGCAACCGATACATCCGGCATTTCCACCACCACCGGTAGCTCCAAATAAATGTCCGATATCATAGTTTTCATTTCCTACCTCACTGGTAAGCGTTTGCTGTAGCTGAACGTTCCAGTTGTTCATTTGTGCAGCCGGAGAATATGGATCTGTTGCAGCATTCGTATAAATCAAACTTGGATAAGCCTGTAGATTTAAATGCAGTGCAAAATCTTTTTCAAAAACAGCATTCACACGGGTAAGGGTAGCGTTAACCTGTGCTAATGCACCCGGAACTCCTCCAAAATAGGCCGTATACTCAGAAGTAGTTGAGATTGCTACTCTCATTGTACGGTATTTTCTGTCAGAATTTTTATTGAAAGCCCCTGGATTGTGGGCAAATGATTTTCCGCTATTGTATAAATTCTCAAGGTCTTTTACAGCACCTGGTTCTTCCATTGTGCTACATACAAAAGGCTTGTCTCCTGTTTTGTTCTTTTTAAGCTGTAGAGAATATATTCCGTTTGCTTTGTCAACAGGTTCAACGAACTCATAATTTCCATCTTTAAATAACATAGACTGGAAATCATTTGGAGCTACAGAGAATCTGATTTGCTGAGTAGGGTCCTCAACAGAAGTTCCTATGTATGAACCAAGCTCATACTGATCTGCAAGTTCTTTTACAACCACAGGAAAACTGTACACATTAAATCTCTCGATTTTACCACTTAAGGTTGGGATGGAAATAACAACAGGCCTAGCATTAGCTCCCATTTCCTGAGCACCTTTTAACTGAGCTCTTAGCTGATTCAAGTCCAATTTGAAATTAGATCCTACGTTAGTGGCCTTCATATCCACTGCTCTTTTTTTGCTGTCTACCTTAATAGTAGCGGGCGTCCACTGTCCGAACGCTGTCCCCCCTACTAAAGCACACATCAAAGTAGTAAGTAGTCTTTTCATAAAAAGTTAATTATATTTTTTTCCAAATATAATTATTTTATACTACTAATTATTAAATTTTAATCATTATTTAAAACAAATACCATAATCAAAAGTAAAATACGTTATAATAACACAAAAATAATTTAAATATTTAGTTTTATAATATAGACAAAAAATAAAAATTTTCACAATAAACATAGTACTTCGACCGAATATATTATCGTGATATCATAATTCACTTCTTCTTAAAATTAATCCGGGCACAGTCTATTTTACTGCCTGATAAAATGTAATCACAAAAAAAGGAGCTTAACGCTCCTTTTAAAATTTGTATGCTATATTCCAGGCAAATCCCATATTAAATTTAGAAGAACTTCTTCCAAATCCGGGGATAATCATGGGGGATATATCGTCCTGTTTTGTAGTATATACTAAATAGCGGGGCTGCAGATTCACATCAATATAGAAATTAGACTCAAAGAGCTGTACCCTGCCTCCCAATGTTCCTTCCAGCCAGAAAGAAGACTGTGATGAAGAAGGAAACGCTACTGAAGAACTACTTCCCCCAAATCCACGCACCGGTATGGCCATATATTCCTGTTTATAAAATGATCCGCCTACTTTTCCTCCCGCATAGAAGCCGTTAAATTCGTTTTCTGCATCTTTCGCCAACATATAAAATGCACCCAATTTCACAAAGGGGCCACTTACTTTAGCATCATATCCATTTTTCTGATATATATTTTTCTCAAATCCTGCTTCAGCAACAGCATGAACATTACCTCTTACTTTTGAAGAAATAAATCCCTGATATAATTTTCTGTCCGAAAAGAAAGCAGCCCCTGTATTCAGAACATCAAAACCAATCATAAAATTAGGTTCGTATTTTAGGTGTTCCTTCTTTGTCTCTTTCTTATCCTGTGCCCAACTCAGTATTCCTAGTATACTAAAAAAGAAGGTAAAGATTAGTCTTGTCTTCATTCTCTATTTGATTTTGTCCGGCTTCCAGATTTTGAACAGGATTGGGAGTTATTAATTCTGAGGTTAAATTCTCATATGCTTTTTTGATCCCACATCCTGGAGATACATAGGTAGATTGGGTCGTATATTTGATCCTAACTTTAGATTCCGCTCCTTTGGCAGATACCTTAAAATACACATCCGTATAAGGAGAATCATCTACTCTCAATGGAATAAGCCTTGATTCTATTTTTGTCTGCCATCCCAGATCTACTTTACCGGATCCATAGTCTACAGCCACACTTAGGGAATCTAATGTTCTTGCTTTTCCAGATTCCATCGACTTAAATGCCACCTTCATTCTTGGTGTCCCCTCTCCGCTTTCACAGATATCATCATCTCCACCACAGGACCAAAGCATTGTCAGAAAACAGGTCATTATGAGAATTTTAAAATACTTCATATTAAGATTTGAGATTCAAATTTAAATAAATTTATTTTTTAACCAATAAAGCAATGTTTTCCACATGATGAGTTTGTGGGAACATATCTACCGGTAATATCTTTACCAACGTATAATGATCTTTCATCAGTGCAAGATCTCTCGCCTGTGTTGCTGAGTTACAGCTTACATAGACTACTTTTTCCGGAGCAAGCTTTAAGATTTGCTCTACTACTTTCTGATGCATTCCATCTCTTGGCGGATCCGTGATTAAAACATCTGCTTTAGGATGATTTTCCATAAATTCATCATTAAAAACATTTTTCATATCACCACAATAGAAGGTACAGTTGGTAAGACCATTTAATTCAGCATGCTCTATGGCCGCATCTATAGCTTCCTGCACAGATTCTATTCCTATAACCTGTTTTGCATTTCTTGCTACATACTGTGCTATAGTTCCTGTTCCTGTATAAAGGTCATAAACCACTTCATGTCCTTTCAGATCAGCAAATTCCAATGTTTTTCTATATAGCTCTAAAGCCTGTTTATAGTTGGTTTGAAAAAATGATTTCGGCCCGATCTTAAACTTCAGCCCGTCCATTTCTTCCATCAGATATCCCTCTCCGAAATAAACATTGATATTTAAATCATAGATTGAATCATTCTGTTTTGGATTAATAGCATATACCAGAGTTTTGATCTGCGGAAACTTCTCCAATAAAAATTCGAAAAGCTTTTCTCTGTTTTCTTTTTCTTCTCTGTAAAGCTGGAATAATACCATCCATTCCCCTTTAGAGTTTTGTCTCATCATTAAGGTTCTTAAGAAACCTTCCTGATTTCTCACATCAAAGAAATCCAGTCCGTTATTGACACCATATTGTTTTACGGCAAGTCTTATTGCATTGGAAGGATCTTCCTGAAGAAAACATTCTTTAAGATCGAGAATTTTACTCCACATCCCCGGAATATGGAAGCCCAGGGCATCTTTACTGCCAAAGTTTTCTTCAGAGCTTATTTCATACTGAGTAAGCCATCTCGCATTGGAGAAAGAAAACTCCATTTTATTTCTGTAAAAATACTGTTCTTCAGCACCTAAGATCGGAACGGTTTCAAAGTCGTCAATACCCCCGATTCTTTTAATATTATTATATACTTCTTCCTGCTTGAAGTCCAGTTGTTTTTCGTAGCTCATATTCTGCCACTTACATCCCCCACATGTTCCAAAATGAATACATTTAGGTTCTACTCTGAAGGCTGAAGGCTCCACCACTTCTACAGTTTCTGCCTCATAGTATTTGGACTTGGATTTTTTCACTCTTGCATTGACTACGTCTCCCGGGACCGCTCCCGAGATCAGCACTGTTTTTCCTTCTTCCGTTTTTCCAATTGCGACACCTTTTGCCCCTGCTCCGAATAACTTAATATTTTCAAGAATTATATCTTTCTTCTTTTTCATCCGTAAACTCAATTTCTTTTAATGGCAGGACAAAACCGGAAGGTTTCATTCCTACATTCTATTTCTATTTTTTCTAATACAGCCGGAAGAAAAATTCCGGTTTAATTCTGCAAAAATACAATAAAAAAAAACCTTATCCGAAGATAAGGTTTCCATCTATGTTAAAGTTTATTATTTCGTCTGAGCTGGCTGTGGATTTGCCGGTTGCGGAGCCTGTTGCTGTGCAGACGGATCCACTTGTAATCCTTGTGGCATTTGCTGTGGAGCCTGATCTACTCTTGGCGCTGCAAGACCTGTCAATTTATCCAAAATAGTTACCAATTCCTGCTCTCCCAGGTTAACAAAAGATCTGCTGGCAATTTTACCATCTTTGTCTATGATTACAAAACAAGGTAACTTAAATCCATATACGCCATATTTTTTAGCGATCTCAGATTCCATTCCTTTTTCTCCGTAAACATTTACTCCCTGAATACCTTTCAATAGAGAATTGCTGGTTTTTACAAACTGATCTTTTGTATCATCTACATTCACAAATACAAAGTTCATTTTAGATTTATAAAAATTTACAACTTCTTTCAGTACAGGTACTGTAGCTTCGCTGATGTAAGGATTCCATGATGCATAAAAGAATAGCATATAAGGTTTTCCTTTATTTTCAGAAAGTTTATAAGACTTTCCGTCCTGTTTTACCAAAGGAGCTTCCGGAGCTGCATCTCCAATTTTAAGTCCTGTAATAGCCATCTGCATTTTAAGAAGATCACTTTTAATGGTAGCATCTTTAATATCTGAATCAATAATTTTTTTGATTTTATCGATTCTCTTGGCAGGAGTCGTCGGATGAATATCAGTCTGAGCCATTACAAAAGCTAAAAGGTAGTCTTTTGCAGTCTGAGAGATATCCTTTTTAGTCTTCAGATACTGAGCAAACAATTCTGAAGTGGTAATATCAGTTTTTCCTTTACTGTTAGCTTCCGCATACTTTTGGAAATCAGGTGTCATTTTTACAAGTAAATACTGTCTGTAAAGCGGTATTGTTTTTACCATTGCTTCTTTATCATCTTCTAGCTTTACTTCATAGTCTTTAAAAGCCTTTGAAGCTTTATATGACATATTCCCAGCCATTGGACCATGTGACATTTCGTAATTAGCCAATAAATTAAGGATCGTTACTTTAATATCATTTTTCTTCCAGGTGATAAGCCCTTTACTAGGATTATTTTTCTTAGCCAGGTCATCTACATTTTTGTTGATATCAGCTTCTACTTTATGGATTCCTTTCAAAAATGAAGCTTCATCACCAGCCATTAATTGGTTTAGGTTTAGCTTACTTCCATACTCACCTAAAAATTTTTGGGTAGCCTGAAGAAAATCATTGTTCTTTTTAGCATCTCCGGTTATAACAAATTCATTTGGGAAAGTCATTCCATTTCCTGAGATATTTACATTTTGTCCTCCTTCAAGATAGATCAGGTTTTGTCTGTTAGCATAATTAATAACATACATTCCATCTTTAGGAGCTTCGAAGCTTCCTGAAAAATTTCCGTCTTTATCTAAACCTATATTAATTAAAGGTAGGGTTCCTACTCCTGAAGCTTCTACAAATTCAATTCTCTCTAATGGAGCACCACCGGTAATTTTCCCTTTTACTTCTACTTTTTTTGAACAAGACATCACGAAAATCGCGATGATAAACAATAAAAGATATTTTTTCATTTCAATTTTTAAATTTTACACAAAAATACGCTTTTTAAGGCTTCTTAATTAACACTACTATTTTTTTTTAGAAATTTTCTTACGCCCTATAAAAACAGGCTTTTCAGATTCTGTTTCAGGCACAATTAATCTCTTTACAATGTCTCAGAATTGTTTATTAAGCAATTCTATTACCCACCAAATATAGACTTATTAAACAAAGAATACCAAAGCATATTAATAAGTTAACAAACTTTAACAGCAGAAATATCCGGCATAAAAAAAGTCGTCCCCGGATGGAGACGACTTTTATGTATTTGAATCAATTCTATCCCTGGTCTACAAGAGCAGCCATATATTCTCTGTTCATTCTTGCGATATTCTCAAGAGAAATACCTTTAGGACATTCTATTTCACATGCGCCGGTATTTGAACAGTTTCCGAACCCTTCTTCATCCATAGCTTTCACCATGTTCAGCACTCTTCTTTTCGCTTCTACTCTACCTTGAGGAAGTAAAGCAAACTGAGAGACTTTAGCTCCCACGAATAACATTGCAGATCCGTTTTTACATGTTGCTACACAAGCTCCACATCCGATACAGGCAGCAGCATCCATAGCTCTGTCTGCATCTTCTTTAGGAACCGGAATAGCATTCGCATCCAATGTATTTCCTGAAGTGTTTACAGAAACGAAACCACCTGCAGCCATTACTCTGTCAAATGCACTTCTGTCTACCATTAAGTCTTTAATAACCGGGAAAGCAGCACTTCTCCACGGTTCAATAACGATGGTCTCACCGTCTTTGAACATTCTCATGTGAAGCTGGCAGGTAGTGATCCCCGTGTCCGGGCCGTGTGCTCTACCATTGATGTAAAGAGAACACATTCCGCAAATCCCCTCACGACAGTCGTGGTCAAAAGCGATAGGCTCTTTTCCTTCGTTAATTAAATTCTCGTTCAGGATGTCCAGCATCTCCAGAAATGAAGAATCTGTGGAAACATCTGATATTTTATAGGTCTCAAACTGACCTTTAGTTTTACTATTTTTTTGTCTCCAAATTTTCAGCGTAAGATGTAAGCCTTTTTTTGCACTCATAATTTTTTATTTATAGGTTGGAGATTATTTGTAACTTCTAGTTTTAACCTCGATGTTGTCATATATCAGGTCTTCTTTATGCAACACTTCCGCGTTGATATCTTCTCCCTGATATTCCCAAGCTCCGACGTATTTGTAATTTACGTCATCTCTTTCCGCTTCTCCATCTGGAGTTGAGTGATCCTCACGGAAATGTCCACCACAAGATTCATTTCTGTGTAGTGCATCGATAGCCATTAATTGTCCTAATTCAAGGAAGTCTGCTACTCTGAATGCCTTTTCAAGCTCAGTGTTCATCCCTTCTCCTTCACCAGGAACTTTTACATTTTTCCAGAAGTCTTTTCTTACTTCTTCAATTTCTTTGATTGCTTCTCTTAATCCTTCAGGAGTTCTTCCCATACCTACTTTATTCCACATAATGTGTCCTAATTGTTTATGGAAGTGATCTACTGAATGCGTTCCTTTATTGTTCAGGAAGAAATTAATTTTTTCTTTAATTCCCTTTTCAGCTTCATCAAATGCTCCTGAATTGGTAGGGATTTCTCCTGTTCTGATATCTGCAGAAAGATAATCTGCAATAGTATAAGGAAGCACGAAATATCCATCAGCAAGACCCTGCATCAAAGCAGAAGCTCCCAGTCTGTTGGCTCCGTGGTCAGAGAAGTTAGCTTCACCGATTACGAAACATCCAGGAATGGTAGACTGAAGGTTATAATCAACCCAAACACCTCCCATTGTATAGTGAACTGCCGGATAAATTTTCATTGGAGTTTTGTAAGGATCATCAGCCGTAATCTTTTCGTACATTACGAATAGGTTACCGTATTTCTCCTCAACCCAGCTTTTACCCAAATCATAAAGCTGCTGGTCAGTTGGGTTATGAATATGTTTTTCGATAGCGGCTTCTTTACCTTTCTTCATGATTTCTGTGGAGAAATCCAGGTAAACACCTTCTTTAGTATCATTGTTTTCGATTCCGAAACCAGCATCACATCTTTCCTTAGCCGCTCTTGACGCAACGTCTCTAGGCACAAGGTTACCGAATGCAGGGTATCTTCTTTCCAAATAATAATCTCTATCTTCTTCTTTAATATTTTCAGGTTTTAATTTACCTTCTCTGATCGCTACTGAATCTTCAAGTTTTTTAGGAACCCAGATTCTTCCGGAGTTTCTTAATGATTCAGACATCAACGTCAGTTTAGACTGCTGTGTTCCGTGAACAGGAATACAAGTCGGGTGAATCTGTACATAACAAGGGTTTGCAAAGTAAGCTCCTTTTTTGTGGATCTTCCATGCTGCAGAAACGTTTGATCCCATAGCGTTGGTAGAAAGGAAATATACGTTTCCGTAACCTCCTGAAGCAATTACTACAGCGTGTGCAGAATGTCTTTCAACTTCACCTGTTACCAGGTTTCTTGCAATGATACCTCTTGCTTTTCCGTCAACAATAACAAGGTCCAGCATTTCATGACGGTTGTACATTTTAATTCTTCCTTTACCGATCTGACGGCTCATTGCAGAATATGCACCTAATAACAACTGTTGTCCCGTCTGTCCTTTTGCATAGAAGGTTCTTTTTACCTGAACCCCACCAAATGAACGGTTATCTAACTGGCCACCGTAGTCTCTACCAAAAGGAACTCCCTGAGAAACACACTGGTCAATAATATTGGCAGAAACTTCAGCTAATCTGTAAACGTTAGCTTCTCTTGCTCTATAGTCACCTCCTTTGATTGTATCATAGAACAATCTATAGGTAGAGTCACCATCACCCTGATAGTTTTTAGCAGCATTGATCCCTCCCTGAGCCGCAATAGAGTGCGCTCTCCTCGGAGAATCCTGATAGCAAAATGCTTTCACATTGTACCCTTGCTCAGCTAAAGTGGCAGCAGCGGAACCTCCCGCCAAACCTGTACCTACAACAATAATATCAATCTTATCTCTGTTGTTTGGTGCAACAAGGTTCATATGGTCTTTATGATTTTTCCATTTGTCTTTAAGAGGACCCGCTGGAATTCTTGAATCTAATTTACTCATACTAGTATATTGATATTATTGAGTTATAAAATGAAAAACAGCCACTAAAATAAACCCTGCAGGAATAAGAATTGAATACCATTTCCCGAAAGCTTTAATTACCGGCGTATACTTTGGATGTCTTGCTCCCACAGACTGGAATGAAGACTGAAATCCGTGAGCTAAGTGTAATCCTAATAGTACAAAAGAGATCACATACAGAGCCACTCTCCAAAGGTCAGCAAACTTCTCATGAAGTTCAGGCCAGAAACGTTCTGCATCAGGAGCTATTCCTTCCACATACTTGTAATTAATTTCATGAAGCCAGAAATCATACAAGTGAAGCGCCAGGAAAGCTAAAATAACAGCACCGGAAATAATCATATTTCTGGACATCCATGAAGAATTCACAGAAGCATTGTTTGCTGCGTACTTTACCGGACGCGCTTTATTATTCTTAATTTCCAGTACAAACCCCATCGCAAAATGGAAAATTACTGCAAAACCAAGAATAGGCTGCATTAAGAACTGCACAAAAGGATTATAGCCCATAAAGTCAGATGCCGTGTTAAAGGCGTCCTTATTAAGAACTGATAACAAATTGGTCGTCAAATGCAGTATAAGAAAAATCAGCAAAAACATAGCTGATAATGCCATAGCATATTTTCTACCTATCGTAGAACTCGTTAAACCTGCCATATAAGTTTAAATTTGAATTTCCCACAAAATTAAGGAATGTTAACAATATTGAAAAGTGAGAAATCTCACATATAACCAGTTTGTAATCTTTCTAAATAAGAGCACGCAACGATAAACAGAGCATAATGAAAACATGAAGACACCATCCTATTTTATTTCATAAATATGATCCTGAAAAACAATTTTCCTGACAGATGGAGGCAGGCTTTTTATCTCAAAATGTACGATCCTCCTTGATGAACAGTAAGGATTGATAAAATATCGGATCATCTTTTCCTGATCAGATACATCCGAAATCCAAAAACAGGCCTTATTTCCTTTCTTCACCAGAAACACTTTATTAGTATTAAAATCGTGAAACAACACTTCTTCTCTCTGGTTTTCAAACACATTGCTCCCCGTTCTTATTATGAAAAAGACTAAAACAGACATTGAAAGCCTCATAAAACTTTTAAAATTACAATGTAAAATCACAGCTCTTAGCAAATATACCATTCCCAACATTGACACTACTTCCATCAAATTCACAGGTATATTTTCGAAAAACAATACATCTACTTCTGCAAACCAATGGATCACTTTTAGTAACAGCAATATACCATTGTCATACACCGTATTAATGAACATAAAATCAACCTTAAAAGCAATAAGAACCGTCATTAAAAATGAAAATACAATAATGACTTCCGAAAAAGGAACAATAATAAAATTGGCAATGACCGAAATAAGGGAAAACTGATGAAAATAATATAAGACCAAAGGAAGTGTGGCAAGCTGTGCAGCAATAGAAATTGTAACCGTATTAAAAATTAGTTTTTTCCAATATTGATCCTGCTTTGGAAATCTATTCAAAAGAGGCTGATTTAACCAAAAAATTCCTAAAACAGCCAAAAAGCTAAGCTGAAATCCTATATCGAAAAACTGCCGGGTATCAAAAACAAGAATAATAAATGCCGATAACCCCAAAGCATGCAGCAGATCCGGTTTTCTCTGAAGCAAAACGTAAATAAAATATATCGTCAGCATCATACAGGACCGTAAAACAGAGTTTCCAAAGCCTATAAAGCCTGCAAAAAGCCAGATAAAAACCAAACTGAAAATTATAGCATATCTTCTTAAACGCAAAGGTATACACCGGACCTGTAAAAAATAAAACATCCCAAAGATCACCACAATATGAGTTCCTGAAATAGCCAGTAAATGAATCAGGCCGGACCTGTTGAAATCCCGGACTGTTCCGGCATCAATTTCTGTGCGGTCTGCAAGGATAATCCCTTTTAAAAAAGTTTTTGCTTTCTCAGACATTCCGGTGTTATCAATTCTTTGCAGGATCTCGAGTCTCTGTTGCTTTACTGCATCAAAAAAACTTACGTCTTTTTTTTCAGCTGAAGAAATACCTTTTGAAAGATAGCACTGATATTCAATATTTTTCCGCTTGAGGTACCGTGCGTAATTGAACTGAAAATCATACTTCGGAGGTTTTATTCTTGCCAGGTAAGCTTCAGCTTTGTAATAATGTTTAAAATCAAGCTCGTGAGTGTCTTTTGGAATATATAAAATGGTATTGAAGCTGTTTTTCCCTACTATTGCTATTCCTTCATACTTTTTATACTTCGCTGTAGTATTTAATTTCTGGGAAATATTGAAAATAACGGTTTCCTTTTCCTTGACAGCTAATTCTGTAACAGGAGAAAAGGTATTGAAAAAATGAAAAATGATTCCCAGTCCAAAAAACAGCAAGCACAGCAAAACCGGTTTAGATTTGTTCAAAAAATAGGAATAAAAAAACAGGGAAATTAAAATTCCAACGCAAAGAACAATGCCGTAATAAACTGCAATACTGCCTAACGGGAAATTATCCTGAAAAAGAATTCCAAGGATAAAACATAATGTTACAATGAGAAGAGGCTGTTTGTTCACATTTTTCAATCAATTGTATTACCAAAGTAGGGAATTAAATCAATTGAACATCAACTCTGTGATCACTGAAAAACGCTCTATATCTCATTAAAGAGATTAACAGAGCGCTTGTTTTTTTGCTATAAAACCGTCTTTATATAAAAAGTTTTTTATTTTTCTTTTAAAAATTTATCCGTTAAACGCTTTGTTTCCTTAATGTACAACCATGGATCTTTACCATAATCTTCATATTTGAAATTTCCGGTCTTTTTAGGAATCGCAGGTTCTATTTGTGTGCCTTCATGCCACTCGTTAAAAGATGTAATTCCTATCAACTCAGGCTTTACTTTTATGGCAGCATCAAACATATTTTCATAATATTTTCCATTTCCACGGCTTTTAAAATTAGCTTCATTCCATGGTCTTATTCTGGTGTCAGAATATCCCGGTCCTACACAGGGTATAAAAATCAGCTTATGGTCTTTGGCAAATCTGGAAAGAAAATCCCAGTTTGAAGTAGTGCTTCCATATACAAAACCTTCACTCGCAAAGTAAGTATAAAAACCATCAAATCCGGAAGTTTCAAAAAAAGCAGCATCCTTTTCCTCTACCCATAACCCTATATAAAGAGCATCAAGATCCGTATCACGTACTGTTTTTTCTCCATTCTTAGAAAGAAGCTTTGCCCATTCTTCCGGAGCTATTTTATAACTGTCATAAACGTAAAACATCGGTTTACCGTCTTTTTTATAAAAGGCATGATGGGGAGAATAGGTTTCAACAAGGTACGAAAGCTGATCTCTGAGCTCCGTAATTGTTTTATAAAATGGCTCTATGTGAAATGCTATTTTCAGATTAAAACGATCTGCAATATCTAAATATTTTGAGACACTTTTATCGGTAAAAGAATCCTTACCCAACCAACTGATAACCACAACACCAGCACCGGATTCTTTGATCATTTTCATATGTTTTTCAATGATCTTGACATCATTAGAGCTGTAGTTTCCTAAAGCAGGATAAAAATTGGCTCCAATATCATCACCTCCTTTATAATGTCCCAGATTATTCCATTTGGGGTTACTCCAATGAGGGATAATTTCATGGTTCCAATGCTGAAGGCCACCATCTGCTACCTGATTTCCATACCAGCCATAATAGAATATCTGAACTTTATCTCTTGGAATATTCTCCTGAGCAAAGCTTTTTGAGAACAAAAATGTACATACAAAAAGTAAGAAAAAGTTTTTAAAATGATTCATTTTCACAAAGTAATTTAAATTCTCAAAAGAATTCGTTATATGAAGTTTCAGATTTTCAAAATCACCTCAGCCGCATGGTCACTGGCTCCTTTACCTCCCAGCTTTTCTCTTAAAAGACTATAATCATTCAGGACCTGCTCTCTTTTTTCTCCTTCTAAAACTTTGGTAAGTTCGTTCACTAGATTTTTAGTGTTCAGGTCATTTTGGATCAGTTCTTTTACCACTTCCCTGTCCATAATCAGGTTGACTAAAGAAATGTAATTGATATTTTTCACTAATCTTTTGGCGATGGCATAAGAAATTGTACTGCCCCGGTAGCAGACTACTTCAGGAATATTCAGCAGGGCTGTTTCCAGGGTAGCCGTTCCGGAAGTTACAAGAGCAGCTTTTGAACACCTCAATACGTCATAAGTTCTGTTAGAGACAAAATGAACATTGTCATCCACATATTTTTGATAAAACTCTTTCGGAAGACTTGGCGCTCCGGCGATCACAAACTGGTAGTTTTTGAAATGAGGCCTTACTGAAAGCATTATTTCAAGCATTTTTTCCACCTCCTGTTTTCTGGAACCCGGTAGAAGGGCTATAATTTCTTTGTCATTCAATCCGTTTTCCTTCTTAAACTGTTCAGTACTGATTTCTTTAAGATCGGAAATAGCATCAAGCAAAGGATGTCCTACAAAATGGGAATGAACACCATGTTTTCTGTAAAAATCCTCTTCAAACGGAAGAATAACCATCATTTCATCTACATATTTTTTGATGGTTTCTACACGACCTTCCTTCCAGGCCCAAAGTTGTGGAGAAATATAATAGATCACTTTGATTCCCAATTCCTTGGCAAATCTGGCAATTCTTAAATTGAAACCTGGATAGTCTACCAATATTAAAACATCCGGTCTGTTGTTTCTGATATCTTCTTTGCAGAATGCAATATTATTCAGGATGGTCCTTAAATTCATAACCACCTCCAGGAAACCCATAAAAGCAAGATCACGGTAATGTTTAACCAGTGTTCCACCCTGAGCTTCCATCAGATCTCCGCCCCAAAACCGAAATTCCGCATCCGGATCTTTTTGTTTTAAAGCTTTCATCAAATTGCTCCCATGCAGATCACCGGAAGCTTCTCCTGCAATAATGTAATATTTCATTTCTTCCGAAATCTTTATTATTTGTTTTTTAATACCTCACGATACCCCTTCCATTATCGGATCATTATGAATCATGGGCGGTTTCTATGGTAAGGATAGAGAACAAATTAAAATATATATTGATCTTAATTTGTAAATTTGTTCAAAGATAATGATAAAAATGTCAGAAGAATTTGAAATCCGAAATAAAGTTGCGGAAAGCGGCCTTGTCAATTTTGACCTTAGTACCTTGGTTCCAAAAGGACAGAGAAAGGGCATTGATCTTAAAGATTTTTTGTTCCAGGAAATGATCCTGAAAGAAAAAGATTTCCGTGAAAAAGTAGAACTCATCAATGTTGAAGAATACAAGGATGCTTACATTTACATCTATAATTCTGTAGATACAATTATTCCTCTCTGGGCTTATTTTGTATTGACAGCCAGGATTACAGATGTTGCTAAAAAAATAGTTTTCGGGAACCGTGAGGACCTGGAAGTAATTCTGATGCACAATGCTATTCAGACTTATGATTTTGAGGATATGAGAGGAAAAAGAGTCTTAGTAAAAGGATGCTCAGATAAAGAAATTCCGGAAAATGCCTATATCGAGCTGGTAGAACAGCTAAAGCCACTTGTAAAATCACTGATGTTTGGAGAAGCATGCTCTAATGTCCCTATTGTAAAGAACTAAGCATGAATAAATATTTATCTGCAGGTTTTATATTTTTCATTTTTTTACTTATTTACTATCTCGGCAGTTTTACGAGAATACCTTTTGCTGATGCTATTGGTTTTGTTCTTCCTGTAGAACAGGGTGATTTTGAGACAACGGCTACGGCTACCACTCATTTTCTCTATCTCAATACCGCTATTTTCATTAAGAATATTACAGGGCTTAATGCTATAGAAGCCAGCCGGCTTTTAATTATTACTTCAGGAGCACTTACTGTTTCAGTGATCTATCTTACCGTAAAAAGTATTACAAAACTGGAATGGGCCTCTGTTGCGGCGGCATTTATTTTTGGTTTTAGTTTTACGTTTTGGAAAAATGCAGAAATTGTAGAGGTGTATACCTATAATTCACTGTGGCTAAGTCTTTTCTTTTTCTCCCTGGTCAAAAGTTTTATAGAGCAAAAGAAAGTACACATCATTTTAGCGGGATTCTTTTTTGCTATCAGTCTTTGGGTGCATATTCAGAATATCCTGCTTATTCCTGCTTTTATATTATTTCTCTATTATTTCAGAAAAGAAAGTAAGTATGTTTATTCATCTTTATTGATTTTTTTACTGATTTTCGGCTCTATTACCGTTCTGAATGTTTCTCAGGGGCTATCTTTAAGTTCACCTTATTTTTCTGAACGTGGCGATTGGCTTTCCAATTCATTTAAAAAAACTTTTATAGAATACCTTCAGGACCTCATCAAGTCTGTAGTCTACATCGTTTATAATTTTAATGTGTTTGCACTTTTCGGTATTGCCGGGATCTATTTTTTATACCGGTCAAATAAGAAAATGTTTTTTGTTTTCTTTACTGCGTCGCTATGCGTGTATGGTTTTGCAACATTTTATGCTGTCACGGATAATTACGTTTTCTTTATCCCTTTCAACATGATTTTTGCATTATCCATAGGCTATGGATTATCTCAGGTACAATATCCGTGGGTGAAAAAACTTTCATGGGTATGTCTTTTCATTCCTCTTTTCTATGTAGTAGCTCTTCAGATTGTTTCATCAACTGAAAAAGGACAGGATTTTGGTAACTATAAAAACTATAAAGGCGGACTGAAATATTATATGTTTCCATGGATGAATAATAATGTGGGGATTCTGGAATTCACAATAGATCGGAGAAAAGCTCCCGACATCATGTTCTGGATGACCGAAGAAGCCGAAATATATATTGAGCTTCTAAAAAGCAAAGGTTTTACTGAAAAAGAGATCAGAAAACTTTAACAATAATTATGACCTTAAGAAATTTTATGAACCATATTTTTTGATAACTTTGAGATAGTTAATACTTTAAACAAACACAAAAAATGAGCTTAATCGACCTACTTACAGGGAACACCAGCAACCAGGTTGCTGAACAGGCTGAAAACAAATTTGGAATCAGCAAAAATCAGGTCATCGCCTTATTGGCAGTAGCCACTCCTCTTATCATTTCTTATTTAAGAAATAAATCTCAGGATGCTAAGGAAGCGGAAGCTTTAAACAATGCTCTTGATAAAGATCATAATGGAAGTATTTTAGATGATGCCTCACAGGTTGAAGCAAGACAGGCTGAAGGTGGGTCTATTCTTGATCACATTTTTGGAGGACAAAAAAGTACTGTAGAAAATCAGCTTTCCCAAAATACCGGAATTTCAATAGACAAACTGGGACCAATCCTGGCAATGCTAGCTCCTGTAGTAATGGGATATATTGGCCAACAAAAGCAACAAAACAATGTAGGTGCCGGAGGTTTAGGTGATCTTCTGGGTGGAATTCTTGGAAATGCATCCAACCAGGCGCAGACTCAGCAATCAAGTCCTTTAAATGACATTCTTGGCAGCGTACTGGGGAATGGCGGACAATCTCAATCATCAGGAAATCCATTGAATGATATACTGGGAAGTGTACTTGGTGGCGGAGGTAATAACCAACAACAGCAAGGAGGCCTGGGAAGTATTCTTGGAAATATTTTTGGAAAATAATTAGTTTAATTTGTTATAAAAAAAGACCGGAGATTAATTTCTCCGGTCTTTTTTACTTATACTATTTCTTAGCTTTTTCTTCAGAGGCTACAATAGATCTTGAAGCTTTCCTAGGTCTCTTTTTCCCATAACTTCCTGAATTAATTTTACCTCTTCTAGATTTTTTGTCTCCTTTTCCCATAGTATTAAATATTTGTTGTTCTACGAATATAGGGAATATACTATTAAATTCCAATCGGTTACAATGTTAAAAACTGATAAAACCGGATTTCGTTCATTCCAAAATCCAGCTATATTCCTTCATGTTTATTATACTTTAACGTTTTTCCATTTTCCTCTTCTAAATAAAATAAAGGCTACAATGGTAATAAGCGTTTCTGCTGCCGGAATTGAAATAAAAACTCCTTTTGGTCCCATTCCAAAATGCTTGGCAAGAAAATAAGCCAAAGGAATCTGAAACAGCCAGAATCCAAAAAGATTAACCCATGTGGGTGTCCAGGTATCTCCGGCTCCATTAAAGGCATTGATCATCACCATACCTATTCCGTAAAAAATAAATCCTATACTCATAATGTGAAGGGCATTCTTTGCAAATTCCATGATCTCGGTTTCCTGAGTAAAGAAACTCACCAAAAAATTACCCATTAAAAGGAATATCAAGCTGACGGCTAACATGAAAATTACATTATACTTCACCGTTTTCATGACCGCCTGCTCTGCTCTTACCATTTCATTGGCTCCCATATTTTGCCCTACCAGAGTAGAAGCAGCATTACTTAGCCCCCAGGCCGGAAGCATAAAAAACATCATCAGCCTTAGTGCTGTCTGATAGCCTGCGGAAGCATTTTCCCCTCCCGTGGTGGCTACCAGCTCTGCAAGAAAAATCCAGCTGCATGAAGCAATCACAAATTGAAAAATCCCAGGTGTTGCAATTTTTATAATAGATTTTATAGAAGCCAGATCCGGTTTAAAATAATGCATCCTAATCCTGATCTGGGTATCTGCAATCAAAAGATGATACAGCTGGTACAGTACTCCGATAGTTCGCCCTATTGTTGTGGCCAATGCAGCTCCGGTAAGTCCCATTGCCGGAACCGGCCCCAATCCCTTAATTAAAATAGGACAAAGGATAATGTTGGCTATATTGGCGATCCATAAACTTTTCATGGCAATCATAGCATTTCCTGCCCCTCTGAAAATCCCGTTAATTAAAAACAAGAGCATAATGACTGTACTGCTTCCCATCATAATTCTCGTAAAGTCTTTACCATAAGCAGCTGCTTCAGGTTTCGAGCCCATCAGGATTAAAATTTCTTCTGCATAGATAACACCTAGCAGGCTTAAAACAAATGTTATAACAAATGAAACCAATAAAACCTGTGCAGCACTTCTGGAAGCCTGCTCCGGATTTTTTTCTCCAATTCGTCTCGCCACCAGTGCTGTTGCTGCCATACTCATTCCGATAGCAATAGAATACATTACAGAAAGTACAGATTCTGTAAGGCCTACCGTCTGAATGGCAAAACCGCTCTCTTTCAAATGTCCTACAAAATACAGATCAACTAAAGCGAATACAGATTCCATTGCCATTTCCAGCATCATAGGTATCGCTAAAAAAAGCACGGCATTTCTTATACTTACTTTAGTATAGTCTACTTCTTCTCCGCTCAGGGCTTTTTTTATGAAATTGACATATTTTGTCATTATATTTTGGGTTTACCTGACAAAAATATCAATTCAAAAACAATTAAGACTTAGCATAGGGAAAGTTTTCTTTTTATTCAACATTTCCAGGTGACAATAAAGAAAGGTTTTTTTACATAAATATTTTTATTATTTTCTAATCAATACGCTATATAAGACAGTATAATTATTAATAAAACTTAGCAATTGATAATAAAATTTAGTTAGATTTGTATATTCTTAAAAATAGTTCTTATGAAAAAAATAATCTCTACACTCTTTCTATTTGGAATATCATTATCTGCAGGTATGCTTTCTGCACAACAACTTTCCCAAGCGAAAATGAGAGCAATCAATTCTGATAATATAGCTGCATTTAAAAAACAGTTTGCTCCCGGAGATTACAATAAGTGTTTTACAATTGGCCAGGAAGCATATAGCCCACTTGGATTCAGTTCATTATATGGAAGCAGAACTCTTGTCAAGTTTCTACTGGACAATAAAGTAAATATCAATAAGAAATGTAAAGACAAAACTCCACTGGAATTAGCAGAAATAGGAAAAACTGAAGAAACAGCCAAACTCCTGATAGAGCATGGGGCAGTAAAAAATTAACATTCATTAAAAATATACAAGACTTCCGAAAGGAAGTTTTTTTGTTTATAAAACCTGTAAAAACCTTATCTTTGCCCTCGAAAAAAACAAGGTTCGGATAGGAACCTTAAACATTGAACTTTAAACAAATAATTATGTTTCGATCACACACCAATGGAGAACTATCTCTAAAAAATCTGAATGAACAAGTTACACTATCAGGATGGGTACAGACTATCCGTGATAAAGGATTTATGATTTGGATAGATCTTCGAGATCGTTACGGCATTACTCAGCTGGTTTTTGACCAGGATCGCTCTTCAGCACAATTAATGGAAGAAGCTAAGAAATTAGGCCGCGAATTTGTAATTCAGGTTTCCGGAAAAGTCATTGAAAGAGTAAGTAAGAATCCCAATATTCCAACAGGAGAAATTGAACTTTTAGTAGAAACGCTGACGATTCTTAATAATTCACAACTTCCGCCTTTTACGATTGAAGATGAAACAGATGGTGGAGAAGAGCTAAGAATGAAATACCGTTACCTGGATATCAGAAGAAATCCGGTAAAAGAAAAGCTGATCTTCCGTCACAAAATGGCACAGAAAGTAAGAAATTATTTATCTGATGAAGGTTTTATTGAAGTGGAAACTCCTGTTTTAATTAAATCTACTCCGGAAGGGGCCAGAGACTTTGTGGTTCCAAGCAGAATGAATCCGGGGCAGTTTTATGCATTACCACAGTCTCCACAAACTTTCAAACAGCTTTTGATGGTAGGTGGAATGGATAAATATTTCCAGATTGTAAAATGTTTCCGTGATGAGGATTTAAGAGCAGACAGACAGCCGGAATTTACACAGATAGACTGCGAAATGGCTTTCGTAGAACAGGAAGACATAATGAATGTTTTTGAAGGAATGACTAAAACTCTTATAAAAGATATTACCGGTCAGGAATTTGGAAATTTCCCAAGAATGACTTTCGCAGATGCGATGAGAAAATATGGAAACGACAAACCGGACATCCGTTTCGGGATGGAGTTCGTAGAACTGAATGAGCTGGTAAAAGGAAAAGATTTCAAAATATTTGATGAAGCTGAGCTGGTTGTGGGAATTAATGTAGAAGGATGTGCAGACTATACAAGAAAACAGATTGATGAGCTTGTAGACTGGGTAAAGCGTCCACAGGTTGGTGCTTCAGGAATGGTGTGGGCAAAATTCCAGAATGATGGTGTGAAGACCTCATCCGTGAACAAATTCTACAATGAGGAAGATCTTGCGAAGATCATTGAAAAGTTCGGAGCTAAGGAAGGGGACTTAATGTTAATCCTTTCCGGAAATGAAAATAAAGTAAGAGCGCAACTTTCTGCTTTAAGAATGGAACTTGGAAACCGTTTAGGGTTAAGAAAAGGAAATGTATTTGCTCCTCTTTGGGTGGTTGACTTCCCTCTATTGGAATGGGATGAAGACACTGAAAGATTCCATGCAATGCACCATCCGTTTACCTCTCCAAAACCGGAAGATATCCACTTATTGGAAACTGATCCTGGTAAAGCAAGAGCCAATGCTTATGACATGGTATTGAACGGAAATGAAATCGGGGGTGGATCAATCAGAATTTTTGACAGAGATTTACAGTCTAAAATGTTTGATCTGTTAGGGTTCACAAAAGAAGAAGCTGAAGCTCAGTTTGGATTCCTGATGAACGCATTCAAGTACGGAGCACCTCCACATGGTGGCCTGGCATTCGGGTTTGACCGTTTAGTGGCTATCCTTGACGGAAATGAGGTGATCAGAGATTATATCGCCTTTCCTAAGAATAACTCAGGACGTGATGTGATGATAGACGCACCGGCGTCCATTGCTGATGCACAGCTCGATGAGCTTGAAATTAAATTGAATTTAAAAGCATAAATATAAAGCGGGGTAAATGCCCCGCTTTTTTTATCTCGTACAAAGACTCATAATAATGAAAGAAACTCTTAGCTATAACACACCTAATTCTGAAGAAATTCTACAACAAATTAATCAGTATGAATTCGCAAGAATTTGGAAAAAAAACTTATCTAAAAATAACAGGAATCTTATCTGGGGAATTTTCTTCACAATATTGGCTTCATTTATGCTCTTCCGCAAAGATTTTTTCGGATTTCTATTTCTTGGTTTTGGTTTGTTTTATATTTTCTCGTGTATCAACTATATTGTAACGTACCGGAAACACAAAAAGACTTTCAGCCAAATATTAGATAAAGAAACGAAGGATCTTAATCTAAATTCCAAAGATGTACTATGGGAATTTACTGAAACATATTTCAGATTTCAAAATTATAAAGCTGAATTTATATTCAACTGGGAAATGATAACCTATTGCATTCTGGATGACCAATATATTTATATAACATCAAATCCTTATCAACTGAATTTCATTTTAGATAAAGCAAATATTCCCGGAAATAATTATGATAGAACCATTAGCTATCTCAGGGATAAGTCAAAATTACAAACACTTTGAAAATCATTGCATTAAATTAAAATCTTAGTCCAGTTTATTTCATTTTCAAAATCTGCTCTCTTCCCGGGCCTATAGAAAGATACGCTACCGGAATACCCAATTCTGCCTCTAAAAACGATACAAAATCATTTAATTCTTTGGGCAGTTCGGAGGTATTTTGCATATTGTGAAAATCTGCATTCCATCCTTCCATCCATTTCAGTACCGGTTTTGCATTATCCGGAAGTATTGCGGAAACCTTTTCTGTTGTTCCGTCTTCCAGTTCATAGTGTGTACAAATAGCTACTGATTTTAATCCACTTAAAACATCAGCTTTCGTCAACACCAGTTGGGTAACTCCATTGATCATTACAGCATATTGTAAAGCAGGTAAATCTAACCAGCCTATTCTACGTGGCCTTCCTGTATTAGAACCGAATTCATTTCCTTTTATCCTGATCTCTTCCCCCAATTCATCAAAAAGCTCTGTAGGAAACATTCCATTTCCTACCCTTGTACAGTAGGCTTTTGCAATCCCATAGATCTCCCCCATTTTTTTCGGTGAAATACCTAATCCGCTGCAGGCTCCCGCCGCCGTAGTAGACGAAGAGGTTACGTATGGATAAGTACCGTGATCGATATCCAGCATGGATGCCTGAGACCCTTCTGCCAATACACTTTTCCCTTCATTTAAAGCGGTATTTAAATAGATTTCAGTTTCTGTACAGTTGAATCTCTTAAGAAAATCTACCGCTTCAAAGAACTCTTTGCTCATCTCCTCAAAAGAAGGTAAAACCATCCCATTGCCTGTCAGCATTTTATAGTCTCTCTCTAAAATATGTATTATTCTCGTTTGGAAATCTGATGAAAACACATCCCCTACCCTAAGATTTTGTCTCAGTATTTTATTGGAATAAGCCTGCGCAATTCCATTTTTTGTTGTACCTATCATGGTATATTCCGGGCTTTCCTCCATAAAAATATCCAGAAATTTATGAGTGGGTAATACCAAATGAGCTTTTCTGGAAATAATTATATTTTTCTCCGGCTGTAAGGTTTGGTCAAATACCTGAAGATTCAGTATTTCTTTTTTAAAACTTACAGGATCCAGAACGGTTCCAGTTCCAATAACATTCTGTACTGTTTTCATAAAGATCCCCGAAGGAATCATTTTAAGGGTAATTCTTTTTCCGTTTCGCTGTATGCTGTGTCCAGCATTGGAACCTCCATTAAAACGTGCTGTAATATCATAGTTTTCACTGATAAGGTCAATAAACTTTCCCTTTCCTTCATCACCCCACTGTAATCCTAATACAATATCCATATTTTTAATTTTATACTGCAAAATTAGACCAGCCGGACAGCAAGGCCATTGTCATTTGGCAAAAAGCGTGGATTTTAAATTGTATAATGTATAATGTACGTCTGTTTTAAATAAAGTCTAGTGATTGATCATTGTAGGAGACGACCTATGTTCTGCTTCCTATGGAAATAGGTATTATCTGCTTAAATACTATAAAATATTTCTTCTGATCCGGCTTAAGGAAGAGGGTGTAATCCCGAGGTAAGAAGCCAGCATAGATTGAGGAACTCTGTTAGCCAGGCCGGGATAATGGTTTAAAAAATGAATGTAGCGGGCTTTGGCATCCTGGTTCAGCATGATACTCGCTACCTTAAGTTTATTTTCCGCTACAAAGACATGAATTCTCGCAAATAGGACAGGCCATATTGCAATTTCTTTTTCCAGGATTTTAAAATGATCCCAATCAATCACAAACAGTACAGCATCGGTTACCGCTTCAATATATTCGTGAGAAGAAACCTGGTCTGTAAAACCCTGGAAATCTCCAATGAACCGTCCTTCATAGATAAAATACCGGGTAAAATCATCACCCTGCTTATTATAATACAAAGACCTGAAGACTCCTTCCTTCACAAAAGCAATCTTTTTACTTACTTTTCCTGCTTCTACAAAACTGTCACCTTTCTTTACGGTAATCTCCTGGACTCCTTCAGCGATGAGAAGTTCTTCCTGATCACTCAGTACGCCAAATTTTTTGATGTAATTAAAAAGTTCATCCATGATTATTTGCCCACAAATTGGAAAATATAAAGGTATAAAAGTATATCTGTAAAACAATTGTCATTTGACAAAAAGCATACAAACATATACCACATGAGCTTTCAACGGCATATTAATTGCTTGATTTTTAAAAACGTAAGACAATGAAAGCAATTTGGAATGGCGCCATTGGATTCGGTTTAGTAAACATCCCCGTTAAGATTTACTCTGCCACGGAAACCAGCAAATTGGACCTTGATATGCTCGATAAATCTGATTTTTCCAATATTAGATTTAAAAGAGTGAACGAAAATACGGGAAAAGAAGTCAAATGGGAAAATATTGTCAAAGGCTATCTCATGGATGACAAATACATCATTCTGGATGAAGAAGATTATGAAGCTGCAAGTCCCGAAAAGACAAAAATACTTTCTATTGACCAGTTTGTAAAGGAAGTGGAAGTAGACAGTGTCTATTTTGAAACTCCCTATTATCTGGAACCTCAGAAAAATGGTGAAAATGCATACAGGTTATTGCTAAAAGCACTTGAAGAAACAAAAATGGTCGGAATAGGAACTTTCGTTCTCCGCGAAAGCGAAACAATCGGAATGATACGCCCATATAATGATGATATTCTGGTTCTGAACCGCCTGAGATTCGATCAGGAGATAAGAAGCTATTCCGATTTAAAAATTCCTGCTCATAAAGCTCCGAAACCAGCAGAGCTAAAAATGGCGGTAAGCCTTATCAAACAGCTTTCACAGGATTTTGATCCTGCTATGTATAAAGATACGTATTCTGATGATCTGATGAAGATTATTAAGCAGAAAGCGAAAGGTAAAAATATAAAAGCTCACAAAGCTCAGCCTGCTAAAGAAGGCAAAGTGATTGACCTGATGGCCCAGTTGAAGGCCAGTCTGAATAATTCTAAATCTAAATCTGCATCATAATGGCTCTCAAAGATTATCATAAAAAACGAAGGTTCGATGAAACCAGTGAACCTAAGGGAAAAACAAAGAAGAGCAAAAACAAATTGATTTTTGTGATTCAGAGACATGCAGCATCAAGGCTTCACTATGATTTCCGGTTGGAGATGGAAGGTGTTCTGAAAAGCTGGGCAGTGCCTAAAGGCCCATCATTAGATCCACAGGATAAACGCCTGGCTATGATGGTGGAAGATCATCCTTATGACTACAAAGATTTTGAAGGAAATATTCCCGAAGGAAATTACGGAGCGGGGCAAGTGGAAGTATGGGACAGCGGAACTTATGAACCTTTGGAAGAAAACACTAAGCTTTCTGATGAAAAGGAACTGTTGAAAGAACTCCATTCCGGGTCATTAAAGTTTATCTTACACGGTAAAAAGCTGAAAGGTGAGTTTGCTTTAGTTAAGATGAAAAATGCAGAAAATAATGCATGGCTATTAATTAAACATAAAGACGAATTTGCTGAAAGTCCTTATGATGCTGAAGAAAATACTTCCTCAAAATCTTTAGTCACCCAATTTTTAGAGGAAAAAAAAAGCCTGAAAATAAACGCAAAAAAGAAGTCATAACTTCAGAAAAACCTTTCAAAAGCTTTAACTCTTTAACCAACGAAAAAAAATTAAAAACCTTTATCAGGCCTATGCTGGCAAAGCTTTCTGAAGAAGCTTTTAATGATAAGGACTGGGTTTTTGAAATAAAATGGGACGGCTACAGAGCGATAGCAGATCTCAGCCATGAAGAACCTCTCTTCTATTCCAGAAACGGAATTTCATTTTTATCAAAATTTGTAAGCGTAGCCCGTGATTTCAAAAAGCAAAAGCATCCTATGATTCTGGACGGGGAAATTGTAGCCTATGACGATCAGGGAAAGCCCAGTTTTCAACTTTTACAGCAAATTGGCGATAATCCCAATTTAGCTCTTGCTTATCAGGTTTTTGACATCCTATGGCTCAATGGCCACTCAACAGAGGAACTCCCTCTTATCCAGCGAAAGGAGCTTTTAAAAGAAGCCCTGATTGAAACTGAAACCATTAAATACTGTGATCATATCCCTGAAAAAGGGATTGAGTTTTTTGATCAGATGAAAAAATTGAAACTGGAAGGGATGATCGCTAAAAGGGCCAGCAGCCAATATATAGAAAATCAAAGAACCAGTGACTGGCTTAAAATAAAATTCACTAATACTGATGAAGCTATTATCTGCGGTTTTACGGAACCAAGAGGCTCACGCAAGGGTTTTGGAGCCTTAATTTTAGGAAAATATATTGACCATAAGCTTACCTATTGCGGCCATACAGGAACGGGATTCAACCAAAATTCTTTAAAAGAACTTTACGGAAGGCTTCAGAAATTGATCATAAAATCTTCACCCTTTGAAAGTGTCCCTAAAACGAATATGCCAGTAACATGGATAAGACCCGAACTGGTAGGTGAGATTAAATATTCTGAAATTACTAAAGACGGAATCTTCCGGCATCCGGTTTTTATTGCCATTCGTGAAGATAAAGAACCTGAAGAAATTAAAAGCCTTAACAGTCAAAACGAAAAACCTAAAGGAATGAAAGCAAAAGCCACTTCTAAAAGAAATAAACCTTCTGAAAAAGAAACTGAGATGATACTGAACAAGCATCATGTAAAACTCACTAATCAGGATAAGATCTATTTTCCAAAAGATGGTATTACTAAAGGTGATGTGATCGATTATTATCAATCGGTAGCAGATTATATTTTACCTTACTTAAAAAACAGACCATTATCCCTCAACCGTTTTCCCAATGGAATTGAAGAACAGGGCTTTTATCAAAAAGACGCCGGGGATCATATTCCCGACTGGATAAAAACTACAAAAGTATACTCCGAATCGAATGATAAGTACATTGATTATATGTACTGTAACGACAAGGCAACGTTAGCTTATCTCAATAATTTAGGATGCATAGACCTCAATCCGTGGAATAGCTCTCTGCCGGATCTGGAACACCCTGATTATCTGGTTTTGGATCTCGATCCTTCAGCAAAAAACACGTTTGATGAGGTTATTGAGACAGCACTTCAGGTGAATGAAGTTTTACAAACCATCAAAATAAAAGGCTATTGCAAAACTTCAGGGAGTACAGGGATTCACATTTATATTCCGATGGGTGGCAAGTACGAGTTTGACCAGGTAAAAGATTTCGCACATCTACTCATGAAACAGGTGAATGACAGGTTACCGAAGATTACTACTTTAGAAAGAAGCCTTCAAAAAAGGGATCATAAAAAAATTTATCTGGACTATCTCCAAAACCGAACTGGACAAACTCTGGCTAGCGCATATAGCCTGAGGCCAAAACAGGGAGCATCTGTTTCCATGCCAGTGGAATGGGATGAGCTGAGACCGGGATTGAAGCCTACTGATTTTACTATTGATAATAGCCTGGAAAGAATAAAGGAAAAAGGAGATTTGTTTAAACCCACCCTGGGTAAGGGTATTGATATGATGAAGGCTCTGGAGTTGCTGCAGAATGTGGATTAATTTCTATATTTTTGCTACAATTTTACTTCTATCCCATGAATGAATTTATAAAGATTGAACTTGAATTCAATGAAAAGCTGGAAAGAAAAGGCCAGCAATTCTTCTTTCAATATGTTTGGAAAAAGTCATTTTCAAAATTGAAGAAAACAATATTTTTAGGGCTTCTATTTTTAGGGATCGGCTTTTTACCTTTGGAGGAATTTGATACAAGCCCTATTCCTTATATTTTCAAATACATAGGTTTTTTATATGTTGGATTTTTTCTTTTACTTATTATTCAATATTTTAAAAGTAAAAAGAAGACTTACAGATTAATTGAAGAACAGATTGATGATTTTATACAAAAAGATAGAGAACCCAATTCCATAAGTCTTGATAAGAATAATATTACTATTGAAAATCCTTTTAATACCATAAGATCTATCTGGGATAAAACAAGTTATCAATTTGTTGATGAATACCTCATTTTAAATATTTTAAATGACAGGCTATGTTTTATTTTTACAGAAGCTGAGTTTAAAGAAAATGATTATCAAGTTTTAAAAGATTTTATTCAGCAATATTCCCAAAAGAAAGTTGAGCAATAGCTTAATAAAAATCCTGCATTATTGGCTAACGCAGGATTTTTTTTATCATTTTCAAATATAATTATTTATTGTAAACATGAATATCTCTTTGTGGAAAAGGGATTCCTATTCCGGCTTTATCAAGAGCTTCTTTACAGTTGATGATCAGCTCTTCATTCATTTTCCAGAAATTTTCATTTGAGGTGGTCACCCGTACAGATAAGTTTACAGCACTGTCTCCAAGTTCTGTTACCATTACCTGTGGTGCAGGTTCTGTAAAGGCATACTGGTTACTATTGATTACTCTCATTAATATTTCTTTGGTCTGTTTAAGATCCGCATCATAAGCCACACCTATATCCAGAGAAGTTCTTCGGGAACCTAATTGAGTAAAATTGGTAATGCTGTTATTGGATACTACTCCATTTGGGATAACGATAAGTTGGTTTTGGGGAGTGATTAATTTTGTATGAAAAATATCAATAGCCTGAACGGTTCCTGAAACACCGGAATTGGTAGAAATAAAATCGCCTATTTTAAATGGTTTTAGCAGTAAAATAAGAATTCCACCTGCAAAATTAGTCAGTGATCCCTGTAATGCTAAACCTATCGCCAGACCGGCAGCACCAATCATTGCTACAAAAGCTGAAGTCTGCACTCCCAACTGGGTAACCACAACAATAAAAAGAAGAATATTAAGCCCCCAATTAATAATATTTAAAAGGAAAAGCTGTAAAGAAGCTTCCATATTACGCTTTTTAAACGCTTTTGCAACCAGCTTTTTAATCATTCTTATCATCCATGAACCAATCAGGTAGATCAGTACTGCAGAAATTACTGCTGTGATAATTCTTGGCGTCCATGAAATTGCTGAAGATACTAAAGAGTCCCAGTGTTTCTGAATGTTGTTTAATTCTAAATCGTTCATTTTTCTGCTGCTTATTTTAATATTTGTATATCTGTTATTGACTCCTGTACAAGATTTAAAATGAAAATGAGCCATAGCATAACCAGGTTCCAAAAAGAAGCAAGCCTTAACTGTTTTTTAGGTTAAAGTAGAAGTATTATCCATGAAAATAAATTGATTGCGAAACAGAATGGTTCAGCTTACTCAATGATCATTTCAAAAATTGAATCTTAGTACGAAGAAATAATTTTGGTTTTTATAATAGCAAAGAGGGTACCGAACTCCCTTTTTAAAGAAATAAGGTTGTTATTATTATATATAACAAGCAAAGAAAATGATAAAAATATTCATTACACAGATTATTTTAAATCCTAATATTCAAAACATTACGGTAATTTCGCGACTAAGCCTTCCGGCAGAAGTCTCAAAATATGATAAATAATCTTCCATTTAAAATTTGGAACAATAGTAAAGGAATTACCGGCATTGACAATAAATCCGGCTACATAATCCGGTTCCATCATCAAGGATTCATTAAGCTCTAATCCAGCATTGATCTTTGTTCTGATATATCCAATTACCAAAGCATTGACAATAATTTTCCTGGAAGCCAGTTCCTGTCTTAACCCTGCCAGATATTGGGTAAAGGCAGCTTTTGTACTTCCATATACAAAATTGCTTTTTCGTCCTCTTACACCGGATAATGAGGAGAGTCCTACAATTCTTTCCAGATGATTATTGCTTTGATCCATTGCAATAATACTGAGAATAGATACGGCTCCCATATAATTGACTTCCATCATTTGTTTAGCCCTATTAAAATAAGCCAATGCTTTTTCATTATCTACTAAAAAGCCGGCAGCATATACTACAATATGGGGTTTCATTGGGAGTTGATCGTAAAATTTCTGATGAGAATTAAAATCGGCGGCATCAAAAGATAAAACTGTAATTTTATTTTGATCCAAATTATTCTCAGAGACAAAGTCTTTAAGAGATTGGGTATTCCTGGAAGCCGCCATTACAGAAAGTCCTTTTTCAACATATTGCTTGAGACATTGCTTGGCGACATCTGAATTGGCTCCTAAAATAAGAACAGTTTTATTTGCTTTATGATCCATCCGGCAAAGATAATTTCTTTTTTCAAAATGAAAATTAATGGTTATTTGAATAACTATTACATTGTATCAACTGCTTAGTGTATTTTATAAAAAAGAATCGGCGGGTGAACTTCGTTCACCCGCCGATTCAGTCTATTTTCAGGCTGAATTATTTCTTTTCTTCAGTTTCTGTTTCCTTTTTGTCTGCTGTTTTATCAGCAGCTTTTGCTTTATCTCCGAAACGGGTTTCTGTCATTTCTCTTGAGATAGCTGCTTTTTCAAATTTCAGTTTTCCTGATAATGTTTCGATAACAAAACCATCATCCTGAACCTGAGCAATTCTTCCGTGAAGTCCTGAAGTAAGTACAACTCTTGTTCCTACTTTTAGATTTTCCTGGAAATTCTTCTCCTGTTTTTGTTTTCTCATCTGAGGTCTTATCATTAAGAAATAAAACCCTACAAACATCACCCCCATCATGATCAGCATCATAGATGAAGATCCCTGTGGTTGTGCCTGTAAAAATAATGTCAACATATTTTTAAAATTATGGTTGGATGTTCGCAGTGAACGTTAATTTGATTGGAGCTTTCTCTACGTTTGCAAAAACATCTGCATACTTCTGAACATTTCCGTCGAAGTTTGAAGAGTCAAAATGTAGTGTAATTTTCCCTTTTTTACCTGGCATGATAGGTTCTTTTGTGAAGTCAGGAGCTGTACATCCGCATCCAGGCTTAACTTCAGAAATAATCAATGGATTTTTTCCGGTGTTCGTTACTTCATAAACGTGCTCTACTTTATCTCCTTTTTTGATTTTTCCAAAATCGAAGTTGCTTTCAGATAAAGCAATAGAAGTAGAAGGTTCGTTAGAAGCAGGAGCAGCAGGAGCTTCACCTGTTACAGGAGTTGCTGTAGAATCTGCTGTAGCAGGAGCTGTTATTGCTGTAGAGTCAGCAGCTACTGTTTCAGCACTTTGAATTTCTTTGTTTTCTTTTTTACAAGAAACTAATCCCAAGCCTATGATAGATAAGGCGATAATTGATAACGTCTTTTTCATTTTATATTCTATTTTGATCTTTACAATATTTATCTAAAATACCATTAACGAAAATATTGGAACGGTCTGTGGCAAATACTTTTGCAATTTCAATATATTCATTAATAATAACTCTTGAAGGCGTAAACGGAAAATTATCAAGCTCTGAAATTGCTGTTGATAAAATAACTTTATCCATTAAAGAAACCCTTTCCAAATCCCAGTTTTCAAGTCTCTCTTCCAGCTTTTTTTCGTTGTTTTCCCAGTTGTTCAAAGTATCTCTCAATAACTTAGCCGCGAAGCTTTTATCTTCTTCATCTTTAATCATCTTGATTAAAGTTCTGCTTTCTTCATCTTCTTTCAGGAAACCGATGGTTTTCTGTACCATGGAGTTGGCAATATGAATATCATCATACCATGAAAGTTCTTTATCTCCTAAATAATCATGAAAATCATCATTTTCAGCAATATATCTAAGGAATAATTTACCGATAAACTTCTGATCATCTTCAAAAGAATATCCATCTTCTTTCATGAAATCCTGATAACGTTTTCCTGCTGTAATTCTTTGGAAAGTTTTCACCAACAAATCATCGTGCATATCCCACTTCAATTGCTTGTGCTGGCCTGTGAAAAATAATCTCTCAGGATTTTCTTCCAGCTTCTTTAATACTTGATTGTTGATGAATTTTTGGTTAGGATTAATATCAGCATCTGTTTTCAGATACTTATTTTTCCCGATTTCGATCTGATGCTCTGCCAAATCTTTTAGTGCCACCAAAAAATTCAGCTGATAGATGTAAAGATGATAGATTTTCTCTATTCCAGCAAACATGTTTTTCTCTAAAACATCAAACTTTACAGGGTTCTGATAGTACGAATACACTGTTTGTACTAATTTTTCACGGATTTGTCGTCTTCCTAACATTCAAAGAGCTTTTTTATGCCTGCAAAGATACAAAATTTAAAATTGATGAAATTCGTAGTGTGATGACATTTTTGTAATTTTGTAAAACTATATGAAAGCTCTAAAAACCTTAAACCCTTATTTTTGGAAACACAAAATACTATTGTTTTGGGGAGTACTATTTATCATTGCCAGTAACTTTTTTAATATTTATAAAGTTCAGTATGTAGGTAAATCCGTGGATGAACTCACTAAAAACGGGAATCTTGGCTTCAATAACCAGGTTCTTATTTATGTTGCTATCATTGTAGGATGCTCACTGCTGACCGGATTTTTCACCTTCATGATGAGGCAGACTATTATTGTTGCCTCCAGAAGAATTGAATATGAACTTAAAAATAAAATCTACCGGCATTATCAGGATTTGTCTTTAACAGATTATAAGCAAACCACTATTGGAGACTTAATGAACCGGTTAAGTGAAGATGTTGTGGCCGTAAGAATGTATCTGGGACCAGGTGTAATGTATGTGGCGAACCTTATCGTCCTTGTTGTCATCACTTCTATTTATATGGTGAAAACAGATGCTTCCATGACTTTATGGACATTGCTGCCGCTTCCTATTCTATCTTATGCTATTTATAAGGTAAGTTCCATTATCAATAAAAAGTCTAAGGTCATGCAGAAAAGCCAGTCTGCTATTTCAACTTTTGTTCAGGATAGCTTTTCGGGAATCCGGGTGGTAAAGTTTTTTGCAAAAGAAAAATACATCAAAAAGAATTACGGGATCAAAGTAACAGATTATCAGAACAAAGCATTAGATCTTGCTAAAACTGAAGCCTATTTCTTTACCATTATTTTATTTGTAATCGGATTACTGAATGTTGCCGTTATCTGGATTGGTGGTCAGAAATATATTGCAGGAGAATTGAGCATAGGTAAAATTGCCGATTTCTTCATGTATATAAATACCTTAATTTTTCCATTCTCAATGGTAGGCTGGGTTACTTCTGTGAATCAGAGAGCTGAAGCATCGATGCAGAGGATTAATGAATTTATGGATAAGGAGTCTGAAATTGTAAATTCAAACTTTGAGAATTACCCTATCCGGGGCAATATAGAGTTTAGAAATGTTTCTTATGTATATCCAAATACGGGAATCAAAGCACTGGATAATCTAAGTTTTACCATCAATGCCGGCGAATCCTTAGCTATTATGGGGAAAACAGGAAGTGGAAAATCTACCATAGCTCTTCTTCTGTGCAGACTGATTGATCCTACGGAAGGTGAAATTCTTATTGACGGTAAAAACCTTAAAGAACACAATCTCAGCAACTATAGGAATTTTATAGGGTACATTCCTCAGGAAAGCTATTTATTCTCTGATTCCATCGAAAACAACATTGGTTTTGCTATTGATCACCCTTCTCACGAAAAAGTGGTAGAGTATGCTCAGATTGCCGATGTTCACAAAAATATTGCCGAGTTTAAAGAGCAATATAAAACACTTGTGGGTGAACGTGGAGTCATGCTTTCGGGAGGTCAAAAGCAAAGGATCTGTATTGCACGGGCTTTAATTAAGGACCCAAATATCATTATTTTTGACGATTCTTTATCGGCTTTGGATACGGAGACCGAGCAGAATATTCTTGAAAATATTGATAAAAAAATAGGCAATGCGACTTCCATAATTATCACACACAGAGAGTCTAGCGCTCAAAAAGCAGACAAAATCATTAACCTTACGGAAATTGCCAATTCTGTAACTGCTTAGCCATTTCGTTCTCAATTGTTAAATAAATCATAAAAAAAATTTTGTGATTAAAAGAATTCTTTTATATTTGTTCTTAACAAGATTAAAAAATATCTAACAATGAGTGAATACAAGGAACGCCATGAAAATGAAATTTTCACTAAGGTGTTAAAAGCAGGGAGAAGAACTTATTTCTTTGATGTGCGCGAGACGAAAGCAGGAGATTATTATCTTACAATCACTGAGAGTAAGAAAAATTTCGGAGAGAATGGGGAAGCTACATTCGAGAAGCATAAAATTTACCTATATAAGGAAGATTTTAAAAGTTTTCAGGAGATGTTTAATGAGTCCACAGATTTCATCATTAATGAAAAGGGGGAGGATGTAATTTCTGAAAAACATGACAAAGACTTCAAAAGCAAATCTTTCACGATTGATTCTGACGACGAAGTTTAAAAAAAAGAATATCTAAAAACACAAGCATCTGAAAAAGGATGCTTTTTTTTTGTGTAAAAATCTGGCTTATGGCTTATGGCTTATGGCTTATGGCTTATGGCTTATGGCTTATGGCTTAGCAAATTTAAGATTTGAAAAATAAAAAAGTACACCTTTGAAAAGTGTACTTTCTGTATTTTATACGTACTCACGTTTTATTTGTGAGAGTATCGTTGGGTCCTGTATTTCATTGTCTTTAGATAATAACAGTACTTTAGACAATACTTCAGCAGATTTCGGGTCATCATCTGTAAAAGGTAAAAACAGTCGCCCTCTATGCTGAGAGTGAACAGGAAGTATGGAGAGATAATGTCCCGGCACCTGATGGACCACAGCACTTCCCAAATGAACACTATATTCTGCCATATTTCCTTTTATCAATACATGTGAACCTTCAATCTTTATATTCTCAAGTTTAAATAAACGGGCAGTTTCTTTCATCAGTACAGTCCGCATTTCAATAGAAGACTGACTGGCTTCCGGATCCACACCTCCCACATGGGCTACCGATACCACCAGGTCCACATCACGCATCACTTCTGAGAACAGTCTTGGATTGATCTCTTCAAAAGGAATATTCTTAGCATCTTTTAAAGAATGAAATTCTATCGTTTCCAATGTGGGGCTTTCTATATCGGCAGGTGAAAACCAATCGGCCATCGCATAAAGCTTCACCTGGAACCCTTCCTTGTGATACACTTTTTGTAAACCTTCTTCATAATCTACTTTCCATCCACGTGTTTTAAGCAAAGCTAATGTCTGCTTTGGCTGAATCTGATGTCCTGCATACCGACGGGATACAGACTTTTCTTTCAATTCATCAGGAGTAGGAACATACAGTTCTCTGAATATCTGTTTGAACGGCTGAATAAGCTTTTCTTTAAAGCAATAATGCTGGTAATCATTCCAGACTGAATGCTGATGAAAGTCTACACAATGGGCAATACGCAGCGTATGATTCTCATTTAATTCCTGGATTTCACCATCTGTATTGATCAGGTTTCCGTCGTGGAAAAATCCAATTTTATCATCACTGGAAATGAACACCAGTTTCTCTAAATGCTTTACAATAACAGGATGTTCAAAAAGTTTTTTGATTTCAGCAAAAAAGAACTCATCTCCCCTGATCATCGCTTCCTCTAGCCCTTTTCGGGAACGCGTCCATTGCTCACGCATAATTTTACGGTAGTTCCCAAGTTCTATGATCGCTTTATCTTTTTTAATCTTTGGCGGAATAGATTTTAGCTGTTTATCATCTCTGAATACAACAAGTTCTGCTTTACCATTGTCTTCTATAAGTAAACCTACTGTAACGCCGTCAATGGTAACCTGCGTTTCTTTTGATAAAAGATTCTGAATTTGCTTGGTTTCCATAGCCCATGTTAGCCTTATCGGATCAGTATACCCTGCATTTCGGGCTAAGTTTTCTAGTGCTACCCGAATAGCAAGTGCCTCACTCGACTGTTTCATAGAGCCAAATTCCTTGCTTTCTTTTTTGAACTGCTGGATGTATTCGTACCGGTTCAGGACATCTTTCTCAGGGTTAGTTTTACTCAATGGTACCAGTCCATATACACGGAGATAATCCTGATCACGTTTGTCTTTTACTTTTGTTGTTACTTCTTTTATTTTTAAACTTCCAGCCAGCGTGTCGGAATAAAGCCTCGCCCGTCGGTGTCCGTTACCATCAGATATATATTTTGCAGATTCATAAAGCATTTCCCACCGGGCTTTACCAAGTTCTCTGTAAGCTTTTGTAAACCAATCTTTATCCACGGCTCCATCCTTAAACTCCTGAATATCTACTGATGAATATTTTGCAACTTCACTTTCCAGTTTTGCATTCTGTGCTTCATAAGCTCCTGTTTTTGTATGGGCATGCATCCACCAGATCGCTGAATCCAATCCTTTCCAGCCTAAATAATTACTTATCAGCTTTTGCCATTGCGGTGCATATACTGCAGCCTGTATCAGACGAAGTTCTGCAATTTTTTCTTTTTTCGCCATCTCGTTAAATGCTTCCTGCGTATCACTCTCCAACGGATAGCAATTCGAAATAAGCCAGGAAAAGAGTTTCTGCTTCGTTATATTTTCTCCACTATAACTGTATATATAATTGGCATATAACCCGGATTTTCCTAATCCTTTCAGAAGCTGAATAAAACGGCGCGTACCATATATCGTCTGAAACTGCTGTACAAAATGAGAAACAGAGGTGTTGGCATCACCACGAATAAGCTCTATATCCAGAAATTTATCCTGTATTTCTTCAATCATCGGTTTCAGGAATGGAAATACCTCAAGATATTTTTCATTATGATGATAGAATTTGGTGATGGTAAGATCCCTGATCGCAGAATCTGCAGTGAGAATTCCCTCATAAAGCTCTTCCTGGGTAATGGCTTTCAATTCATAGGCTTTGCAGAATACATGGAAGGGAGGAACACTATTTGTTATATTTTCCGGCAACCCATTATACTGCATCCATCGGTATAAATTCCATTGTTTAAGATATTGTTCTTCGGTAAGATTTTTCAACGGTACAGCCCTTAAAAACGCATCAAAAAAGCTCAGTTGTTGCCAGCCATTCCCTTTATACGAATAATAATAGTCTTTACTATCCTTTCCTTTATAGTTAATAATATCTTCAGGAAGATTGGCAAACAGCGTACTGCAGGCATCCAGTAAGAAATCAACTTTTTCCTCGAATACAAACTTATACTGCAGTAAATAAAGGATTTTATTAATCGCATTATCCCAATGATAGTTTCCTTTCGTAGGATTAGGAATAACACCCTGGTTATAGAATACATAATCTTCTAAAAAGTCCCTGAATACTTTCCGGTCACAAGTATCCGCAAAGGTCAGCAAAAACAGATCTCTGGGTTGTAGCCCAGAATCTTTATACCATTGTTCCCAGACTTCAGACAAAGGATAATTTTCAGCGAGCTGCTGAGGAGTAAACCCATCGGTATTATTTTTTATCTGACGGAAAGTATTTCCCATCAATTCTACTGTTACAGAGCCGTTCCAGTCTTCGGATTCATATTCATAATCCTTATGCTGCAGAAATATATCATTAAGCTTTCTTAATTCTTCTTTTACCTGGGCAAGAGGTTGTGAAAATCCATATTTATCTTTTTTAACAGCCTGTGCATACACCGAACTGGCTTCCACTGCTGGTAATGCATATTTTGAGATCACCGAAGGATCATAAAATCCGAATCCGTTTTCAGCAGAAAGTATTTTCTTATCATCGGAAGGATGAAGCTGGTCCAGCAGACTCTGTTCTCTTTCCGACACTTTTGTCTTTTCGGCATACTGCTGTGTCCAGCGAGTAATTTGAACAGGCAGCCTCTTGTTTTTTTGAAGTTGAAGCATCATATCCAAAGAAGCAGCCCGTTGCTCTATATCACCTTTAGTGGTAAGTTCATCAATCAATGGGGTAATTTCGGTGTCATCCTGCGCAAGCACCAGCTCTATAAGCGTCTTACGGAGAGTTCCCCCTTTTCTTTTAAACATATCAAAGAAAATCATTATTTCCTCTTTATGTAAAGGATTCTGATGCAGAACGTTGATTCCTGATGCGATCAGAGATTCACCTCTGTCTTTTATAACCTTAAAGGCAAACTCTTTTTGAAAAGGGGCTACCGTATTCTTCTTTTGTTTCCCAATATTATAAGATAAAGAATAACAGTAAAAATCACCTAAAATATTTCGGGTAAGCAGCTCCCGTAAAGAAAGATCAAACTGATCAAAATAAGAAAGTACAGTATCCAGCTTATGACTGTCTTCTCCTACCAGATAAAACATAGAAGCATATAAATCACTCTTTTTAAAAATAGTAGTAAGCCATGAGAATACTTTTCCCTCAAATTTCTTCTCTTTTATCTGTATTTTTTGAGTCAGCTCATGCAGTTTTTCAAAAAAGTCCGGATAATCTTTATTATTGATAAAAAATTTAGATTTTGTATTGACACTTAATAATTCGGATATTGAATGACCTGCGAATGCCAATACCTGTATATCTCCTTCCAGCACAGCTTTATAATACAGAGGCATCTGAATGTAAGGATTCTGCGTTTCTGTTGCAAATTTTATCGCTAAACACTTTTTTTCGGTATTACCTTTGTCAAACAACTGATGCAGATAAGGTACTGTTTTTTCCACATCCCATACAGCCTGTACCCAAAGCGCCATATAAACCTCAGTATTATTCTTACTTTTTATGGCTTCGGGAATCAACTCAGGATTTTTAAAATAGGTATGAGCCAATGATACAATATTCTTCACTACAGATTCTTTCTCAGCTTCCCATCCTAAGCCCGTCCAGGTATCTACCGCCCGGACAACCGATGAAAAACGAGTAAGTTTATGCTCTACAATGACACGGGTCATATATTCCAAAGCACCAACACTTGTTTCATCCAGGGCTTCTAATATCGTCTGGCGTAATCCTTCTTGACGTTGGGCAGCAAGTAAAAGTTTTTCCACCAGTTCCCAACACTGTTTCTGCTCGCTGTTGAGCAAAGCCTTGATCATATTCAAAGATACTTTTCCCTGAGTGTGTTTATTGAATATAATATCTTCAATCAGTTGATAAATATCCGTATTTCCTGTATCAATAGCTGCCGACCATATATAGAACTGACTGCTGTTATTAGATACTTCATTGTCATATATAATCTGTTCTTCTAATGAAAGGTCATAAAATTCATGATCATAAGCATTCCGCTGCGGAAGACGTAAAAGCCCTCTTATTAAATTGATCTGATTCAGTACTATATATTCTTCACGATGAGGTGCCCGAAACGAACGGCGGTAATACCCCGTCTGATACATTTTATAGGGCATTTTATTCCATACATGCTTCACAAGGTCTGCATTATCCCCAAAGAAATAAACCAATAAATTATAATAGTCCTGATCTTCCCAGAGATCCGATTTTATATGTCCTTTAAGTTTTTCGGCAGTTTTAGAGCCTAAAGTTACAATCTCATAAGAATTAGGTTTTCCACTCAGCAATAAGCCTAATTCGGCTACTTCCTTCTTAAGTAACGGTCTATCCGGAAAAATGTGAGTAGACACGCCATTCTCTGACTGTTCTATCAGGTCTTTTCTTACTTTTTCATAATAATTTGTTATAACCTTTTTCGATTCTAACTTTTCGTTGATTTCCATGTTTTTGATGTTTTAGTATAATAGATTACCAGTAACTTCCCGCCAGAAATGTAAGTCTGATGAAAGTAAAGGTATAAGGTGTGCTTAAGTCTATGGTTTGAGAAAGGTCTTCGAGCTGCTTATCATTATAAAATACAGCAAACATTCCATCCTCAAAAGCCTGAATAGCATTTTCCTGGGCTTTGTATACATCAGCCTTTTTTAAGTTATAAATACTTCCAAAACCTGCTTTTCCGGTATCTGTAAGAATATTGAGATAATTATCCCGAGGAATTTTAGTATCATCTTGATCTTCCAGCTCAAATGATTTTGCATTGAATGCCTCCACTTGCTGCTGAACAATCAGTTGTAATAAATGCTCTAATGTAATATTTGAATCTTTGTAGCTGATCTCAATTTTTTGTTCCGAAAGAACAGGGTGTTTTTTCCCCAACTGCTTTACAGTGACCTTTATTTCCATATTTGAACTTAGTGTGAATAAATATAGGGAAATTTTGTAGTGCTATTGGATCAATTTGAGATTTTATGATGAATATCAAGAAAAGCAGAGGGAAATTTTTAAATGCGGATTGCTTTATAACCTTTATTTACACAAAGGAGTAATAATGAAAGGCTGCTTTTGTCGCTGAATAAACGATATAAAAAAGTTAGCTTCGTCAAATCGATTTTTAATCGATTCATTCTTGGCTCACTTAAAATCAAGCGTAATAAAAATAGAACTTTACATCAAAGAGAAGGGTATTGATGTAAGTTTATATTACCCCCAACTTTTGCACCTGATCTATTACTTACTTATATTATTAGCCCGCTAAAAGCAGCGACTCCATAACAGTAATACCCTTTTTAAGCGCTGATGTGAAGAATATGAAGGAATTGTGGGAAAAATATTCTAAGAAAAAAGAAAAAAACACTCTCATTGAACCTTAGAAACAGGTATAAAATAAAAAAGTACACTTTTAAAAAGTGTACTTTTCTTGGGTGAATGAGGGGTCTCGAACCCCCGACCTTCGGAACCACAATCCGACGCTCTAACCAACTGAGCTACAATCACCGTTTTGTGAGTGCAAATATAGGAAAGATTTTTTAATTACCAAACAATTCCTTCAAAATTTTTCATTGCAATTAACTTCTCAGACGTAAATCCCTCAGCATAAGCCACTCCCGATAAACGCCCTAAATCCTGTGCACGGTAAGTTAAACTCTCATAAAAGTCCTTTGTCGTAATTGGAGTTTCAGGCTCCTTGGAAGCGGGATCATAAAACTGGGTTTTATATGCCATACAGGCTGCCAGTTTTTTATCAAGATGTTCTGAGATATCAATTACAAATTCCGGTTTGATATCTTTCCATTGAATATAATGAAAAATATGCTTGGGTCTCCATACTTCCTGAATCTCACCCTCCTCTACTGTTTCAATTTTTCTAAGCCCAGACAAAAAGCACGCATCCGACACTAATTTTGCTCCTTTTGCATGGTCCGGATGTCTGTCATCAATTGCATTCGCTAAGACGATTTCCGGGCGGTATTTGCGGATCATTTTTACAATCCTCATCTGATATTCTTCAGAATTGACAAGAAAGCCATCTTTCATTCCGAGATTCTCTCTGGCGGAAAGACCTAAAATATTGGCAGCATCTGCAGCTTCCGCTTTTCTTGTTTCATCTGTACCTCTTGTTCCGAGTTCTCCTCTTGTAAGATCTACGACAACACATTTTTTTCCTTCAGAAACCATTTTAGCAATAGTTCCGCCACATCCTAATTCTACATCATCAGGATGTGCTCCAAAAGCAAGTATATCAGTTTTCATATCTCCAAATATAAGGTTTAAAACAAAAACTCCCCAAACATTACGAATGGGAAGTTTTAATATCTATAATTTAAATTTTAAATTACTTATTGATTTCTGCATTTAATTTTACAGCATCCTGGTAAGTAGGATCCAGCTGTAAAGATTTTGCTACATAATCTTTAGCTTTTGCCAGATCAGTATCTTTATTCATATAAGCTACAGCAAAGTAAGCATAAGCCAGAGTCTGCTTGTTAGCTTCCTGGTCAGCAGGTTTTACAGTAGAAATAAATTTCTCATAAGCAATTTTTGCCGCTTCATTATTTCCTGCCTGTTGGTAAGAATACCCCTGGCTGTAGTAAGCTGGTGCCCAATCCGGAAGAAGTGCACTCATTTTTTGCCAAGTAAGAATTGCTCCATTCCAGTTTTTAGCATCCTGATAAGCGGTCGCTAATTTAAATAAAGCATCAGAATCCTGAGCATTAGCTGCAACTTGCTTTTTCAAGCCTTCAATAGTTGGATTAGTTGGTCCTTTATCCGCTTCTGCCTGTGAAGCACCTCCACCTCCGGCAATGTTAGCTAATTCAAGATCCCACTTCATGGTCTCATCTTTAGCAGCTTTTGCAATTGCAATTTTTTGCTGAGATTCAGTAGTTAAAGCAGCTTTTTTAGCAGCATCAGTTTCTGTTTTTGCCAATCCTGCAGCAATAAGTCCCTGTAAACCTTGATCTGCAGGTAATACTCTGGTTTTTTCTGCCTGAGAAACAAAAGTATCCATATTCTGTTTTGCTTCAGCATAATTTCCATCAGCATAAGACTGATACGCTCTTAATTTGAATTTGATAGGATCTTCAATTTTATCAAAGATTTTATCCAATACTGTTTTAGAGTTTACATAATCTTCATTAGTGAAATATAATTTAGCAATTTCCAATTGAGTATATGGATCTTCATCAGCATATTTTGTATAGTTGATAAGGTCTTGCGTAGCCTTAGCATTTTGCTGATATCTGATATCGTAAGAAGCTAATGCTTTATAAGCAGGAGCATAAGTAGCATCTACAGCAATAGCTTTATCAATATTCTGCTTAGCCTGCTGCCATTGTTGAGCGGCCATCCATAAAGTTGCCATTCTTGTATAAACAGATGCCTTATTTTTAGCTAATGGTAAAGCTTTATCATACGCTGACATTGCTTCTCCCGGCATTCTCTTCAATCTGTAGGCATCTCCTAATGTATAATAATAATGTGCAGGCACACCCTTTCTCTCTGCTTTTTCAATAGCCTTGGTCAGGAACTGAATAGCAAGATCCGGAGAACTGTTTTTTTCAAATAAAGTTAATGCTTCAGCAGCTCTGAATAGAACTTCAGCATCTTTTTCTCTGGAATCAGTAACTGCTTTTTGGATTTCAGCGATAGCACTTTTATCACCTTTACTTAATTTTACAGCAGCTAAACCAATCTTGTTAAGATAACTCTTTCCGTCAGCAGCAATCCCTTTATTAAAGCTTTCAATAGCTTTAGCATAATCTGGCTCACCCTGTCTTAAGAAAGTATTTCCTAAATAGAAGTAGTTCTCAGCAGTAGGCTCTTTAGTGATCATATCAGTGAAATTAGTTTTTGCCTGAGCAAATTTATCACTGTCTATACTGTTGATACCATCCTGCAGTGTTTGTGCAGAGGTAAAACCGGCAAAAAATACCACAGCTGCTCCAAAAGCAATCTTCTTTACATTCATATTCATTATATCTTTCATTTTAAATTTCTAATATTTGAGTTATATTATACACAATTTTCAGACCAAAATAACACTTTTTGCGAAGCTATATTGCGAATTTAATAATTTTTAACGCATCTGCACCTCTCTACGGTATACGTTGTAAGGCTGTAAACCTTCTTTCTGAACAATTTTCTGTCCTAAATGAGTACATGAAAATCTCATAAAGCCATTAGCAATGTTAAAATTACCTTCGTTAGCCAGAAAATAAAGAACTCTTGTAAATGGGTATTCCATTGAACGAAGATTTTCAAAATCAGGCGTATATTGTTTTCCATTTTGTACAACAGGAAGCACCTTAACCATTTCTCTTAACTTTTCAGAGGCTTTGTCGTAGGGACGGCTAAAGGTATTTAACCCCACTACTCCAATTTTATCCGGATACTGAGCTAATTCTTCTATGATTTTCTTATTCCCGGGAATAATTGAAAACTTAAGATCTTTCGGCTGTTTTTTCAGCTTTTCAGCAACAAAATTCAAGTTACTGGAATTCGTACCATCAAAAATAAAATTCTTGTTCTCAGATAGCATTCCCTCATTAATCTCATTCATTGAAATATTTTCTTTTGGAGAGTTTTTAGGAACCACAAAGACAACAGCATCAGCAGCAAACTTTGAAGGTAAAAACTTTAAATCGGTTCTTTCTTCGTAAGTTTTCACTTCTTCTGTAGTCAGGTTTCTAGACATTACAATAACCTTTGCCTTCCCATTCAGGAGGTCAAGAAGTCCTAAATCCTCTTTTTGTGTAGCCACTTTAATACGTGTTTCCGGGTAGTTGATCATGTAGCCGTCGGCTAATGCTTCTGTAACACTTTGAAAAGATTCGTCAGTATAAATTGTAAGGTCACCTTTATTGTAAGACGGAGATTTCTCTTCCTTTTTGCAGTTGATGAGCATTATACTCAGAATAAAAACAACTACAATCTTAAAACTATTCTTCATTCTTTGATTTTTTAATTTTTGAAAGCGCCCTGTAGATCCTGAATATTCCATAAATAATCAGAACAGTTCCCATTGCATAGGCAATAGCAGGTTCCAAAATTGTAAAAAAGAATTTATAGATAATGACTACAATTCCTAAAACGATATAAAACAATCCCGTAACCAGGGATAACCAATTGAACATCATGTAACAAAAATACAAAAAAAATAAAAAGAGAAGCATATGCCTCTCTTTTTATTTATATTATGAATAAATAAGTCTAATTATTCAAAGTTCATAGTAAATGGAACGCTATAGTAAGATCTAACGCTTTCTCCATTTCTTTTCGCTGGAGTCCACTTTTTAAGTTTCTTAACTACACGAATCGCTTCACTGTTGAAGTCGCCATTTGGAGATTTCTCTTCAATGGTAACTCCAGAAACAGTTCCGTCTTTTTCTACAACGAACTTAAGCTTAGCTTTAAGCGTACCTTCACCTCCTTCCATTAGAGAAGTATCGAAGTTATCTCCTAAGAACTTTCTTAATGCACCCATACCTCCAGGATATTCTGCAGACTGGTCTACATCTTTGTAGATCTCGTTAGGATTATTCGCTTTTACTTCCACAGTACTAGCTTTAGTACCTGTAGATGGTGGTGGCGGCGGTGGCGTATAAGCCGGAGCTTTAACCCCCTCCTGATTGTTCAAACCAGTTGTTGTTTCCAACTGCTTAGAAATCGGTGGTGGTGGAGTTTCAATTTTCGGAGCTTTTACAGGCTCAGGAACCACGTTCTGGATGACCTCAATTTTCTCCTCTTCTTTTGGAGGTGGAGGTGGTGGAGGTGGTTCTTCTTCTTTTGGCTGCTCAATAATTTTATCTTCCTGAAGAATTTCTACCAAGTCTGCCTTCACTTCTTGCTTAGGCGGTTCAGTAAGTCTCTTAATGGTAAGATAAATAAAAGGAGACAATGCCGCAACCAGGAATAATGCCGTTCCAACAATAAATGATTTTGTCAGAAGTCTCGGATACTGATGTCTAAGATCGTAGGCACCATATTCCTTGTTTCTATTTTCAAATACAATCTCGTCTAAAGTAAGATTTTGATTGTATACATTTTCATCTGCCATAGATTTTTACAATTTTATGGTTAAATTACTTTGTTGCTGGTGCTGCAGGAGCTCCAGAGTTACCAACCTTCTTATTATAAATAGCTTGTTCCCAAGGCTTCACATCGGTTACCCCGTATTGCTCACTTTTAGTAATTGCCATTTCGTCAAGAATATCTACAAAGTTCTTATATACAGCATCGTCAGTCGGTTTGATAATAACAGTAAATTTAGTTTTATCTGCCGCGTTTGCTTTTGCCTGCTCAATTACTTTTCTAATCCCTTCTCTATCGAAAGAAGTTTCATTAAGATTCTGATCAGTTAAAGAAGTATTATCCTGCTGATGCCAAAAAATCCTATTGTCTTTACCCAATAATAAAGAAATTGAGTTAGAAAGTTTAATCTCTGTTGGAGGTGGTTTTTGTTTTTCATCTTTCGGTTTAGCCGGAAGACCCAAATCCATTACATTCGGTTTGCTAAATGTGGTTGTGAACATAAAGAAGGTAATCAATAGAAAACCCAAGTCCACCATAGGAGTCATATCGACTCTGGTATTCTGCTTCTTGGAACGTACCTTGCCGCCTTTGCCGCCTTTTTCCTGTACTTGTACTTCTGCCATTTCTAATGATATATTATTGTTTACCCTCTTGTGATGTAATCAACCAGAATTTAAGAAAATCAATATCTCTTAAACCTTCAAATAGGCTTTTAACTTTAGGATACTGAGTCGTAACATCACCCTTGATTGCTAATTTGTAATCAGGATTTACGCTCAAACTCTGCTGTACCCAGTCAACTAACTGCTTATTTGTACTATCCATAGGAATCCCTTTAGGACTCTTGAAATTTTTCTGTTCCTCATCTGACAAATCGAGATAGCTTTTCAGTTGGTTCATAGGAACCCCAATAGCTTGTACTTTCTGAAATGATGCTTTTTGTTTGTTGTCAAAAGTAATATTATACTTTTGGCCCATTTTGTCTAAAAGCTGTAATCTCTCTGATGCATTCTCTACTGGCTGGAAATAAAATTTTCCGTCCGGAGTAGCGTTGATGGTCATCAAACTTGCGTCAGGAAGTAACTTCTCTGATATTGAAGATGGCGGTTTAATCTGCTCCACGTCAGGTTTTTTAAACTGAGTGGTCAAGATAAAGAATGTAAGTAGTAGGAACGCAACGTCACACATCGCGGTCATGTCCGTCACTACTCCATGTCTTTTTGGTTTGACTCTCGCCATTATTATAAAATATTTTTAATTAAACTTCTTTTAATTGCCAATGCAAATACCTTGCTAATTCTTAGTTGAATTCAGCGAAAGACTGCTGGATACTCATAGAGATCTCGTCGATCTTGTAAGTTAATCCATCAATTTTAGAAGTAAAGAAGTTGTAAAGGATAATAGCGATTGCTGAAGTACCAATACCTAAAGCTGTGTTAATCAATGCTTCAGAGATACCTGTAGAAAGTGCAGCAGCATCCGGAGTACCTCCTCCTGAACCTAATGCGAAGAATGCCTTGATCATCCCGATTACCGTTCCTAAAAGTGCGATTAGCGTAGCAACTGTACCTAAAGTAGAAAGGATCATCATGTTTTTCTCAAGCATTGGCATCTCAAGAGTAGTAGCCTCTTCGATAGCTTTGTTAAGAGCTACCATTTTCTGCTCTTTATTTAAAGTTGTATCGTGAGAAAGAGCTTTGTAAGTAGTAAGACCTTCTTTTACTACGTTTCCTACTGAACCTTGTTGTCTGTCGCACTCTTCAAGAGCTTCATCAATTTTGTTTTGGTTTAGTAAGCTTCTTACTTGTACAACGAAGTTGTCTAAGTTTCCTTTTCCGGCAGCTTTACCAAGTACGAAATATCTTTCAAAAGAGAAAACAATTACCGTAATCATGAAAGTAATCAAGATTGGTACAATAACCCCTCCTTTGTAGATAATACCTAAAAACGACTCTGGGTGAATGTCTTTTCCTTCAACACTTGAGAAAGCTACAGAACCACTACCTAGTTTGTCTGCATCTTTAAAGTTTCCTGGGTTACCAAGAACGAATAAATAAATACAAATTCCTATAGCAAATAGAATAGGAATAATAACAGCTGGATTTAAACCTCCCGCTTTTCTAGCAACTACTTGCTCATCATTTTTTGAAACATTCATTTCCATATTTAACTAAATTATATTGTTTTAAATTTTTACAGGGTGTAAATTAAAGGCAAAATTAATTAAAATGCAAGAGTCTTAATTAAACATTTTGCTTTTTTTTGATAAAGAAAAATTAATACGATTTTAAAATAATAATTATTCTTAGATATTTTATATATTTTTTCCAAATTTAACATTTGAGTTAAAAAATCAAAAAAATTAGTACCCCATTTTTTTTAATTTCCCAATGTTAATTTTTTTTTAAATTACGATATTCACAATACGGTGAGGAACTACAATGATTTTTTTAGGGGTTTTACCTTCCAAAATCTGTTGCATTTTTTCATTTGAAATCACCAAATCTTCCACCTCCTTAGCAGATAATTGAGCAGAAAGCGAAATTTTGAACTTCATTTTACCATTTACGCTTACCGGATATTCAATTTCGTCCTCAACAAGATATTCTTCATTTAATGCAGGAAATCTTTCAAATTCGATAGATGCACCGTGTCCCAGTAAACTCCAAAGCTCTTCACAGATGTGAGGGGCATACGGAGAAATGATAACGGCTAAAGGTTCCAATATATTGCGTTTGTTACATTTTATTTTCTGCAGCTCGTTTACAGCGATCATAAATGATGACACCGAGGTATTGAAAGAAAAGTTTTCAATATCAAAAACCACCTTCTTTATTAAGGTATGCAAAATTTTATATTCTGCCTTGGTAGGTTCTTCCTCAGAAACTTCAAATACATCGCCGTTAAAATACAGATTCCAGAATTTTTTAAGGAAACCATACACTCCGCTCAGCCCTTGTGTATTCCAAGGCTTAGATTGCTCTAATGGTCCCAGGAACATTTCATACAGTCTTAAACCATCCGCTCCATATTCTTCACAGATATCGTCCGGATTAACTACATTGTATTTTGACTTGGACATTTTTTCTACTTCACGGCCTGTGATGTATTTTCCATCTTCTAAAATAAACTCTGCATTAGCATAATCTGGTCTCCATGTTTTGAATGCTTCTGTATCCAATTCATCAGAGGTTCCTTTTAATAAGGATACATCAACATGGATTTGCTGAGTCTGATAATTGGCCGCAAGATTTTTAGAAACGTATTGATTGGTTCCGTCTATTCTGTACACATAAGCACTCATTCCTAAAATCATCCCCTGGTTGATCAGTTTCTGGAAAGGTTCATCATGACTGATCCAGCCTCTGTCTTTTAAGAACATATTCCAGAAACGGGAATATAACAAGTGACCCGTTGCATGTTCACTACCTCCTATATATAGATCTACCTGTCCCCAATAATCTGAAAGATCCTTTGCACAGAATTCTCCGTCATTCTGAGAATCCATATATCTAAGGAAATACCACGAGCTTCCAGCCCAACCCGGCATGGTAGACAATTCTATTGGGAAAATAGTTTGATCATCAATTAACTCTGTAGAGACTACCTTTTGGTTTACCTCATCCCAGGCAAATACTTTTGCATTTCCTAATGGAGGATCTCCATCTTCAGTGGGTAAATATTTTTCAACTTCAGGAAGTTCAAGCGGTAAGGCAGAAACCGGTAACGTATATGGCATCCCTTCCTTATAATATATAGGAATAGGTTCTCCCCAATAACGCTGTCTTGAGAAAATGGCATCACGCTGTCTGTAGTTTGTAGTTCCATGACCGATTCCTTTGTTTTCTATTTCCGAGATTATTTTTGATTTTGCCTCATTATAATGCAGTCCGTTTAAGAAATCAGAATTGACACAAACAGAATCTTTAGAATCAAAAGACTTCTCCTGAATGTCTTCTTCAGTCTCCACCACTTTTTTAATTTCCAGGTTAAATTTCTTAGCAAATCTGTGGTCGCGTTCGTCATGAGCAGGTACAGCCATTACAGCTCCTGTTCCATAGCCCATCAATACGTAATCTGAAATATAGATCGGCATCTTCTCATTGCTGAAAGGATTCACGGCATAACTTCCAGTGAAAGCTCCGCTCACGTTTTTCACGTCAGCCATCCTGTCTCTTTCTGTTTTTTTGGAAGTTTCTTCTATATAGGTATCTACTGCTGCTTTTTGGGCAGCTGTAGTAATTGTTTCCACTAAAGGATTCTCCGGAGCCAACACCATAAAAGTAGCTCCAAAAATAGTATCAGGTCTTGTGGTGAAAACTTCAACGATTTCATCATGACCTTCTACCTGAAATTTCACCTGGGCACCCTGAGATTTTCCAATCCAATATTCCTGGGCATCTTTCAGAGGCTGTGGCCAATCCAATTGAGTAAGCCCTTGTAATAATCTTTCAGAATAGGCAGAGATTCTCATGCTCCACTGCATCATTTTCTTCTGGAATACTGGAAAGCCTCCTCTTTCAGATTTTCCGTCTTTCACCTCATCATTCGCCAATACTGTTCCCAAAGCAGGACACCAGTTCACTGTTGTTTCTGCCCTGTAGGAAAGACGGTAATTTAACAGGATATCTTCTTTATCCACATCAGAAGCATTCATCCATTCTTCTGCGGTAAAGCTAAGTGCATCATTTTGATTGGCATTCAGCCCTTCTGTACCTTTTTCTTCAAAATGTTTGATTAAGGTATCTATAGCTTCCGCCTTATCTGTATTTTTATTATACCAGGAATGATACAACTGGATAAAAATCCATTGTGTCCATTTATAATAGGAAGCATCAGAAGTTCTTACCTCTCTGCTCCAATCGAACGAAAATCCAATTTTTTTTAATTGCTCTTCATATCTGTTGATATTTTGTTCTGTGGTGATTGCCGGATGCTGTCCTGTCTGGATTGCATACTGCTCAGCAGGAAGCCCAAAGCTATCATATCCTACCGGGTGGAGAACATTAAACCCTTGATGTCTCTTATATCTTGCATAGATATCCGAAGCAATATACCCAAGTGGGTGACCTACGTGAAGCCCTGCCCCGGATGGATACGGAAACATATCGAGTACATAAAATTTAGGTTTATCTGTGTTATTGGAGGTTTTATAGGTTTGATTTTCCTCCCAGTATTTCTGCCACTTTTTTTCTATCTGCTGATGATCGTAAAACACTTTATATATATGTTAGATGTTAGACTTTAACTATTGAATGTCATTTTCTTTTAACAAGATTCACAAAATTAATGATTTTAAAAGAAATAAAAATTTAATTTATTATTAATTACCAATCGATACCCAACAAAAAAATCTCATCCTGGGATGAGATCTGTTTTATATCTTGAAGTATACTTATTATGGTTGAGGAATTCTCTTGAAAGTATAGGTTCTTGTTTTAAATACAGTCGGATCCTGTGTCTCTTCTCTTACTGCAAGATTGAGCGTTGTATCATCCAGGGTAACCACTTTTGCAGTAACCGGTTCTACAATTCCCTGATACTTTATCTGCACAGATTTACTGCTTTTATCATAAGTATAGGTAAAGTTTTTATCAGAAACAATAGCACACTGCCCTGGTGTAGCTGTATCTCCCCAGTCAGTTCTTTTACCCAGAACATCAGTATTGAACCTCCATCTGGATTCTTTCTGACATGTAGAATAGGTAATGACATCCGAAATCGGCTGCTCATTCACTTCCACAGTGGTAACCACTTCCTTTAAAGGCTGCCAAACCCCCACAATAGGAGCTTCCATAACAGGATCTTTATCATCATTACATCCGGTAGCTACAAATAATGATAACCCGGCAAATAGTAGTGCTAATTTCTTCATAGATCAATTTTTTCAAGGGCTAAAATTATAATTTTTTTGATTTATATTACTATTTTTTGTGAAAAATTATTGAGTCAACCTTTATTTATACATTTTTTTAAACACTTAAGGACGATATTGCCTTTATTTAACAAATATTGAACCTTCGAAAAGCCCTCTATTTTATTAAAAAAGTTATTTTTGTAGATAAGAAAGAAAAAAATGCAAGATATAACGAAAAATAATTTTGACTTTATCCGTGTTCTCCTGGCATTCATTGTATTTGTGGGACATTTAGGCGCCTTAAGCGTCTCTCCTCAACTTAAATTTTTAGAACACAGCCCAGTAGAAGTCGCGGTTTTTTCGTTTTTTATCGTCAGTGGTTTTTTAATTGCAAGAAGTTATGAAAGATCTTCCAGTTTAAAAAGCTATGCTAAAAAGAGATTCAACAGGATTGTTCCTGCCTATTTATTGGTGGTATTTCTCTGTACAGTCTTACTAAGCCTTGTCAGCAAATTATCATTTTCTGAATATTTCGGCAATGCACAGGTCTACAAATATTGGTTCTGGAATTCGATTTTCATGAATTTCAAATCACCATGGCTTCCCGGCGTATTTGGCAACCAGGCTGTAAATGGTGCATTGTGGACCCTTAAAATAGAAATGTGCTTCTATATTGCTGTTCCCTTCATGTTTTTATTCTTCGGAAAAAATAATAGATACAGAAATATCAGTCTGATTGTATTGTATTTTCTTTCACTGGTATTTCTTAATTATTTTGAAATGACAGGAAAGGCAGCCATCTCAAGACAATTACCCGGATCATTATGTTATTTCATTGGCGGGATGCTTTTATATTTTAATTTTGATAAATTCATTCAGCACAAGCATACGCTTTTTATTATTGCTATGACCACCGTATGGATAGATCTTATTTTTAAAATAAAACTGTTCTCTCCTATTATGATCAGTATTATTGTACTGTATATCGCCTACTCTTTTAAGTTCCTGAATAACTTCGGAAAATACGGAGACTTTACGTACGGTATTTACATATTTCACTTCCCTGTCATCCGGGTATTCCAGACATTAGGACTTTTTGAAGATTATAACCCGTATGTAATGGGTGTTATCTGTATGCTGACCGTAATTGGAATAGGAGTTTCCTCCTGGCACTTTTATGAAAAAAGATTTTTATAATTTTGAATATATTTAAAACCACAAATGAAAGACCTCGTCTCCATCATCACTCCCTGTTATAATTCTGCAGAATTCATTGAAGAAACAATACAATCTGTTCTTAACCAGACCTATGAAAACTGGGAATGGCTGATCACGGATGACCTTTCTAAAGACAATACCGTAGAAATCCTCAGAAAGTACAATGATCCCAGAATAAAACTACAGGTCCTGGAAAAGAACGGTGGCGCAGGAAATGCCAGAAATAAAAGTCTTGAAAGAGCTCAGGGAAGATATATTGCCTTTCTTGATTCTGATGATTACTGGTATCCGGAATATCTGGAAACCATGACTGATTATATGCAGGAACATAATGCAGAGCTTGTGTACTGCAATTATTCCCGATGTGATGAACATCTGAAGCCTATATTAAAGGATTTTATGGCTGACACGGTAGTTACTTTTTCAAACCTTCTGAAAACATGCAGACTAGCTCCGGTTTCAACGATGTATGACACCAAAAGAGCGGGAAAATTTTTATTTCCCGTAAAAAGTAAGCGTGAGGATCACGTAATGTGGCTGAATCTTCTAAAAGTAATTCCGGAAGGAATGCCCATCAACAAAACAATGGCGAAATACAGAATGCGGGAAAACAGTGTTTCCAGAAAGAAGAAGGACATTATTAAAGACCAATATCTGGTCTATAAGGATTTTATGGGCTTTTCTACTGTAAAATCATTGTATTACACTGTCAACTGGGCAGTAAACGGATTTTTAAAGTATTCAAAAATTTTTAATTAATGGAGTATTCAAAAGAATTTAAAGCAGCACTGAGTGCCTTTTCCGGCCCTGAAAAGGATAAACTTATCTTCAGACTTTTAAAAAAGGACAAACTGCTGTCTAAAAAATTATATTTCGAACTTATTGATCCTGAAACCACGGATGATAAAAGAAATGCAATGGAAAAGGAAGTAGCCGAAAAGGTTCTTTTAGCTTCAAAATATATTGGCAATGCGAAGTATTTCCTGACCATTATCCGCAAAATAAGCGCAGAAGTTACAGAGCATGTAAAGATTACCACTGATAAATTTGGAGACATCTCTCTTAATTTACTGATGATCAATGCCATTTTAGAATATAATGATGATCTCAGCCGGCAGAGGTTTGACAATATCTACAAGCTGTATCTTTATATCATCAATAAAATATTTAAGTATCTGATTTTAGCCAAAAAGCTGGATGAAGATTACTGGATGGAAATTGATGAGCTCCTGAGTGATACCCAAAATAAAATCTTGGAAAACCATTACCTGCAAAAACTCTGCATCAATAATGGCCTTGATTTCAACTGGTTTGAATGTGAAAAGATTCCCGAGAATATTGAAACGATTATGAAAGAGATTAAAAGCCAGGGATTTTTAAGATAGGATTTTCTGAAGGATCATTTCTGTAGCATTAGGTTTCCCGTCAACAAATTTCTCAGCATTCTGAGACATTGCTGCCAATTCTTCTTTGTTATCGTCATTGGTAAGAAATAAGACAAATTCTGCAGCAGTAGCTTCATCAGCAAAAGATCTCCCACCTTCTACAGAGATAAGGTCATCTGCTTCAGGATTCTTTTTGTAATGATTCCCAAAAATAACAGGAACACCAAATGTGGCTGCCTCCAGGATATTATGCAGCCCTGCATCATGGAAACCTCCTCCCACTACAGCAATATCTGCATAGGAATACAGCTTTGACAATAAACCTATGCTGTCTATAATCAAGAGTTGAGTATTGAGATTTATGGCTTGAGAGGTTTGCATTTCGCTATACAACAATGCCTCAGGGAAAATACTTTTTAAATGTTCCACTCTTTTCATGTCATGAGGCGCTATAATCAGTTTTAACCTGGAATTTTTTCGGAATACCGTTGCTGCAATTTTCTCCTCTGCCTGCCATGAGCTTCCAAAAACAATTGCTTTATTTTTCCCTATAAAATCTGCAATATAATCTACATGATTGTCGCGTAGCCTAAGCTGTCTGACACGGTCAAACCTGGTATCTCCCGTTACTGAAGATTTCACCAGGCCTACACTTTTAGCAAGAGCAAGGGAAAACTGAGTCTGATGAAAAAACCAATCTACATTATGCTGAAGTTGTTTTACAAACCACTTTCCATAGGAAGTAAAGAAAGATTGTCTTTCATAGAACAATGCAGAAATCACATACACCTTTGCATTTTTACTTTTAAGCTCAGCCAGCAGATTATACCAATAGTCATACTTCACCGTAAAAAACAGTTGAGTATTAAACTGTGATGTAAAGTCTTTTACAGTACGTTTTTTATCAAAAGGGAGATAGCAGATCACATCTGCGATATGCTTTTTTTTAACAACATTTTCATAACCCGATGGAGAAAAGAACGTTACTAGAATTTTGTGATCCGGCAGTCTTTCTTTTAGTTTTTCCAAAACCGGCAGCCCCTGCTCATATTCTCCCAAGCTTGCGGCATGCATCCAGACCACCTTGTCTTCTTTTGAAAAGGCAGTTTTTACTTTATCCAAAGATTGTCTTCTGCCGTCAACGCCTTTTTTAGTTTTATCATTAATCAAAGAGAAAGCCTTCATTCCGAAAATGAGAAGGCTAATAAATATGTTGTAAATCAGTTTCAATTTTGATTTGATTTATCGTTAGATTTCTTTGTGAGGCTCTCCTGAATTGATTTCACTAATCCTACTCCAATCACTGTAAACAGCAATCCTAGAATAATAAAAATAGCATTACTGAGATCAGTCTGCTTACCCTCTGCTATCCGAACGCTCTCTAAAATAATATCTAAAAATAAAAGCATTACAGGAAGCTGCAGGGAAAACACATACAATTCTAAAGTCTCTTTATTACGAAAACTTTTAGGAACATTCAGTAAAGTAGAATTGGGATCTCTGGATATTCCAACAAAAAGAACAGAAATAAAAGTAGCAATACACGGAAGGGCCCAGATCGCAGTTTTTCCAGATTCTCCATCTACATTTCCCTGAAAGTCAAAATGAGTAGGAATCACCTCTGGTAATGCAGCATATTTAATTCCTGCAAATGCCCAAATTACAATAAGCAATAGCGTATTTACAATTAATAATATGCTGGAGATTTTCATATTTTAAATAACACTTTTAAGTACTCTCAACTTATGGGTATGTTTATTCATTTCTTTATTGAAGATTCCCGTAGAGTCCAGCGTATCAATTCTCACCTTTCCTGAGGCATGGATAATTTTTTGATTTTCCAGCATAATACCTACATGGATAATCTTGCCTTCAGCATTTTCAAAAAAAGCAAGATCTCCAGGCTGTGTTTCTTCCACAAAAGTAAGTGCTTCTCCTACTTCAGCCTGCTGAGAAGCATCTCTGGGTAATTTTATATCATGAATTTTATAAACCAACTGGGTAAAACCGGAACAGTCTACGGCAAAGAAACTTTTCCCACCCCATAAATAGGGTACATTAATGAATTCACGAGCAGCCAGGACAATACTTTCCCGTAGGTCATGACTTCTTTTTGAGGCTACAGCAGGAAATTCCACCTCAGAACCCATAGATAACAAAGTTTTACCGTCGTTCATGAGTACGGAAGAGAAGTCTTCAGTAACAATAGTAACTTTTCTGTTAGCAAGCTCTTCATCTGTTACAGGCTTTATCTGTTTCGTATCCATCCATCCCTCATAGCCGTCATAGTGCATTTTTATCTTAGTCCAGTTTTTATTAACCTCCAAAATATCAGCACTTTCCCCAAACAATATTTCCGTGACAATTTCCGCTTTGTCAGAATTTTCAGCACGGACCGGCGCTACTGTAACAATACAAATTCCTTTATTCATTCATTAAGATTAAAAGATTGAATGATTTAAAGATTAAAGAATCAGATTCCGTAAAATCTTTTAATTTCTTAATTTTTAAATCTTTTAATTTATTTTCTTCTCAGAAAATTTACTCCATCACGCAAAGGTAAAATAAGATTTTCGAAATCTTCATCTTTTGCCGCTAAATCATTTAATTCTTTGATAGACTGTGTAGATTTCTGTTTTGGATTTTCTTCCAGTACTTTTCCATACCACAAGACATTATCAAACATAATTACAGATCCGGATTTCGTTTTCGGTTTAATGAGTCTAAAATAGTCTGCATAATTTTCTTTATCAGCATCCACAAAAATAAGGTCAAAAACCTCATCTGTTTCTTTCAAAAACTCTTTAGCATCCTGAAGCCTGAATTCAATCTGACTGGCATATTCACTCGTCTCAAAATATTTCTTTGGCAGGTATGCAAGATCTTCATTCACATCCAAAGTTGTAATTTTTCCATCCTTAGCAAGACCTGTTGCCAGACACAAGGTAGCATATCCTGTAAATGTTCCTATTTCCAGCACATTTTTGGGTTTCAGCATTTGGGAAATAATAGTTAAAAGTCTTCCTTGCTGATATCCTGAAATCATGTGGGGCTGTGTTGTTTTCTGATAGGTTTCCCTTCTCAGCTTTTTCAGTATTTCTGATTCTGAAGAAGCATGTGCTTCCAAATACCTGTCCATTTCAGGATTCTTTTCTTCAAAAAAACTCATAGAAAATTTAATTTAAACAAATTTAAGGATTTTAAAATTTCTTTTTTGAACAACCCATGTTTCTGTTCCATATCCAAAACAAAAAAGAGAGGAATTAATTCCTCTCTTTTTAGACATATCTAATTTTTATGTAAAAAATCATTATATGGCTATACAATATTGTCTTATACCTGCACAGACCCATCCTGGGCAACACTTTGTCTGTGGACTGGAACAAAATATCTGTGGATTACACCCATTAATAGCTCCTTGTACAGTTTTCATTTCTCTTCTTGAAAGTTTTTTTGAATTTTTCATATTTATTTTGTTTAGTATTATTTTCCTACTCTTTAAGATTTTCGGATGCCTCTATATTTATTTCCTTTTATGGAGATTTAAATATACGTATTATTTTAAATAAATATCATGATATCACATAATTAAAAACATAAATCACATGTGTTTTTATTGATTTTTTACACAAATGTATTGAACAGACATTTTTTCATATCAGTCTGTTTTCCAGAATTCATCTATAAAAACTCTATATATCTGATTAAGCGGCCGGGGAAAACCCCATACAAAATACCGTGAAAATACGGATGTTTTCGCTACCACAATAGTTATAATTTTGCGTGTAGGATAAAGGGTAAAAACACTACGAAAAATGATTGCAGAAGAGAAACAAACTAACCGTGAGAATCAAAAATCTGTATTACTGAAAGGTAATACACGCTCTTCTTCAAAAAAAACGAAGACCGAAATATCCAATTCATTTTTGCAAAGAATTATTTCTCTTCTTAAAAAGGAAGAATTAATTTGATTAAAAAAAAATATCCCGAGCCTCTTCGGGATTTTTTATGTGGGGTATATGATAAAGCAGTTGAGAGAAAGAGATGTAGATTACGCTTGCTATAAATAATTACATCTATTGATTAACCTTAGATCCATCTTTTGAAAAAGATGAACTTATTTCATAAAAACAATAAATCCCGAATTTCTTCGGGATTTATTGTTTTTATTATAATTGTTTTAATTATTTCTTTGGAGCGATATCCATCAGTTTCATAAATTCATCAAGCTTAGGCATAATGATGATTTCAGTTCTTCTGTTTTCCCCTCTACCGGAAACACTCATGTTTGTAGCTTTAGGGTTGTATTCAGAACGCCCTCCTGCTGTCATTCTCGCAGGATCTACTCCAAACTGAGTCTGAAGAACTTTAGCAACAGAAGTTCCTCTTAATGCAGAAAGATCCCAGTTATCTCTAGGCAGGTTTGTAGAATTTAATGGAGCATTATCTGTGTTACCTTCTATCAGTACAGAATATTTATCATAATCATTGATTACTTTCGCTACTTTACCTAAGACTTCCTGAGCAGCAGGTAAGATATTGTAATCTCCTGTTTTGTATAACATTTTATCTGAAAGCGAGATCATTACTACCCCTTTCAGTACCTTCACCTGTACATCTTCATCAGAAACGTTATCTAAAGATCTCTTCAGCTTATTAGACAATGCCAGATTCAAGCTGTCATTTTTAGCATTGTTTGAAATCAATTGCTTGATGTATGAGTTTGAAGAGTTGATTTCACTTACCAATTTATCGATGTTAGCAGAGCTTTTTCCTGTATTTGAAAGACATGCATCCAGAGATGATTTCAACGCATCATGCTGGCTTTTCAGTAAGCTGTTCTCCCCTGCTAATGCAGAATTCTGAGATTTCAGATCCTGAATTTCTCTTTGTCTTTCTCCGATATTTTCAATACACTGCTTATAGTTTGTGCTCAGGGCATCGTATTGTTTCTTGCTTACACAAGATGTCATACCCAGCGCCATTGCAGAAACTGCTAAAATTTTTAAAATCTTCATAAATAATCATTTTTAGACCAATCAAAGTTAGGAAAATTCAATTGAATTATATCGGTTATCTTTGCATAAAAGAAATTCTCAACGTATATGTTGAAAAAAACAAGCTTTAAAAATCAATTGGAAAACCTCGTTGATCAACCTGAAAAACACTCCTACCTTCTGGCGGTGAGCGGAGGAGCAGACTCTATGGTTCTGGCCTCATTATTTCAGGATTTACGGGACAATGGGCAAGATAAAAACTGTGAAATACAGATCGCTCACATCAATTATAAACTTCGTGATGAAGATTCAGATCTTGATCAGAAAGTTGTTCAGGATTTTTGTGAGAAAAATCATATAAAGTTTCATCTGTATGAAGTTTCTGAAAAAGATAAAAAACCGGACCACTCTATTCAGCTTTGGGCAAGAGAACTCCGTTATCATTTTTTTAAAGAAATCCGGAATCAGGAGAAGCTGGAATTTCTTGTTACCGCACATCATCTTAATGATCAGCTGGAAACTTTTATCATTAATCTGTCCAAAGCATCTGGCATTAATGGACTGAGCGGTATTCCTTCTCATGACAATAATATAATCCGACCACTTTTAAATTTTTCCAAAAAAGAAATTTACCAGTTTGCCAAGGAAAACCATATCGAATTCCGTGAGGATCTCTCCAATAAAAAAAGTGATTATTTAAGAAATAAGATCAGAAACGAAATCGTTCCCAAACTATTGGAAACCAATGATCATTTTCTTGAAAATTTCAAAAAGAGTTCTTCTTATCTGAATCAAACTAAAGATTTTGTTCAGAAACAGGTGGGAGAAATAGAAAATAAGCTTTCTCTATTTAACAAAGACTACAAAATTTTATCAAAAGAAAAGCTGGATCGGGAAAGTGACTTTATAAAGTTTGAAATTTTAAAAAAATATGGATTTAATCAGGAGGAAGAAATCCCTAAAATTTTTACTGCTGAAAACAACAGCTCTTTTTTTTCAAAAGAATACCAACTGATCGTTAACCGTGATGAATTGATATTTCTCGACAGGAATAAAGAACAGAAGTCTACAGAGGAAGTTATCCTGATTTATCATTTTAATTTTTCTGAAAAACAAATCAATATTAACCTTAAAAATACTATTGAAGACATTGATGGAATCAATAAGGATTTTGAATGGGATTTTGATGCTGAAAAACTTCAGTTTCCATTGCGCCTGAGAAAGCAACAGGATGGTGACGAGTTTTACCCTATTGGTTTTTCAGGAAAAAAGAAAGTTTCTAAATTTTTTAGGGACGAAAAATTATCTATTTTAGCGAGGCAAAAAATTTGGATACTGGCTGACAGCAATAATTCCGTACTTGGAATACTCCCTTTCAGGCAGGACAGAAAATATACTAAGGATGAGAAAACAAAATGGAGTCTCAAAATTTTTAATGAAACGAAAAATGAAATTTAGAAATTGGTTTTTATTAATTCTGCTATTTTTAGCGACGGGAATTAATGCGCAGATAAAAAATCCTGTAAAGTTTAAATTCACCATCAATGAACTGGGAAATAACCAGTATGAAGCGGTTTTAAATGCCACCATGGAAAAAGGCTGGCATATCTACTCAAAAGATTTACCGGAAGACACCGGAATTCCTACTGAGTATAAAGTTTCAGGAAAAAATATTGAACTGATCGGAAAATTTACCGAGGTGGGTAAAAAGCATGAAGAATTTTCCGAGGCTTTTGGAGGAACTATTGTTTTTTACTCCAATTCAGCAGGGTTCAAACAAAAATTCAAATTAAAAGATCCTGCAAAACCAGCCGATGTTACTTCTGAGATTACGTATCAGACTTGTGACGACAGGGTTTGTTTAGCTCCCAATACTTTAGAATTCAATCAAAAACTAACTCCGAAAGGAGCCACTGAAGAGGCTGTTGAAGAAACACCTGCAGCTGTAAAAGACTCGGTGAAAACAGTTGAAAAAATTACCGAAAATCCTCCAAAACAAGAAGTTACCGTTTCTGAAGTTTCAAAATTAGATCCTAAACAGCTAAAAATTGAAACATTGGATTTTAAAAATCCACTGACAGACTGTGGGACAGCATCTACACAGGTAGAAGAAAACTACTGGACATACCTGTTCTTAGGATTTATCGGAGGTTTAATTGCCTTGCTAACACCTTGTGTTTTCCCTATGATTCCTTTAACGGTTTCATTCTTTACCAAAGGAAATAAAGATAAAGCAAAAGGAAAAAGAGACGCTATTATCTACGGATTTTTCATCCTTCTTATTTTTGTCTTATTAAGTATCCCTTTCCATATCATTGACGGAATTGCCGGAAATATCTTCAATGAAATTTCTACAAGTGTATGGCTGAATATTGCCTTCTTTATCATCTTTATTTTCTTTGCCGGAAGTTTCTTCGGGTATTATGATATTACACTACCTAGTTCCATTGCCAATAAATCTTCGAAAGCAGAAGAAGCCGGAGGGATCATTGGAATCTTCTTTATGGCACTTACGCTGGTTATTGTTTCATTCTCTTGTACAGGACCTATTTTAGGAAGTTTACTGGGAAGTGCGGTAACAGGATCTTCCAATGTTCCTATGCTGCTGACTTTTGCACTAGCAGGATTTGGGCTGGCGTGGGCGATTGTTTTCGGGCTATTGGCTTTATTCCCACAAGCGTTGCAAAGTCTTCCAAAATCCGGAGGATGGATGAATACTGTGAAAGTTGTGTTAGGATTCGTAGAATTGGCATTAGCATTAAAATTCTTATCCAAGGCAGATTTGGTTTCCAAAACTTTCTTCCTGAAAAGAGAACTTTTCATCGCCATCTGGATCATTGTTGCTCTTGGGCTTGCTTTATATTTATTCGGGCTGATCAAGTTCCCGCATGATGATAAAAAACCAAAGATCTCGATCACCAGAAAGATTCTTGGAGTATTAGGTTTTGGATTTGTCATTTATCTGATCCAGGGATTAATTCCTTCTGAACGTCCGAAACTTCAGCTGTTAAGTGGTATTTTACCTCCACTGAATGTTAGCTATTTCCACGATGAGAAAGACGGAATTTTAGGAATGCATCCTGAGCATGATTTTTTCAAAGCTATTGAGCTTGCCAAAAAGGAAAACAAACCCATCTTAATTGACTTTACGGGATACGGTTGTGAAAACTGTAGAAAAATGGAAGAATTTGTCTGGAGTGAACCGGATATTCTGCCTATACTGCAAAACGACGTGGTATTAGCTTCTTTATATGTAGATGATAAAGAAGAGCTTCCTGAAGATCAAAAAACTAAAATAGACCTTGGGGAAGGACAGATTAAAAAAGTAAAAACAATTGGTGACAGATGGAGCTTATTCCAACAGGTTAACTTTAATAATAACTCTCAGCCTCACTATGTTTTAATAACTCCTGACGGAAAAGTGATCAATACCCCTGTTTCCGGATATATGCCAAAAGAGGATTTCAAAAAATTCTTAGAATGCGGAGTAGATTTCTTCAAGAAAAATAAATAGATTTTATTTCAAAATACACTAAAGCCTTATCAATTCATTGGTAAGGCTTTTTTTACACTTATTAGAAATAAATCAACACTTACTAAGTCGTTTTCATTAAGTAAAATCTTTTTCAATATATTTAGAAAACAATTCTAAATTAAACGCAAATGAAAAAGTTATTTTACATGCTGGCAGTCTTAGGCTGCTCTATTTCAATGTATGCCCAAGCACCCAATATCCAGTGGCAAAAATCACTTGGAGGAAGCAATCTAGAATGGGCAAAGTCAATTAAACATACTACCGATGGAGGCTATATTGTTGCAGGACATTCAAGTTCTACCGATGGAGATGTCACAGGAAATCACTCCGGTGGCCAACCTTATATGACTGATTATTGGATTGTAAAACTGAACAGTTCGGGAGATATACAATGGCAAAAATCATTGGGAGGCAACAGTATTGAAGAAGCAAACTCCATCCAACAGACAAATGATGGCGGCTATATTATCGCAGGAACAGCTGCTTCATCAGATGGAGATGTTACAGGAAGCCATGGGAGTTTTGATTATTGGATTGTAAAGCTTGATTCATCGGGAAATATTCAGTGGGAAAAAACTTTCGGAGGAGGTATTGTTGAACAAGCTTATTCCATTCAACAAACTACTGATAACGGCTATGTCATTGCAGGCTATACCAATTCTTCAAACGGAGATGTTACCGTTGCATATGGAGAAGAAGATTTCTGGATCGTCAAACTGGATCAAGCTGGAAATCTGCAGTGGCAAAAGTCGTATGGTAGCAATAGTAAAGACTACGCCTACTCTATCCAGCAAACTGCAGAGGGAGGCTATATCGTAGCCGGCAGTACAAACAGCACAATTGGAGGCATTTCTTATAGCGACTGTCTGATTATCAAGTTAAATTCGTCCGGAGATCTGCAATGGCAAAAAAAGATAGGCGGCAGTCATGATGATTACGCTACTGCAATAAAGCAAACCATGGACGGAGGCTATATTGTAGCAGGAAACAGTAATTCTACAGACGGAGATGCTACAGGAAATAGTAATTCACCCAATATTTGGATTTTTAAACTTAACAATACCGGAGATATTCAATGGAAACAGTTTCTTGGCGGAACCGGTTATGATGGGGCTTCATCTGTTGAATTAACATCAGATAACGGCTACCTTATTGGAGGAACCACAACAAGCTCAACAGATTTCACAGACAATTTTTATGTTGCCAAACTTAATTCAACAGGCAGTATTATATGGGAGAAAAGTTTAGGAGGAAGTGCTACAGATCAACTGTATTCAGCAATAGAAACAGCGGATGGAGGATTTATTCTTGCAGGTAATACAGACTCTAATGATGGAGACGTTTCAGGAAATCATTCAGATGGTTTTTCAGATTTCTGGATTGTAAAACTTATGCCTACCACAACATTATCTACTACGGAGATGAAAACAAACAGACCTATATCTTTCTTTCCTAATCCTGCCAAAGATTTTATTAATATCAGTAATCTCCCAGGCGGATCAGTTGTGACCATTACTGATACATCCGGAAGAAAGCTATTGTCTAAAAATTGTCATGAAGACAAAGTAATAATAAATACCTCTCAGCTAATTCCGGGAATTTATATGATTCAAATTGAAAATAAGGGAAAAATCATTTTAAATGAAAAACTAATCCTAAAAAAATAAACGCCATACAGTTAAAAACTCTTAAAGCCTTATGAAATTAAAATATCAAAAGGCTTTTTCATATCAAATAATAATTAATTTTCACAAATTCATAGCATTTAAGAAATTTAGGTATAAACTTTGTATGAATTCAACCAAACTACGATCGGGTTTTAAAAGTTTTCATCAAATACCGTTTAACATTTAAAGTATTAATTATGGCTGAAGTAATCGCACAAGAAAAACAAGGCGGCAAGCAAAAAAAGAAATTAATAAGAGTTGATATGACTCCTATGGTAGATTTGGGATTTCTACTGATCACTTTCTTTATGTTCACTACCAATTTCACAAAACCCAATGTGATGGATCTGGGACTTCCGGCAAAAGGAGATCCTCCTTCAGGACCTGTCGTAATGGATCAGAAAAACCAGGTAACATTCATCCTGGGAAAAGACAACCGGATATTTTATCATCAGAGCAATGCGGCAGATTTAAATGCAAGCAACCTGAAAGAGACCGATTTCAGTGGGATAAAGATTTCAAAAATCATTGCTGAAGCATACAAAAATGCTCCTAAACCTGAAAACTTCACCGTCATTATCAAACCGACTGATGAAGCCAACTATAAAAATTTTGTAGATATGCTTGATAACCTTGCTATTGCAAAAAAGGAACGTTATGGCGTTGCAGATATCAAACCTTGGGAAACGAAGGTTTATAAAGACTTAGTTCAATAAAAGAGAAAGAGCATTTTAAAAATGCTCTTTTTTGTTTACATTTGAATCAGCAGCAGCATCCTAAGGACTCTGCATTATTTTTAACCTTTTATAATTTTGATATCATGCTGAATTTTGAAAAAAAAGGAAACGGAAAAGAAACTTTAGTACTCCTTCATGGTTTTATGGAAAACCTTTCTATATGGAGCGATATGGAACCTCATCTTTCTAAAGATTTTTCACTTTTAAAAATTGATCTGCCCGGCCACGGACAATCTGAAATTCTTGGTGAAGTTCACACCATGGAGCTGATGGCAGAGGAGGTAAAAAAAGTTTTGGATCATCAGAATCTAGAAAAAGTACATCTATTGGGACATTCTATGGGAGGGTACGCTTCATTGGCTTTTGCCGAGAAATATCCTGATTCTTTAAAAAGTTTAACGTTGTTCTTCTCCACCTATTTCCCGGATGACGAAGAGAAAAAGCTACAGCGTATAAAAAGCTACAGAATCATTAAGGATGCGTTTGCCCATTATGTAAGAGCGGGAATTCCCAATTTATTCAATCCTAATGAAAAAGATATCCTTGAAGGTAAGATTGAAATTGCTCTCGAGGCAGCTCTTTCCACAAACAATTTGGGAGCATTGGCCTGCGTAAAAGGTATGGTAGAGAGAACTGACAAAAAACATATCATGGAAAACCTGGAAGCTAAAATACTGGTACTGGCAGGCAAGCATGACAATGCCGTAAAAACGGATATTACCATTAAAAATCTCCCGGACAGAACCAATATAAAATCTTATATAGTAGACTGTGGCCACAATGGCCATTGGGAAAAACCACGCATCTGTGCTGAGATCATCAACACTGAACTTTTACATAATCTTCCTAAAAAATTAGTGCTTTAAAAACCTATGGAATCCGCCATCTACTCTATCCTCACATTTTTAAGTTGTACAAAAGAAAAACAGATTTCTACAGATAAAATAGATGATGACTGTGATGAGCCATAATCATTTATAAAAATCCTGTATATTAGTAATGCATAATTGACGCAATGGGTTTATTCTCGTTCAAAAAAAAGAAACCACCGGTTATCGGCCTTACTCTTTCAGGCGGAGGAATGCGTGGGATTGCACATATTGCTGTGCTTAAAGCACTTGAAGAATATAATCTGAAACCACAAATAATCTCAGGGACCAGTGCCGGTTCCATTATAGGGGCTTTCTATTCTTTTGGAAAAACCCCCGATGAGATGATGGAAATCGTCAAACAGACTTCTTTTTTTTCCCGGTCTTCTCTGAAGCTGTCAAAAAATGGAATTTTCAGTTCCAATTTTATTTTAAAACTTTTTAAAGATTATTTTCCTGAAGATAATTTCAATATTTTGAAAATACCGGTTTATGTTACCGCTACAGAAATGACCCACGGTATTGTTGATTTTTTCTCTGAAGGAGAACTTTTCGGGCCTCTGCTGGCTTCATCAAGCGTACCTTTCATCCTTCCCCCCGTAAGAATAGGAGACAAAATCTATGTAGACGGTGGTGTTTTAGACAATCTACCCATTGAACCTATTGTTAATAAATGCGATTTCCTGATCGCCTCCCATGTGAATTCAATAAGCTATGATGAATTAAAAAAGATGAGTCTGATGAAAGAATTTGACCGTATACTTCACTTAGCCATCGCAAAATCCGTGTATTCTAAAGTAAAATACTGCAATATATTTTTAGACCCTCCAAAAATGACAAAGTTCAGCCTTTTTAATAAGAAATACATGGACGAAATGTTTCAGCAGGTTTACGAGTATACCTGTATTGAATTAGAAGAAAAAGGATATAAAAAAAGCTCTCAGATTGAGAGCTTATAATATGATTGAACCAGTTATTATTCTTTAATCACTTTGAATGTCTGTTCAGAATCTGATGTTTTCACTTTCACCACATACACCCCTGATTTCAGATCATTTGTATTAACAGTGGCAATATTTCCTTTAACAGATTTCACCAATCTGCCTTCAGCAGAATAGAATGTTACTTCTGTTATTTTTTTATCAGCTGTAGTGATATTTAAAATATCTTTCATAGGATTCGGATATACAGCAAGTGCAGATTTAGCCTTAGTTTCATTAACGGTAAGTGTTCCTGGAGCCAAAACCATAATACTGTAATCTTCGGCCTGACCATAACCACCGGTTCCTGAAACAGCAGCAAGACCGGTTCCTGAAGAATAACACGGACTTAAATAGAATGTTGTTCCGGTTGCATAATTCTTTTTCACTCTCATTCTTGTTTTTCCTAATGTAGCAGTGGCAGGAACAACAATATTTCCAGTCGCTGTTATAGCATCAATACCTGTAGAGTTTGTTATGGTTACCGCAGTGCCTGCGGCCCCGAAATAGACTTCTCCTGCATCCAGGAAATCCCCATCCTGGTTCCAGTCTATATATACTACAATTTTAGTGGCATTATTACCGTCTGTATTCCCTTTAAATGTAATAGGATAAGTTCCTCCCTGCTCTACTGAGGCTACTTTATTAACAAAATTTTCATGAGAAGGGCTTGTGAGTGCCTCTGAAGAAGTATTGGTCATATCACTTAACTTAACTGAGGTAATTGGCTCCACTCCACTGGTGAATAATAGGTTACCAAAGCAGTAAGGAGCAAATGAATCTCCTGTTACAAAACTATTTGTCTGGCAGGCAACCGCTACACCTGCAGCATTTTTTGCCACCACTTTCCAATAATAGGTGGTATTTCCTAACAAGTTATTAAAGTCAGCAAATAAATAATTACTTGAAACTAAAGTAGTAGGATTTGGATTGGTATCAAGATATACCTCATAGCTATCTACGGGAGCTCCGGAAGTTGGTGCGGCCCATGTTAATGTTACAGCATTGGGATTTACGCCTGTCTGTCCATTGCTTGGCGATACCAGTGTACTACAGTTAGGAACTGCAGTAGGAGCAGTATCGCTATTTATATTGTCAAATAACAACCTGAACATGTCTGCAGAAGTAGCCTGAAAGCCAACATACACTGTCTGTCCTATATAAGCCGATAGATCGATAGAGAAGAAAGTCCATTTATTGGGTGCAGGAGCAACCGGAGTAAGAACTGTTGTGAACGCTGCTGCAGTAGCTGTTGTAGTGGATAGCTTAACGGCATAACTTTCTACATAATTCGGATCCTGATTTTTCACAAAATAAGTTAATCTGTCATTTACACCTGCCGTTACAGTAATTGCAGGCGTTACTAAATAGTCGTCATGAGGAGCCGCTGAATAATTAATTTGCGCAGCATTGGGTAACGAATACACACTTCTGGGAGCTCCCGGGCCAAATATAAATTCGTTGAGATCTCCTCCGTTAATGACGGACCAGCCAGCAGGTGCTGTAGTTCCCGCATCAAAGTTTTGAGAAAATTGCGCATGGGCCAAAAGCGGCAATGCAAGCAAGAATGCTAGTAATTTTGTTTTCATAATGGTTTGTTTTTTAGTGATTTACTTTCCTAAAGTACAATAAATTCAAATTAAAAACAAACTATTATTTAATTATTTTATATTCAAAAATTCTTCTTTTGATATATATTGCTTAAAATTTTCAATAGTTCCCGCCAATGAATCGTAAGATTTTCCACCTGCAGCATTAATATGCCCACCTCCACTAAAGTATTTTCTGGAAAACTGATTGACATCTACATCATCCTTACTTCTGAAAGAAATCTTAATAAAGTTTTCATAAAGATCTTCCATAAAAAATGCAGCCATTTTTACTCCGGCAATGCTTAGTCCGTAATTTACGAAACCTTCCGTATCTCCTTTTTGGAAACCATATTCTTTAAGTTCATTTCTCGTAAGGCTTAAAACAGCTACCGTACCATCATTCACCACTTCTATTCTTCCAAGAATTAAAGCCAGAAGATGAAGACGGGAAACGGTATTGGTATCCCAGGTATTGGAAGTAATCATAGCAGGGTCTGCCCCTTTTTCTATAAGGTTAGCTATTATTCTATGGGTAGCAGCGCTTGTGGAACGGAAACGGAAGCCTCCTGTATCCGTCATAATCCCTGTGTAAAGACATTCTGCAACATCCTGGTTCACCAGTTTCTCATCTTCCATCACTTCAATAAAATGGTAGATCATCTGGGAAGTCGCCGGAATTATTGTATCAGAATATACATAATCAAATTTTTCAGGTTGCTGGTGGTGATCAATAAGAATTTTTTTTCCCTGCGCATTAATTAGCCAGTCTCCCAGCAATCCAATTCTTGATGGGGCATTAAAATCCAGACAGAAAATCACGTCAGCTCCGGCAATCATATCAGAAGCAAGCTTTTTCTTGTATTCAGCAATGATTACTTTTTTAGATTCCGGCATCCACTTTAAAAATTTCGGAAAATCATTAGGGACAATTACTTCAGCATGAATTCCTTTGGCTTTCAGATAATGTTTCAATCCCAGACTGGAACCAATAGCATCTCCATCCGGATTATAGTGGGTAAGAATAACTATTTTGTTTTCAGGTTTAAGTAATGTATTGATTTCTAAAAGTTCTGCTGGTGTAAACATCGTGGTGTTTATTTTCGTTAAAATTAAAGTTTTCAAAGATAAAGCTTTTATATAAATCATTTAAATATTATTTTTGCACACAGAATTTCGTTTCTGATTAGGGATTTGTAAGTTTCTGATTAAAAAACATTTCAAAATAATTTTAAAAAAAGATAGTGAAAATTTGTAGCTTATAAAAATTTCTATATCTTTGCAACCTGAAAATAAATAGATTAATTACGATTTAAATATATAGTAATGAGTAAAAGAACATTCCAGCCATCAGAAAGAAAAAGAAGAAACAAACACGGTTTCAGAGAAAGAATGTCTACGCCAAATGGAAGAAGAGTTTTGGCTGCGAGAAGAGCTAAAGGCAGAAAGAGTTTAACTGTAAGTGCAGCACGCGCTAAGAGATAATTTCTACCTTATCATATACAAATCATGCTTGAAAAGATCTTTTTCAGGCATTTTTTGTTGTTAAAATTTACTAAAATTTAGGTTGTATAAACTTCTTTTTCTATTTTTAAAAGTTGAAAAATTTCGTTAGAAAATAGCCTTTAAAATTAAATTATGCCACATACAAATATCTCCGGAGACAATATCATAAGTTTACAACATGCAAAGATTGCACAAAAAAACTTTACTGTTCTTACTGATGTAAATCTTAACATTAAGAAAGGTAGATTCTGCTATCTTATCGGGAAAACAGGTTCCGGAAAAAGTTCACTTTTAAAAACCCTTTACGGTCATATTCCATTAGCATCGGGACATGGATCTGTTGTTGGATTTGAGCTGGCAAAGCTAAAACCTTCTGACATTCCAAACCTTAGAAGAAAATTAGGAATTGTATTTCAGGACTTCCAGTTACTTTCAGACAGAACTGTTGAAAAGAACTTAAAATTTGTCCTTGAAGCTACAGGATGGAATGATAAAGTAAAAATGGAAGACCGTATCAATGAGGTATTGGGAAGTGTGAACATGAAAAGCAAAAAGCATAAGATGCCACACGAACTTTCCGGAGGCGAGCAGCAGCGTATTGCCATTGCCAGGGCTTTACTGAATCACCCGGACCTTATTCTGGCGGATGAGCCAACAGGAAACCTTGATCCGGAAACATCTAATGAAATTATGACTCTATTAAAGCAGGTAGCCCTTGAAAATGGAGCTGCGGTAGTAATGGCAACACATGATTATCACATGATCCAGAACTTCCCTGGTGAAGCGATCCGATGTGAAGACGGAAAAGTTTCCGTACTGGACACTGCTGAGCTATTTGAATAAGCTTTAAAAATTTAAAAGTAAAGGATTTAAATACCAAGTTTAATTTCTAGCTTCTATTAAAAACATGAAACTCTTTGGTGAGTTCAAGATATTGGTCCGAGTATTGTCTCGGACTTTTTTCTATAGTAAAATCAGATTCTTCAAGATTTTTTTCCTGTAATGAGAATTCAAGAACCAGTCTTTTAACTTTTGAATTTTCAATTCCGGTAATATTGACCCTACGGCTTAAAAACAAAGAATTTTCTTTCGCAATCGAAGTGAATACCTCTCCGGCTTCACTGGGAATAATCACAGATAAAAGCCCGGTTTCGGATAAAAGCCCGGCTGCCTGGCTAATAAGCTGTTTAAAATTCAATTCCACCGTCTGGCGGGCCATCTTATCTTTATCTGATGCTGATTCTTCAAAATAAGGAGGATTGGAAACAATCAAATCAAATGATTCTTGTGTATCGAAAGATTTAAAATCCTGATGTATATTCCTGAGTCTTGTCTGAAATGGAGCATTTTCAAAATTGGCTTTTGTAAGCGCTACCGCATCTTCATTAATATCCAGTCCTAAAAAAGCAGCTTTAGGATTTCTCTGCGCCAGCATCAAAGTAATCAGCCCGGTTCCCGTCCCGATCTCCAATACATTTGAAGCCTTCTCAACATCGGCCAGCACACCAAGCAAAACACCGTCTGTTCCTACACGAAAGACGTTTTCAGACTGCTGAATTTCAAACTGTTTAAATTTAAAAGATTTCACTATAAATTAGTAGGCAGTGTAATAATGAATGTTGATCCTTTCCCTACTTCGGATTTCACGGAAATTTCCCCTTTGTAGTCTTCAATCATCTTTCTAACCATAGATAAGCCAAGTCCCATCCCACTGTTTTTAGAAGTAAAATTAGGTTCGAAAATACGTTCATACATATTATCGGGAATTCCTATCCCATTATCCTGAACAGAGATCATAACTCTTCTCTGATGCTGTTCCACATCAACATTAATAATTAATTTTCTATCTTCACTCTCTGCCTGCTTAGCATTGGTTACAAGATTAGTGATAATTCTGGAAAGGTAAATCCTGTCCATACTGATCATGATATTACTCTTATTAGCATGCATAAAAACACTGTCGTCATTGAAAACACGTAATATATCTTCAACTTCAGTATTCAGGTTGATCACCTCATTATTTTTTTCAGGAAGCTTTGCAAATTCTGAGAATGCAGAAGCAACTGTGGCAATTAAGTCGATCTGATCTACCACCGTTTTACTCATCTGTTTTACTCTCTCTTTTATATTTGGATCCTCCGGATCAAATTTTCTTTCAAAATTCTGGATGGTAAGCTTCATAGGAGTAAGTGGATTTTTCACCTCATGGGCCACCTGTTTTGCCATTTCTCTCCAAGCTTCTTCCGATGCTTTGAAACGAAGTCTTTCTTTCTGATCCTGAATCTGCAGAATCATTCTGTTATAAGCTCTGGCTAATGCATTAAGCTCATCATTTTTATAATATCTGATGGGCCGCATTTCATTTTCAAACAATGTAATACGCGTAATCATATCGGAAAACTTCGTAATTGTTTTTGCAAGGCTGTTAGAAGTCACCCAGCTAATCCAAATACTGAATAAGATAAGGAATATATCTACTAAAAGGATGTATTTAACATACTGATGGAGAACATCCAGATAGGCAGATACATTATGATATAAAGGAATATAAACTATCCCTACGGGTTCAAGCTCATTATTTTTCAACAGAAGATAGGAAGAAGTAAGCTTGGCATCTTTAGAAGCGTCATATCTTGTCATATCTACTCTGGCGTCAGTAGATAAAATTTTATTGATGATTTCTATAGGAATCGTTTTCTGCTCAACCAGGCTTTCATCTTTATTGGAAAGCACATAATTTCCTTTCAGATCATAAATAACAATATCATGCTGGTTGATATCTGCTATTTCAAAAATTTTATTTCCTAAAACATTCGGCAGATCTTCCGTTTTCACAAGAGTACGGCTAACAGCATAATCCAGATACCTCATAACAGCATTGGTTTTCTCCTGCATGTCAATATTACTCTGTTGTAAAGAATTATTCCTTAAAACAAAATACGGAACAAGCGAAGTTGCCACAACACTTAAAAAGCATACCAACAGGAAACCGAAAAACACCCGGTTCCTTAAGCTATATCCTTTATACTTATTTATTGACATCCTATTTTTTAATTAACCTAGCAATATACTTACCAATGATGTCAAATTCTAAATTTACCTGATCACCTATTTTTAAATGGTTCATATTTGTAAATTCCCAAGTATAAGGAATAATAGCTATAGAAAACTGTGAATCTTCACTTTTTGCAACCGTAAGACTGATTCCGTTTACCGTGATTGAGCCTTGAGGCACGGTCACAAAATTACCGTCCGCTTCATATTGAATGGTAATAAAATAACTGCCATCTTTGTTTTCAATATTGACTACCTCTCCTGTTTTATCTACATGTCCCTGAACAATATGGCCATCTAATCTTCCGTCCATTTTCATGCAGCGTTCAAGATTAACAACAGTTCCCAGCTCCCATTTTCCAAGATTGGTTTTTTCTAAAGTTTCATTGATAGCGGTAACAACATATTGACTATCCTTAATCTCAACCACAGTAAGACAACAGCCATTATGGGCCAGGCTCTGATCAATTTTCAGTTCGCTTGTAAAAGGACAAGTTAACGTAAAATCTATATTGCTTCCTTTTTCTTCAATCTTCTCAATAACACCAACTGCTTCAATAATTCCTGTGAACATATTATTTTTTGCTAAATTTGTAAATTATAATCTTCAAAGATAATCAAAATGAGCCCAAAAAACCATAAAGTACGAGTAGGAATTTCAATCGGTGATTTCAACGGCATAGGCCCGGAGATCATTATGAAGTCTCTGAAAGACAAAACCATTACGGATTTTTTCACCCCTGTAATTTTTGGTTCGGGAAAATTATTCACTTATCAGAAAAATATTTTCAAGCTTAATCTTAACTTCAACTATGTTAATGAAGCCTCTCAAGCCCAGGAAGGAAAACTTAATATGGTGAATCTGACGAAGGAGAATGTCAACGTAGAATTAGGAGTTCCCACAGAAGAATCCACAAAAATGGCCATTGATTCTTTGGAAGCAGCTACTGAAGCATTGATGAAAGGAGATATTGATGTTCTGGTAACCGCTCCTATCAATAAGGATGAAATGGTGAAAATGGGATTCAAACATACAGGACACACCGGATACTTTGAAGAAAAATTCAGCAAAAAGGGACTGATGTTTCTGGTAACTGAAGATTTAAAAGTAGCTGTTTCCACACACCACATTCCTATTGCCAAGATTGCAGAAAACATCTCTAAAGAGAAAATAAAAAAACAAATCAGAGTACTAAATCAAACCCTGATTGAAGATTTTCAGGTTCAAAAACCTAAAATTGCTGTTTTGGGGCTTAACCCGCATGCTGGAGATGGTGGTGTAATAGGAAATGAGGAAATTGAAATCATTGCTCCTGCTATTAAAGAACTTTCTGATAACGGAGTATTAGCATTCGGGCCTTTTCCTGCCGACAGCTTCTTCCAGCCAAGTAAATACAAGAACTTTGATGCCGTTTTAGCAATGTACCACGATCAGGGATTAGCTCCGTTCAAAACATTAGCTTATGAAGAAGGTGTAAACTATACCGCGGGACTCCCTTATATAAGAACATCTCCGGATCATGGAGTTGCTTACGATATCGCGGGGAAAAATATTGCTGATGAGCAAAGTTTTACCGAAGCTATTTTCACTGCTATTAACGTTTTCAAAAACAGAAATGAATACAGCGAATTGATGAGCAACCGTCTTCAGCCAAGAAAAATGGTTTCAGACAACGGAGTAGATGAAGATCTTCCTGATGAAACTGAAGCTTAAATCCCTAAAATAAGTTTTAAATTAATTTGTTTTAGATTTTATTTGTTATTATAAAAAAAATGCATATTTTTGCACACTCATTTTATGGACAAGTTAAGAAACTATGACGTAAGCTTTTCCGGACTTAAAAACGGAAAACACGAGTTCAGGTTTGAGATCGATAAAACGTTCTTTCAATTATTTGAAACTGAGCAGGAATTTACAAATCCTAGAATAGCAGTGGATGTCTTACTGGATAAGCACACTACGTTCTTGGAATTTGTGATTAAAATCCATGGATTAGTTGAGCTGGTTTGTGATATTACAAATGAAGACTTTGACTATTCTATTGAAAATGAGATCAAGATCCTGGTAAATTTCGGAGAAGAATATGATGATAGCAATGAAGATGTTATTACCATTCCTTCCGGAGAGCATGCTTTCAATGTAGCGCATTTGATATACGAAAATGTAATGCTATCCATTCCGATGAAAAAGATTTCACCTCATGTAAGTGATGAAGATCTTAAGGTATTAGACCAATTCAGCCCGAAAGAAATTGAGGAAACTGAAGAGGAAGAACATAAAAGTGACCCTAGATGGGAAGCATTGAGAAAATTAAAAGATAAAAATTAAATAAAATAATTTAAATATGATGAGATGATGAATCTCATCGCTCATCAATTAAAAAAGTTATTACAAAATGGCACATCCAAAGAGAAGACAGTCGTCCACAAGAAGAGATAAGAGAAGAACTCACTACAAAGCTGTAGTTCCTCAATTGGCTAAAGATGCAACAACAGGAGAGCTTCACCTTTACCACAGAGCTCACTGGCATGAAGGAAAACTTTACTACAGAGGTAAAGTAGTATTGGAAAAAGAAGTAGCAACTACTGAAGAAAACTAATCGAGGGATTTTCAAAAAAACCTCATTTTAATACAAAAAACCGCCCAATTTTAATAAAATCAGGCGGTTTTTTATTGTTTTTTACGTTTTTTTGGTATCTTTGACCCAAAATCAAATATCAAATTTATGGACATTAAAGACATACAAAATCTTATTAAGTTTGTATCTAAGGCTGAGGTTTCAGAAGTAAAATACAAAACTAAAGATTTCGAAATCACTATTAAAACTCCATTAGCTGGAAGCGACGCTGTATATGCACAGCCTGCAGTTTACCATACTGCACCACAAGCGGTAGCTGCACCGGCACCAGTTGCAACTCCAGCTGCTGCAACTTCTGAAAAAGCTGAGGCTGCTTCTGATGACAGTAAATATGTAACGATCAAATCTCCAATGATCGGAACTTTCTATAGAAAACCATCTCCTGATAAAGATGTATTTGTAAATGTAGGTGATGAAGTTTCTGCCGGTAAAGTAGTTTGTGTAATTGAAGCCATGAAATTATTCAACCAGATAGACTCTGAAATCAGCGGAAAAATCGTTAAAATTTTAGTTGACGATGCTACTCCTGTAGAGTATGACCAACCCTTATTCCTAGTAGATCCATCTTAATTTTAGAGTTAGATGTTAGACATTAGATGTTAGATTAAATTCTACATTAAAATAACATTATCTAATTTTCAAATTATCTAATTTTCAAATTGAAGAAGATGTTCAAAAAAATATTAATAGCCAATCGTGGCGAAATTGCAATGCGTATTTTACGTACATGCAAAGAAATGGGAATCAAAACTGTAGCAGTATACTCTACTGCTGATAAAGACAGCCTTCACGTAAGATTTGCTGACGAAGCGGTTTGTATTGGTCCTGCAATGAGTAAAGACTCCTATCTTAAAATCCCTAATATTATTGCTGCTGCGGAAATTACCAACGCTGACGCCATTCACCCTGGTTACGGATTCTTATCTGAAAACGCTAACTTTTCAAGAATTTGTCAGAAAAACGGCATCAAATTTATTGGTGCCTCTCCTGAGCAAATCGAAAAAATGGGAGACAAAGCCAATGCTAAAGCTACCATGAAAGCAGCGGGTGTACCTTGTGTACCCGGTTCTGACGGTTTGATCGAATCTTATGAGCATGCTATAAAAGTTGCTGAAGAAACGGGGTATCCGGTAATGATCAAAGCAACAGCTGGTGGTGGTGGAAAAGGGATGAGAGCCGTTTGGAAAGCCGAAGACCTTAAAGATCACTGGGAGTCTGCAATTCAGGAAGCCGTGGCTGCGTTCGGAAATGGAGGTATGTACATGGAAAAGCTGATTGAAGAACCTAGACATATTGAAATTCAGGTAGCGGGTGACCAGTTTGGAAAAGCTTGCCACCTTTCTGAAAGAGACTGCTCTGTACAGAGAAGAAATCAGAAATTAACTGAAGAAACTCCTTCTCCGTTCATGACAGATGAACTTCGTGAAAAAATGGGTGATGCTGCTGTAAAAGCTGCAGAATTTATTGGATATGAAGGTGTGGGAACTATTGAATTCCTTGTAGACAAGCACAGAAATTTCTATTTCATGGAAATGAATACAAGAATCCAGGTAGAGCACCCTATTACTGAGCAGGTAATTGATTATGACCTGATCAGGGAACAAATTCTTCTTGCTGCAGGAACTCCTATTTCAGGAATCAACTATTATCCAAAGCTACATTCAATTGAGTGCAGAATCAATGCAGAAGATCCATACGCTGACTTCAGACCATCTCCGGGAAAAATCACAGGATTAAATATCCCTGGCGGACACGGAATCAGAGTAGATACTCACGTTTATTCCGGATATAGTATTCCATCTAATTATGACTCTATGATTGCTAAGCTTATCACTACGGCTCAAACCCGTGAGGAAGCTATTGCTAAAATGAAACGTGCATTGGAAGAGTTCTATATTGAAGGAGTAAAAACTACAATTCCTTTCCACAGACAACTGATGGATAATGAAGATTATCTTGCAGGAAACTATACTACAAAATTCATGGAAGATTTTGTAATGGATAGAAAATATGATAATCACTAAGATTATTTTAACAATATATTGTAAAACTGCCTCTTATCGGGGGCAGTTTTTTTATTTGGAAAAAGTAATTATGTAAAAAATCATCAATTCCGAACCATATGCTTGAGCATTCGCACCTAATTTTTTGAAGCGGCCTATACACTAATTTCCAGAGAATTTTTCGCTTATTGTTTATAAGGAATATTTGAAGTATCTGATCTATTCTGGCTATTCATAGAAACCGTGAAGATGTTAAGAATAAATTCAACCTTTAAAAACACCTCAATGAGCTTCAAAATATGCTTTTAATTATTGCCACGCAGCATATTATCCTAATATTTATTCATCTCATTAATATTGCTTAAATTTGCCAAAAAGCAAAACATATGTCAACAGCAGAAAAAACAAAAAACTCACAGTATTTTATTGACCTTGAAGACAAACATGGAGCCCACAATTACCATCCTCTTCCAGTAGTTCTGGAGCGTGGAGAAGGCGTTTTTGTTTGGGATGTAGAAGGCAAGAGGTACTATGATTTTCTTTCAGCATATTCTGCTGTGAACCAAGGACATTCTCATCCTAAAATTGTTGAAGCTTTAGTAGAACAGGCTAAAAAACTGGCTCTTACTTCAAGAGCTTTCTACAACTCCAGATTAGGAGAATACGAAGAAAAAATTACCAGCCTTTTTGGGTTTGACAAAGTCCTTCCTATGAACTCTGGAGCTGAAGCTGTGGAAACAGCTGTAAAGCTTGCCAGAAAATGGAGCTATGAGGTAAAAGGCATTTCAGAAAATGCAGCGAAGATCATTGTTTGTGAAAATAATTTCCATGGAAGAACCACTACTATTGTTTCTTTCTCCAATGATCCGGATGCCAACCAGAATTACGGTCCTTTTACACCAGGGTTTATCAAAATTCCTTACAACGATGTTGCTGCATTAGAAGAAGTTCTGACCAGAGAAGCCGGAAATATTGCAGCATTCTTAGTAGAGCCTATTCAGGGAGAAGCCGGGGTATATGTTCCGGATGAAAATTTCCTTAAAAATGCGTCTGAAGTATGTAAAAAACATAATGTCCTTTTTATTGCAGATGAAGTGCAAACAGGTATAGCCAGAACAGGAAAACTCATTGCATGTCATCATGAAAATGTACAGCCGGATATTTTGATCTTGGGAAAAGCACTTTCAGGAGGAATGTACCCGGTATCAGCTGTTTTGGCCAATGATGAGATCATGAATGTTATTAAGCCTGGACAACACGGTTCCACATTTGGAGGAAATCCAATCGCCTGTGCAGTAGCCGTAGCAGCATTAGATGTAGTAGCGGATGAAAAATTATCTGAAAGAGCAGAAGAACTTGGTCAGCTTTTCAGAGCTGAAATCAATAAGCTTATTGAAAAAACAGACCTTATTACAAAGGTAAGAGGAAAAGGTCTTTTGAATGCCATATTGATTAATGATGGCCCTGAAAGTTCTACGGCATGGAACCTTTGTTTACAATTAAAAGAAAATGGACTATTGGCCAAGCCAACGCATGGTAACATCATCAGACTTGCTCCACCATTGGTAATTACAGAAGAGCAATTACTGGATTGTGTGAAGATCATTGAAAAAACTGTATTAGAATATTCAAAATAACTTTGGTAGATATTATTATTCCAATATATAAAGAAATACCTGATCGCGATGATTTGATAGCACTCAATCAGGTATTTCATATTTTAGGAAGTTACAAAATCACTTTTATACATCCTGAAAGTCTCTCTCTTGATGCCTATAAAGATTTTAATGCTTCATTCATTAGTTTTGACGAACATTATTTCAAAAATATTTTTGGATACAATCAACTCATGATGAATGTGAATTTTTATAAAAGTTTTTCAGAAAAATATATACTAATTTATCAATCTGACTGTTTTGTATTTAAAGATAATCTTATAAATTGGTGTAAAAAAGACTACGATTATATTGGTGCTCCCTGGATACGAAGTTCAGAACATATTCCTTTATTAAAATTATTTTTTGATAAAACCATTGCAAAACTTAAGGCAGCGGTCAATTTTAAAGGGAATGGAAAATGGCAAAAAGACAAATCTCTTCTTTATAATGCTGTAGGGAATGGAGGACTGTCTTTAAGAAAGAGAGAAAAGTTTATAGAAGTTCTTGAAAAAATTCCAGAAGTAGCAAAAATTTATTTAAAATCTGAAAATACAGGGCAATTTTACGCCGAAGATGTGTTTTTTAGTATCGAGCCTGAAAGAAATGGTATAATTTTTTCTAAACCTAATTATAAAGAAGCCTGTCTTTTCTCCATTGAGAACAAACAGGAGAAAGCAATGAACATCAATAAAGGAGAACTTCCTTTTGGCTGCCATAGATGGAATAAGGAGAAAGATTTCTGGAGACCTTATTTTTCAAAAGCAGGATATTCAATATAACAATGAAGGACTTTAAAGATAAAAGTATCATATTAGCTGTTCCCAATCATTTTGGGCTACCAAAGGTTTTTAAAAAGAACCTTGAGTATCTTGGTTTTAAGGTTTTTACTGTAGAACATGATTGTTCACAGGTAAAATTGAGCGCTGAAGAGTCTTTAATTCATATTTATAAAAAGGCATTCAGTAATAACAGGACCTTTAAAGCCAAAATGTTAGCCGAAAAAAAGGAACAACCACAACTGTTTTTTCTTGATAAAATCAGCCATGCAGATTATGCCCTGGTAGTACGTCCTGATCTGTTCAGTAAAAATGTTCTGGCCAAAATTCAGAAAAAAAGCACTTACACTGTAGCTTACCAATGGGATGGAATGCAGAGGTTTCCTTTAGCAGAAGATACCATACAATATTTTGACAGCTTTTTTGTATTTGATGAAAGAGATACCATCAGATATCCGCAGACAAAGCATATCCATAATTTTTATTTTGATTATCTGCCAGAAAAATCCGAGATAAAGCAGGACCTTTTCTTCGTAGGGACTTTTATGAAGGATCGTATTGAAGAGCTTTGCAATCTTTCTATATTATTTCAGGAAAAAAATCTGAAGACCAATATCAATGTAATCTATACTAAAGAAAAACATATCAGAAAGTATCAGGAGTATCCTATTAATTTCACAAGAACCGGAATGAGTTTTGAGGAAAACATGAAAAATGCCAAGTCTTCAAGAATTATTCTTGATTTTCAGAACACGATCCATAAAGGACTTTCTTTCAGAGTTTTTGAGGCTGTAGGATACAGAAAAAAATTAATCACCAATAATGAATTGGTAAAGGAATATAGCTTTTATAATTCTAGTAATATATTTCTGCTGAATGATCACAATATGTCTGACATCACCCATTTCCTGGCTGATGATTATATTGAATCTTCTGATGAGATTTATAAAAAATATAGTTTTACAAATTGGATCACCTGTATTTTAACAAAATGAAAAAGAGACTTTTATTTATTGCTCCAGATTACTATGGATTTAATGAAGTTATTTTTAGTGGTATAAAAAAGTATACAGATTTTGATTCTGTAATGGCTATAAGTGCTACAAACGAAAGATATCAATATAAAAACTTCTACGAAAGAGCAGAAAATTTTTTCTCTAAAACTTTTCTAAGAAAAAATTTAAAGAATCAAAAAAAAAGAGAACATTTGATAAGGCAGATGAACCAGCTGGATTATTATGATTATATCTTGGTAAATCGCCCTGATCTTTTAGACCAGGAAATGTATGATATTGTACAGAAAAAAGGAAAAAAAAAGATCGTAGTCTTTTGGGACAGCTTTAGCAAAATAGGCGGTCAAAAAGAAACTATTCCATATTATGATCTGGCATTTAGTTTTGATACTGATGATTGTAAAAATTATAATTTAAAGAAGATCAGCAATTTTTATTTCAACGAAGACCTCTATTCCAAGAATCCTATTCACGATATTGTTTTTTTAGGAACATTTGATAAACGTTTTGATGATTTGACCAAGATCATTAATAATATGAATCAGAAAGATATCGATATCAAGTGTTTCATTTATCATCCCAGTGATTTCAGTATAGATCAGCAAATTGAAAAAAATATTGTTAAATTGCCCAATATTCTTCCATTTAATGAATCTTATAGAGTGAATGAAAAAGGAAGTGTCCTATTAGATCTTGCCCACGAGAATCAATCAGGATTATCATTCAGACCTTTTGATGCTTTAGGATCAGAAAAAAAACTGATTACCACAAATAAAGCAATTAAAAACTATGATTTTTATAATTCAAATAATATTTTTGTTATTGAAGATATCAACAATATAGAAATACCTTCCTATTTTTTCACAACACCTTATGAAAAGGTTGACGAACAGATCCTGGAAAAATATTCTTTTAAAAACTGGATAAATACCATTTTAGATTTATGATCTCAAGAAAAATATATTTTATCTGCCCTACTAATCCTCACCCATCCGGGGGAGTAAAACAAATCTATAGAATGGTTGACATTCTTAATAAAAATGGATTTGATGCAGCAGTCATACATAAAAAAGCAGATCAGAGAGAGACTTGGTTTCCCAATAATACAAAGGTTATCCACAACCCTTACTTATTTAAGCTGATTAAATATCTGGATAAAAAAAAGCTAAGCATAAGCAAAAGATTAAAATTAATGTATTTAAAGAAAATCAGTTTTGGTATAGAGACTGATTCTATTTTGGTTTTCCCTGAAATCTATAGCAGTATCAACAAAATAGAGCCTTTTACAAAAAAAGTTATTTTTAATCAAAACTGCTATTATACATTCAACGGTTTTCCATTAGGAAGTCATACAGAAGATTTTCCATACAATAAAAAAAACATCTTGGAAACCATTGTTGTATCTGAAGACTCTAAGAATTACATCAAGACAGCTTTTCCCGGCACGTCAGTTCATAGAATACGATTAGGGATCGATGCCAGTATTTTCAATTTTTCCAAAAATAAGGAAAAAATCATTGCCTTCATGCCACGAAAGTTATCTGAAGACAGTACTCAAATTATTAACATTTTTCAATCTAGAAATAAAAGTTCTGACTGGAAAATTATGCCTATTGACAATAGGAATGAAAACGAAGTTGCAGAAATCCTTAAAAAAGCTGCTATATTTTTGAGTTTTAATCATAAAGAAGGATTTGGTCTTCCTCCCGTTGAAGCTATGTCTTGTGGATGTTACGTAATTGGATATAGAGGGCAGGCAGGAAAAGAATACTTTAATCCTGAGTTTTCATCCTCCGTAGAAGATGGTAATATTATTGAGTTTGTACTGAAAATAGAAGAAGCTACAAAGATGTATGATAGAAATCCCCAGGAAATTATAGATAAGGGACATATTGCTTCCGAGTTTGTATTAGCAAATTATTCTACCAGCAATGAGGAAAAAGATATTATCAATATCTGGAATAGCATTATGACCCGTGCAGAAGAGCAGGATTAACCACATAAATAATAGAAGAAGCCGTCCTTTCAGACGGCTTCTTTCTTGTATAATATCACAATACTTTATTAGTAAGCATAGAAAGGAATACCTTCTGCTATATATTCACGCGGAGTAACCGGAGCTCCTCCCGGGGAAGCAATATAGTAATGATCTTTTTGAGATGGGCTATAAAATTGATAAATTGGTTTTTTTGTGCTGTCCATAGTCGCATAAAAAGCAATTCCTTCATATGTATAAGTAGAAGGTGTACCCAGATAAGTTGAATAATAATGATCTTTCTCTTGTGGGCTATAATACTTATAAACCGGAATTGTACCAGGTGCTTTATAAGTATACGCTTTGAAAAACTCTCCTTCAGCAACATAAGTATTTGGGATTATTGGCAAATGAGAGAGATAGTGATCTCTTTCTTGCCCACTATAAAAGCCATATATAGGAACCGGAATATAATCCAGCATTACTTTATTATCAATCAGATATTGATTTACATATGCTTTAAGCTGAGCTTTTTTAACAGGATCTTTTATTAAATCATAGATAAATATCAACCCATCATTTCCAAAGTCAACTAATACTGCATTGTTAACAGTAGAGCTATTTTGCCAGTTTGCAATATTAATTTTGGAAGTATTCTGATCAATATTAATTTCTCCTATTAAACCTTTTGAGGGATCACCACCTCTTGTTCTGTAGGATAATTTTCTGGAAAAGTTTTTGCTTGATTCTGATGTATCAACATCATTTTGAGCATCAACATCAAAAACTTTAAGTAAACCAACCTTGACACCAATTCTTGCAGCACGGGCACGGCTTTCGTTAGTGGTTTCAGATTGGAACATAATATCCATTTTAGCTCCTGTATAAATATCTACAGCTACGTGGGTACCGTAGTCCTGAACAATTTGCTGTGGTGTTTTATTTTGTAGATCTTGTGAAAATTCAGGGGTTAAATAGTCTCCCAGCATATCTGCAGTAGCATTAAATCTTAATCGTCTCTGCTTAATTAAAAGGTTATAGCTTCCATAAATATATTTTGCATCAAATTTATGATTAGTTGTAACAGCTGAGTTAAATCCTACGGAAAGTGTTTTCTTAAATAACGGAATTCCTGCTGTAGCATTTACTTTAGTGGCAACCATTTTAGAATAAGTTTCTGCATTTTCTCCATAATCTTCCACATATTCTTGTGAATACGTATTTTCAGCCAGTATTCTACCGCCCTGCTCCGCCTTAAATCGATCAATATCAATTACTTTGAAGCCCGCAGCATTGGCATTAGCATACTCACCTGCAGCATTATATCCATGCCCAAGGATATCATAAGCTCCGTCTCCTGCAGATCTTCCAACTACTGAACGGCTAGTTTTGGTTTGCTGCTCAGCTGTCATCTCACTGCTAAGGTCTTCAGAAGAACATGAAGCCAAAAGTAACATTAGCAAACTGCTAAAGCAAAATACAATTTGTTTTGTCATAAGTATTTTTTTAAAATTCCGGGCAAAGGTAGCATACAGCGATATGCAAATGAAGAATAACAAAATGATATATATCATAAAACAGTGAATTTAATATACACCAAAATCACTTTTATCACTGCATAAAACAATCACTATAGATTGAATTAATTAATATATAAATTAATTTTATTCTTATTTATTGATTGCCTATAATAATTTTTAGTATTCCAGTATATCTATTCAAATTATAAACATTTTGCCCCATCTTTTACAATTAAGCACCTACAATTAAAGTTCTTAGCTATTTACAGCTTCTATCCTCAGGGAATGAAGTGGTTTAAATATAAAAATCGGAAAATACACGGTTATAAATCATCTCCTAAACGCATAATTTTAAGTAAATTTGCAAAAATTAAAATTGAAATGGAGAAAGTAAGAGTACGTTTTGCTCCAAGTCCTACAGGACCTTTGCATTTGGGAGGCGTAAGAACCGCATTATATGATTATCTTTTTGCTAAAAATCAGGGTGGAGAATTTGTACTGAGAATTGAAGATACAGATACCGCAAGATATGTAGAAGGGGCTGAAGAATATATTGAAGAAGCTTTAGAATGGTGCGGAATCATTCCTGATGAAAGTCCTAAGAAAGGAGGAAAATTTGCCCCTTACAGACAATCTGAAAGAAGAGATATCTATGACCGGTATACTGAGCAGATCTTAAAAACAGATTATGCTTACCTGGCTTTTGACACTCCCGAGGAGCTGGATGCTATGCGGGCAGAATTCGAGGCTAGAGGTGATGTTTTCTCTTATGATAACAAAACCAGAAACCGTTTAAGAAATAGCCTTGCACTTTCTGAAGAAGAAGTTCAGAAATTACTGGACGGAAAAACACCTTATGTGGTACGATTTAAAATGCCTGTTGACAGAGTATTGAATCTTGAAGACATTATCCGTGGAAAATCGTCTGTAAATACCAATACTTTAGATGATAAGGTTCTTGTAAAAAATGACGGAATGCCTACTTATCATTTTGCCAACATTATTGATGACCATGAGATGGAAATTTCTCATGTAATCCGTGGTGAAGAGTGGCTGCCTTCTTTAGGTCTGCACACTTTATTATACGAGGCAATGGGTTGGGAAGCGCCACAATTCGCTCACCTTTCTTTAATTTTAAAACCTGAAGGTAAAGGAAAATTAAGCAAAAGGGACGGTGATAAATTCGGGTTCCCGGTATTCCCGCTTGATTTTAAAGATCCTGCAACTGGAGTTGTTTCCAAGGGATACAGAGAGAACGGTTACCTACCTGATGCATTCATCAACATGGTTGCTTTATTGGGTTGGTCTCCTGCCGATGATAAAGAAATTCTTCCATTGGAGGATATGATCAAAGAATTTGATCTTCATAAAGTACATAAAGCAGGAGCTAGATTCAGTAAAGAAAAATCAGAATGGTTCAACCATCAGTATATTCAGATGCAATCTGATGAAGAACTTCTTCAGCTTCTTAAAAATACAGATCTTGATCTTTCCGGTTCTTCAGACGAAAAACTGTTAAAGGTGATTCAGCTGATGAAAGAAAGAGCTACTTTCCCGAAAGACATTTATGAAAACGGAAAATTTTTCTTCGAGGCTCCAACCTCTTATGATGAAAAAGCCTCAAAAAAAGCATGGAATGAGGAGACTTCTGCTATTTTAGAAGAATTGGCATCTACTCTTGAGTCTTCGGACTTTACTGCAGAAGCGCTCAAACAGACGGTTCATGACTTTGCCGAAAATAAAGGGCTGGGAATGGGTAAAGTAATGATGCCTTTGCGTTTGTCTTTAGTAGGAGAATTGAAAGGACCTGATGTTCCGGATATTTTGGAAATCCTTGGAAAAGAGGAAAGTACCTCCAGAATAGGCAATGCCATAAATAATTTTAAATAGAATAACCATAATTTTTCATACATTTGAAAGATTTAATTTACTTCAAGAAATGGAATATTTAAGTTTCGAACTTCCTATCAAAGAATTAATGGATCAATACCAGACCTGTTCTTTAGTAGGAGAAGAAAGTGGTGTTGATGTAAAATTAGCATGCAGCCAGATTGAGGATAAGATTTTAGAAAAGAAAAAAGAAATCTACGAAAATCTTACACCTTGGCAAAGAGTACAACTGTCCCGTCATCCGGATCGTCCATATACTATAGACTATATCAACGGAATGGCAGACAAAGGCAGTTTTCTGGAACTTCACGGAGACAGAAACTTCGCTGATGATCCGGCAATGATTGGAGGATTGATTACCCTGGATGGTCAAAGAGTGATGATCATAGGAACTCAAAAAGGAAGAACAACTAAAGAAAGACAGTACAGAAGATTTGGAATGCCAAATCCTGAAGGATACAGAAAAGCTTTAAGACTAATGAAGCTAGCTGAAAAGTTCAATATTCCTGTTGTAACTTTAGTAGATACCCCGGGAGCATATCCAGGGTTAGAAGCTGAAGAAAGAGGACAAGGTGAAGCTATTGCAAGAAATATTTTTGAAATGGTTCAGCTTAAAACTCCTATTTTCACTTACATTATTGGAGAAGGAGCTAGTGGTGGAGCATTGGGAATAGGTGTAGGAAATAAGGTATATATGTTAGAAAACACTTGGTATACCGTAATTGCACCGGAAAGCTGCTCATCCATCCTATGGAGAAACTGGGATCACAAAGAAGATGCAGCCAATGCATTAAACCTTACTCCACAGGATGCTTTAAGAGAAAAATTCATTGATGGAATCATTGAGGAACCTCTTGGAGGGGCTCAGTATGATCCGGAAACCACTTATTTAAATCTAAAGAGTTCTATTTTACAGAATATAAAAGCTTTTTCCAAATTTACAGGGCAAGAGCTTGAAACCCAGAGACAAGATAAATTCATTGCGATGGGTCAGTTTAAAGGATAAAAAAACAAAAGGGTTAAGAAATATTTTCTTAACCCTTTTTTAAGCTCTAGTCTTCTTCTAATCCGCAACATTGAGAGCAATTTCAATGTCCTGGTTAATTTTCTTTAATGAAGAATATTTTGCATCACACACCATGGTGGTCAATATATATTCTCCTTTATCTATAAGAATAAAGTTTTCCCCTTTAGCAGGAACACTCAGATTATAATATTTTTTACCATTTATTTTTACGATCAGATTACAACTGGACCTGTTTTTAATATTGACGTAGGCTTCATTTTTATTGATATCATTGCTAAAGAGATGGGTAAGCATGGCCGCCCTTCTTTTATTTTCTTCACTCGCCCCCGACATGGAAGAGCCTGCACTTTTTGCTGAACCTACCGAAGCATAGCTTACACTTCTTTCTTCTTTTAATGCATCAATAGCGGCAGCTGTATTATTAGCTGTGGAGACCTTATTATTAGCAGCAGAAGATTTATTGGCAGCCAACACTTTGCCACTATTCAGCTCATTGTTTTTTACTATTTTTTCAATCTTTTCTTTGCCGATCGGTTTGATTGTAGGTTTTGCTTCAGGAGAATTATCAGCCATGATAATTTCCATCAGCTTTCTTTTAAAATAGTCTGTTTTTGCGTGGCCGGGATTTTGTTTCAGGAAACCTGCTATTATTCTTGCTTCTTTAGAAATCTCTGCTTCCTGCTCTGTATAGATGATTACTGTTTCTTTTTCTATAACAGCTTTAGATTTCGATTTTTTCTTTTTTTGGGAAAAACCAAGAGAAAAAATGCATATAAATAGAAGGAAGAAGAATTTTTTCATTAATCAAAACTTTAAAATAGTATTAAATATATTAATAACGTGAAAAGTCATTTTTTAGTTTATCATTAAAATCATTATCTTTGCACTGCTTTAAAATTAAGCTAAAAATTAATACTAATCTTAAATAAAAAATAATAGATATTATGTCTTATACACCAGTTGCTGCTGACGTAGCGAAATTAAGAAACCAAACAGGTGCAGGTATGATGGACTGCAAGAAAGCTCTAGTTGAAGCTGAAGGAGACTTCGAAAAAGCGGTAGATATCCTTAGAAAAAAAGGACAAAAAGTTGCTGCTAACAGAGCTGACAGAGAGTCTGCTGAAGGAGCGGTAATTGCAAGAGTAAATGAAGACAATACTTTAGGGGTTGTTATTTCTTTAAATTGTGAGACTGACTTCGTTGCTAAAAATGAAGCTTTCATTGAATTAGCTTATGAATTAGCTGAAATGGCTATTTTCGCGGCTACTAAAGAAGAGCTTTTAGCTACTGATTTCCACGGAATGACTGTTGCTGAAAAATTAATTGAGCAAACAGGAGTTATCGGTGAAAAAATCGAGATTGGATCTTTCGAAAGAATTCAGGGAGATTTCTTAGGAGCTTATATCCACGCTGGAAACAAAATTGCTGCTATCACTTCTCTTTCTGCTAAAGTAGACGGAGCTGACGAAGCTGCTAAAGCTGTTTCTATGCAGGTTGCTGCCATGAACCCAATTGCTTTAGACGAAACTAGAGTTTCTCAGGAAACTATCGATAAAGAATTAGAGATCGAAAGACACAAACTTACTGAAGAAGGTAAGCCTGCAAACATTATCGATAATATCCTTAAAGGTAAAATGCAGAGATTCTACAAAGACAACACTTTGGTACACCAGGACTTTATTAAAGACGGAAGTATCTCAGTTGCTGACTATGTAAAATCTGTAAACGGAGACCTAAAAGTAACAGGATTTGTAAGAGTAAGCTTAGTGTAATCAAGCTTTCAAAAAAATATTTGATCCCGATGAAATTCATCGGGATTTTTTATGCAGTATTCCAGCTAATATGAACACAATATAACATGAATTTTAAATATTCAACAAGTAAGTATTCATAGAATTCTCCATGCTAAAAATCAATTATTACTTAATAGATTTGCGGTCCTTTATCATAATTTTTTTTAAATGGGCAGAATCGGGTATACAATTACCAGTTTCACATTTGGATTGGCTTTTAATTAAAAATCGAGAATAATTCATCGTATTTATTAGTATTTTTTTAACAATATTTAAAATTTTATTTTAATTTTGTAGAAATCCTAATTCCCAACACATGAAAAGATTTTTACTTGGCTTAGTATTGGTTTTTTTTACAATTAACACAGTATTTGCTCAAAGAGATACAGAACACTGGATAGCGCCCTACTTCAGTAATGCCGGCAACTATTCCAACAGGATCTATTTATCCACAGATTCTGTAATTCCTTTTGATGTAAAAATATATAACAATAATAATCCTACTCCGATTGCTACTGTTACAATCAGTAAAGGTAATCCCCAGTCTGAATTTATTGATCCTAGTCTGGTATCCACTTCAGCAACTACCGATGCTTTCAAATCTATTGGAAAGGGATTGTATCTGAAAGGAGACAAACCTTTCTACTGCAGTTTAAGACTTGCCCAATCTGCACATGGTGAAATTATCACCAGCAAAGGAAAAGCAGGTATTGGAAAACAGTTTTATGTTGCTACCCCTCCTAATACAAATACATCTAACAGTATTAATAATTTCACAGCAGGAATTTTGGCTACGGAAGACAATACTACAGTAACAGTAACCTGGAATGGAACCGGAGTTCAGTTTTATAATGGTACACCTACAGGAAACACCCAGACCTTTACACTAAACAAAGGAAAGGCCTTTATTTTTGCCGGTACCGGAACTAATACAGCAAACCTTAGCGGCTTTATTGGTGCTAAAGTTGTTGCAGACAAACCTGTAACCCTTACCAACGGAAGCTGTAACGGAAATTTTTCTTCTGCCCCAAGTGGCTCAGACCCTATTCTGGATCAGTCTGTTCCTACAGACAGACTTGGAAGCACCTTTGCTATGGTAAAAACAAGATCCACAGCTCCCAATCTTAATATGGAAGGAGGCCTTATCGTAGCTACAGAAGACAATACTGAAATATATTTAAATGGGGCTACCACTCCTGTTCAGACCATTAATGCGGGAGGATGGTATAGAATCAATGAGACCAACTATGTTACCCAACCCGGTGCAGGAGCTCATTCCAATATGCTTATTTCAACTTCAAGAAATGTTTATTTATACCAGTTTATTGGAATAGATAATAGTGATGCTACCAATGGATTCAACTATATACCACCATTAAACTGTTTTCTTCCAAGAAAGATTGACGAAATTGGAAAGATCAACCAAATGCCACTTGGCACATCTGGTGCAAGCACTACCCCAAGTGATCTCCATGTAAAATTAAATATTTTAACTGAAACCGGAGCTGCAGTAACCGTAAACGGCGTTGCCCCGACAGCCGCTGAAGGCCCTTACCCACTTACGGGAAATACACAATGGGTAACGTATGCTATCAATGATATATCAGGAAATGTAACCATCACTTCTACCAAAGCGGTGACCGCAGGGATTAACGGCGGATACAGTACTGCAGGATATGGAGGATATTTTGCAGGGTTTTCATCAATTCCCGTTATTGCAAAAGTAACAGGAGAGTGTGTTCCGGGATTAATACTGGAAGTAGATGATGGCTATGAAACCTATCAGTGGTTCCGCAACGGGACGGCTGTAGCAGGTGCAACTTCATTCACCTACACTCCTACCCAATCAGGAAATTACACCGTGAAAGTAACCATGGGGACTTGTCCTCCCGTTACTACTCCTATCTATAAAGTACAAACATGTTTAAAGCGCACTACACAGGCTCTCAATGCATGTTCCACTAAAGTTATTACACCGGCATTTACGTCTTCTACCCAAACGCCTGCGCCAGGTACAGTAATGATTATCAGTGCTCCTACTCACGGAACAGCTGTTATCAATCCTGCAACAGGACAAATTACCTACACTCCGAATGCCAACTACCTGGGACCAGATGTAATTGTGTATAAATTCTGTGGAGCAGCTACCGAGTTTATCGACTGTGAAGAAATTACCTTAAATCTTACAGTAGTTCCTTTCATCGTACAGGATACCAGCATTAAAGCATGTTGGTATGATGTAGACCCTTATGCCTATTTTGACCTTACTAAAGCTAAAGTAACTGATTATAATGCAGTTGTAAAAAAATATTACCGTACCCTTATTGATCTTAACGCAGGCATCAATGAAATTACAACTCCCGACAACTTCCCTGCTACAGGAGGATTTGTATATGTAAAAATAACAACAGCTGAAGGCTGTACTGCCAATGCAAAAATTGAGCTTATTGCACTGCCTATCAAAAAATCACCTCTTCTTGTAGACCAGTATATCTGTATGGATGCTAAAACCAATATTGATGCAGGACCTGGATATGACTCTTATCAATGGAACACAGGAGCTACTACTTCAGGGATCAGAGATGTAGGAGTGGGTGAATACTCTGTAATATTGGGTAAAGACGGATGTTTCATAACGCAGATTGTAAGAATAAGAAAAGCTGAAGATCCGGTTATCCAGCAAATTGAGATTAACAATAACAGTGCATCTGTTATTGTAACCGGAGGTAAGGCTCCTTACAAATTCGCAGTTGACGGAACTGTAAACTGGCAGGACTCTAATTCCTTTGGAGGATTATCAAGAGGACAGCATACATTCTATGTAAAAGATGCCTACGATTGTACTCCGGTTTCTGTTGAGATCACTGTTCCTAATTTATTAAATGCAATTACCCCTAACGGAGATAATGTAAATGATTATATAGACTACAGCGAGCTGGCTTATAAAGAAAATCTTTCTTTTGTAGTGTATGACAGATATGGAAACATGGTCTTTACCGGAAATAAGTTTAATAACTACAAATGGGACGGAAGACATTTCGATAAAAAACTGGGAACAGGAACCTATTGGTACCATATCAATTGGAACGAGCCTAATAAAGAAAAAACTCCAATAAAGTATACAGGCTGGATCTTAGTAAAAAATTTAGAATAGAATACTTTCATACTTTTTAGAAACCACGATAATCATCGTGGTTTTTTATTTTAAAACACTTCTTACGCTGCCACATTAAGTAATACCAACTCAATAAAGTCAAAAATTCAATAAAATGTGGGGATTTGATGAAAAAAAGCGAATATCAGATTTTAGCTATAATTTATCAATCACAAGTAGGCAATGCACGTATATTTATTAATTTGGCAACTAATATTAAAAATATTTTCAATACTAACCAATTATTCTATTATTTTTGTAAAAATCTAATTTTACATCTATGAAGAAAATTCTATCCGTTTTTCTGTTATTCTTTGCGGCAGTCCAAATGCTCTTTGCCCAAAGAGATACAGAACATTGGTTTGCCCCGATGGCAGCCAGGTCAACAGTACTTAGCAATCCCAAGCAGGCTTTGTACTTTTCTACAGATTCTGTCACGCCCTTTCCTGTAGAAATATACAGCAATGGTGCTTTATTGGCTACTGTTACCATCAGTAAAGGTTCTCCTCAAACATATGACGTACCCTTAAACAGAATGGTTGCCAGTACCAATGGTGAACTTTTTACCCCGGGTAATAAAGGCTTATATACAAAAGGAACAAAACCTTATTTCGTTACCTATAGATTTTCAGTATCCAGTCATGGTGAGATCTTAACATCAAAAGGTAAAGCAGGAATCGGTACAAAATTCTATGCCGCTACAGCTCCTATTGAAGAGTTGGGAAGTTTATATAATTTCACCACAGGTATCTTGGCTACAGAGGACAATACAAAAGTAACTGTTTCCAATTATAGTGCTAATATTATATTTACTAATGGCTGGACAGGTGCTACCAACCCCACTATTACTTTTACCCTTAATAAAGGGCAGTCTTACATTATTGAAGGAACAGGGGATAAAGCAATGAACAAAGAAGCCTTCATTGGAGCCAAAATAGAATCAGACAAACCTATTTCTGTTACCAATGGAAACTTTAATGGCCAGTTTGCTATACCTTCAACAGGATACTGGGATGGTTCCGATATTATTATGGACCAGTCTGTACCCGTGGACAGATTAGGAAATGAATTTGTAGTTGTAAAGGGAAATGGCAACATCAGTAAAAGAATGGAAGACGCTTTAATCATTGCTACTGAAGGTGGAACCCAGGTATATATCAACAATGGAACTACTCCAGTTGTTACTCTTGCTGAGGGAGAAAGTTACCGAGTGAATAAAGCAAGCAACACCAATTATATCAACCAGGGAAATAATCATTACAACATGTACATAAGAACAACAAAAAATGTATATGTATATCAATTAATGGCAGGTATTGCAGATAGCAATGCTACTCTTGGATTCAATTATATTCCGCCATTAAACTGTTATCTTCCAAGAAAGATTGATGAAATTGGAAAGATCAAAGACCTTCCTTATTATACCACCCTATCCAATCATATTGTTAAATTAAACATTCTGACTGAAAATGGAGCTGCCGTTACCGTAAATGGAGCTGCACTACCGGCAACTCAGGGACCATTTCCTGTAAGTGGAACCTCCAATTGGGTATCCTATTCAGTTCCGGATATTACCGGCAATGTTACCATAACCTCTACAAAAGCTGTTACAGCAGGTATTTCCGGAGGAAGTGGTGTAGTGGGATATGGTGGATACTTTGCAGGATTCTCTTCAATTCCTGTGATTGCAAAACAAACCGGAGATTGTATCCCGGGATTAGTATTGGAAGTAGGAGACAGTTTTGACACGTATCAATGGTTTAGAAACAATACACCTATTCCTGGTGCAACAACAAATTCTTATACTCCTACACAATCAGGGCGTTATACTGTGAAAATTACTGTTGGGACATGTCCCCCGGTAGTTACCCCGGAATATAAAGTATTCACTTGCCTTAAGAAAACTACTTTAACTGATACCGTATGTGATGTTGTAAAGCAGATTGTTCCAACATTCACCAACTCTACCCAAACTGTAGTTCCGGGAACAGTAACCATTCTTACGCCTCCAACTCATGGTAATGCCATCATTGATCCTGTTACGGGAGTGATAAGCTATGCCCCTTCTTTCGGATATATAGGACCAGATACCATCGTGTATCAGTTCTGTGGCAATGATCCTGAATTTACAGATTGTGAAGAAATAACATTAAACTTAACGATATCTGAAAGTCCTGTAGTCAAGAATGCTTCATTAAGAACTTGTTTCATTGAATCAAACCCTGCAACAGGTCTGTTCAATCTTACCAATGCACTGGTTCACGATCCGGGTAATTATACTAAGAAATACTACCCGTCTCTTGCTGATGCCCATGCAGGAACCAATGAAATTCTAAACCCAACAGCTTATGTAGCTCCAACGGGAGTTGTCTATGTGAAAGTATCCAACACCAATGGATGTTACAGAGTGGCAGAGGTCACTTTAACCGTGTTACCACCAGTGAAATCCGATCTATTGGTTGACAAAATCATTTGTATGGAAAATAAAACAACACTTGATGCAGGCCCAGGATTTAAAAGCTACGAATGGAGCACAGGGGCAACAACTCAGGCTATACAAAACGTAGGCGTGGGAACGTATTGGGTAAAACTTAAAACAGGAGACTGTGTTACCTTACAAACGGTAAAAGTATATGCTTCTGAACAGCCTGTAATTTCTAATATTGATATTTCAAACAATTCAATTACAGTGTATGTAATAGGTGGAACTCCTCCTTATAAATATTCTATTGATAACCTTAACTGGCAGGATTCTAATATATTTACCAATATGCCTAGAGGTAACGCAAGCGTATATGTAAAGGATGACTATAATTGTACACCACTGCAGGTAGATATTACAATTCCTAACCTGATTAATGTAATTACACCTAACAATGACGGGGTAAATGATGCTATTGATTATTCTGCATTAGCCAATAAAAACAATCTCGTTATTAACATTTTCGACAGATACGGAACTAAAGTCTATCAGGCGGATAAGTCCAATGGATACAAATGGAATGGAACTCTGGACGGAAATAAGAAAATTTCTACAGGAAATTATTGGTATGAAATAGGCTGGACCGAACCAACCGGTAAGCAAACTGCCATTAAATTCACTGGCTGGATTTTAGTAAAAAACAGAGAGTAAAAAATTAGAAATAAAATTTTCAAAACCACGATCTTAAAGTCGTGGTTTTTTTATTAGTTTTTCAAGGTTTTAATATCATTTATTATTAAATTTGTGATAAATACTAATACTGAATGAAGAAAATTCTATCTTTTCTATTTATATTTTCTATTTTCACCTTTACCTTTGCCCAATTAGACAGAGAACATTGGTTTGCCCCAATGATAGACAGAACTGGCAGCCCCAATCCTTATCAGAAAATCTATCTATCTACCAATAGAACCACTCCTTTTCCGGTTAATATTTACAATAACAATATTCTGATCGGAACGGTGAACATCAGTAAAAACAATCCTCAAAAGTTTGATGTACTGAGGGAATATATTATTACCACCCAGCAGGCAGACTTATTTACCCCCACCACAAAAGGATTATATTTAAAAGCAGAATTTCCTTTCTATGCTAATTTAAGATTCTCCGTATACAACCATGCAGAAATCATTACCTCCAAAGGAATCCCGGCGACCGGAAAAAACTTCTATGCAGCATCTGCACCGCTCTCTGTAAGCAATACTATCCTTAACTTTATGACCAGTGTTCTAGCTACAGAAGATAATACTACAGTCTCAATTACAGGATACAGCCCGCTTGTACAGTTTTCAAATGGAACTACCGGAACAACTAATCCTACGATGACTTTTACCCTAAACAAAGGACAGTCTTATATAATTGATGGTATCGGGAACAGTATCGGAAATTTTGACGGCTTTATAGGATCAAAGATCACCGCAAACAAGCCGGTAAATATTACCAATGGAAACTTTAACGGACAGTATGCCGGCGACTACCCCTCAAGTTCGGATATTTTAATGGATCAGGCTGTACCGGTAGAAAGGCTTGGTAATGAGTTTGCCCTTGTAAAAGGCAATGGAAGCGTAGGAACTAATATGGAGGGTGCTGTAGTGATTGCCACCGAAGACAATACTCAGATCTATGTAAATAATGAAATTGTACCTATAGCGACCATCAATACCGGAAAATATTTTGTAATTCCCGATACAAAATACAGTTTGCAGGGTGGAGGACATTACAACCTGTATGTTAAAACATCTAAAAACGCATATGTATATCAAATATTAGCAGGAAGCGACAATGCTTTAAATCAGGTAGCAACCGGTGGATTTAATTTTATACCAGCCCTGAATTGCTATTTACCAAAGCAGATTAATGAACTTGGCTTTATTAATGAAAATTTTGTATACTCCAATGGAAACCCTTCAGGGATTCTCAATATTCCAACAAAATTAAACCTTATTACAGAAAGAGGAGCGAATGTAACAGTGAACGGGGCAACCCCGCCAGCAAATACAGGGCCATATGACATGACCGGTACAACCAATTGGGTGACCTATGGAATACCCAATGTAACCGGAACGATAACCATAGTTTCAGATAAAGCAATTACTGCCGGCATTAATGCAGGAAGTGATGCAGTAGGATATGGAGGCTTTTTTGCAGGCTTCCCTACTCAGCCTGTCATTATAAAATCAGGAGGAGACTGCGCGCCGGGAATTATCCTTACTGTAGATCCTATTATTTATGACACTTACCAATGGTATAGAAACGGAGTTTTAATTACCGGAGCTACGGGATCTTCTATTACTCCTACTCAATCAGGCTATTACACATGTACTGTAACCATGGGGCGCTGTGCTCCTTTAGTTACCGGGCAATATAAAGTGTTGAACTGTACGAAGCTCAATACAGCCACTTATGATGTATGTACCACCCAAACCATAACACCAGCTTTTAGCAGTTCACTACAGACTCCTGTACCAGCTACAGTGGCCATTACAACAGCTCCTACCCTGGGTACAGCAGCTATAGATCCGGTTACCGGAATCATTACCTATACCGTTAATACTCCCGGTACTGCAGGAACGGATACTTTTACCTATACTTTCTGTGGAAATGATCCTGATTTTCCGGATTGCGAAACCATAACTGTCACCATCAATATTCTCGCCCTTACTGTAACAGACAGAACCTTAAGTGCCTGTGATATTAATGGGCTTGGTGTATTTAATTTAACCACTGCAAACGTCACAAATAATTCCCCTGTTACCATTACCTATTATCCTACCCTTACGGATGCCCAGACAGAAAATCCGGCTGCCCTGATTGCGGTTCCGGATTCATATTCTGCGCCGAACGGAACTATTGTATATGCTGTAGTAAAAAACAACCTTGGCTGTAAAAGCATAGCTAAAATAACCCTCAATCTATATAACAAAGCCATCGTATTAGATAACTACAATGGTGTCTTCTGTGACGATAACCTGGATGGCACTGTGAATATTATTTTACCCAATATCACGGCTATTGTCCTTAACAATCCTACATATTTTACAAATGTTCGGTATTATGCCAGCCTTACGGATGCCACCGCCGGAAATGCCAATACCCTGTCCAATACCTGGAGCTATACCGGTCCTGTAACCATCTATATCAGAGTAGATTCTCCGGATGGATGTGCAACAGTGATTAAACCTTTACAATTCAGTATCGGAGGCAGATTGCAATTATTAATAACATCGGCTAACCAGGATGTATGTGATGATGACTTAGACGGAATAAAATCAGTTAATTTATCACAGTACATAGCTCAGTTCACAACAGACCCTGCAGTTACCTTTACTTTCCACGGAAGCTTGTCTGAGGCACAGAATAACATCAATCCTATTTCCCCGGCTGTGAATATTACTATGTCTCAGACCTATTACATCCGTTTTGAAAAAAATGGAGTATGCCCGGAAGTGGCTTCTATTAAAATCACCATTAAAATTCCTAAAAAATCAAACCTGCTGAAGGATCAGGCTATCTGTCCTAAAATGACCACCACACTGGATGCCGGCCCGGGATTTGACAAATATTTGTGGAGTACGGGAGCTTCAACGCCTTCTATCACCAATGTTCCTGTAGGAAGCTATTGGGTAGATCTTACCTCGAACGGTTGTGTGTACAGGCAGCACGTCAACGTCACAGAATTACCGCTCCCCATTATTACGTCTATTGAAATTGACGGAACTACTGTAAAGATAGGGGCAAGCGGTGGTACCCCTCCTTATGAGTATTCTCTGGACGGTGTGGTATGGCAGAGTTCAAATGTTTTTCAAAACGTGCCGAGAGGAGCCCACACAGCGTTTGTAAGAGATTCCAAATTGTGTGAAGAGGTTAAAAAATCATTTGCGATCATTAATCTTATCAATACCATTACTCCAAATGGTGACGGATACAACGAAGGCATAAACTATTCGGCTTTAATGGCCAATGATAACCTGGTATTCAGGGTTTTTGACAGATATGGCGCGGAAGTCTTCAGAGGAACTCCTGAAAATAAATATACATGGGATGGAAGATTAGGCGGCAGATATGTACCTACTGCTACTTATTGGTATTTTATCAGCTGGACAGAGCATGGATCAGGACTCGAGATAAAGTATTCAAGCTGGCTTTTGGTAAAACACAGGTAAAGACAATTATAAACGTATAAAAGGTCCTGTTTCCGGCATTAAACATATTTAAAACTAAGTTTATAACACTCATTAACAATTTAATACTAAAGTTTAATATAACTTTAACCTCTATTCTCTATCATAATAGGAACAAATTGCTGTATTTCTATGTAATTTTGCCCCATTATATGAAGAAACTGTTTACTCTATTATTATTGGTTTTCCTTGCAAAAATCAATGCTCAAATATATTCCGGAGAGGTATTTCTAAGAGATAATTCTATTTTATACCTTAATCAGGTTTATGTTACCAATCTTAATTCCCAGAAGACTGTGCTCACAGACTATAATGGAAATTTTAATATTCCTGCCAATCCGGGGGATGTTATCCGTTTTACCTCTATTGTTACAGAGAGAAAAGATATCAAACTAACCCCGCAGTTAATAGAACAGAAAAACTTAATTGAGCTCAAAATAGCGTATTATGAAATACAGGAGATTGTACTCACCCGATTCAAGCCTACCGGAAACCTTCGGTATGATGTAAACTCTATCAGAAAAGAGGATAAGAGCCTTGCCCTCAAAAAAGTAATCGGCCTCCCGCAGCCCAAGGGTGACGGCACTCCTCCAGAGCTTCCTGTTGCAGGATTGAGAGACGGCGGACTTACATTAAGCCTGGAAAGCATTTATGATATGCTCTCCGGAGAAAGGAAGAAAAAACAGCGTTACCTTGCCTACGAAAGAATGAATGGCTCTGTAAGTCAAATAAAAAATTATTTAGGAAAGGATTATTTCCTGAGGTTTAAAATCCCGGAAAACCTGATAGATAACTTCCTGCAGTTTGTATATACCTCTGAAAACATTCAGCCTTATGTACTGGCAGGAAATTTTGAAGCTATCAAAATCCCAATTGAAAAATATATTCCAATCTATCAGAAAAGATTAAGAAACTCTCATCTTCAGGAAATTATTGATAAATAAATACCGACTTATCTATCCTGCAAATAGATTCAGAAAATCATACAAATAACCATGAAAATACTTCATGGTTTATTTTTTATAAACGAACTGTGTGCTTATCTGTTACAATCAACCGTTTTCAGCTTTTGAAGACTGAAATTTCGCTAAAGAAAATTCTTTATTATTCAAAAATATACGTATTTTTAGGTCACAATTTTGTGTTTAAAATAAAAACAATACTATTTCGTTATAGTTAACACTAATTACCACCAAACCAAATTAAGAGAAAGTATCCATTTCTAACTTACTATTATTAATGAAAAAATTACTTTTACTTCTTGTTTCAGTGCTGTTCTTTAATCTGTCTGCCCAAAAAAAGGGAAAAGACTACACCAATGTTATAAAAAGCAACAACATCTACGAGATCAATGCTTTCTTAAGAGATGCTCATCCTGATGATCCGCGAAGGTCTATCTTAAAGCCCCGGGTCATGGAATTGATGAAAGAGTATATCAAAAATGCCCATCCTGAGGATCAAAAGGTCAAAGATATGCAGGAAATGCTTGCCCTGCTCAGAAGAAGACCATCTACCAAGATCAGCTTTGATGAAATGAATGCTATTATCAAACAGAAACAGATTGCAAAATATAAAGCCGAGCTTGCTGCAAAACAGTCTACCGCAGTATATACTCCGAGTACCAGTACAAATACATTTGTAGCCAATACAACCACTAATACAGCTATTCCGGACGCAGAGGCTGAAGAATTCAATATGCTGATGGCAGTATCCCCTACCGAACATCAAAACAGAACCGTCAAAATACTTAACTCTTTATTTGACAATGATCCTAATGCCAGAGAATGTATCGTCCTGATCCAAAATAAATCAGACTGTAATATTATTGTAAGAATGGAGGGAGTGGGTACTACCAAATACAGACTTGCTGTGCCTTCAAAAGGGGAAAGCTCTGTGGTGATAGAAAAAGGACAGTATCTTTTTACCAGTTTGGTATGTGGTGCGCAATATGCTTCCCAAAAAACGGTCCAGCGGCCTATTATGGTAGCATTAGGAAACTAGCTTTCCTTTTTATCCCGAATAGTTTTTATCCTCTTTTTGTTATACTACCCATTGTAGTTAAAAGTAAACAGATCTAATTATTATCGTTAATTTTTTCATATTTTTGCAGTCATTTTATAAATTCAATGGGCAAGAATAAACTAGCAAGATTTGCAGAAAACAAAATATTACCAAATGTTATCCAACCTACAAGAGAGGATGCACTGAAAGGCTTTGAACTGAAAGGTAACTGGAGAAAAGATTTCTTTAAAAATGACCATCCAATTGTATTGGAATTAGGATGTGGAAAAGGTGAATATTCTGTGGGTCTCGCAAAAGCATTTCCTGAAAAAAACTTTATAGGAATTGATATCAAAGGAGCCAGGTTTTGGTTTGGTGCCAAAGAAGCTGTAGAAAGCAATATGAATAATGTAGCTTTTTTAAGAAGCCAGATTGAGCTTGTGGATCATTTTTTTGCTGAAAACGAAGTAGATGAGATCTGGATTACTTTTCCTGATCCACAAATCAAATATAGAAGAACAAAACATAGACTGACACATCCGGACTTTTTAGACCGGTATAAAAAGTTCCTGAAACCAGGTGGTATTATTCATTTAAAAACAGATTCAGAATTCTTACATGGATATACACTCGGCTATTTACAGGGAGCAGGTTATGATATTATTAGCGCTCACCATGATATTTATGGTGCACCAGAATATGATCCGGATACGGAACATTTGAGAGATATTAAAACACATTATGAAGAACTGTTTTCAGCTAAAGGAAAGACTATAACCTATATAAAATTCCGGATCAGCTGATGAAATAACATACATTGATGAAAAAAAAATTTTTGACGATTTTATTTTTCACTTTCCTTACCCCCATCTTTACTAATGCCCAAAAAGGCACCAAAGACATTCTTAAAAGCACAAAAATCAAGGAAATTGAAGAATATTTAAAGAACGCACATCCTGACGATCCCAAAAGGGCTGTTCTTAAACCTAAACTCATTGCTCTAAAAAATGCAGAGTGGACAAAAGGAGCTCATACTGCCAAACCTATGGAAGCAAGACCTATTATCTCTGATATTCCCAAAAGCGTCTTGAGGAGCCCAAATTCCAGTGAAGCTGAAGAGTTTAAGAAGCTGATAGCTGAAACATCTGAAGAGCACAAAGAAAAGACAGTAAAGCTTCTGAATGCAATGCTCAGTGAGGATATTACCAGAAAAGAGGCTATCCTGCTGTTTAAAAATAATTCGGATTGTAATATCGTTTTAAGGATTGAAGGAAAAGATTATTATAATTTAGCGGTCCCTGCACATGGAGAAAACGTTGTAATCATTAATAAGGGTTCTTATACCCTAAGCAGCAATGTTTGCGACCTGAAATACTTCTCTAAAAAGGAGATTAAGAAAAGTATATTTATAACGATTGGCAATCCGGGGCAGTCTCCGGCGGAAACAGATAATAAACCACAAACGGATCCAAAAGAACCGATCCCGAAAAAGAAAAAAGCAAAAAAATAAACCGTATGAAAAAGCGATTGGTCTTTATAGGTATATCCATTATCCTTACCAGCTGTAATGCTAATTATGGAAACTATCCGATAAGAAAACCTTTCCCCTCAGGTAATTCCGGCAGTGCAGCCAGTACAGAAAGAGAATACAGCGAACTGATCAGGACCTATAAGCCCGAAACCGCCGATGTTCTTAATGATCTTCTCAATAATGATGATCCGGGAAACCCAAGGACCTCTCTTTCCATAGAAAACCAATCCTCATGTAATATGGTGCTTACAGTAAGCGGAAACAATTTCTTTAAAAAGATTCCTATAGCTTCCGGAAAAATAGGCTACACTATGGTTCCCAAAAATCAGAATTACAGATTATCCGGCATGGTATGTAATTCTTCCTACCAATCGACAAAATACATTACCAGCTCGTATTCTGTAAAACTTTCAAGATAAAAGTAAAACCCACAGAAATCTGTGGGTTTACTGTTAAACTCCCTTTTTCAGTAAGCACGAAAACAAATCCACTTTTATTACCAAAAAAGTTAAAACAAAAAGCCACCGAATAAAATTCAGTGGCTTTTTATATTTGTAAAGTGTCCCGTCCTGAAATAGCGATACATAAAAAAACAATCGTTATGGAAGAATATTTAGAAACACGTTATGTCAAGCGTACACAGAAAGATTACAGTTTGAGTTTGAAACTT
>NZ_JALCZD010000017.1:0-107347 GCF_024586945.1 Chryseobacterium sp. WG14
CGCCAGTTTTTATTTTATTTTTAAAAATCCTTTATCGTAAGATAGAGGATTTTTTTTGTTTATATACTATAACTGCTATACTCCTATACTCCAACTCTAAACTATACCCAATCTCAGTTGATAGTTGATAGTTAATAGTTCTCAACTCCTAACTCCTAACTCCTAACTCATTAGAACTTATATTGAAGTTCAATACTGAGATCCCTACGGGATGACAAGGGAGGTGGAGTATGATAAAGTAATGCCGGACACTGAATAGTTGATAGCGCTGTCAACCCTCAACTTATAACTCTCAACTCCTAACTCATAACTTATAACTCATTAGAACTTATATTGAAGTTCAATACTGAGATCCCTACCGGATGACAAGGGAGGTGGAGTATGATAAAGTAATGCCGGACACTGAATAGTTGATAGCGCTGTCAACCTTCAACTCATAACTCTCAACTCTTAACTCATCATTATTCTTTTTTGACTGATAACCTCCCTTATTTGCAAAATATCAGTGTTTGGATTAATTTATTGTAAATGTTATTCAAATATCACTGTCTTTTTGTTTTTTCAATTTTAAAATTATGTAACTTAGTCATAACCAAAATGACTACGAATTCTAAAATATGCATATTATGAAAAAACATTTACTCCCTCTATTTGCCTTGTTATTAGGTATGAATGTTCATGCCCAGCAAGATTTCTTTGCGATTACCGGAAAGGATACTCAAAGTATTAATTTTAATGACTTTAGGGTAATTGATCCGGCTAGTGGAATATCTGGTAAAAAAGTCTTTACAACCGAATCTTCTGCTAAAATATTTTCACAGACCAGAAAAAGTATGATAACGGAAGATCGAAATTCTTCCCATAGTTCTCAGGCTGCGACGATGGCTGCACTAGCTTATAATTCTTCTAATAATAACTTAGTGTACATACCCATGTTCTCTTCAAATGTTTATATTCTAAACCCTGAAACTAAGGAAATTACTTTAATAGAAAACAGTATAGCAAAGGCTTCGTCCTGTGATATTAATTCCCATATAACGAGGATGGCTACAGGCTATGACGGCAATATTTATGCTGTAAATAATGCAGGAACACAGTTTTTACAGATCACAAATAAAAATGGACAATATGAAGTAAATGACCTAGGAATTATAAAAGATGACACCTCTAATGGTAAAAATTCATTTACCGCTATAGAAACCGGTTTTGGAGGAGATATGATTGCTGATACAGATAATAATTTCTATATTTTTGCAGCGTCAGGAAATGTTTTTAAAGTATCAATAAAAGAATTGAAAGCAAAGTTTATTGGTAAAATTGCAGGTATTCCCGATAACTATTCCGTAAATGGCAGTGCTGTGAATGCAAACGGGAAAGTTGTTATTGCAAGTGCTAAAGGGGCTCCTTTATATGAAGTAGATCTGGGTACTTTACAGGCACAGCAGCTTCCAGGAGAACAAAATCTCCACATTTATGATTTGGCCAGCAAATATTTTGCTAATGATAAGGCATCTTCAGTGAATGTATTGGCTAATATTGATATTTACCCAACTAGAGTTAATGAGCATTATGTGAATGTTTATAGTAACAATAAGAATGTTAAAGGAAATATTCATTTTAATGTTTTTGATATGTCTGGTAAGAATGTGATGACACAAAGCCTGAATGTAAAAGAGGGCTCTTTACATGAAAAGGTATATTTCAAAAACCTAGTGAGTGGTGCCTATATTGTAAGTATTGTTGATACATCAGGAAAAATATTATTGAATAAAAAGATTTTGGTGACAGAATAAGTTTAATTTAAAGAAAGAACTCTTTCTGTCCATAAAAATAGGACCTTCTTAAATTAATTTGAGAAGGTTTTTTAATGATTATTTGATATTCGATAAGTTTTATCTTTCGATATTAAAATGTAATTTTATAAAAAAATATAGATGAAGCTATACTTTAATGTAGGGTATGTTGCAAAAGCCGGAGAAAATCTTCAATTGATTATTGGTGAGGAAGGAGCTGCGGTTCATATCCATACTATGTTTTATGCAGATAACGGATTATGGAAGTGTGAAGTAGATTATTTTTCTAAATCGATTTCCTACAAATACCAGCTTGTAGATGAAAAGAATAATGTTTTAAGAGAAGAATTTGTTTATCATCATCTTAATTTTCCGCATAATTATAAGGAGTTTATTATTTTCGATGAATGGAATAATAAAAATTTTCCTGAGCATTATTTAAATAATAAAATTCTATATAATAAGTTACATGGATTCGTTCCGGAGAAAGTATCTGTCTTAAAAAAGCATACACATTTATTCAGGTTGGAAGCTCCTGTTTATAATCCTGACTGGAAAATTGTATTGTTTGGAAGCACAAAATCATTGGGAAGCTGGAATGTGGATAATGTTGTTCATTTATACCAAACTGACTTCGGAGTATGGGAAGCCTCCGTTGAAATCCCGGAAAACGAATTTATTCAATTCAAATATTGCCTTTATAATATCAAAGAAAATAAGGTAATAGATGTTGAAACCGGTGATAACAGATTTACTGTAGCTAATTCTTTTACAGATGTTCTTCAGATAGTTTCCAACCATTATTTTAAATTCAAGGCATATCAGATGTATCATGATGCCGGAGTAGCAGTTCCTGTATTTTCTTTAAGAAGCGAAGAAGGGTTTGGGGTCGGTGAGTTTGCGGATATTAAGAAACTAGCAGACTGGACAAAGGAAACTAACCTTGGAATTATTCAGATCCTGCCTATCAACGATACTACAGCGAATTATTCCTGGACAGATTCTTATCCTTATGCTGCAGTATCAGTATATGCACTGCATCCACAATATATATCACTCGAAAAACTGGATTTTCCATTACCGGAAAAATTAGTTGAGAATTATATTTCTGAAAAACAGACTCTTAATGCTCTTGAGCTTATTGATTATGAAAAAATGATCGTGGCTAAATGGAGATATCTGAAAGCGGTTTTCAGTACAGAAAAAGAAAATATTTATAAAGACCGCAGTTTCAAAAAGTTTATAAAAGAAAATGAATCCTGGCTGGTTCCCTATGCTGCATTTTGTGTGTTGAGAGATAAATATAAGACTCCTAACTTTAATGAGTGGAAAACTCACAAAAAATATATCGCTGGAAAAATCTTGCAGTTTTTTACTCCAAAAAGTAAAGACTATGATAATTCTATGCTTCATGCATGGGTGCAGTATCAGCTTCATAAACAGTTGAAAGATGCCGTTGATTATGCTCATAACCTTGGTATTTCTCTAAAAGGAGACCTTCCTATAGGGATTTACAGATATTCCGTAGAAGCCTGGACGGAACCGGAATTATTCGGTATGGATTTTCAGGCTGGTGCACCACCGGATCAGTTTACAGAGCTTGGCCAAAATTGGGAGTTTCCAACTTATAATTGGGAAGCAATGAAAGAAGATGACTATAGGTGGTGGAAAAATAGGTTCAAAGCATTGGAGCAGTATTTTGATGCAATGAGAATTGATCATATTCTGGGCTTTTTCAGAATCTGGAGAATGCCGGTTTCTGCTGTACAGGGTATTTTAGGATATTTTTATCCGGCTGTGCCTATTGTTGCTGATGAATTTAAAGCCTGGCAGATTCCGTTTGATTTTGACAGATACTGTAAACCATTTATTAATAATCAGATCTTATGGGATCACTTTGGGGATCACAGTGGAAAAGTATTTGAATTTATTGATCGCAATCACGACGGAACCTATTCTTTTAAGGAAGAATTTAATACGCAGAGAAAGCTGGTAGATTTCTTTAAAAAACATCCGGGAGGTGCACTTGAAGAACAGCTGATTTCACTTTGTGCCAATGTTTTATTTTTAACGGAGGAAAGAAATGGTGAGCTGGTTTATCATCCGAGATTCAATGTATATCATACGGAATCATACAAATACTTGCCGGAATCTGAAAGGAAAGGTATTTATGATTTATACCATGACTATTTCTTTAGAAGACAAGACCATTTATGGTACGAGAAAGCAATGGAAAAACTTCCTGTAATCCTAAATGCCACCAAAATGCTGATTTGCGGAGAAGACCTTGGGATGGTTCCGGCATGTGTACCGGTGGTAATGGATGAACTTGGTATTATTGCCCTGAAAGTACAGCGTATGCCTTCAGAAAATATTCCATTCTATAATCCTAAGAATGCCGGTTATATGAATGTGGTTACGGCCTCTTCCCACGACAGTTCTACATTAAGGCAATGGTGGAAAGAAGATTCTGTTTTGACACAGAAGTATTTTAACCAACAATTGATTCAATACGGAAAAGCTTCGGAAGATCTGAACCCGGATCTTGCTGAGATCATTATGAAGCAGCATTTATACAATGATGCTATGCTGGCTATTTTCCCTATCCAGGAATTTTTTGCTACAGATGCAGAACTATCCAATAAAAATATGGACAACGAAAGAATCAATAATCCTGCTGTTTTTCCTCATTACTGGCAGTATAGAATGCATATAAAGCTGGAAGATCTAAAAGGAAAACAAGCTTTCAATGAAAAAATATCCAGATGGATAAAAGATAGTGGAAGAGGATAAATTTAACATCTGATTATCAGTTTGTTATGAAAATATTAAAAGAAGTTTAATCTTATGATTTAACTTCTTTTTTTTATTTGAATCAAAAAGGTAGAATTAAGATATTCTGCTATATACTAACCAAATAACGACTGTAGAGATGAAAAAAATATTTTTGGGATTAGCTTTGGGCTTTGGAGTCTTGACGGCAGCTCAGCAATATCCGAATAATGGTTGGGAAGATGATGGTTATTATCAGAATGGAGACGGCTATTATAGCAACGAAGATGATAGGAATTATTTTCCGGATGACTATTATTACAATTATCCTCAGGATTATTATCCTGGTGATTATTATCAAAGTTATTATAACGATTACAGAAATAGTATTATTAATATTGACTGGAACGGCTTTTTCGTACAGAACAGATTAAATCGCTGGCAGGTCGACCAGATTATGAGATTGAATAATCTGTATTCAAGTTTTACAACTTGGGATAATTTTTACAGATATAATCCGGACAGGTGGTATTATGACAGGTTTTATGCATTGGAAAGAATTTTAGGTCCGAGAGTCTTTGTAGTTTTCCAAAATAACTACTATCGTGGCTCAAGCCCAGTTATTTATTTTCAGAATTACAGAAGAACGTACTATGCGCCAAGATATACTGTAATGCCAAGATACAGGAATGTAAATATCAATATTTACAGAATGGACAGATCAAGATTCCGCAGAATGGATAATCCTACTTTTGATATCATCAGAAGAGACAGCAGACCCGACAACGGATTCAGAGGTCCTGTAAGAGATGGCAGCAATTCCGGAGGTTTCAGGGATAATGATAATTCCGGAGGTTTCAGGAGTAACAACGGAGGAGGATTCAGAGGTAACAGCGGCGAAGTTCGAAAAGAAAATAATGGTGGTTTTAGAGGTAGTTCCGACAATTCCGGAGGTTTTAGAAGTAATAATGGAGGAGGATTTAGGGGAAATAGCGGCGAAGCCAGAAAAGAAAATAATGGCGGCTTCAGAGGAAATAGCGGAGGCTTTAGACAAAAGTCTGAAAGTTCTGCACCCCGTCAGCAAAACCGCAGTAATAGCGGAGGCTTTAGAGGCAGCTTAGTAAAGAATTAATAATTTTCATATATTATATTTAAGTGGTGTGAAGGGCAGGTTTTTATAATCTGTCCTTTTTTTGTTGTTTTATTGATTTATTATTATTAAAAATTAACATTATTTATGAATGTGTTAATTTAACTTGTGTTTTAATTGTTAATCCAAAAGATGTATAACAATTAATTAAAATTTTTAAAGATGAAAAAATTAGTTTTAGCAATAGCATTTATCGGAATGGGAAGTTTCGCAATGGCACAACAAACCAATCCTCAGGACAAAGAAGCAAGAAAAGCTGAAATGCAGCAGAAAAGACAACAAAAAGAACAGGAGCATCTATCACAAATGCAGAAAGACCTTAACCTTAATCAGTCGCAGGTAGCTCAAATAAAAGATCTTCATGAAAAAAGAAAGGCTGAAATGAAGGCCGACTTTGAAAAGAATAAGGATAACAGACAAGCCAAGATGGATGAGAGAAAGGCTAAAAGAGCACAGATGGATGCCGATATGAAACAGATTCTTACTCCTCAGCAATATGATAAATGGCAGGCTGACAGAAAAGCTAAGATGGAGCAGAAAAGAGTAGCTATGAAAGATAGGAAAATGATGAAGAAGCCGATGAATACAGCTACTCCTGAAGTGAAATAATAGTTTGTAATTGTAGTTTTTTAATGTGTAAAGGATGGAAATTTTTCCATCCTTTTTGTATTAATTTTCTGTAAAACTTTTGATTTCGGGCATTTATTCCCTATTTTTGGCTATAAATTTAATACTTATGGTTAGCGAAAAAATTGCAAAATTAATTAACGAACAAATTGCCCACGAACAATATGCTGCTCAATACTATCTTTCAATGTCTGCCTGGTTTTCAGGAAAAGATTTAGATGGAATTGCCAACTATTTCAGAGTGCAAAGCAAAGAAGAATTAATGCACGCGGATAAAATGTTTGATTATTTAAATGATGTAGGGGGAGAAATCATTATCGGGGAAATTGCAAAACCTCCACATGAGTTTGATAATGCAACAGATATTTTCGAGAAAGCATTGGCACATGAGAAAATTGTAACTAAAAGTATTTTCAATATTGTAAAGAATGCTAACGAAGAAGGTGATTTTGCAACAACGTCTTTCCTGCAATGGTTTATCAACGAACAGGTAGAAGAGGAAGCAAGTGCTTCGCAATACGTAACAAAGATTAAGATGGTTTGTGATAACCCATCTGCATTATATCTTTTCGACCAGGAATTAGCACAGAGAGTGTTTACTCCTAATCCGGCTGTTTAAGAATCAAATCTTTTCAAAAAATATAAAACTGCTTTTCAAAAGAATAGCGGTTTTTTTATACAATAAATTGTTCTGGATGGTTTGGCTTATAATTGTATTCAGTATTATATAGCCTGCAGATTGTTGCTGGTATATATGTGAAAAGAAATAACAGACAAAAGTTAAAAGAATAAATTAGGTCAAAATGATCACCCGAACACTAAATATAGACTTCCGGTTCTTTATGATAGCGTTTTGTAATTTAATTATTTAAAATATAACCTGTTGAACTTTATCTTTTCTGTCTTTCCCTTTGTATTTTTACCACTGCAATAAATGCTATGGCTGTTAATATCAAACTGCCAATGAAGGATTTTGCGATATTTTCCGTGGGCATATAGGGATGTCCGTCATCTGTTACCGGTGGATCTATATAATCTGCAATATTGTAAATGGTTACAGCAGAGAGTATCATCATAACAATACTTATAAGGGCTGAAATTAAATATATTTTCATGGTTAGTTATTGTCTTTTATCAATTCAAATACACAACGGACTAATTTTTTAATGAATAAAAATAATCAAACCTTTTGTATTTGTGACTTTTTTTGAGACAATTCTATTCTATTATCGCGAATAAAAGCATTATAGAGGTTTATAAATAGATGATTTGGGTTTTGAGAACCTTTTTACCTAGTCTTTCGAGAATGTTTTTATAACCTTCCACCTGAGCTTCATCTTTGCTTTTTTGTTCTCCGGTTTTGAAATCTACAATGATATACCCTTCATTGCTTTTTAAAATACGGTCCGGCCTTAAAATAAAACTTTCTCCATGTTCTGAAATCATGATGTCTTTTTCATTAATTACTTCCCATTTCTCATCAAAGAACTCGGCGTAGGTCCTCACAATTTCCTGTAAAGTATCCTGGATTTCATTTTTCTCCTCTAATGTAATCTGGCCTTCCAATGTATACCCTTCCAGTACTTTTGAAATATCTTTTTCCGTATTTATTTTTGAGAGAAGTTCGTGAACGAAAAGTCCTATTCTTACTTTTTCATTTCTTACCTGATAATTTTTTGATGGAGTGGCAATCTTTATGGAAGTAGTCTTTTCATTGACATTTTTCAGATCCTGAATATTTTGGGTTTTGAAAGGCGAGCTTTTTTCTTTAGAATACTTTTTTAGCATTTCAGGCTTTACTTCATACAGATCAAATTCATCAGCTTCATTCGTATTCTTTGTTTTAATAAACTCTAAAAGTTCAAGATTGTTGGATGTTTTATTAGGCTTTTGAAGGTAGAAAAATAACTGTTCAACAGGTCTTGTAGTAGCAACATACTGAAGGCATAATCTGTCAATCAGGTTTTTATAGGAGTTTTTTTTGTTGAATAACTGAATCTCACTGTCATATGCTTCCAGGTTTTTACTGAACTGGTTGATATTGACTGCTTTTAACGATTCATTATCATGAGTATCAAACCAATTAGTAAACTCATTATCCCTGTTTTTGTTCATCATGGGAATAAAAACAATAGGGAATTCCAGTCCTTTAGACTTATGGATGGTCATAATCTGAATGGCATCAATATTCTCTGAAGCCTGAATAGTGTAAGAAGAGGCTTCCTCATCCCAGTATTTCAAAAACTCTTTTGTACTTACACCAGCAGTTTGGGTAAAATTAAAAAGCATTTCCATGAAGTTGAGCAGGAAATCGGTTTCTTTATTCTCAACGGAAAATTCATTGATATAATATTCTACAAAGTTGTAGAGATTAAACCTTGGAAAGTTATCCTGCTTAAGCTGTAATGAATATTTTTGCTTAATAATCTCGAGGATCTCTTCATGGTTTTCAATATCCAGAATTTCTTTCATTTCCAGTGTGAAATCAGCCATATGAATTTTACCCAACGTATTCAGGTAATACATCATCATGATCAGACAGTGTTTATTCTTAGGATTTATTTCCCATCTCAGAAATTCAATAACAGCTTTTAGGGTATTGGAAAGTTCCAATGTAAGCCCTTTATCGGAGATTGTTTTTATATTGGTCTCTTCACCCCGGTAATTTACTTTTAAGTTTCCCAGCTTCTGAGAATAGCTGAAAATATCAAAATTTCCACGGCAGAGAATGGTGATATCAGAAAATTTAAATCCATTATCCAGACATTCCTGAATATCTTTTCGCATTTTTTCAGAAGTATCATCATAAAACTCTTCGTTTGTGAGGTTTTCAATGAGGTTTACCTTTACCCTTCCATCCATTTGGGATTTTGGAGTTTGTTCGGCATCTGTTCCAAAGATATTTTGATGTTCCTCCTCCAGTTCTCCGGAATGGAAACGGTAGAGCTCATTGTTAAATTGTACAATATTTCTGGCACTCCTCCAGTTATCTTTTAAAACCAGAAGATCAGCCTCTTTAGGAGAGAATTCTTTCTTATTGATAATATCGAGCATCAGCTTACTTTCTCCTCCACGGAATCTGTAAATACTCTGTTTAGGGTCTCCAACTAATGTAAAAGAAGTGTTTTCAGAAGATACACTATGGTCTCTTAACGGAACAAAGTTCTGCCACTGCAGCTCTGAAGTATCCTGAAATTCATCAAAAAAGTAATGCTGAAATTGTGAACCTACTTTTTCATAAATAAATGCAGAAGGTTCATCTTTAAGGTTTTCATTGATCAGAATATTGAATTTTGAGAGCAGCACCAGATCATTTTCTTCCTCAATCTTTTTGAGCTCATCCTGAATATCTTTATTAACTTTTAAAGGAAGAAGTGCCGAAAGTACTTTTTCTTTCTTTTGCGTTTCAATATACAGAAGAATAAGCTGCATCCTGTTATCAAGAAGCTGATCCAGGATCTCTACAATATCAGCTTCCTTATGTTTTGATTTTGAAGAAGCTCCCTTTCTGTAATTGTTGACTACAGATTCTTCCTGAGTAGTGGGAAAAGGAAATCCAGCTCTTTTCTGCTGATAAAAGTCGATAACTTTAAGAAAAAAGCCTCCAATTCCATTTTTCCCCTGGGCAAAATCTTCAACTTCAATATTTCTGGACTTAAAGAGCTCAACAGATGTTGCCGCAAGCTCTGCAGCCTGTTTTTTATGAAGGACAATTTCTTTACGCAGTGTGTTTTTTATAGTGTCATAATTCGCATCATCAAAACTTTTGTTGTTTTTCAGATGTTCATAATGAATATCTTTCACAAATTCTTTCGCGGAGTCATACAGATTTTTGTTAAGATTAATCCTTTCATTGTTTTCAAGACTGTAATCTACATAATCCATGAAAGAATTGGAAATCGTTTCATTTTCACCAATCTGATCGAGCATTTTATCTACTGCCTCGATCAGGTAGGGCTCAGCTTCAATTTCAAGATTGAAATTTTTAGCCAGTCCCAATTCATAAGAAAAGCTTCTTACCAATCTTGAATTAAAACGGTCAATAGTCCCGATATTCAGTGTAGAATAATTATGAAGAATATAATCCAAAAGCTTTTTTGAACGCAGATGGAGCTCATCAATTGTAATTTTTAAGCCCTGCTCTGCAAAAGCTTTTTGAATATTTGTAAGATCTGCATTTTCGGTATAGCTACTTGCAGAAAAGTTTCCCAGCCATGTCAAAATTCTTTCCTTCATCTCATTCGCAGCCTTATTGGTAAATGTCAGAGCGAGGATATTCCTGATCGATTGATGTTGATTAGGATAGCGGAGACAGATCATCAGCAGTCTCTGAACCAGAGCATATGTTTTCCCTGATCCTGCTGAGGCATTGATGACTGTATAAGAATTTTGCATTATAAAAAGTAGAATTGAAACTGCAAGTTAGCTAAAATTTAAAAGAAATTTTAACAATTCACTTCAGCTATTTAACAGTTTCAAGAGCAAAAACCGAAAAGAAATACTAAAAGGCGTTAACTGTGGTTAAACTTGTGGAATAATTTAAAAATAATTTTAGCTTTGCTTTATATAAAACAGCCTGTGAAACTCAAACTATTCTTTTTTTTATTTCTTATTTCTTCCATTACCATCAGTGCCCAAAGTTACATCTTCGGCAAAATAACTTCTGAGGGAAGTTCCGAGATACAGGACGTGAATGTGATCAATATCAGAACGGACGAAATGGTGCTCTCCAATAGTGACGGGCATTTTATGATTTCCGGAAAGACAGGAGACGAATTACGCTTTATAAAGCCAGGTTATGAGCGCCTAACCAGGATTATATCTCAGGAAAATATACAATCTCCATTGAATATCAGTCTGGTGAGAGTTACCATACAGATTCCTGAAGTGGAAGTGAAACAAGGTCTTACCGGAAATTTAAAAATAGATTCCAAAATATATAACAAACCTAAAAAGGTTGAAAAACTCTCTAAAGAAATAGACCGGTATATTGCCCAAAAATCTGACCCCAGAATATTGGCGGCAAGGGCAGGAGAGTTTGTACAGCCAAAAGGCGAAGGTTTTTCAATAGGAAAAGTAAAAGATCAATGGGATGATATCGATTTAATGAAATATCTCAAAACGAGCCTGGGAGAAAATTATTTTGCAAGCTTAAAAATAGATAAACCTCAAATTGATCATTTTATTTCTTATGTTCTTGCAGGTGGTTTTGAAAGAAAGAAAATTTTAAAATATGGCTTCTGCAGTGATGCTGATCTGAACAGGTTTCAGCGTTTTGTACTCACCAGAATATCATCATACCGGGCACCGCAGACTCAAAAATAACCTATATGAAGACTTTCGTTAAACTGTGCTGGATATTTTTATTTGTGGCCGGAAAATTATTCTCACAAGAGAATATAAAGGGACAGATTACAGATGGCAGTACCGGAAATGTAAACCCTGTTTTAATAATCAATATTTCTGCTCAAAAAAGCTCCCTTAGCAGTATGTCAGGAGAGTTTGCCATTGAGGCAGCAGAAAATGATGAAGTCAGATTTGTAAAAGAAGGATATTACCGCCTTGAAAAGAAGATTACAAAAGAAGATTTAGCTTCACCGTTACATATACTTCTGAGAAGAATGGAAATACAGATTCCTGAAATAGAAATAGCTTATAAGCCCACAGGAAATCTGGTAAAAGACTCTAAGTATTTAAGTGAATCCGGAAAATTAAAGGCCTTAAAATCTGATATAACAATGTATATGAAAAGCCCTCTCAATGAGCCTATGCCGGATAATACGGTATCCAAAACATTTACCGGGCATGATTTTAATGCCGGTCAGGTAAATGTGATGGGCGTTTTTAAAGCTATTTCAGGGATTATTAAGAAGGCTTCAAAACCGAAAATTACTAAAGCAGATTATAATGAAACTCAAAATTTTCTTATCAGAGTAAAAAATGAAATCAGCCTTGACTTTCTGAAAAAATACGGTATGGATGAAGAACAGATTGACAGATTCCTCCTCTATGCCAATAAAACCAGGATGCTGGCAAAAAACTACAGGAAGGACTTTAAAAACGATGTGGTAGAATATGAATTAAAAGTGGCCTTTGGAGAATACCGAAAGCTGCATAAACTGAACGGCTGGGAAAAATAAACCTGATAAAACTAAAATAAAGATTGGCTAATACTGTTGAGACTATAAATGTTTTTTGGAGGAAAAGAGTTTTTCTTTTGTTTCTTTTCCTGTGTAATGCTCTGTTTTCCCAACAAATGATAACAGGAAAAATTGTTGATGACAGTAATGAAGATGTAAGCGGAGTAACGATTATCAATATGTCTACCGATAAAAAAGTATATTCCAATTCATTGGGAATGTTTTCTATTGAAGCATCTTCGAATGATGAACTCAGATTTGTAAAGGAAGGTTTTAGAAGACAGTCTAAAAGAATTCTCACGGATGGAGTCAATTTTCAGTTGCTAATACAGCTTTTTCAGATTCCCAAAGAAATAGAAGAAGTAAAGATTGTAAAAAGACTGACGGGTGATCTTGAGCAGGATTCCAGAATTGTTGCTAAAGTGGATAAAGGGGAAATAGTTCGGGATGCAGTAGGTTTACCACAGCTTGTTGGAAAAATGAGGGAAAAGCCGGCAGAAGTGAAGCAGGTTCTGCTGCCTATACTTTTAGGAAACCTGAATGTTCAGGGAGCTTATGATCTGATAAGTGGCAAAGCACGAAAGCAAAAAAGACTGTACAGATATGATGATTTACAAGAGCACATTGCCTGGATTAGAGATAGAGTGGAAGATGACTATTTTACAAAAGCCGGAATTCCGGAAGATAGAATATCTGAATTTATAGAATTCTCATTCGTTACCAAACCTCAGGTGCGTACCTATGTAAAAGCGAAAAATCTATCGGGAGTTCTGCTGAGGCTGGAAGAAACTATTCCTTTGTATGTTGAGAGGCTAAAGAAGAGTGGTAAATAGTGTTAACAAAATCTTAAAATATTGGAATGGAAATTGATGCATTACTGATATAAAATAAATCAAATCCACAAATCTTATGAATAAAAATAATATTGCAGTAGCAATAGGGGCTTTAGGTTTTGTAATAGGGCTTGGCTTTTTAGGAAATGCCATCAAAAATAGAAATAAATCTGAAAATACAATCTCGGTTACAGGGTTGGGAACAAAACAGTTTGTTTCCGATCTTATTACCTGGTCCGGAAGTTTTTCCAAAAACAATATGGATCTTAAATCAGCGTATGATGAATTGGCTCTGGATAGAAAGGTGATCAATGATTATCTTCTTTCAAAAGGAATTAAACAGGCTGAAATTGTATTTTCATCGGTAGATATTCAAAAACAGTTTAGAAGTTATAATGACTCCAATGGCAATTATGTACAAGGCGAGTTTTCGGGTTATAACCTGACTCAAAAGGTTTCTATTGAAAGCAAGGAAGTAGCAAAAATTGAAAACCTTTCCAGAAATATTACCGAAATTATCAATCGTGGAATTGAATTTACCTCTTCTTCACCTTCTTATTTTTATACCAAGTTAGCTACTGTAAAGCAGGAAATGATTGCCAGTGCAACAAAAGATGCCAAAGAACGGGCCGAAAAAATTGCCGAGAACTCCGGCAGCAGCCTGGGGAACCTTAAGAAAGCAACAATGGGAGTTATTCAGATCACAGCTCCCAATTCCAATGAAGATTATTCATACGGAGGAACTTTCAATACTTCTTCCAAAGATAAAGAAGCCAGTATTACAATAAAACTGGAATATCAGGTGAATTAGAAACATCAGTTGCGGAAATCCTTTAGCAGTCTATAATCAACATAAAAATAAACGCCGGAAATATTCCGGCGTTTTATATGTTAAGGATATACAATATCACAAATTTCATTTTTCAACTCGTCTACATTCTCCGGAGCATAGTTGGCAAGCAGCCATAGATGTAAAGACTGTTTCCCTTCACCATAGCTGGGCTGTATGTGGTTGGTATCAATCAGACTGAAACGGTTTCGTTGATAGAAAGAATAACGGCGCTGAGCATCCTCACTCAATTCCGCAGGTTCGATTTCCAGAATGATTTTAGGGTAAGTCTCCAATAGATGTCCTATGATATGAGAACCCAGTTTTTTACTTCTGAATGTTTCAAAAACTTCAAAATGTTCTACGAAAACGAAAGAGCTCATTTTCCATAAGATGAGATAGCCAATGGCTTCAGATTCGTGAACAACAGACATTATTTTTGTCTGTGGGTTTGAAAATAGATCCAGAAACTGTTCTCTATCTCTTTGTTCGTCTATAGGAAACGTGCTGATATAAGAATTATAGATTTCCTGAACTCTATCATCCTCAGCATTAATAATCGGTAAAAATTCCATAATTATAAATCAAAAACGCTTGGTCTTCTTGTAATAAAAATATCTTTAATCCACAAAGTAAATGCCAATCCCAAATAAATAAGAAAGAAAAATCCGGCGGTAGCAAAAGTAGAGTAGATGAAGAAAACTCTTAATTTAGATACAGGTATTCCCAGTTTAGCGCCCGTTCTTGTAAGAACACCAAACCATTCTCTCTCCATTTTATGACGAATATTACTCAGCATTTCAAGATTCTTTTAGTAGTTTAAATCCAATACTGCAATTTAAGCAATTTTTTTCTTCGCAGAGATGTTTGTAGTGATAAATCAGGCTCTGGCTTTCCAAAGCATTTTTTATATGGAGACCCAGATTTTTCCATCCCGTTATCACGGAATTTTTCTCTGCTGTAATATGACTGTAGAATCCCAGAATTTCATCGGCTATTTCTTCATTATGATACCTGTGGTAGGCATATTTTACCGGAAGTACAGTATTTAAAATAAGGAGATCAATAAAATCCTTACTCAACATTTTTGGAGTAGGTTTTGAAATGGTTCCAAAATTGAAATGACAGTCCCAATATTCCGAAGCTTTTACAGACTGAAAAATCTCATAAAGCTGATCAGGATTTTTAATACTGATTATTTTTGAAAATAAATTCTGGTGTCTGTTGTAAAGATCAGCCAATTGAGAAAGTCGGATTGTTGGAAAGTTAGGAGGTCTTAATCTTAAAAACTTGGGATGTAGTTTTACATCGGATAGCATAAACTTGGCTTTAAGAAAATCAAATTCTCTTTTCCATATTTTCATCTGTCCGTCCAAAGGAACATCAAGCCATCCGGAAACTCCGAAGAATAAAGCTTCAAGCTGCAAATGATTCTGCCGGATTTTATTAATGATACTGAAATCAATACTTTCTGCAATTTGTCTGAAAATATAAGCATTCACTTTTAATCCAAAAGAATAGGCAAGGCTGTGGAATAAAACGGCTTCGAAATTATTTTTATAATGCGATAAGCTATGCTCAAGCTCAAGGGACTTTTCGTCCAGTTTTTTCAGAATATTTCCTTCATGAAAATGAACAGGGATCTTGTTGCGGTCAAAAATTTTTTCACAGGCTATGAACTGGTTGCCATCAATGAATTTTTCATACTTACCTATTATATTTTCATCAATATAGCTGCTCAGCTCTAAGGTAGGGACGTTTTTGTCAGTATGTTCACTGATTTCCAGGTCATGCTGGAAAACAACATGAAGTATGATATTCTGGTAATTGGGATCTGGAGAGTGGTTATGGAAAATCCAGTCAGATGAGCGGACGTGAAGTTCTATATTCCCGGCTATAACCAAGCCATTAGTCTTGATTTTGGCATCCAGAAAATCGGGACCTGCATCTTTATTCCACTTTCCAAAATTGATGATTTCAACGGAATTTCCTTCAATATCCTTGAAGTCAAAATTATTGAAAACCTTATAGTTCCAAAGATATTGAAGTAGTTTTTCCGTCATAAGTGACGATAAATATAATAGAAATATTATACTTTCGTCAGCTCTTTCTTAAAATTTTCTATAGTTGTTCTATACATTTCTTCATATATAGGAAGAATGTTTTTTAAATCGAATTTTATAGCCTGTTCTTTCGCATTTTCCTTCATTTGTGTTAAAAGCTGATCATTACTCAATAATTTGATCGTATAGTTGCTCATAGCCTCTACATTTCCGATTTCTGCTAAATAACCGGTTTCACCCTGAATATTTACTTCAGGAATTCCACCTGCATTGGAGCTGATTACAGGAGTGTAGGCGGCCATGGCTTCAAGAGCTGCCAAACCAAAGCTTTCCTGCTCCGAAGGAAGTAAAAATACATCTGAAAGCTGTAATATTTTATAAAGGTCATTTACTTTACCTAAAAGGCGTATTTTGGAGATAAGATCAGGATTTTCTTCCAGGAACTGGTTTACTTTTTCCATATCAGGACCTTCCCCAATGATGATCAGTTTTGATTTTACCTTTTTATTTACGTTTTTAAAGATCTGAAGTACCTCTTCTACACGTTTTACCGGACGTAGGTTTGAAACATGGATCAGTATTTTTTCATCCGGATTCGCAAACTGTGTTCTTTGGCATTCCGAACAGTCATCAAATTCAGAATTATCAATAAAATTGGTAATAACCTGTATCTGTTTTTTAATATTAAAAAACTGAAGAGTGTCCTTTTTCAGACTTTCGGAAACCGAGGTAATAGCGTCGGATTGATTGATCGAAAACTCTACAGCATGTTTATAACTCGGATGCTGGCCCACAAGGGTTATATCTGTTCCGTGAAGGGTTGTTACCAATGGAATATCATTATTATCCTCACGAAGCATTTGCTTAGCGGTAAAAGCTGCATAGGCATAAGGAATAGCATAATGAGCGTGAAGCAAGTCGAGCTTATAAAGATTGACAACCCGGTAGATCATAGAACTTAGCGCAATATCATAAGGCTGATATTGGAAAAGGGGATAGGTTTGAACATTTACCCTATGAAAGAAAATATTGGGATTGGTAATATCTAATCTTGCAGGAAGTGCAGAACTGATAAAATGTACTTCATAGCCTTTATTGGCAAGTGACATTCCCAGCTCTGTTGCTACAATTCCGCTTCCACCATATGTTGGATAGCAAAGTATGCCTATTTTCATTGGATTATTGTTGTTTTGATGTTGTTAAAGATAAAGTAGGGTTAAGATCTATACCCATTCCTGGTTTTAATTGGTCATTGACCAGTACAGGAAGTCTTCCCCATATTTTTGTTTTTCCGTTCAAAGCATCGGCTGCTGCATTCATAGAATCATCATTGTTTTCATAAGAAACAAGAACCGTAGATACCTTTGAAATATCAATGTCTTTTAAAGCATAAGCACTTCCAAATACATTGAGGATTACACGTTGATTTTTTGTGAGGTCAGCAAGAACTTTTTTTGATTCTGCCGATATTTTGTAAGGCTTATAAGCCGTAGAATTGTCCTTATGGAAACCTACAACTACAGTAGAACCTGCCGGAATTGTATTGATTTCGCTTGCCTTTTTTATAATAAGATTCGATCCTATTCTATTGGCAAAAGTTTGGTAAGGAGCTTCTTCCAGCGGAACATAATAAATTTGTTTTCCGGTGACAGGAAGAAGTTTTTGATCATCTTTTAATAAAGTTAATGCATTGGAATATAAATTCTGAACTAGCGTTTTGTGAGAATCATTATTCAGATCAGCATTGATGTTATCAGGACTTTTGGGAGTGTATTGAGTCAGTCCTAAAAAATATTTTGTAAGTAAAATCTTTTTTACACTTTCTTCCACTCTGGATTGAGGGATTTCTCCTTTATCTATGGCTTTCTGAATCAGTTTTTTTCCTTCTGAAACACCCTGTGAAAAGAGCATAATATCATTTCCTGCACTGAATGCCATTGCATCCAGTTCTCCCGGTTTATATTTATTGGCTACAGCACCCATATTGAGGGCATCTGTGATGATTAATCCTTTATAGCCTAATTGGTCTTTCAATAAACCTGTAATGATATTTTTAGAAACAGAAGCAGGAATTCCTTTTCCTGATTCTAAACTCGGAACATACAAATGAGCAACCATCACACCGCCGATTCCTTTATCCATTAATGCTTTGAATGGTGCTAATTCTATAGTATTAAGCCTGCTGAGGTTATGCGAGACAACCGGAAGATCAAGGTGTGAATCCGTATTGGTATCTCCATGCCCCGGAAAATGTTTGATTGCTGCTAATATATTGTTATCCTGAAGACCATTAGAATAAGATAAAGCAGATCCAATCACATTATTGACTTCTGATCCAAAGCTTCTGTTACCAATGATAGGATTGTCCGGATTTGTATTGACATCCACTACCGGAGCAAAATCCCAGTTAATCCCCATCCTGTGGCAATCTTCTGCAATTTTTGCAGACATCTGGTAAATTAAATTTTTATCCTGTATTGCTCCTAATGTCATAGCCCAAGGAAATTTGTGGGCGGTTGCAATTCTTTGGAACAGCCCCCATTCAGCATCCATTCCGATCATTAACGGAACTTTGGACTTTTGCTGAAATTCATTGACAAGGCTGATTTCTCTGGCTGCATCGTCCTGCATTAAAATCAAACCCCCTATTTTATCGCCTGTAACAATATTTCTTACCTGATTGATATAGTCTTCTCCTTTATTCGTATATAATGCAACAATAAAGAGTTGTCCCAGCTTTTCATCCTGAGAAAGATTTTTATACGTTTTTTCCACCCATTGCTGTGCCTTTTTCAAATCTTCCGGAGATGCGTTTTTAGGCTGATACTGAGCTTTAATCTTTGGGCTTATCAGAGCAACAATAAAGAGTGAAGTATATACTATTTTCTTCATGACTTTTTGAATAAGAACAAAAATACAATTAAAAAAACGACGAAAACAATGTTTTTTTAATTTTTGGTATATGATTTGAATACGCAATATAAATAATAACTAAACTTTAAATAGAAATGAAAAAAATTCTTCCATTTATATTACTAGCCGGAATTGGGTTTTTGTCTTACAGCTGTGATAACAAAGATGATGTTGTCGTACAAAATACTGCCAATGCCCAGATAAAAGATGTTACAGGTACATTTAACAGCAGTAATAATTTTGCATTCAAACAAGGTATTGCTATTCAGAATACGGATGTCGTGTTGGTGTATAGAGATGCCGGAGGTGCATGGCAGCAGATTCCTAAGACTGTAGTTTTAGATAATGTAACGGGTATGCCTACCAACAGGGTATTTGAATATAATTTTGTTTTCGATACTCAGAATGTACAAGTAAGAGTAGAAAATGAAAATTTTGATTTAACCAATGGTACAACTTCCGGTGAGAAAAATGACTGGTTAAATAATCAAAGATTCAGAATTGTATTAGTTCCTGCTGTTTCAGGAAATAATCTGAAATCAGCGAATGCTACTCCACCTGTAGATTATAGCGATTATAACGCTGTGGTAAAATATTACAATCTTAATGATTCTAATGTTTCATCTACAAGAGTAAATTAAGAAATATCTTTTCAGTTTTTTATAATTAAAGAAAGCTCCGGGAGAAATTCCGGGGCTTTTGATTTATATAAAAGGAGAATCAACTGTAATAGGATGAAGCCATTCTATAACTATTTCTTTTTTGTTGGCAGAAAGCACTTCAAAAAAGGTACAGAGCCTCATGTGATGAAACCAAGGTATGTATTAGAAAATAAAAAAGCTTCAGATAAGAATCTGAAGCCTGTTTATGTATTAATTATCATTGTCATCCAGAAGATGTCCAAAGAAATCTTTTTTAGTCTGTAGATAACCTTTACTTATTTCGTTAGCCGGAATTTGTAAAGGAATCCGCGAATTAAGGTGAATATTACTGTCTACTACATATTTTACCTTTTCAGGGTTATTGGTAAGCAGGTTGATGTCTTTTACGCCCAATAAATTAAGGATTTCAATAGCTACTCCGAAATTTCTGTCATCAGCAGGAAGTCCTAATTCAAGGTTGGCCTGAACGGTGTCAAGACCTTTTTCCTGTAGTGAGTAAGCCTTTAGTTTATTGATTATTCCAATATTTCTGCCTTCCTGACGAAGATAGACAATAATTCCTCCATTTTCATGGGTATATTTCATAGCGGCGTCTAATTGCTGGCCGCATTCACATTTTTTTGAATGGAAAACTTCTCCTGTAATACATTCTGAATGGAAACGCACATTAACAGGTTTTGAAAAATCTGTGTTTTCTGCGATAATAGCCATGTGAGGCATCCAGTCGTTTTCATTTTCAGAGAAAGCTATCATTCGGAAATTGCCGTGTTCTGTAGGAACATTGGCCTCCGCCTGAGTTTTAATCATTAATAGTTAATTGTTTTAACTTCCTGGTAAAGCATCTTCAATCACAGAAATATTGGTTTTTAAACGAACCAGGTATCTGTTGAGAACCTCATCATCATCTCTATCAAGATTTTGTCTTTGCTTTTGTATTTTCTTATATGATTTTTCGAAGCTTTTAAGGGCTCTGCTCTTTCCGGCAGAATTGTTGGCATCAATAGCATATAAATAATTCTGAAGGCTGTATTTCAAGCTTGTTATTTCATCATTCAACCCATTACTTTTAAATTTAGGAAAGGTTGAAATTATATTTGAAATTTCAGAAGCGTTTATATTTTCCTTGATATTGATGTTGAAACTCTTTTTTGAGCCTCTGTCCGAATCAGAACCTTTTGTTTCACTATAAAAATTATTCGACAGCGGGGAAAGGTTAAGTTTTTCCGTTGCGCAGGAAGAAGTTATTATTATAATTAGTACTCCAAAAAAAAATCGTTTTTTCATTTCTGTTGCCCTTTTTGATAAAGGATTGGATTAAGACTTTCATCGTTATACATTTTCATTTGTTTGTAAACTTTCATCTTAATATTACCGTTTTCAATGTCAGCAAGCAACTGATCTATGGAAGTTGATAGATCTTCTTTCTGAGTAAGCAATATATCCAGTTTGGCCTGGCAATTTTTTCGATGCTCATCAGAAGCAGATTCTCTATTCGCTTCCAGTGACATATGATAAACCTTTAGTGCAAGAATTGATAATCTGTCTACTGCCCAAGCGGGAGTTTCGGTATTTATTTTTGCTTCAGGTTTAGGAGTTATATTTTCAAATTTTCTAAGGAACCAACTGTCAATATATTCTACCAGATCAGTTCTTTTCTGATTGGAGGCGTCTATTGTTCTCTTCAATTGAAGGGCTTCAGCCGGATCGATATTTTCATCTCTAATTATATCTTCCAAATGCCATTGAACGGTATCAATCCAGTTCTTTGCATACAAAATCCGTTCCAAACTATCTATTTCGAACGGGTTATTAATTAGAGAGTTAACGTTATCAGACACGTGATAGTCTTCAATACATTGATTGAAGACTTTCCATGCAGTCTCAGTGAAATTCATTAATCGTAAGGAATATTAGTTACTGGAAGAATTATTGTTTGTAGAAGAAGTTTTATTTTCAGAACCTGGTTTATCTTCTTCTTTTACCGCATCTTTAAATTCTTTGATTCCTGAACCTACTCCTCTCATTAATTCCGGAATTTTCTTTCCTCCAAATAGTAATACCAAAAGTACTGCTACGATAAGGATATGTTGCCAAGATAAGGCTAGTATTGTTATTGTATTCATCTCTTAAAATTTTTACAAAGTTAAGCTTTTTTTAATATGAAATCCAACCTAATGGATCAACGGGTGTACTTCCGTTCCATACTTGGAAATCAAGGGTATAGGAACCGTCGAAATCCTGAGCTACTGTTCCTACAGGAGTGCCTGAAGAAACCTGCTGCCCTTTGGAAACACTTACATTTCCTAAGTTGGAATAAATAGTAAAATAGCTTCCGTGTTTTACAATAACAGTTTTGGTTCCATCATTGTTTGCCAGTACTGAAGATACTGACCCTGGGTACACAGATTTAGCGCGTGTACCTGAAGGAACAGAAATTTTTATTCCATTATTTTCTTCGGTAATATTTTTGAAAACAGGGTGAGGCTGTCTTCCAAAACGGTGGGTAATTTGCCCGGCTCTGTCTGCAGGATAACCCAGTCTTCCTCTGTTATCGGCAAAACTGCTTCCCGAAGAAGTAGTTACCCCATAACTTGTCATTGCCTTTGTTTCTGCAGCTTTTTTATCTTCTTCTTTTTTCTTGGTAAGAGCAGCTTCTGCTGCTTTTGCTGCTATTAGCTTATTGGCAGCTTCTCTTGATCTGGCAGCTGCTTCATCCGATGCTTTTTTAGCGGCTAATCTTTTGGCTTCATCTCTTGCGCTGGCTTCTACTTTCGCTGCCTCTTCATTACGTTTTCTTTCTTCTTCAGCTCTTCTAGCCGCTAGCTCAGCAGCTCTTTTTGCTTCTGCCTCTGCCAATCTTCTTTCTCTTTCCAGGGCTTCAGCTCTGGCTTTAGCTTCAGCTTCAATTCTGGCCTTCTCTCTTTCTGCAGCAAGTTTGGCCAAACGGATTTTTTCAGCTTCAGCTTTTCTTCTTGCTTCTTCCTCTGCTTTTGCTATTCTTATTTCTTCAGCAATAATTGCTCTGATCTGTCCTTCCAGAGCTTTAGACTGAACTTGTTTTTGTTTAAGTTCAACCGTAAGTTTCGACTCGTTCTTTTTGAATTCAGTAACGAGCTGTTCTTTTTGTGCTCTTTCTGCATTAATTGTAGCAAGATCTTTCTGCTGGTTAATCAACAGATTTTCTTTTGCTTTTACGGAGTTTTGCCTTTGTGCAATTGTTTTTTTGATCAGATTGGCTGCATCAGTAATCTCATTAGCTTTCTTATCCTGGTAATCGGAATATTGTTTCAGATACTGTACTCTACGTATAGCTTCTCCCAAATTCTTGGAAGAAAGAATAAAGGTTACCTTATTTTGTACCCCTTTGTTTTTATAAGCATTTACAAGAACTTCAGCATAGTTTTTTCTTAAAACTGCCAATTCCTTATTCTGACGATTGATCTCCAGCTGACGCAGGTAGATATCATCCTCAATAAATCTTTTCTCTTTCTGGGTATTATTGTAAACCTTTTCTCTTAAAACCAACTTTTGATTAACATTGGTGAGGTAGGCTAAAGAAAGCTTAGATTCGCTTCGGGTTTTCGCTAAATCTGAATTTATTTGTGCAATTTGTTTTTTAAGTTCGGCATTTTGTTTTTGCAGCTGTTCTTTATTCTGCTGTCCCAGGTGCAGTCCGAACACCAAAATACCTATTAAAAAGCTAAATTTTTTAATCATTTAATCTCAATTTTCTTATAACTGGAGGGTACAGAATAAGCTGTTTCCATCCTCGAAAAGTCAAATTTCGTATTTTCCATTAAAATCTGACTAGATTTTGAGCCTTTTATAATTATTTTAACATTTTTTGGAAGACGTATTCCTTCATATTCATTCCAGTCACTGTAAGAAATTTCAAGCTCATCCGGAGATAAAACATCTTTAAGGTTTACACTGAGTAAGTCATAATTCGTGTCATATTGCAGGACGATTTTATACTCCCTGTTTTTTTCGTCAGTAACAATTTTTTGATTGACCTTTGAGGTCATTTTATATCCCTGCGCATTTTGAGTGAGGGTAAATTGTGAATCACTGATCTTTACAAAAGTTCTGCCCATCAATATTTTCTCCAGAGACTTATAGTCGATGAAATTAACGTTCAGCAGATTATTGAGATAGTCAAAATCAGAATCAATATAGACCTTGTTTACTTTGTCCTGACCTTTTATGCCTTCAGGAGTGGCAATTCCTCTTGCCACATTCAGGAATACAGCTCTTAAGTTCATCCATACTTTTTTATCATTTTCAATATAGACAGTTGCATCCAGGGTAGGAATAAAACTTCCGGTTTCTACACGTACTTTACTGTCAATCTTAATCTGCTCAAATTTTGGCGGGATTAATACATGCTCAAAGAAAGTGAGTTTATCGCTCACCGGTTCATTTACATCTTTTGGATTTTTATTATTTTCTGCAGCGGTAATGCTGTCCTGTGGATTGCCATTATTATCTTTAATGGCATTTCTTGTTTTACAGGATGATAAGGCAAGAAGTAATAAAAGGAGTGGGATCCAATTTTTCATGTATTTATCTTTTCAATTAAAAAATACGTTGCAATATTAACGCCAAACCACACAAGATGTTTTGTGTGGTTTGATGATATTATATTTTAGGGTAAATAATTTCTGATCTTATTTATTTGGATAGAAAATCTAAAACAGAATAATCTCCCAAAGAAATTTCTCTTGCTACACCGAAATACTGTGCAGAATTACCAATCATGGAATTCGAAAGATTCCCATGGTTGATTTTAGTGTTCTCCTGAATAAGAGAGTGTTCAATATTTGAGTTTACAATTTCAGTATTGTTTCCTAATGAAACACCAGGTCCTATTTTAGAATTAGAAATTTTCACATTCTCTCCAATAAAGCAAGGCGGAATAATCAATGAGTTTTCAATAGTTGCGGAAGCCGGGTGGTGTGACATTTCCTCCGTTTCATACGCTAGAATTTTACTGTTGGTTTCTACCGTAGCATTCTTATTTCCACAGTCCATCCAGTCGTTTACCTTTCCTAAAGTAAACTTGGCACCTTTTGCTCTAAGGTTTTCCAGAGCTGTAGTCAGCTGATATTCTCCACCATTTTTAATATCATTATCCATGATATAATTGATCTCATTCATTAGCTTTTCAGCACTGTTGAAGTAATAGATACCAATAATGGCAAGATCTGAAACAAAAGTTTGGGGCTTTTCAACAAAATCAGTGATAAATCCATAGTTGTCTAGCTTTACAACGCCAAATGCAGCTGGATCTTCTACGCTTTTCACCCAGATTACACCGTCTGAATTTTTATCCAGCTGGAAATCTGCGCGGAAAAGTGTATCTGCAAATGCAATCACGACATCTCCCTGCATAGACTGTTCAGCACATTTAATAGCATGGGCTGTTCCCAGAGGGTCATTCTGGTAGTATATACTTCCTTTTGCTCCCAGCTTTTCAGCAATCTGAATAAGAGACTTTTCGATCTCAGGACCAAAATCTCCGATGATAAAAGCTACTTCTTCAATATCTTCTCCTGCTACCTTAGCAATATCTTCTACCAATCTCTGTACAATAGGTTTTCCTGCAATAGGAATAAGAGGTTTTGGAACAGTCAGTGTATGTGGACGTAATCTGGAACCACGCCCAGCCATTGGAACAATAATTTTCATAAATTATATAAGTAAGTTTGTTTAAGTTTATTCCTTTTGTTAAAGATACTATTAAAACGCTTATTAAAACGTAATAACTATCATCTTTAGCAGTCTGTTTAATTGTATATGATAAGCTTGCTAAGCATCAAATTAGAGACCAAATTCTAAGATCTTTTTATAATTTTTAATAAAATAGCTTTTTCTTTGAAAGCTACCAGACAAAGAAACAGGATTAAAAATAAGTTTCCTACCAGATAGTTGGTTCTGAAATAATAAAAAGAAACTAATGAAAATGTAATAGTAAAAATAAGATACGTTAATATTTTTCCTGTATTATAATGGATTGGGTATTGTTTTTGCCCCCATATATAGGAAATAATCATCATTGACATAAAGGTTATCAGAGCAGCCATTGCACTGGCCCAATATCCATACTGAGGAATGAATAAGAAATTGATAAGAATGGTAATAACGGCACCCATTACTGAAATATACAATCCTACCCGTGTCTGGTCTGATAGTTTATACCATATCGACAGGTTAAGGTAAATTCCTAAAAACAGAGCTCCCAACATTACAAAAGGAATAATTTCAATTCCTTCATAATAGAGAGGGTTTCTTAAATATTTTTCTGATATCCATTGAAGGTTAACCATGAGCCCCATATAAATAATACAGCTGCAAATGACAAAAACATCCATCAATACAGCATAGGTCTTATGGGAATCTTTATTCTTAAAACTTGAAAAGAAATAAGGTTCAATACCCAATTGGTAAGCCTGCCTAAAGACAGTAATGAAGGTTGCTATTTTATATACAGCTCCATAAACACCTATTTGATGACGGGCTTCTTCTTCAGGAAGCAGATATTTTAAAAATTGTCTGTCCAAAGTCTGATTAACAATACCCGCAAGCCCTGCAATCATGACCGGCCATGAATAATTCATAATTCTTTTCCATAAATTGAAATCGAATTTTGAGATGCTGAAACTGAAAAATTCTTTTCCTACGATTAAAAGAGTAATAATACTTTGAATGAGGTTTGCTATAAAAACATAACCAACGCCAAATTCAGGATTGTATTTTAGACCTAGTATTCCTTCAGGATGATTAGGAAGCCATCTGATAAAGAATAATACCAATAGGAAGTATACTGAAGAACCCGCTACCTTAGACAGCATATATTTAAAAGGTTTCCCTTGAAGCCTCAATATAGCTGAGGGAATAGTAGAAAATGCATCTAATGAGAGGATGAAAAGGAATATAATAAGATAGTTGACCTGATCGGGGGTTTCAAAGGCTTCTGCTAGCTGGTATCTGAAGACATATCCTAGAATAAGATAGATGAGCCCCATACTAATGATACTCACCGAACAGGTAGAAATCAATGTTTTCTTGTCGATATTATCTTCCTGTGCAAACCGGAAGAAGGAAGTTTCCATACCATGAGTAAGTAATACTGTAATTACTCCTGCAATGGAATACCAGTCTACAAATGGTGATGAAGCAGCAGGCCCGAATGCTTTTGTAACAATTGGGGCAATGATAAAGGGGAAAATGCGAACCAATACGGAGCTAAGCCCATATACAGCTGTCTGCCCAAATAATTTCTTATACAATTCGAAAAATTTTATGCAAATGTAAATATTAGAAATTGATTTTTTAGAAGTGATATTAAAAATTCATTCATAAACCTTAATTTTGCTTACAATGAAATAGAATGGATTTGTTATAATCTGATTTCTAAATATCTCTAACATCTAATTTCTAAAAGAGTAAATGAAAACCCTTATCAAAAACGTAAAAATCGTCAACGAAGGCAAAGTCTTTGAAAGCGATATCTTAATAGAAAATGATCTAATCTCTAAAATAGGCACTGATATTTCTGACGAGGCAGATCAGGTCATTGACGGTTCAGGAAAACATCTTCTTCCGGGCGTTATTGATGATCAGGTTCATTTTCGTGATCCGGGGCTGACTCATAAAGGAGATATAGAAAGTGAATCAAGAGCAGCTATTGCCGGTGGAATAACGAGTTTTATCGATCAGCCGAATACCGTTCCCAATGCTGTTACACAGGAATTATTAGCCGATAAATATGAAATTGCCTCTCAGAAAGCTTATGCTAACTATGGTTTCATGATGGGAGGAACTAATGATAATCTTGAAGAGGTTTTAAAAACCAATCCCCGAAATGTTCCGGGAATTAAGTTATTCTTAGGCTCATCCACAGGAAATATGCTGGTTGATAATCCTGAAACCCTGGAAAATATTTTCAGCAATACAAAAATGCTTATTGCTGTTCATTGTGAAGATGAAGCTACCATCAAAGCTAATACACAAAAGTATTTGGATGAATATGGAGAGGACATTCCTGTAAAATTTCATTACTTGATAAGAAGTGAGGAAGCTTGTTATAAGTCTTCTTCAAAAGCCGTTGAACTGGCACAGAAAACGGGAGCGAGGCTTCATGTATTCCATCTTTCAACAGCTAAGGAAATGAGTCTTTTCAGAAATGATATTCCATTGAAAGAAAAGAAAATTACCGCTGAGGTATGTGTTCATCATTTAACCTTTACCAATGAAGATTATGAAACGAGAGGAGGCTTGATTAAATGGAATCCTGCTGTAAAAACACAAAAAGACAAAGATGGCCTTTGGGAAGCTTTATTGGATGGCAGAATTGATGTGATTGCTACCGATCACGCCCCACACACTGCAGAAGAAAAACAGAATGTATATACAAAATGCCCTTCAGGAGCCCCTTTGGTACAACATTCATTAGTAGTGATGCTGGAGAACTACAGAAATGGTAAAATTTCTCTTGAACAGATTGTTGAAAAAATGTGCCACAATCCCGCTATCCTTTTCAGAGTTGAGAAGAGAGGCTTTGTGAAAGAAGGCTATAAAGCAGACCTGGTGCTGGTGGACCTGGACGAAAACTGGACGGTTGCCAAAGATAATTTATTGTACAAATGTGGCTGGAGCCCATTGGAAGGGATGAATTTCCATTCTAAGGTAACGCATACTTTTGTAAATGGACATTTGGTATATGATCACGGAAAAATTGCAGAAGAAAAGTTTGGAGAGCGTTTGCTTTTTGAAGTTCAGGAGTAACAAAATAAAAGATAAAACTGTAAAATCTTAAATTTGCTTTTGTAGCTATGCTGTAAAAGATATTTAGTAACAAGTATATTAATAGGAGCGGGCTTTTAGCCCGCTTTTTAATTTTAGAATATCCATTGGCTTTAGCCAAAACCTGCTAGAGACCAGAATATAAATCAAAAAAAACTGCCAAATGCAGTTTTTTTTCTTACAGAGTAAGTCTGTGTACTTTTTACAGTCATCTACTCAGTTCGTTTAATCTAAGAGCGTTTTTATTTATTAAATATGAATAATAGAAGGCTTTATGAAACACTTACTTCCTTGCTTTATTACTCATATAAAACGTAAGTTTTCCTCCGTTCATAATCTCAGCATGTTTCAAGGTGAAATTTTTAATCTCTTTTCCGTTTAAAAGAATCTTCTGAACATATACATTCTTTTGGCTTTGGTTGACGGCTTCAATTTCAAAGGTTTTTCCGTTTTCCAAATGTAAAAAAGCATGGTCAACGGCCGGGCTTCCGATTGCATAATCTTCTGAACCGGGAGCAACAGGGTAAAAGCCAAGTGAGCTCAGAATATACCATGCGCTCATTTGTCCCGTATCGTCATTGCCTCCCAGTCCGTCAGGAGTAGCTTTATACTGCATTTCTAAAATACGTCGGACTTGTGACTGGGTTTTCCAGGGTTGCCCTGCCCAATTATAAAAATAAACAACATGATGAGCCGGCTCGTTGCCATGTACATATCCTCCGATGATTCCTTCCCGGGTAATATCTTCAGTATCTGCAAAAAATGCATCTGGCAAGTGCATCGTAAACAGCTCATCCAGCTTTGAGGCAAATTTTTTCCTGCCACCCATCATTTTGATCAGTTCATCAGGGTCTTGGGGAACAAAGAAGCTGTAGTTCCAGGAATTCCCTTCAATGAAACCCTGTCCGTGTGTACTTAATACGTCAAAATCTTTTTTGAAACTTCCGTCTGCAAGACGTGGACGCATAAACCCGATGGTAGTGTCGAAATTATTTTTCCAGTTTTCAGAACGTTTGATGAATTGGTTATAAATATCTGTTTCACCCAAATGTTTTGCCAGCTGAGCAATTGCCCAGTCATCATAAGCATATTCTAATGTATTTGAAACTGAAGTTCCGTTCTTTTCAGCGGGGATATAGCCTAAATCAATATACTGACCTATACCCTCGTAATTCCTTTTATTGGCAGTTTCCACACAGGCTTTAAGAGCTTCTCTAGGATTACCGGTATAATTTCCTTTAATAATAGCATCCGCGACAACGCTTACACTGTGATAGCCACTCATACACCAGTTGTCATTGGCATAATGAGACCATATGGGAAGCATTTTCATCGAAAACTGATCGTAATGGGCCATCATTGATTTTATCATATCATTATTTCGCTTAGGCTGAATGATATTAAAAAAGGGATGAAGAGCACGGTAAGTATCCCATAATGAGAAGGTGGTATAATTTGTAAAACCTTCTGCCTGATGAATATTCTGATCCAATCCTTTATACTCTCCATTGACATCCATATAGACTGTCGGATTAATGAAGGTGTGGTACATGGCAGTGTAAAAGTTAGTCTTTTCAGTTTCAGATCCCTGAATGACAATTTTATTTAATTCTTTGTTCCAATCTTCCTGAGTTTTTGCTCTTACCTGATCAAAAGATAAATTTCCTGTTTCTTTTTCCAGGTTTTCCATGGCATTGATTTGACTTACGGGAGAAATAGCAAGCTTTACTTCGATGGCTTCATTTTCATTGGTATCAAAATCAAAATACATTTTCAGATTTTTACCGGCGATTTCCGGAAAGTTTTCCGTTTGGTTAAACTTTCTCCAAAATCCTTTATACACCTGTATTCCATCATAATTTTTCTGGCCGTATGACTTAAAAGGTTTTGAAAATGTCATCGCAAAATAAACAGTCCTGGTTCTTGCCCATCCGTTTGTCTGACGGTATCCCGTTATTGTATTCCCATTTTCTACCCGAACATAAGTCCAGACATTTTTACTGTCATAATTATAAATTCCGGCCATTAGATCCAGGATGATGTGGGACTGATCCGATTTTGGAAATGTATAGCGGTGAACTCCGGTTCTGGTTGTTGCTGTTAACTCTGCCAGAATATTATAATCATCAAGTTTTACTTTGTAATAACCCGCTTCAGCCTTTTCATTCTGATGGGAGAAGCTGCTTCTGTAGCCATTTTCAGGATGAGAAGCTGTTCCGGGGTTCAACTGCAGTTTTCCAACGGTAGGCATGATAAGAAAATCTCCCAGATCAGAATGTCCGGTTCCGCTGAAGTGTGTGGAGCTGAACCCTGTAATTGTTTTGTCTTCATAGCGGTAGCCTGCACAATATTTGTAAACATCACCATTGTATTTTCCATTGAGTTCATAGGAAATGGTATCGGTTTCGGGGCTTAGCTGCACAGCTCCGAACGGCGCAGTTGCACCGGGATAAGTGTGTCCCATTTTTTCAGTTCCAATGAGCGGATTTACATATTGGTATAACTTTTCAAACTTTTGAGCGTTAAAGTTTGAACTACAAAATAACAATGATAGAACAAGAGCAGTTCCCGGATTTTTCATGAGCAACGATATTATTAAGTGCTAAAATTAATTAAAAAAATAAAGAATATTATTTATGGCATTATTTATAAATTTAATTTAGGGACAATCCGTTCAATATTTATTATTTTTAGAAAAATATTATACATGAATTTATATACACAACCAATGTTGCGTGAAGGCGCACTGAAAGATAAAGTAGCGATTGTAACAGGAGGAGGAAGTGGCCTTGGAAAAGCCATGACTAAATATTTCCTTGAGTTAGGAGCCAATGTGGTGATCACTTCCCGAAATATTGAAAAACTTCAGGCTACTGCCAAGGAGCTGGAAGAGGAAACAGGTGGGAAAGTTCTATGTGTAGCTTGTGATGTGAGAAACTGGGATGAGGTGGAAGCAATGAAAGAGGCAACGTTGAAAGAATTTGGTAAAATAGATATCCTTTTAAATAATGCTGCTGGAAACTTTATCTCTCCTACAGAAAGGTTAACGCATTCTGCTTTTGATTCTATTTTAGATATTGTTTTAAAAGGGACAAAAAACTGTACACTTTCAGTGGGTAAACATTGGATAGATGCTAAACATGCAGGAACTGTTTTAAATATTGTAACTACCTATTCGTGGACGGGATCTGCCTACGTTGTTCCTTCAGCGTGTGCTAAAGCCGGTGTTTTAGCCATGACGAGATCTTTAGCTGTAGAATGGGCAAAATATGGAATCCGTTTTAATGCGATAGCGCCGGGGCCTTTCCCTACAAAAGGTGCCTGGGACAGACTGTTGCCTGGTGATTTACAGGAAAAATTTGATATGAAGAAAAAAGTGCCTTTGAGAAGAGTGGGAGAACATCAGGAATTGGCAAACCTGGCAGCTTACCTTGTTTCAGATTATTCTGCTTATATGAATGGTGAAGTGGTAACTATTGACGGTGGCGAATGGCTTCAGGGAGCAGGAGAATTTAATATGCTGGAAGATATCCCTCAGGAAATGTGGGATGCTTTAGAAGCCATGATTAAGTCTAAAAAATCAAATTAAATAAAAAAATCAAATAAAAAGCTCCTGGATTTGTAACAATTCCAGGAGTTTTTTTTACCTATGTATAAAATAATTAAATGAATTGTAAACTTCCAACCCTGGTTTCTGCAGTTGCATTTTTCCTTTTTTCAGGATCTGTATATGCACAGGAGACGCCAAAATATGATTATGTAGAGGCGTTTAAGCCATTTTTTTATCCCCAGACAGGTACGGAAACCCGTTCTGCAAGTGGTCAGCCCGGTCATGCTTATTGGCAGAATTCAGCAGATTATTATTTGAATGTCAGCCTGAATGAAGATAAAAAAGAAATTGCAGGTACTGCTGAAATCACATATACGAATAACAGCCCTGATGCATTGAGTTTTCTCTGGTTACAGCTGGATCAGAATTTATTTGCAAAAGATTCCCGGGGAAATGGAGTTGTTCCTATGTCGGGAAGCCGAAACGGAGCTCATGGTGAGGAACTGAATGGAGGATATCATATTAAATCGGTAAAACTGAACGGTAAAGAAGTACAATATACCATTACAGATACAAGAATGCAGATTGACCTTCCTAAGGAACTGAAAGCAAAAGGAGGTAAAGCAAAAATTGCCGTTGAATATTCTTTTATTTCTCCGGAATACGGGTCAGACAGAATGGGAGTGCAGGATACGAAAAATGGCAAAATATTTACCATGGCACAATGGTATCCTAGAATGTGCGTTTATGATGATGTATTGGGATGGAATACGATGCCTTATCTTGGAGCATCGGAATTTTATTTAGAATATGGAAATATTACAGCCAATATTACAGTTCCTTCCAATCATTATGTAGTTGCTTCCGGTGAGCTTCTCAATGAGAAAGAAGTGTATACCAGAGAGGAAATCAACAGATGGAATGAAGCCAGAAACAGTGATAAAACAGTAATGATCCATTCTGAATCTGAAATTGGTAAAAATAAAACGGCCGGAACAAAAACCTGGAAGTTTAAGATTACACAGGCAAGGGATTTTGCCTGGGCATCATCTTCGGGGTTTATTATAGATGCATCAAGAATCAATCTTCCAAGTGGGAAAAAATCTTTAGCTATTTCTGCATATCCTGCAGAAAGTGCGGGAGATAAAGCATGGGGGAGATCTACGGAATATACCAAGGCTGCTATAGAGCACTACTCAAATAAATGGTACGAATATACATATCCGGCAGCGACTAATGTTGCAGGAAATGAAGGCGGAATGGAGTATCCGGGAATTGTGTTCTGTCATATGGATTCAAAAGGAGAAAGTCTTTGGGGGGTTACCGATCACGAATTTGGTCATAATTGGTTCCCTATGATCGTAGGTTCTAATGAAAGACTATTTGCATGGATGGATGAAGGTTTTAATACTTTCATTAACGGACTGTCAACGGAAGCTTTTAATAAGGGTGAATATTATAAAAAGCCAAACCTTGCCCGTACAGGAAGCTATCTGATGGGTGATAACCTGGAACCTATAATGGTAGGACCGGATAATATGAAGGAAAGGAATATTGCCGCTTTAGCCTACTATAAACCGGGAGCAGGATTATCCGTTTTAAGAGAAGCCATTTTGGGTCCTGAAAAATTTGATAAAGCATTCCGGACCTATATCAACCGTTGGGCTTTTAAACATCCTACGCCCTGGGATTTCTTCCACACTATGGAGAATGTTTCCGGAGAAGAGCTGAACTGGTTCTGGAGAGGCTGGTTTTTTAATAAGTGGAAAATTGATCAGGCTGTTAAAAATGTAAAATATATCAATGGAGATTTTAAGAATGGGGCTGAGGTAACTGTTGAAAATCTTGGCCAGCTACCAATGCCTACTACAGTACAGATGAAATTTAAGGATGGAACATCGAAAACAGTAAAAATACCCGTTGAAGTCTGGAAAAGAAATACAGAATGGACCTTTAAAGTAGATGCTGCTAAAGAAATAGATGAGGTGAAACTGGATCCGAATTCTGTAGTTCCCGATATTAACGCAAAAAATAACATCTGGACATCTTCTGATGCAAAACCTGTTGAAAAAATCAATGCAAAAGATTTTACAGGAATATATGGAAGCAAAGAGAACAATTTTAAGATCACATTTGTGGAGAAGAACGGACAGCTTTTTGGAAGTGTAATGGGACAGCAGGAATTTCCTTTTGAGTACGCAGGAGATAATAGATTCACTTTTGACCAGGCCGGGCTGGCGGTTGTTTTCAGTAAAGATAAAAAGATGATTACGCTTACAGAAGGAGGAAGAGAATATAAATTCAATAAAGAATAATCTTGATTTAACAATATTATCATATAAATAAGACTTCCCTGTCACAGAGAAGTCTTATTTTTGTCTCTTATTGATAAAATAAACTATGAATTTCAGATTTTCAATTATGCTCCTGATGCTTTTTGTATTGGGGTTTTCACAGGATCTTACGGTGATGAGTTTTAATATCCGGCTTAATGTAGAATCGGATAAAGAGAATGCCTGGCCTCAGAGAAAACAGGATGTCGCCGATTTATTAACCTATTACCATCCCGATTATTTCGGAGTTCAGGAAGCACTTCCCGAGCAGATGAAAGATCTTAAAAGCGAATTGAAGAACTATGACTATATTGGTGTAGGCAGGGATGATGGAAAAGAAAAAGGAGAGTTTTCTGCTATTTTTTACGATACCAAGAGGCTTGATGTCGTAAAATCCGGAACATTCTGGCTGTCTGAAACTCCGGAAAAACCTTCAAAAGGCTGGGATGCTGCACTGAACAGAATCTGTACGTATGCTGTGTTCAGGGATAGAAAATCTAAAAAAGAATTTTTAGCAATGAATCTTCATTTTGATCATGTTGGAAATGTGGCAAGGGTTAAATCTTCTGAATTGATTATAAAAAAGATTCAGGAACTTAATCCCAAAAACCTTCCGGTAACCTTAAGTGGAGACTTTAACCTGACAGATGATACAGAGCCGATTAAGATTCTTTCCCAACATATGAAAGATAGTTTCTATCATTCGGAAACGAAGCATTATGGTCCGGTAGGAACTTTTACAGGCTTTAATATCAACGAAGTACCTAAAGAAAGGATTGATTATATTTTTACAAAAGGTTTCAGGATCAAATCAAATAGACACATTAATGACAGAAGGGAAAACCTGCTGTATCCATCGGATCATTTTCCGGTGATTACAGAGCTTTCCTTCTAAGATCAATGCGTTGGAAAATCAACTTCAAATCCAATTCCTCTCAGGGATTGGATTTTTACTTCCGGGTCATGGCTGAAATATTTTCTGAGTCTGCTGATAAATACATCAAGGCTTCTTCCTGTAAAATAATCATTGGTTTCCCAGAGGTTATCCAGGATGTTGTCTCTTGTTATCGTGGTGTGATTATGCTTCAAAAGATAGACAAGGAGTTCCTGTTCCCGAACCGTAAGGCGTATGCTCCCCTCATTGTGTGAAAGTAAAAGTTTACTGGTGTCTAAAGAATATTCTCCAATCTTAATGTATGTTTCTACAGCCGTCGGTAAAGTTCTTCTGAGTATGTTTTTTATTCTCAAAATGAGTTCCTCAGGATCGCAGGGTTTGGCAATATAATCGTCTGCTCCTATTTTTAATCCGGTTAACCGGTCTATTTTCTGATTCTTGGCGGTTAAAAAAAGCAATGGGAAATCACTTTTTTCCTGCAGGATCATTTTAGCTAAAGAAAAACCATCAATATTAGGCATCATAATATCCAGAATTCCAATATGGAAAGGGAATTCGGAAGGGATTATTTTTACAATATCTTCAGGGTTTTCAAACCAGGTGACTTCAAAATCTTCCAGTTCAAGATATTGTTTCAGGATCATTCCGAAATCAGGATCATCTTCTGCTAAAAGGATTTTAGTTTTCATAAGGAATAGATATTTTAAAAGCAGTTCCCACTTTAGGCTGGCTGGAAACATGTATTTTGCCGTGATATTCTGTAACAATTTTTTTAACGATATACAGCCCAAGCCCCAATCCTTTATTGTTATGGATATTGTTGGCCTGTATCCTGTAGAATTTTTCAAAGATATTTTTTAATTCTTTAGTTTCCATGCCAAAGCCGTTGTCGGAAATTTCAATTTCTAAATGCTGTAGAGAACTGCTGATATTGATTTTTATACTGGAAGCACCATATTTTACACTGTTCTCACAGAGGTTTTTGATAATGGTTTCCATCAGGTTTTTATCAAAAGGAAGCTCCTGTGATATATTATTTTCAAATTTAAAATCTGTATTGAAGTAAGTGAAGGCCAGATCCTGAATAAAGAAATCCCAATCTTCAGGCTTTACGGGAGTAGCTTTATCCGGGAGTTCATCTTTGTGAAGCTGGGACATAAGGGCCTCAAGTCTGTAAATCTGCCGGTCAATAAGGGGAAGCGTTTCCGGATTCCATTCTTTCTTTAAAGTTTTAGAAGCTATTTTTAATGTGGCAATAGGTGTTTTGAATTCGTGTGATATATTGTCTACTACGGTATGAAGTACCTCTACCTGTTTTTGCTGGTTTATGAGGTTTTTAACAGTGAAGATATACAGCAGTAGAACGCTTGCAAGAAGGATGATACAGCAAATAATCAATAAGGTAAGTTCTTTAAATACAATGCTCTTAATATTGGCAATTTCAAATTCAGTTTTACTTTTGACTAAAAAAGTGTTTTTCCTTTCAATTTTTTCATTGTTTTTATCATTCCTTTTGGTGGAAGAGGTTTCCCAGCTGCTGGTTGTTGAAATTTTAGAATTTTTAACCTTGTTTTTTGTTTCAAAAATGATGATTGGCTGATCGATTATTTTAGTGCTGTCCGGAAGATGTATGATTGAGTAGTATTGAATTTTTGCAGAAATATCATAGCCTTCTTTTTTGAAACGGCTGCTGATATAACGATTTAGCTTTTCCCGGGTAGGTTGTCTGTTGTCTAAGAAGTGGTTTAAAAAATCTTTTTTGCTGATTTCCTTATCATAATATTGGATAATAATACTCTGAAGAGAATCATCTTTCATTTCTTTTGTACTCACATCCTCCAGTTTATCGGTGTAATTGGACAGACCTTCCTGAATAGACCTGTAGATATCCCTTTCTTTTACCTGATACGTTTTATAAATGAAATAGACCTGGATTCCCAATAAAATCAGGAATAACGTAGCGAATAGAGGAATAAGGTATCTGCTTTTGGACATCATTAAAACAAAGATAAAGCTTTAGCTATTTTCGAGGAGATTTATTTTGATATTAACCTTTCATTAACCAGTATATACATTGCGTTTTCTGTTTCTTAAAGAGGAAAAGAACAGGGCAATGGACGTTAACCTATCATTAACCTCCTGTTAACCGAAACTTACCCTTTCATTTCAGAGTTTTGTACCATAAAGCAAGACAGTCATATTGCTTTGTGTCATTCAAAAAACGGTAATGATGTATAAAATTTTTCTTTTTCTATGTTTTCCCCTGTTGGTATTTGCCCAAAAGCAAAAACTTGAAGGAATGGTTGTCAGCAATCAGAATGAAAAGCTTTCCGCAATAAAGGTGGAACTCTATAATTCCCGGAATGAACTGATTAAAGTGCTGAAAACAAATATTGACGGCAGCTTTATTTTAGAAGGAATTTCAGAACAAAATGTAAAGCTTGTTGTGAAGAGCGAAGGATATGCCCTGTATGAAAAAAATCTGGATCTTCAAAATCCTGAGCCATTGCATATCATCATGAAAAAAGAATCTCATGAAATAGGAGAGGTGGTGATGACCAAGCGCAAGCCTTTGGTGAAAAGAAAAGTAGACCGTCTGGAGTTTAATGTGGAGAACAGTAATATTTCATCACTCAATGCCTGGGAGATTTTGAAAAATACACCCAATGTAACGGTTAATAATAATGTCCTTAGTGTAAAAGGAAGTACCGGAATTTTGGTGACCATTAATGATAAAAAGGTGATGCTGACTGGCGATGAGCTCAAAAATCTCCTGGAAAATACTCAGGGAGATGAGGTGAAGTCTGTAGAAGTGATTACCAATCCTCCTGCAAAATATGAAGCATCGGGAAGTGCAGTGCTCAATATTATCATGAAAAAAAATAAAGTTGAAGGCTACCGGGGAATTTTGTCATCTAAATATATACAGACACAGTACGCAAAAGGTGTTTTCGGACTTTCTCAATATTATAAAAAAGATAAACTCTCCGTTATGGCGAGCTATTATAAAGGGATGGGGACTTACTACAGGGAAGGAACAGATTATGTCAATTATATGGAAAGCCAGAAGAGATGGGTAAGTACGATGAACAGGAAGGATAAAAACCATAACCAGAATACCCTGAATTTTAATGTGGAATATGAGTTGGACAGTTTGACTAGCTTAAGTCTCAACTATTCAGGGTTTTACTCTCCAAAGTCTTATGGAATATACAATGTTCCCACAATAATCTATAATAATCAGAATATTGCTGAGTCTGATTATACCACAGTTAATGATCACCAAAACCGCAGTATTAATAATTCTTTAAGCTTTCAGATAGATAGAAAATTGAATAAAAAAAGCAGCCTGTCATGGATTAATTATTTTACAGGAAACAACACCGATAAATATCAAAATGTGATCACTTCCCTGAATTTTGCCGGACAGTCTCCAAGGGAAGAGAATTTTATGACCCAAAATAAAACTGATGTTCAGCTCTATTCCACACAGGCAGATTATCAATGGAAAAATGAAAAATTTGACCTTGAATCCGGCGTAAAATACAGTTTTGTAAAAACAAACAGCAGATTGGATTTTTCTGATAATGAAAATGGAATGCTGCAGTACAGACCGGATAAAAGCAGTATTTTTGATTATAAGGAACATAATTTTGCCGTTTATTCTTCTTTAGGATACACCATCGGAAAATGGAACTTCAAAGCCGGGCTGCGTGCAGAAATGACCGACCTGGAGGGAATTGTTTCTGAGCCTTATGACCGGAATAAAAATAAATACTGGAACCTTTTCCCTACTTTTTACACCCAATATACTACGGAAAATAAGCAGGAATTTGGATTTTCCTACGGCAAACGCATCAGCAGGCCTACCTATTCCTGGCTGAATCCTGCAAAGTCTTACTATAATCTTTTCTCCTATTACCAGGGAGACCCCAAATTAAAAGCGACCATTACTCATAATCTTAACTTTACCTATTCCTGGAAAGAGTGGAATCTCGATCTATACTACCGAAAAGAGATCTATCCTTCTATGGAAATTTCCTTTCAGGAGCCCAATACCAACAGCCTGATCTACTATTTTACCAATATTGAAAAAGGAGAAGCTTTCGGACTGAGTGTATATAAGAATTTGCAGATAAAACCATGGTGGAACCTTATTCTGTCCGAAAATCTAGAACATAATGAAAATTATTTTAAAGGTACCGACGGAATACTGTACAAAAATAAAGTATGGAACTGGGTTTCCAATGTTTCTACAAGCTTTACGCTGGATAAAAGTAACGACTGGAAATTAGAAGTGGGACACCGTTACTATTCTCCGGGAATACAGGGAACATTTAAAATTTCGAATGCCTGGACTGCTTATTTTGTAATGAACAGGAAGTTTTTCAACAAAAAACTGGATGCCAGTTTTATATTCAATGATATCTTCAGGACCATGGGGCAGAAAGTAAGCACCCAATATGCCAATCAGGATAATTATTTCCTGGATTATAACGATACACAAGGCTTTACCTTCTCTTTGAAGTTCAATTTTGGAAACCAGTCTGTAAAGAACGCCAAAACGATAAAAAAAACAGAAGAACAGGAACGATTGTAAATAATTAAACAAAATACGGTTATTGTTAAATATTCTTATCAAAGAATTTGCTGCTCTGTGTCACATTTTCGCTATTTTTGATACCAATCTTAAAAAAGATAGTTATGAAGAGAATTTTTTCCGGTGTGATGGTGGTGGTTTCATTATTCCAGCTTTCTGCACAGGACTTATATATGCCGAGAAATATCAAAAAAGCCTATGAAAAAGGAACGCGCGACATTTCGGGAGCGCCGGGTAAAAACTATTGGCAGAATAAAGGAATTTATAATGTTGAAGTAAAGGTAGATGCCAATACAAAAATAGTTTCAGGAAAAGAAACAATTGTTTACACTAACAATAGCTCAGATAACCTTAATGAATTGGCCATCAGGTTTGTTAATAACCTTCATAAGCCACAATCTCCAAGATCAGGAACGGTCTCTAAAGATTTTTTGTCTTCGGGACTTAAAATCAAATCATTTATTGTAAATGGTGAAAGGTATGATATTGACAGCGATGATTGGGGAACTGTTGAAAAAGTGAAATTGAAATCAGCTTTAAAATCAAAATCAAAAGCTGAGGTTAAAATAGAATGGGAATACCCGCTTTCTGTGCAGAGTGGAAGAGAAGGACAGATAGATCCTGAAACTTTTTATGTAGCTTATTCTTTCCCAAGAATTTCTGTATATGACGATTATAATGGATGGGATATGCTTCCCCATTCAGACAGACAGGAGTTTTACAATGACTTTAATGATTATAGTTTTGCTATTACGGCTCCCAAAAATTATGTGGTTTGGGCAACCGGGGATTTCCTGAATCCTGATGCTGTCCTTCAGCCGGAATATTTAAAAAGATATAAAGCTTCCCTGAAGAGTGATAAGCTGATACATATTGCAACAGAGCAGGAAATGAAGTCCGGGAAAGTAACCAGACAGAATAAATGGAATGTTTGGAAGTTTAAAGCGAACCATATTACTGATTTTTGTTTTGCATTAAGTAATCATTACGTATGGGATGCGGCCAGTGTCCAGCTGAAAACAAAAAGAGCGAGTGTGCAGGCAGGATACAAAGCCGGAGCAAAAGATTTCGAACAATATGTAGGGTGGATGCGCTATAATCTGGACTGGTTTTCGAAAAACTGGCCGGGAGTAGAATATCCTTATAATGTAATGACAGCCATTCAGGGATATGCTGATATGGAATACCCTATGATGATTAATGATTCCAGTATTCCGGATGATCTTCAGGATGCAAGACTTACTGCCGATCATGAAATTGCGCATACCTATTTCCCTTTTTATATGGGAATCAATGAAACAAGATATGCTTTTATGGATGAAGGATGGGCAACAACATTGGAATATCTTATAGGAATTGATGAAAACGGTGAGGCTAAAGCAAAAGAATTTTATAAAAACTTCCGTGTTAAAAAATGGATCAATGATGCTTCCGCAGAGCAGGATCAGCCTGTTATCACTATGAGCACACAGGTAAGCGGCTCCGGCTATGGAAATAATTCTTATGTAAAAGCATCGTTATCCTATCTTGCCCTAAAAGATTATCTTGGAGATGAATTGTTTAAAAAAGCATTGCATCATTATATGGATAACTGGAATGGTAAGCATCCTGTTCCCTGGGATTATTTTAATTCTATGAATACAGGATCCGGAAAAAATTTGAATTGGTTCTTCCATAACTGGTTTTATACCAATCATTATATAGATGTAAAAGTGGCGGGAGTTTCCCAGATGAATGATCTGCTTACGGTAAATATTATCAATGTAGGAGGGTTTGCTATTCCGTTTGATGCTATCCTGTCTTATGAGGACGGAACAACGGAGAAGCTGCATTTTTCACCTTCCATTTGGGAGAAAGACCAAAAACTAACTGATCTTGTGATTCCCATCAAGAAAAAAGTAAAATCGGTACAGCTGGATGGAGATCTTTTTATGGATTACACTCCGGAAGACAATACTAAAATACTATAAAAGCAAAGCCTTCAGATTTTTGAAGGCTTTTTTATTTTAAAAATAGGCTGTTAACCGTAAACCTAACGTGATATAATTGATTCTTTCCTTTGCAATGACATGATTAAGCTCTTCATTTAATTCGTCGTTTTCTTTTATTTCATCACTAAAATGATATCGGATCGTAGATTTTATCTGGTTGTAATCGGCATATAATGTAAGTCCTATTCCGGGATTGAATTTATAAGTAAGGGAAGCTCCCGTATTCCACCGGAAAGCGGGCTTAGGTTTATAACTGGCAATAGGAAGCTCATGAGTTGGTGTGTCTATATTGTCACTTTTTATAGAGACTTTTCCGCTTGCTGTGGCTGCGTATCCGGCAGTGGCTTTTAATGTAAACTGCCATTTATCTGAAAACTCGTGCGAGAAATAAGGCCCTATTCCGGCACCTAGAAAACCTAAAGATTGGGTAATAATAGTGTAATCTCCAAAATCTTCTCCGTTATCTAACGTTTCTTTTAGAGGCTTAACGGGAAAGCTGCTAAAGGTGATGTCTGCTCCGATACCCCATTTTTTTGAAAAGAAATAAGCTCCTTCCAATCCGCCTTCAAAGCCTACTTGTTTTTTATTGTCAAGATCAGACTCTTTCAGGAAATTTGTTGTACCCAATGCTGTGCCCAGTTTTATAGCCAGGAAAGAAGGATAATCATTTCCCTGTATCCTCGATAAAAGACTTAAATTATCACCTTTGTTTTTATATATTTTGTCAATAAAGAAATAGCCTAATTCCGTAGATATAATACCTATTCCTGCACCGGCCAATACATCAGGAAGCCAGTGTCTGTTGTTTAAATTCCGACCAAGCGCCGTAAGAGTGGCTGTACTATATCCTCCAATACTGTATGCTGGGTTTACCATACCATATTCTTTATGCAGAAAACTTGCATTGGTAAAAGCCATAGCAGCGTGGCCGGATGGGAATGAATTATTTTTAGAGCGGTCAGGTCGTTCAACTTTTGATGTATATTTGATTGAATTCACCACAATACCCATAATAGCTAAACTGGTAATGTAAGAAAGTGTAGCTCTTCCTATATTGTTCCGCCCTTTAACTCCGGAAAGTTTTAATCCGTAAACAGCAACTGCAGGAGCATATTGCAGATAATCATCATATTTTGCCTTGAATGTAGGAAGATAGCGGTTTCGGACTTCACGGATATTTTCCTTCTCTCCCCAGGTTGCTGCAGCAGCTGTAAAAAGTATGGCTGGAGCTATAGATTTTTTCACCCATTCTTTTTTGAAGAAAGTTGTTTTATTTTCAATAGGTATATCAGAGCTTATTAATGAAATATCTTTTTGCAGATTTCGAGACTGAACAGTATCTTGTGCTTTATAACAGCATAAATGTAAAAACATGCTGGCTGCTAATATTATTTTTTTCATCTTTGTTGTTCTGAAATTAGAATCGCATAAAAGTATAAAAAAAATCCATCCCTAAATTGGGACAGATTTTTTTTAAGCAAATCTTAATATATTAATGGTTTAATATACTCTCAACCCTGATCTTGGTCCGGATGCAGAAACCACAGCCTGCATTCTTTGTTTTTGATTGGTTGTAAACATGACCATGATCTTGTCATCCACATAATCCATGTAATTCATGAAGATTTGAGAACGGCTTACTCCACCGCAAGCACGGCTAAGAGGATAAGAAGGTGTTCCGTAATTTGGACCAGGCGAAACAGGTGTATCATTAGAGTAATCTGTCTGGCAGCCTGTGTTTGATGAGCCCCAAAGGTGAGGAAGATTTAAATAATGTCCCACTTCATGAGTGGCTGTTCTTCCCAAATTGAAAGGTGCTGAAGTTCCGGATCCTGTTCCTATATAGGGAGCAGCTATTACTACACCATCTAAGGAGCCAGTGATGGTTCCCGGATAATAAGCATATCCAAGGGTGCCGCCTGTCATTTTATTGACTACCCAAATGTTTAGGTAATTGTCTGGAGTAGTAGCTGCAATACCTGTACTTGCTGATTTCATCTTATTCTCGTCAGGATTCCAAAGCGTTGTGCTGTTTTGCTTTCTCACTGTTTTAGCTAATCTGAATCTGATTTTGGTGTCTCCGGCCTTTACAGGAACGAATTCTGATGGTGTATTGCTGTTGTCTGCATTGGTAGCTCCATAATCTCTGTTCAGGACATCAATCTGGGATTGTAAGCGCGTGTCAGATACATTTTCACTGCTTGTGTTATAAACAACATTGAATACTACAGGAATTTCTACGGTGCCATCTGCCAATACCTTGCCTACTTTTATGTCGTTAAGACGCTTTTCCGTAAACTCTTCAATAGCGTTAACTCTGGCTCTGGCTGCAGGATCTGTACTTAGAATTTTGTTCCTCATTTCATCCGACGGGCAAGATCTTCTGCTGGCGGTTTCCTGGGGTTGCATGTCCTGTTGTTCCGTTACAGAATTGACATCGTTGTTACAAGAAGCCAGAAATAGAATTCCAGCTCCAAAAAGAAGTTTTTTCATATTATATTATTTTGGTTTTGAGTTTGTGAATTTATATTAAATAAACTTAATGTGCAAATTATTTCTTAATTTATTTAATTATTATTAATCTTTATTGTTAATGATTGTGATTATCTTAAATAAATTTAATTTAATTTGAATTTTAATCAATTTTAGTAATTTTGTTTTTATATTTCACTTTTTTGTGTTTTTTAACTAAAAAAAATACTATTGTTTTTGATTTTTAATGAAAATTTAGTCATCTGGCATATCTGTTTCAAGCCGTTGGAAAAGGAAGCTAATTGTCCCGTAAATTTTGCCGCGATCACTGCATTTTTTTAACTGGAGGATAATGACCTTTTATCATTATGATGTTTGAGGATTAAACTTCCTAAAAATAAAAAAATCCATCTCAATGGAGATGGATTTAAAATATTAAATAAGATTGTATTTAGAGATGTATTATAAAACTCTTAACCCTGCTCTTGCTCCGGATGCGGCAACTACAGCCTGCATTCTTGTTTTTTGTCCAGATGAGAACATAAACATGGAAGCATCATTTACATAATCCATATAATTCATGAACATAACAGACCTTTTTACACTATTGCAGGTGTTGTATAATGGGTATGTTGGTGCGCCTCCATTAGATGAAGTTTGTGTAGGAGTATCATCTACTAGGTCATTCCCACACATTGCATCTCCCCAGATATGTCTGAGGTTTAGATAATGTCCTACCTCATGAGTAGCAGTTCTGCCCAGATTGTAAGGAGAAGAAGCTCCTGTTTTTCCAAAGAATGGAGCAGCAATGACTACACCATCATTTAATGATCCTGCAGATTCAGGAAAAGTGGCATAGCCAAGAATGCTTTTTCCTTGAGAGGTCATTTTACTTACCACCCAAATATTTAGATAATTGGTTGGGTTGGTAGCATCAATACCGCCAGATGAGGCTTTTTTCATGGAATCATCTGTTTTCCAGCCTGTTTTAGTTGTAGACTTTCTTATGGTATTAACTAATCTGAATTGTACTTTTGTATCACCTGCTTTTACTGTTTGAAATTCTGTAGGAATACTACCGGCGTCAGTGTTTGTTCCGGAATAATCAGCATTTAATACAGCTATTTGCTCTGCAATCCTTGCGTCTGAAACATTTCCTGCTGTGCTGCTGTAGATTACATTAACTACAACCGGAATTTCTACGGTCCCATCTGCCAAGACTCTTCCAAGTTTTTGGTCATTGGCAAACCTTGCTGTATTGGCTTCCAGATCAGCAAACTTTTGTCGGAGTTCAGGGCTGTTTTTTAAAGCTTCCTCTCTGATTTCTTCTGATGGGCAGCTTCTTTCCAAAGCCATTGATGAAGAAGAAACTGCCGGATCTGTAGATTCTTCATTTTGATTTGAAATGTTGTCGCTGTTACAAGCTGACATAAAGCTAAGTACAATAGCTCCAAATAATAATTTTTTCATATCGTTTCTTTTTTGTTTGAGAATGTGAAATTATAGTATTTGAAATTAATATGCAAATCATTTCGCGTTTTGTTTAATAAATTACTATTAAATATACAATTTTCTTGATTATTATTTAAGTAAATTGTAATTAGAGTGTATTTTAATCAAAATTAAAATTTATGATTTAAATTTTTCTTGTATTTAATTATTTTAATGTAAATAATTGTATTTATTTTTTATTTATAATAAAATATTACATTTTATCGATTGGTTAAGATGTTTTTTTTGATTTCTAAAGCAGTCAATCCTGATAAGGGTTGTAAGCTCTTTTTGATGGTGAAATTCTAGTCATTTGAAAATAAAAATCCATCTCAATTGAGATGGATTTAAAATATTAAATAGAATTGTTTGTAGATGTATTATAAAACTCTTAGCCCGGATCTTGGTCCTGATGCTGCAACCGCAGACTGCATTCTTGTTTTTTGTCCGGTGGAGAACATAAACATAGCAGCGTCATCTACGTAATCCATGTAATTCATAAACATTACAGATCTTTTTACTCCGCCACAAGTATTATAAAGTGGGTAGCGTGGTTTTCCATTATTGAATCCAGTTTGAGTTGGAGTGTCGGCAACAAGATCATTTCCACAGCTTGCATCTCCCCAGATGTGTATAAGTCCTAAATAGTGCCCTACTTCATGAGTGGCTGTTCTTCCCAGGTTGAAATTAGCAGTTGCTCCTGTTTTTCCAAAATATGGAGCTGCAATTACTACACCATCATTCCATAATCCTGCGGATTCAGGAAAAGTAGCATATCCAAGAGTCTGATATAGACCATCTGGCATACTGCTTACCACCCAGATATTAAAATAATTGGTAGGATTGGTAGCATCTATTCCTCCAGTAGAGACTTTTTTCATCGTGTGGTTGTCTACATCAGTGGGAGTCCATGATGTTTTAGTTGTTACTTTTCTTACGGTATTTACCAGTTTGAATTTTACTTTTACATCGCCAGCTTTTACCCCTTGGAATTCTGTAGGTATTTTAGAGGCATCTGTATTTGTACCACTATAATCAGCATTTAAAACAGCGATTTGTTCTGCAATTCTTGCGTCTGAAACATTTTCAGTAGCAGTTCTGTATAATACATTCACTACTACAGGAATTTCAACGGTTCCATCAGCGAGAACCTTTCCAAATTTTATATCGTTGGCAAATCTTTCAGCAGTGGCTTCAATCTCTGTTGCTCTTTGTCTCAATGCAGGATCTTTCTGCAGGGCTGCTTCTCTGAGTTCTACAGAAGGACAGCTTCTTTTTAATGCGGTTGTAGAAGGAGAATTTGCCTGATCTGTAGGTTCTTCACCTTGGTTTGAAATGTTGTCACTGTTACAAGCTGACATGAAGCTTAGTACAATAGCTCCAAATAATAATTTTTTCATATCGTCTTTTTGTTTGAGGATGTGAAATTATATTATTTGAAATTGATATGCAAATTATTTAACGGTTTGTTTGATAAATAGTTATTTAATCTATATTTTAATTGTTTATTTGGTGTTTAATTTGAATTTTTATTGAATTTTAATCAATCCAGTAAATTACGTTTTTATATTTCACAATACGCTGTAATTTTGGTGTTAATAATTGTAAATATTGTTTATTTAAACGAAATATTTTTATTCTGTGTCAACTGCCAAAACCATTTTTAATGGCAAAAACGGCAAGTCCTACCCGGGTTTTTAAATCCAGTTTTTCACAAAGCTGATCCCGGTAGCTTTCTACTGTCCTTGGGCTGCAACACATTCTGTCTGCAATTTCCTTATAACTGAGCTCGGTAACAGTGTATTTCAGGAATTCTTTTTCCCTTTCGCTAATTTTTACCGTGATTTCAGATTCTTTATCTTTATTGAGGGTCGAGAATATAATTTTTGAGGCCCATTCAGGATAGAAAAATCCATCAGAATTTAATCTAGTCAATGCTGTTTCCAGATCTTTTGGGTGTGTATTTTTTAGCAAATAACCTTTTGCCCCATTTTTAATCATTTTAATGACGCTGTTGTCATCACCCTGCATGCTGAGGGCCATTATCTTGATATCTGGATAGTTTTTCGAGAGCCAGGCTGCCGTTTCAAAACCATTCATAATAGGCATACTGATATCTAATAGGATGATATCCGGAATCTTGTTACCCTCTTCAAATTTCTGAATCAGATCTTTTCCATTTTCACACACGTAGATCACCTCAAACTCATTAAAATTACCAATAATACCCTCCAGAGCTTTGGCAATAAGTATATGGTCATCAACAATTACAATTGTTTTTTTCATGATTGCTTTTTTAAAATAATATGAAGATAAGTTCCTGTATTTTTCTGGCTTTCAAAATGAAAGTCTGCACCAATGATTCTAGCCCTGTTTTTCATATTGGTAAGGCCAATCCCATTATATGCTGTCTGACTGGTATCAAATCCAACACCGTCATCATTAATAGAAAGTTCCCAAAGGATATTTTCGGAAGTATTTAAAGTAATAAAAATATTCTTACAGCCCGAATGTTTTATACTGTTTTGAATAAACTCCTGGATAATTCTCAGAACTACGTTTTTATGAACAAAACTCAAATCGAGCTGATCAAAGCTGCATTCAAAACTTACGGTACACCTTTTAAAAGAATTGGTAATATCTACCTCTTCCTGAATGAGTGTTTTAATTTCTTTTTGGTTGATATTATCGTCCGTTAATGTTTTTGAAAGACTGCGTAGATCCTGTAAAGACTGGTTGATAATCTGTGAGACCTGTTCAATTCTTTCACTGGCTTCCGGAACTTTATTCTCGTAAAGCATTTGCTGGGTATAGAGACTTACCAACGTCAGCTTTTGGCCAATATTGTCATGAAGTTCCCTTCCAATCTGCTGCATGGTTGCCTGCTGGATTTCCAGCTGGGTTGCCAGAAGCTCCTTTTGGTGGATCTCATTTTTTATTTCAATTTCAGTCAGATATTCTTTCTTGCGCTGCCTGTAATTTCTGATATAGATAGCTACGGCAATAACAAACATTAAAAAAAATGTATTAAAAAGAATAATCGTAATTAAGAGTTCTGTTTTCCCCATATAAATGAACTTGCAAATAGAATATACATGACGGCACCTGAGATCTGAAAATAAGCAAAATATAAATCCCAAATATTCCTGTATTCCCAAAGGAGAGACATAAATGTCATAAATGGGAGGGTTCCAATATAAAAAAGAGTAATCCCCAGATTAATGTAGAACATTCTGTTTGTGCTGAAATTTAAAATATTTGATGAATTCACCTGCTTATAATATTCCATAATGACAAGAGCCATTAAAAATAAGCAACCAAAAGTATAGTTAAAAGAATAAACTACCTTTTTATCAGGAAAAAATAAAGCATTGGGTACAAATGATAAAAGATAGATTCCTGAAAAAATATAAAAAAGGTTTGCTTTTTTTAAAGATTTTATTGCATACAGCCAATAAAAGAACACAAACTGAAGGGGCATAACAAAATAATTGTAAAACTTTACTCTATTGATGTGTAACGGCTTTTCTGCCCATTTTACTGCAGATTCACACAGGAAAATAGCAATCAGAAACAAGGCAAAATATTTCCAATATTGTTTTTTTACACGGTTAAAGTAAATAAGGGATGTCAGGGCTGCAATTCCTTCTCCCGTATACATGATTTGTAAGAAAAACTTTTGGAATTCGGTCATTGTTATAAATAGTATTGAATATTTTTTATGAGATTAGAACCTTTCAGATATAGGATCTCCAGGAGGAGTTAATGACCCGTTATTTTCTCCGATAGGATCTTCCTCTTTACCTCCCTTTTTTGCAATTAATGTTAAATTTATAGAATGTTCTAAGGTATTGAAATCATAATGGTGGATTTCTCCTTCTTCATCTGTTTTTTTTACCGTAGGGATCATCACCAGGGTATGCCTTCCTGCATAGTCTTCCGATACAGGGTGAGATTCCATAAGATTCCAGTTTTCAAGCTTTGGATAAGCGGCATAATAAAATCTGATTCCTAAATCTTCCTCAGTTACATCGGGAGTCTTTTTCATGGCTTCTTCTTCTATCATCGCAATGAACTTTTTTAATTTAGGAAGATCAAACCAGATGGAGTGGGCATCTTGTATACCCAAAGTCTCGTTAATTGCATTCAAATGATTCTGACGGTAATTATCAATTAAAGTCTTAATCAAATCATTGGGCATTCTGCCGGATTTTGGTCCGTGTTCATTAGTAGATTCTGCTTCCATAACCTTAGTATTTATAAAAAATGTTAGTGTATCTGCAAATTTCGGAAAAAATATGGTAGAAAGAACAGTAATAAATTGGGGATTATACTGTTATTTTTACCGTGTTTTTACGGGTTGTACGCAAATTCAACTATACGTAAATAAATACCAGGTTATCATAATGACAAAAAAAACCGGAGGCAATCTCCGGCTTAGATTTTATATGCATGGATATTTTGTCCGGTCCTTGCAAACCAGTCCTGCTGTGCAGCATAGGCCTGTTGGGCAATTCCAGAACTCGTCACACATAATGATCGATGAAAGAACGCCACCGTCAATTTTCTTTAATTCATCTCTTTTTAATTTTTTCATGTTGATTTTGTTTTAGTTAGATTAGTGATGTAAATGTAATGATAATTCACGTTGTCTGGATAAAAATAGTTAAAAAGATAACCTGCTTATTTTTAAGTGTAAAATATCAGGGATATTTAAGTTTCTGTTTTCCTTTTATCAGCGAAATTGAAAACAGGATGTACATGATAATGAGAGAAATTTGAAAATAAGAATAATAAATATTCCAGATTTCTTTATACTGCTTTATTTGAGCAAAAAAAGTCCAGAAAGGCAAGGTTCCGATATAAAATAAAGTAACTCCCAGATTGATGTAAAACATTCTGTTTTTGCTGAAATTGACAATCTCAGAAGAATTTACCTGATTATAGTACTCCATAATCACAAGGATCATTAATATAAGACAGCCCAGTGTGTAATTTATGGAAAAGATTTCCTTATTGGTATCAAGAAAAATCTCATTTGGGATAAATGACAGCAGGTATATAAAAGTTACAATGTAAAAAAGTCTGGGCCTTCCGAAAGCTTTCGCAGCATACAGCCAATAAAAGAATATAAACTCCAGCGGTATCACAAAATAATTATAAAATTTTGGACTGTCATATTCTATAAAACGCGGACTGTATTTTCCGAACACCTCGCATAGGAATATAATGATCAGGTATAGGCAAAAATATTTCCAATACTGCTGTTTTTCACGATGATAACAGAGTAGTGCGATGAGTGCTGTAGCTCCTTCTACCCAAAGGATGCTTTCATAAAGTAGTTGGGGGATTGTCATTTGTTAAATGAAATATTTTTACAGATTTAAGATATTTTATTTAAATTAATAATATGTTTTTTGGATATGATGAAATTTTATCCCAAAAGTAGGATAAAAAAATAAGTGCTGCAGAAAATTCTACAGCACTTACTTACAAAATAATGTATATGAAAAAAAACTACTTTATTGTTCGGCAGGTCTGAAAACAAGACCTGTTTCTTCAAAGAAATCTAATGTGATTCTATCTCCTTCATTTACATTTCCGGCAAGGATCTCTTTAGATAATTTATTCAGTACATCCTGTTGGATAACTCTTTTTAAAGGTCTTGCTCCGAATGCAGGATCGTAACCTTTCTCCATCAGATAATCTACAGCATCCTGAGTGAAAGTCATGATAATGTTCCGTTTTGCTAACATATCATTGAATCCTCTCAGCTGATACTGAACGATTTTTCCGATTTCTTTTTTTCTTAAAGGCTGGAACAGTACGATCTCATCAATTCTGTTCAGGAATTCCGGACGCAGACTTTGTTTCAATAAATCAAAGACCTCGTCTTTTGTTTTAGCTACAATTTCGTCCTGATTTTCCTCTGTGATATTTTCAAAATTCTCCTGGATCAGATGGGAACCTAAATTCGAAGTCATAATGATAATTGAGTTTTTGAAATTTACAACTCTACCTTTATTATCAGTCAGTCTTCCGTCATCCAACACCTGTAATAATGTGTTGAAAACATCAGGATGGGCTTTTTCAATTTCGTCTAAAAGCACTACTGAATAAGGTCTTCTTCTCACGGCTTCTGTCAATTGACCACCTTCATCATATCCGATATATCCCGGAGGCGCACCCACGAGTCTTGAAACGCTGTGACGCTCCTGATATTCACTCATATCAATTCTCGTCATATTGTTTTCATCATCGAATAAAAATTCCGCCAATGCTTTTGCCAGCTCAGTCTTACCAACACCTGTGGTTCCTAAGAATAAGAAGGATCCGATAGGTTTTTTCTCATCACTCAATCCGGCTCTGTTTCTTCTGATAGCATCTGCTACAGCCTGTATCGCTTCATCCTGTCCTACAACTCTATGGTGGAGCTCAGCCTCAAGATTCAATAATTTTGCTCTTTCCGACTGTAATAGCTTGGTGACAGGAATACCCGTCCATTTACCAATAACTTCAGAAATATTCTCGGCAGTAACCTCTTCTTTGATCAGCTCATTCTGATGGTTCTGCATTTCAAGTTCAACCTTTTGCAGTTGTTCCTCTTTTTCACGGAGTTTTCCATATTGTATTTCCGCTACTTTGGCATAATCACCGGCTCTGGATGCTCTTTCCGCTTCTAATTTTAAAGATTCAATCTCCTTTTTGATCTGCGTTAAATCTTCACTTTTCTGTTTTTCTTTCAGCCATTTGGCATTGATTTCATTTCTCTGTTCAGAAATTTTAGCAATATCTTCTTTTAAGTGGTTGATTTTGGTTTCATTACCCTCTCTTGAGATGGCTGCCAATTCAATTTCCATCTGCATTAATTTTCTATCCAGTACATCCAGTTCTTCCGGTTTTGAATTGATTTCCATTCTCAATTTAGCAGAAGCCTCATCAATGAGGTCAATTGCTTTATCCGGTAAGAATCTGTCTGAAATATATCTCTGAGACATTTCCACAGCTGCAATAATTGCTTCATCTTTGATTCTTACCTTATGGTGAGCCTCATATTTATCTTTAATACCCCGAAGAATGGAAATTGCAGACTCCGTATCCGGTTCCTCTACCATTACCTTCTGGAAACGTCTTTCCAAAGCTTTATCCTTTTCAAAATATTTTTGATATTCATTGAGAGTAGTCGCTCCGATAGCTCTCAGTTCCCCTCTTGCTAAAGCCGGTTTCAGAATATTGGCAGCATCCATTGCGCCTTCACCGCCTCCAGCTCCTACCAATGTGTGGATCTCATCGATGAAAAGTATGATCTGTCCGTCAGATTTGCTTACTTCATTCACTACAGATTTCAGACGCTCTTCAAATTCACCTTTATATTTTGCTCCAGCGATTAAAGCTCCCATATCCAATGAAAACAACGTCTTATCCATTAGATTTTCAGGTACATCCCCACTGATAATTCTGTGAGCAATTCCTTCAGCAATGGCTGTTTTACCAACTCCCGGTTCTCCGATAAGGATCGGGTTGTTTTTTGTTCTTCTGGAAAGGATCTGTAAAACCCTTCTGATTTCTTCATCACGTCCGATCACAGGGTCCAGTTTTCCTTCAGCTGCTAATTCATTAAAGTTTTTGGCATATTTATTTAAGGATTGATAAGTTTCTTCTGAACTTGCAGAAGTAGCTTTGCTTCCTTTTCTTAATTCTTTAATACCTCCTTCCAGTAATTTTTTGGTAACGCCCATATCCTTCAGCATTTTGGATACCTCAGAGCTTGTCTCCAAAAGGGATAGCCATAAATGTTCAATAGTTACATATTCATCATCCATTTTCTTAGCGATGTTGGGTGCATCCAGCAATACTTTATTGGCAGACTGGGAAAGATAAATATTCCCTCCCTGTACTTTTGGAAGTTTTTCTAAATTTTCACGGTTGCGCTCTCTTACCAGATTGGCATCTGCTTCAGATTTTTTTAATAAGAAAGGCGATATATTTTCATCTACCTGAAAGATCCCTTCAAGTATATGTTGAGGTTCGATACTTTGATTACCCAATTCAAGAGCTACTTGCTGAGCTGCCTGAATGGCTTCCTGTGATTTTACAGTATATTGGTTTAAGTTCATATTTTATATATTTTGGTTGTTTTAAATTGGAGTTCTAAAAAACATCAAGAAACCAAATTTTAAGGCTTGGCTTCTTAATGCCATCAATTATTTAATCATTTATTCGATGACTGTATCACAAAAATCGTTCAATTATTAAATTTACAAAAAAATAGGACAAAATTTCCGAAATCAGCATTTTTAACGTAAAATTAACTTGACAAAATTTCCGATTCTTAATAATTTTCTTTAAAATGAAGAACAATACGTCATGCCGGAAGTGAAATATCTTTGGCCGTCAATGGAGAAATGAGCTAATTTACCCGATGCTGTGTTAAATTCCAGCGTATTATTTTGAGAATAACTACTTTTGCATTTTACCAGATGGAGCTTAAAGAAAAACAAAGAAGAATATTAAACGTAGCTGTAGAACTTTTCAAGGAGAAAGGATATATGGGCAGTTCAGTACGAGATCTGGCTACAAAACTCAATATTAAGGCCGCATCCCTTTATGCGCATATCCGTTCGAAAGAAGAAATTTTGGAATGGATATGCTTTGGCATTGCACAGGAATTTTTCGATGAGCTTCAGGAAGTAAAAAACACCAATATTCCTCCCAGAGAAAAACTGAACCTATTTCTGGATAAACATTTATCGGTAGTCCTGGAGAACCGGGATGTAACCCATATTTATTCCAACGAATGGAGACACCTGGAAGAAAGACTTTCTGAATTTGTGGAATTAAGGAGAAACTATCAGCAGGAAGTGGAGGAACTTATTTCTGAAATTTACCAGGCCGAAAACTGGGATTTAAAATCACCTTCATTTACCACAAGATTTATTCTTCATACCCTAAACAACTCTTATTTCTGGTTCAAAAGGAACAGCGATTCTACTGATGAAATTATTGATGAAATCAGAGAGAAGATACTTTTTGGGCTATTAGGGAACCAGAAACAATAATGGCCTTATTACACTTATTTTATAAATAGGTTCACACTCCATTGCGTTTGCTCTGAATGTCAATTTCCATTAAAGTAAATTATTGTTTTTTTTCAAAAACTTAAACGTACTATTAATAATCCTATTGTACTTTCCTTAGCCTTAATATCAAAACTTACGGTTTAAATAAGGGGAATCATTAGTACATCCTTATTTAGAATCATTCAAAATATGATAAAAATCATAAAAATTTGGTCAGCTTGCAAAATCTTTTTAAATTTACACCTAACAAATGTTAGTTAGTTTTATGGGTTTTTCAGTTGAATATCTGGAGCTGGGTCAGTTGAGACAGCTTCAATCCGACCGGTTAACAGGTTTAATTGGTTATCTTGAGGAGAAGTCAGAGTTTTATAAAAGAAAATTCGATGAATTAAAAATATCTCCACAGGATATAAGGACAATAGAAGATATCACGAAACTTCCCATTACTTACAAACAGGATTTAAGAGATCATTATCCTTTTGGATTGTTTACAGTTCCCAAAAATGAGCTGCAGAGAATTCATTGTTCAAGCGGAACTACAGGGAAACCTACTGTGGTAGGATATACCAAAGAGGATGTGGATCTTTTCAGTGAGGTAGTGGCGAGATCCCTGTATGCTGCAGGTGCCAGACCGGGGATGCAGTTACATAATGCATACGGATATGGGATTTTTACAGGGGGGCTTGGTCTCCATTACGGAGCGGAAAAGTTGGGAATGAGTGTTCTTCCCATTTCAGGAGGAATGACAGCCAGACAGGTAGACTTGATTATGGATTTTAAGCCAGAGGTGATCTGCTGTTCACCATCTTATGCACTGACTATTGCTGATGAATTTGCCAACAGAGGAATTTCAGCCGATGAAATCAGTCTTCAATATGCGGTGTTGGGTTCAGAGCCCTGGACGGAGATTATCAGAGGACATATTGAAGAAAGGTTAGGGGTTCATGCCACGAATATCTATGGCTTAAGTGAAATTATAGGACCGGGAGTTTCAATGGAAGATTTCGAAGAAAAAGGAAGTTCTTATATTTGGGAAGATCATTTTTATCCTGAAATTTTAGATCCGGTAACCAAGCAGCCGGTTCCATTCGGAGAAGAAGGCGTATTGGTGATTACGACTCTAACGAAAAAAGCGATGCCCCTTTTACGGTACTGGACCAATGATATTACAAGTCTTTATTATGATGAAAATGCCAAAAGAACAATGGTGAAAATGAAACCTATTGTTGGCCGGGCAGATGACATGCTGATTGTAAGAGGGGTAAATGTTTATCCAAGCCAGATTGAAGATGCATTTTCATATGTAAAAGGTGTTGTTCCCAATTATTATCTGACTCCGATTGAAAAGGAACATATGTGTGTAGCACTGGATATCGATATAGAAATTGATGATGACCTTGTAAAAGATCAAAGAATAGAAGCCAATACCGATGAATATTTTAAATTTGCCGGAATCTTTGGAAAAAATATAGAAAACGAAATAAAAAAACGGGTAGGGATTACTACAAAAGTAAAAGTTCATGCCCAGGATAGCTTACCGAAATGTGAAGGTGGGAAAATTAATAGAATACTAAAAAAATAATGAATTCATTTTATAAACTTAAAACAGTTAGAGTTCAGAAAGATACTCCGGAAGCCGTAAATGTGGCTGTGGAAATTCCTGAAGAACTGAAAGACAAGTTCAGGTTCAAACAGGGGCAGTACCTTAATTTCCGAATGATGATCAACGGAAACGAAGAAAGACGTTCTTATTCTATCTGTAATGCTCCAAGTGAAAAAAGCAATACGCTGGAAGTTTTGGTGAAATTATTAGAAGGCGGAAAAGTATCAGGATACTTCAACGAACATCTTCATATGGATGAAATGCTGGAAGTAATGCCTCCGATGGGTGGTTTTAATACTTCTTATCATCCTACCAATGTGAAAACTTATGTAGGTCTTGCAGCAGGAAGCGGTATCACTCCTGTTTTGTCCAATATTAAAGAAAGCCTTTATCAGGAACCTAACAGTAATGCATATCTGTTTTACAGTAACAGAAGCATGAATCATATTTTGAGAAAAGGGGAAATAGATAAATTGGTAGAGCATTTCAATGGAAGACTTAAGGTGGTTTACCTGGTAAGCCGGGAGAAACATGAAGATCCTGTTTTTGAAGGAAGAATTTCTGCCGAAAAATTAGAACAGTTATTTGAAAGATACACGGATATTGATGTAAAAGAATCCACTTATTTTATTTGTGGACCCTCAGAAATGATCAAGGGGATCGCCGATTATCTTAAAAAGGATAAAAAAGTTCCTGCTATCCAGGTTTTATTTGAATACTTCACAGCTCCTGACGAAGAAAATACGGAGGAGATGAGTGACGAATTCAAGGCTATTGCCAATATTGAAAGTATGGTAACGGTAATTATCGATGATGATGAATATTCGTTTCACTTAAATTCTAAAAAAGAGAGTATCTTAGATAAAGCATTGAAAGACAATCTTCCTGTACCTTTTGCTTGCAAAGGAGGAGTTTGTTGTACGTGTAAAGCGGAGGTTTTGGAAGGAGAAGTTTTCATGGAGAAAAACTATGCGCTTACCGAAGACGAAGTAGCCAGAGGCTATGTTCTTACCTGTCAATGCCACCCGACAACGAATGTGGTGATGCTTAATTATGATGTTTAATTCAATTTGAAAATGCGCTAATTTGGAAATTTGAAAATGGGTAATAGTTTATTCTCAGTTTCTCTAAATAATTTTCAAATTAACTAATTCTCAAATTCTCAAATTAAAAGATTATGGACTTAGAAAAATTTGTTCAATACGTTCACGACGAAAATAAAGTAGAACCCAAAGATGTAATGCCAGATGATTACAGGAAGTTATTGGTTCGTCAGATTTCACAGCATGCCCATTCTGAGATTGTTGGAATGTTACCGGAAGCCAACTGGATTTCCAGAGCACCTTCATTGAGGCGAAAAATGGCTCTTTTGGCTAAAGTTCAGGATGAAGCGGGACACGGTTTATACCTGTATTCTGCCACGGAAACATTAGGAAACGGAACGATCAGGGCGGACAGGGACGCCACCTATGAAGATATGTTGGAAGGGAAAGCAAAATACTCAAGTATTTTTAATTATCCTACATTGAGCTGGGCAGATATTGGAGCCATCGGCTGGCTGGTAGATGGTGCAGCCATCATGAATCAGGTAATGCTGATGGGAAATTCTTATGGTCCCTATTCAAGAGCTATGGTGAAGATCTGTAAAGAAGAATCTTTTCACCAAAGACAGGGGTATGAAATCTTAATGGCCCTTTGCCGTGGTACCAAACAGCAGAAAGAAATGGCCCAGGCTTCGTTAAACCGTTTCTGGTGGCCGGCTTTAATGATGTTCGGACCTAATGATGACAGTTCACCCAACTCTAAAATTTCTATGAATTACAGAGTAAAACGTGAAAGTAATGACAGTCTTCGTCAGAGATTTATTGACGTTACTGTTTCTCAGGCTGAATTCTTAGGATTAACGATTCCTGATAAAGATCTGAAATGGAATGAGGAAAGACAGCATTATGATTTCGGAGAACTTCCCTGGGGTGAATTTATGGAAATCTTAAAAGGTAATGGCCCTTGCAACAGAAAGAGGCTGGATACCAAAGTAAAAGCTCAGCAGGAAAACCTTTGGGTAAAAGAAGCAGCTGCAGCTTTCGCAAAAAAACAACAAAAAGAAGTAATATAATAATGTAACAATATACCAATGTAAAAATGTAACAATCAATTGTCATTCTGAGTAAAACGAAGATTCATATTGGTAAACTGGTACATTGATACATTGTTAAATTAATTTGACTATGGCAAATTTAGATATGTGGGAAGTGTTTATTCAGACTAAACCGGGATTATCTCACAAACATGTTGGAATAGTACAGGCACCAACAGCAGAAATGGCTTTGCAGAATGCAAGAGACGTTTATACCAGAAGAAAAGAAGGAACTTCTGTTTGGGTAGTTCCAAGCAAATATATCATCACTTCTGAAGGAGTAGATAAAGAAGCTTTCTTCGATCCGGCTGATGATAAATTATACCGTCACCCGACTTTTTATGACATTCCTAATGATGTAAAGAATATGTAATTTTCTGTAAAATGTCAGCGGTAAAAAGTACACTGTACAACCGACATTTTACATTTTACAAAAATAAAAAACAATGAACCCATTATATAATTATTTATTAAAACTGGCAGACGACAGTTTCATCATGGGGCAGAGATTGTCTGCGTGGTGTGGTGAAGGTCCTTATTTGGAGGAAGATATTGCATTGACAAATATTGCATTGGATGAGCTGGGTCAGGCCAATAACTTTTATGTTTATGCATCAAAAGTGATTGATAACGGTAAAAGTGAAGATGATCTGGCATTTTTAAGATATGAGCATGAATATCTAAATGCCCACTGGACTGAGCTTCCTAATGAAGATTATGCCCAGACCATTCTTAAAGTTTACGTTTTTGCAGTATATCAAAAACTAATGTATGAGGCCCTGTCTCATTCTGCGGATGAAGAGCTTTCTGCAATTGCTCAGAAATCTTTGAAAGAAGTAAGATACCACTATACCCACGCTGCTTCCTGGATGAAAATTTTTGCTCAGGGAACAGAAGAAAGTAAAACCCGTTTGGAAAAAGCGATTGGAAATATTTGGGAATATTCAAAAGGATTATTTGCAAAAGTAGAAGGGGAGGATGATTTAGTTATTTTAAATATTGTTCCCAATGTTGATGTGCTTTATGAGAATTTTCTTTCCATTACACAAAAAGATTTTGCAGAATATGGTTTAGAATATCCTACGAATCCTTTCATGCAGCCAAAATCAAGAACAGGATATCATACAGAATATTTCGGTTATATTCTTTGTGAACTTCAGTATATGCAGCGTGCATATCCGGGATGTACGTGGTAAAAAAACAATGAGGCAATTTGAAAATGAGTTAATTTGGAAATGAGCTGTTCGTACCTTTCATTTTTTAAATTTTCAAATGATCTAATGCTCAAAATTAATAATGAACGATTTATTAAGCTTATTAAAAACAATCCCCGATCCGGAAATTCCGGTCATTGATATTGTGGAATTAGGAATTGTGCGGGAGGCCAGCATTACAGGTGAAAATACCTGTGAAGTGACGATCACGCCTACTTATTCTGCCTGCCCTGCAATGTTTACCATTGAAGAGGATATCATTAAAATGATGAAGGAAAACGGCTGGGATGCGACGGTGGTTACCAAAATGTTTCCGATATGGACAACAGACTGGATAACGGATGAAGCGAGAGAAAAACTCCGTGTTTACGGAATTACACCTCCTGAAAAAGGGGCAGATGAACATCATATTGGGAAGCCGAAAAAATGTCCGCGTTGTGGTTCTGAACATACCAAACAGATCAGCAGATTCGGGTCTACCCTGTGTAAGGCTTCTTACCAGTGTTTAGACTGTCTTGAACCTTTTGATTATTTTAAATGCCATTAATTAATGAATCAATTTAGCAATCAATATACCCATAAAATGCTTTGTGCATCATAGTTTATAAGGTGTGATCAGTTTTATCAGAACTATTTTATTTGTTGCATTGTTAAACTGTTAGATTGTTACGTTATAGTAGATTGTTAGGTTAATTTATATTGTTAAATTAGAGCATTGTTAAATAATAAATAAAAAAAAACTATGTATACACAACTTGATATTGAAACGCATTTTGACGGGAAGCTTAAAATCGCATATCTTAATCAACCTGAAACGATGAATGCCCTTACAAAACCTTCTCTGTCGGATTTGAAAGATTTCATTAAAGAATGTAATGAAGATGACACGGTAAGATGTGTAGCGATCTCAGGTAGAGGAAGAGCGTTCTGCTCAGGTCAAAATTTAGATGATGCCTTTGTACAAGGTAATGAACACCATGATAATGACATCATTAGAAAAATTGTAGTAGATTACTATAATCCTTTAGTTACAGAAATTACACATTGCAAAAAACCTGTGGTGGCATTGGTAAATGGACCTGCAGTAGGAGCAGGAGCAATGCTGGCCCTAATTTGTGACTTTGTGTTAGCAGTTGATAAATCATATTTTGCTCAGGCATTTTCCAATATCGGATTGATTCCTGATACAGGAGGAACTTATTTCTTACCGAAGCTTTTAGGTAGACAATTGGCTAATTATTTAGCTTTTACAGGTAAAAAGCTATCTGCTGAAGAATCTAAATCATATGGTCTTGTTGCTGAGGTTTTCAATGAAGAAGAATTTGCTCCAAAATCTATGGAAATTCTTGGGCAAATGTCAAATATGCCAACGGCAGCGCTTAAGCTTACCAAAAAAGCTTTTGCTCAGTCTTACCATAATACCTTAAAAGAACAATTGGAGTTAGAAGGAGATTTACAGCAGGAAGCTGCAGAAACAGAAGACTTCATCGAAGGGGTAAATGCCTTTTTACAGAAAAGAAAACCTAATTATAAAGGAAAATAAATCAATTTGAAAATGGGTTAATTTGAGAATTTGAAAATGAGAAATGACAAAGAAAATATTATAGTAAATAAAACTTTTGATTTTGCATTGAACATTATTGAATTTTCAGAAAAACTGTATAAGGTTAATAAATTTCCACTTGCGAATCAGATTTTTAAATCAGGAACTTCAATCGGAGCTAATGTAAGAGAAGCTCAAAATGCAGAAAGCAGGGCCGATTTTATTCATAAAGTAAAATTGCAGCTAAAGAAGCTGATGAAACAGAATATTGGTTATCATTGTGTTTGCAATCAGAATATTTGTGTTCGCCTGATGAGAAGTTATTTAAAGATTTAAGAGAAATCATATTAATTCTGTCTAAAATTATTTCTACATCAAAATTTAAATAATTTTCAAATTAACTCATTTTTCAAATTTTCAAATTAAAACTATGAATATTGGAATTATTGGGGCAGGAACTATGGGCGTAGGAATAGCTCAGATAGCTGCCACAGCAGGATGCAAAGTTGTTTTATTCGACGCTAATGCTCCACAAATAGACAAAGCACTTTCAGGCTTAGAAAAAACACTTCAGAAACTGGTTGAAAAAGGTAAAATTTCTCAGGAAAAAGCCTCTGAAATCAGAAACAACATCGTAAAAGGAGAAGTCCTTCAGGATTTAAAAGATTCAAATCTGGTTATTGAAGCGATTATTGAAAACAAAGAAATTAAGACTAAGGTTTTTACAGAGCTTGAAAATTATGTTTCAGAAGACTGTATCATCGGTTCCAATACCTCATCCATTTCCATCACTTCCCTCGGGGCAGAGCTCAAGAAACCGGAACGTTTCATCGGAATTCACTTTTTCAATCCTGCTCCATTGATGCCTTTAGTGGAAGTTATTCCTTCTTTATTAACAGAACAAACGTTAGCTGAAAAAATATATAACCTCATGAAAGAATGGGGCAAAATACCTGTTATCGCCAAAGATATTCCGGGGTTCATTGTGAACAGAATTGCCCGTCCCTATTATGGGGAAGGGTTAAGAATTGTTGAAGAAAATATAGCCACACCGGAACAGGTAGATGAGGCAATGAAAACATTGGGTAACTTCAAAATGGGGCCTTTTGAACTCATGGATCTTATTGGTATTGATGTCAATTTTTCAGTAACGACAACGGTTTACAAAGATTATTTCTATGATCCAAAGTATAAGCCTTCTTTACTTCAGCAAAGAATGTCTGAAGCTAAGCTCCATGGCCGGAAAACAGGAAAAGGATTCTATGATTATAATGAGGGGGCACAAAAACCGGTTGCTCAAAAAGATGATGCATTGTATGAGCAGATTTTCTTAAGAATTATTTCAATGTTGATCAATGAAGCTGTTGAAGCTAAAAGATTAGGTGTTGCCAATGATGATGATCTTGAACTAGCGATGCAGAAAGGTGTTAATTATCCAAAAGGACTGTTAAGCTGGGGTAAAGAAATTGGATATGCAAAAGTTTCGGAAACCCTACAGAACCTTTACGAAGAATATCGGGAAGAAAGGTACAGACAGAGCCCTTTGCTTCGTAAAATATAAAGAAATACGGCCATGTATCCGTTGTATAATAACAGCAACTGGTGCATTGCTCAATTATGATAGTGAAGAATTAATGAATATAGATGAATTCAGAGCCGAATTGGGAGTGAGGCTTTCAATAGAGAAAGATTATTTGATTCAGGAGGCTGCTTCTATTGAAGATCAGGAAAGGCTTGAATTATTGGGAAAGTTTAATGAGAAATATAAAGAGCTGATCAAAAGATTGGCCAATGAAAACGGAATTGATTTAAGTGCTTCTTATCCAACTGAAAATTCATCAGGTTCATCAAATCTCTCCTATGAGCAAATCATTCTTGGTAAAACGATGAGTGTTTACGATAGATTATCGGATGAATTATATGAAGAAATAACAAACGTACAGTAAAATGAATCCAAGACAGGTAGCAGATTATATGTTCAATCAGGATTATTTTTCCCAGTGGATGAATATCAAAATGATTGAAGTAAAAGAAAATTATTGTTTAATAGAAATGCCCATTAAGAAAGATATGATCAATGGGCTTAAAACAGTTCATGGTGGGGTTACATTTGCTTTTGCAGATTCAGCACTGGCATTTTCATCCAATAATACAGGGGATGCTGCTGTAGCTTTGAATTGTATTATCAACTTTACCAAAGCCGGAAAAGAAGGCGATGTTTTCAGAGCAGAAAGTATCTTGGTGAATGATACCAGAAAAACAGCTGTTTATGATATTCAGATTACCAATCAAAATCAGGAGCTGATAGCAAAATTTGTAGGAACAGTTTACAAAATCGGAAAAAAAGTAACAGAATTATAAAGAATTTGAAAATTTGAAGATGAGGTAATTTGAAAATTATCGAACACCTTTAATTTTACTTCCCTTAAATTTTCAAATTCTCAAATTGACTCATTTTCAAATTAAAAATATGAACAACGTATACATCATAGACTATGTCAGAACTCCTATTTCAAAACTACAGGGAGGATTATCAGAAGTAAGAGCAGATGATTTGGCTGCTATTGTTATCAAAGAAGTGGTGGCAAGGAATCCTGACGTTCCCGTACATGAAATTGAAGATGTGATTTTCGGATGTGCCAATCAGGCAGGGGAAGATAACAGAAATGTGGCAAGAATGGGGCTTTTATTGGCAGGTCTTCCTTATAAAATTGGAGGTGAAACGGTAAACAGACTTTGTGCTTCCGGGATGTCGGCTGTAGCGAATGCTTTTCGTTCCATTGCTGCAGGAGAAGGTGAAATTTATATTGCAGGTGGAGTAGAGCATATGACGCGTTCTCCGTATGTAATGTCAAAACCAAGTGCGGCGTTTGGCAGAGACAGTCAGCTATTTGATACTACTTTCGGATGGCGTTTTGTGAACCCGAAAATGAAAGAAATGTATGGCGTTGATGGGATGGGAGAAACTGCAGAAAATTTAGCAGATATGCATCAGATCAGCAGAGAAGATCAGGATAAATTTGCTCTTTGGTCTCAGCAGAAAGCTACCAAAGCACAGGAAAATGGAAGACTGGCAGAAGAAATTGTAAAAGTAGAAATCCCTCAGAGAAAAGGTGATCCTGTCATTTTTGAAAAAGATGAATTCATTAAACCTACATCATCCATGGAAGGTCTGGGGAAACTTCGTCCGGCTTTCAGGAAAGAAGGAACGGTAACAGCCGGAAATGCATCGGGAATGAATGATGGAGCTGCTGCACTTATTTTAGCAAGTGAAGAAGCCGTTAAAAAATATGGATTAAAACCAAAAGCAAAAATATTAGGATCTTCCGTAGCAGGTGTTGAACCAAGAATTATGGGAATAGGACCGGTAGAAGCTACTCAGAAACTATTGAAAAGACTGAATCTTTCACTGGAAGATATGGATATTATTGAACTCAATGAAGCATTTGCTGCACAGGCCCTGGCGGTAACAAGAAGCTTAGGTTTAAAAGATGACGATGCAAGAATAAACCCGAACGGAGGTGCTATTGCCATTGGTCACCCACTGGGTGTTTCCGGAGCAAGAATTGTGGGTTCTGCGGCTATAGAATTACAGAAGCAGGATAAAAAATATGCATTGTGTACCCTTTGTATCGGTGTTGGACAAGGCTATGCAATGATCATTGAAAAAGTATAATCAATTTGAAAATGGGATAATCTGAGAATGTGAAAATGTTTATTGGAAGATACTCCGGAAAGAGCAGCTGCTTTGTAGAACTTTGGACAGTATAGTCAAAAGACAAACATCGAAAAACAGAAACATTATTTAATTGATTTTCAAATTATCTCATTTTCAAATTTTCAAATTAATAAATATGAATATCTACTCATACCATGGTATCCGTCCCATTATAAAACCCTCTGCTTACATTCATCCGCAAGCAGTCATTATCGGGAATGTAGAAATAGGTGAAGAAGTCTATATTGGGCCCAATGCGGTAATTCGCGGCGACTGGGGGAAAATTATCATTAAGGATGGGGCTAATGTACAGGAAAACTGTACGCTTCATGTTTTCCCAAATATAGAAACCATCTTAGAAGAATCTGCACATATCGGTCATGGGGCAATTATTCATTCCGGGCATATCGGGAAGAATTGTTTAATAGGAATGAATTCTGTAATAATGGATAAAGCTTATATCGGTGACGAAAGTATTGTCGGTGCTTTAGCTTTTGTTCCTGCTAATTTCAGATGCGAACCGAGAAAATTAATTGTAGGAAGCCCCGCAAAAATCATCCGTGATGTTTCTGATGAAATGATCCACTGGAAAACAGAAGGTACAAAATTATATCAGGAATTGGCCAGAGAAGGGAAAGAAGCGATTTTACCTTGCGAGCCCTTTACAGAATACGTACAGCAGATCCCAACAAAAATTGTTGATTACAGCATTTGGGATGATGTAAAATAATTGTCTAAACCTTATAGGTTTTTAAAACCTATAAGGTTTGAATTCAGTAAAAAAACACAAAATGAGAAATAAATGGTTAATAATACAGAAAGTTTTGAATGAGGGTATATCTATCATATATATTCCCAAGCTAATGAAAAAGATTTGATTTTCCGTGAAGATGAAATTTATCAGTTTTCTAATGTAGAATATGATTGTATGGATTTAGAATAAAAATTTCTAAGAATAAACGAGAAGACAAAAATTAAATATGATTAAAAAAGCTTTTATTATCTGCAGTATACTGCTTGCTGCCAATTTTACGGTATCAGCGCAAACTGCAACAGTAAAACCGCTTACGATGGGAGAGGTAAGGACCATTAAATCTAAAACTCTGAATGAAGAAAGAACTCTAAATATCTACCTGCCTCAAGGTTTTGATAAAGCTAAGTCATATCCGGTGATCTATTTGTTGGACGGAAGTATGAATGAAGACTTTATCCATGTTTCAGGATTAGTGCAGTTCTTTAATCAAATGTACTCGATGCCGGAAACAATTGTAGTAGGAATTGCTAATGTTGACAGAAAAAGAGATTTCACATTTTATACAAATTTAAAGGATTTGCAGAAAGATTATCCTACCACAGGGCATTCTGATAAGTTTATAACGTTCCTTGAAAAAGAATTAAAGCCTTACGTTGAAAGCCAGTTTAAAACGACGGACAAATATCTGTTCGGACAGTCATTAGGTGGACTTTTAGCAACAGAAATTCTTTTAAAGAAACCGGAAATGTTTAACAATTATTTTATCATTAGTCCAAGCTTATGGTGGGATGATGAAAGTTTGCTAAAACAGGCTGGTCAACTGCTTGCAAAGTCTCCCGATACTAAGAAATTTGTTTATGTTTCTGTGGGAAAAGGAGAACATCCTGTCATGATTAAAGATGCAGAAACGTTCTATGATATTCTTAAAAAATCAAATAAGAAAAACTGGACATTAGAGTATAAAATGATGGAAACGGATAATCATGCAACCATTCTTCACAGAAGTTTGTATGAAGGATTAGTGAAACTGTTTCCATATCAGGAACAGAAGTAAATTAGTTTCAATTGATCAAAATTCTAAAATAATGGCTTTTAGTATTGATATTTTAATCATATATGTACGGACTCAAACCTTATAGGTTTTTAAAACCTATAAGGTTTCAACAGAAGCAAAAAATAAAGTAAAAATAAATATGGAAAAACTAAAAAACTATATCTACGGAGAATGGGTAGAAGGATCCGGAAACGGCATCCCTTTATACAATGCCGTTACAGGAGAGCAGGTAGCTGTTTCAGATACGGAAGGACTTAATTTTGAACAGGCTCTTGATTATGGAAGAACAGTAGGATACAAAAACCTTTCTTCCATGACTTTCTATGATCGTGGGGAAATGCTGAAAAAAGTAGCGTTGTATCTGTTGGAAAGAAAGAAAAAATATTACGAATTATCATATAAAACAGGAGCTACGCATGTAGATTCATGGGTAGATATTGAAGGAGGTTTCGGTACCTTCTTTACCTATTCGGGACTGGCAAAAAGAATGCTACCCAATACTCCGTTTTGGGTAGACGGAGATACACAGAAAATTTCAGCAAACGGAACTTTCTTAGGAACTCATATTCTGACTCCAAGTGAAGGGGTTTCAGTACAGATCAATGCCTATAACTTTCCTGTTTGGGGAATGCTGGAGAAACTATCAACATCATTATTGGCGGGTGTTCCTTCTATTGTAAAACCTTCTCCTTTTGGTTCTTATTTGACAAATGCTGTTTTTCAGGATATGATTGAGAGTGGAGTGCTTCCTGAAGGAGCCGTTCAGTTGGTATGTGGGGAACCTGGAAATATCCTGGACTATATTAAAGACGGAGACTCTGTATTATTTACAGGTTCAGCTCATACAGGCCGAAAATTAAAATCAATGCCTTCTATCGCTGGGAATGCAGTACGTTTCAATATGGAGGCGGATTCTCTGAACTGTTCAATCCTTGGATTGGAAGCAAAGCCGGGAACTCCTGAATTTGATTTGTTTATCAAAGAAGTTCGTAACGAAATGACCACGAAAGCAGGACAGAAATGTACGGCTATCAGAAGAATTATTGTTCCGGAACATTTAATCGGTGATGTTCAGAATGCTTTGTCTAAAGCTTTGGATCAGACAAAAATAGGAAATCCCTTAAGCAGAGATACCAAAATGGGTTCTTTGGTGGGAAGACAGCAATACGAAGAAGTAGTAAGAAAAGTAAATATTTTAAAAACAGAAACAGAGCTTGTGTATGACGGAAAGCATGAACTGGTAGATGCAGACTATGAAAACGGAGCATTTATGAGTCCTAAACTATTCCTGAATGATAAGCCTTTTGAAAAAAATATCTCTCATGATGTAGAAGCTTTCGGGCCGGTATCTACATTAATGCCGTATAAAGATGCTGAAGAAGCCGCTGCACTGGCAAAGAGAGGAAAAGGAAGTTTAGTGGGATCCATCATTTCTCATGATGAGAACTTTATTGCAGAAACGTCATGGAAAATGGCTTCCCAACACGGAAGAATCTTTGTCCTGAACAGAGATAATGCTAAAGAAAGCACAGGGCACGGTTCACCACTTCCTACGCTGATGCACGGAGGGCCTGGCAGAGCAGGCGGAGGTGAGGAAATGGGAGGTTTGAGCGGTCTTCATTTCTTCTTGCAGAAAACAGCAATTCAGGGATCTCCGGATGTACTGAAAGCAATTACCAAGATTTATCAGCAGGGTGCTGAGAAGAAATTCTCAGACAAACATCCTTTCCAGAAATATTTTGAAGAAGTTGAAGTGGGAGATTCTCTAGAAACAGCTGGCAGAACCGTTACCGATGCAGATATCGTTAACTTCTCCAATGTTTCATGGGATCACTTCTATGCTCATACGGATGCTACGAGCTTAACAGGAACTATTTTTGATAAAACTGTTGCCCATGGATATTTCATCCTTTCAGCAGCAGCAGGATTGTTTGTTTCCGGTAAAAAAGGACCTGTTATTGCCAACTACGGATTAGAAGAATGCAGTTTCTTTAAACCTGTATATGCTGGTGATACCATTACTGTTTACCTAACAGCAAAAGAAAAAATCAACAGAGGAGTAAAAGGCAGAAACATTCCTTCAGGAGTTGTTAAATGGCTGGTTGAGGTGGTAAACCAAAGAGATGAGATCGTATGTGTAGCTACAATTTTAACATTAGTAGCGAAACAATCTCCTTTCATTGATCTTAATGTGAAAAATGTTCAGAAAATACTGAATGGCTTAACCGAAAATACTCCGTCTCAATGGGGAAAAATGTCTCCACAACAGATGATTGAGCATTTGGAACACGGAATTTTAGTAAGTCTTGGAGAACCGGAAGCTGAAAAATGCTTCACTCCGGAGGAGAATATTGAAAAATACCAGGACTCTCTTTACAACCACAGAAAAATGCCGAAAGAATTTATTGCTCCGTTCTTACCACAGAATGGCTCACTTCCGGCGCTCACACATAAGAATCTGGATGCAGCAAAACAGTCATTCATTGATAACCTGAAGCGATTTGTGATCTACTACAAAGAAAATCCCCAGGCAGAACATCTGAATTTTGTGTTTGGTAAGCTGAACAGGGAAATGTGGGAACTGATGCATAAAAAACATTTTACCCATCATTTTGAGCAGTTCGGATTAATTTAATTCAAAATATAAATTTATAGTCCCTTTAGGTTTTTACTTAAAGGGATTTTTTTAACCGTGTCAAGGTTCAAAACCTTGACACGGTTAAATTTAAAAGTTTTTTTTATCTTTCTAAGATTAAATTAAAAACACAAAGATGGCAGATATCAGAACTACTCCAATTGAAGCAGACTGTTTTTACCATATTTATAATCGTGGTATTAACGGAGAAAATATTTTTAAATCTGATCGAAATTATTCATTCTTTTTGAATAAAGTAGTTGAATTTCTTATTCCCACCTGTGATGTATATGCATATTGCCTTATGCCTAATCATTTTCATCTTTTAGTTAAGATTAAATCTGATCTTGAATTGAGTAGCCTTGTCAAGGTTCAAAACCTTGACAAGGCTACTCAAACAGGACTTCATTCTCCCCAGAATATTTTCTCAAAACAATTTGCCCGACTTTTCAATTCTTACTCCCAATCTTTTAATAAGGAATACAAAAGACATGGCGCTCTTATTGAATCTCCATTTAAAAGGAAATTGATTACTTCGGATAAATATTTAATTAATATGATAATTTATATTCATCAAAATCCGCAAAATCACTCTATCGTGCATCAGTTTTCAAAATATAATTTTTCCTCTTATCAATCCATTTTGAGTACGTCGCGCACTCTTTTAAAAAGAGATGAGGTTATTGAATTATTTGATGGTGTAGAAAATTTTAAGCTGTCCCATCAAAGGACAATTAACCTTAAAGAAGAGTTTTAGTTTTTATCCGTGAAGGCTTAAAACTTTACACGGATAATACTTACCTTTATATTACAATATCACTTATTGAAACAATATGGAATTACAATTTTTCAAGGACTTTGACTTTACAGGCTTCTGGGATCAAAGTACTTATTCACAAAGAGATTATATCGAAGATTTTCCCAAAGACGAAATGATAGCTTCAATAGAAGAAGAACTGGGATATAAACTTCCTGCTTCATATATCGAATTGATGAAAATTCAGAATGGAGGAATGGTAGACAGATGTTGCTTTCCCACCACAGAACCTAATTCCTGGGCTGATGATCATATTGCTGTTACCGGAATTATGGGGATTGGAAGAGAAAAGACCTATTCTGTTTGTGGAGAACTGGGAAGTCGGTTTATGATGGAAGAATGGGGTTATCCTGATGATGGAGTTTATATTGGAGATTGCCCTTCAGCAGGCCATGATATGATTCTTCTCGATTATACAAAATGTGGAAAAACCGGGGAACCGGAAGTGGTACATGTTGATCAGGAAGATGATTACAGGAAAACATTTCTGGCTAAAGATTTTGAGACCTTTATTAAAGGACTGAAAGATGAAGATGATTTTGACAATTGATTACGAACTTGTTTACACTTTTTATTTTAACCACAAATCGAAGATTGGACGTAGTCAAAAGTCACAAAGTTTCTTGAACACTTAAGCTTAATAAAGCTGTGAAAATAAGCTCACGTAAGTTTTAAAAAAATCAAAGATTTTTTGCTTAAGTGTACTTTTTATTTTCAATCAGTTTAAACTTAAAATAAACTAAAGTGTTTATAGTGTTTTACTCAGCTTTTGTGATTCAATTTCTAATTAGTTTAAACAGGCTTTACATAAAAAAGTATTTTTAAATTTTAATACAACTATAAACATAAAATTATGAATGAGGCATGGATGCAAAAATGGGAAGAGGTAAAAGATAGACTTATATCCCCTGTAGATATTGAAACCTATTTTACTGCTGATGAAATTATGGATCAGAAAATGGAAGTGATGGAAATAGGAAATGTTTCCCTGCCTTCCGGAAAAGTAATTGTAAGAGATCCTTTAGTCTATTTAAATACAAGGGAAAAACCCTATTTTGTTGATGTACCCAAAGGTAATTTTCCCGTTAAGATTGCTGTGGCAAAATTAGAAGATTGGGGAAACCGTTATGCTGCCGTAAAAGTAGAATTTACAAAAGAAAAGGCTGTTGTATACAGAGAGGCATTAATAGGTGAAGAAGAACTTGGGGATTCTGAAGAAGAAGATTATTTTGGCTTTGTAGTAGACGCGGGGTTGGCATGTATTACAGATACACAGATAGTACCTTATGTGGATCAGTTTATTTCAGAACTCGATGTAGAGAATATTTATGATGATTATTTCGCAGAACTTTTTGCTAAAAACTACAAAGAAAATCCAACAAATCAGAGAGATTTAGGAGATTGGATCAATTGGAAAGTACCGGAGACAGAATATCATATTCCAATATTTGCAAGTGGTTTGGGAGATGGGGTATATCCTGTATACTTTGGATATGATGCTAACGAAGAAATCTGCAGTCTTTATATTCATTTTATTGATATCGAAATGGAATTATCCGAAGTAGAAGAGGACGATGATGACGAAGATGAAATTTCAGATCAGCCGGATAATTTCGTGTTTTTAAAATAATTTCACAATGAATAAAACTTTTGCTGATCTGGTTATTACATTCAATGAACACCTTACTTTTTCCGGAGAGCTTCCGGAAGGTTTTGAAGCTTTGAATCCGTATCTTGATAATCCGGAAACAATAGAGGTCATGCAAAAGTTTTATCACAAGTACTATAATGATTCCGATAAAAGAAAGTTTATCATAGGGATTAATCCCAGCCGTCACGGCGCAGGGGTAACGGGGGTTCCGTTTACAGATACCAAAAGACTGGAAGCTGTATGTGGTATAAAAATGAAATCGGCCCGCACTCATGAAGTATCTTCTGTTTTTATATATGATATGATTGAAAACTATGGTGGAGCAGATCTATTCTATAAAGATATTTATATCAATTCCCCATTTCCTCTGGCTATCGTAAAAAAGGCAAAAAATGGATGGGTTAATGCCAATTATTATGATGATAAAAAACTGTTTGAAGCAGTCAAAGACTTTATGATTGATTCATTGAAAAAACATATCAGTCTGAACCTGGATACCTCAGAAGTTTTTGTTTTAGGAAAAAAGAATGCTGAGTTTATTTCAAAATTAAATAAAGAAGAAAAGCTGTTTGATACAATGACCGTCCTTGAACATCCCAGGTATATCCAACAATATAAATCAAAAGAGAAACAATTGTATATTGACAAATATATCCTGGCTCTGAAAAAGTAAAAATCCCTCAATCAGTTTTGATCAAGGGATTGTCATTCATGTATTAGAATCTTTATCGGGGGATGACTGTGTCTGAACTGTTAGTTTTTAATGATTTTAGTGCTTTCTGTGGATGTTTTTATAAAATAGGTTCCTTTTGGAAGCTCTGAAATATTGATGTCGTTAGCTCCTTTACTTATCGGAAGTGTTTTTACCAGTTTTCCGTCTGCACTATAAACCTGGGCATCGGTAGCTTTCCCTGCATATATCGTAAGCGGACCGTTGGTAGGATTAGGATAAATGGTCATCTTTTGTTTGGCGGTTTTAGTTTCTGCCGTACTTAGTACTATGCCAGAATCTTTTACCCAGGTAAAAGCATCAAAACCTGCATATCTGAATTCACCTCCCAGGGTAATTTGAAGTTCATCAATGATAATATTACTGTAATTTTGCCCATTCAGATTGGTAAGATCAATCAATGTATATCCGTTTGAAGGAACCATAGAAGTAGCAAACCCTGTCGTTTTAGTTTGGATAAATTTTGTTACTCCACTCAATTTTCCTGCGACTGTAAGGGTTCCTGCTGCATTGAGATCCAGGTTTAATTTTGAAAGATACATCCAGAACCTGTTTACTTTAAATAAATTGGAGGTTGTTTTAATACTGAATGATGGTGGTGAAGCAGTATCATTAGAGTTATCAATATATTTGTTGTCAATACTGGTGCCGTTCCAGCCTGTTGAAGGATAATTGGCTTGAACATCAAAAATTCCTATATGGGAAATGAGATTAAAAATCACGCCGTTATCAATGAAACTGGAGCTTCCGTGTGATTCTGTTTCAAATGTTTCTGTGCTTGTCTGTCCGAAAGACAATAGAGAAGTGAACAGACAGCAGATGATAAAAAAGATAGTTCTTTTCATGATTTAGGTTTTAATGAGATTAATCTCGGGGAGGATAAATCCCCTCTACACAGATGATATAGTTAAGTCCTAAATAAGGAGGCATATTATTCATCGGAAGGTTTTGCCCTGTAAATGAAATTGCTCTTGGGTCAATTGTTGTATTGGGTTCTGCCTGTACAAAACTTGGTACAGCAGTGAAATCTCTTCCTATCTGATTTCCTGTTACTGCAATGGATGTGCTAATGGATGGAGTAGAGGTAGTTGCATTAGCATTCGATATCTTTAATTGAAATCCGCTTCCAATACTAGGTAAATTCTGTGCTAAGATCGTATTTTTATCAGTTCCCGAAACAATCCCTACCGGGTATGATTTTCCAGTCTGTGATCCTGCTCCTAAAGCCATACGTCCAATTAAATTGGGCAGTGCAAAAGAGGTAACACCATCACCGCCATATATGGTTCCTAACAGAGAAAACAGCGCTGAATTCTGAGCAATACTCAGAAGCCTGCCGTCACAAAGCATCCAGCCTCTAGGTACAAAACTTCCTGCAAATAATTTTACAATTCCCATGTATTCTTCCATAATAATAGTTTTTCAATTTTAAATTTCCTACTCTCTTCCTGGCTTTTCGGATTCGGCCATTGATTGTTTATTTTCTAAGCCAAAGGAACAATTAATGATAAGGCAAGACTAGAGTAGAAAATACCAAATTTCACAGTACGTATTTATACGTAATTTGTTTTGGTTTACCAGGGAAGCAGAATAATTTGAAATGATCATTAATACGTAATTTCTGTCATTTAATTTTCGTTAAAAGCCTTCTATTTAGTATTTTTGTAAGAATCCAATAAAAGTAAAAATGAACGAATTTGTAGCGTCAGAAATTAAAAACAATATTGCCGAAATTACATTCGGAACTCCAAAAAGTAACTCACTTCCCGGTGCCATTTTAGAAAAACTGGCTCAAACGATCTTAGATGAAGCGGCAAAAGATGAGGTAAAAGCAATTGTAGTGAAGAGTGAAGGTGAAAAAGCATTTTGTGCAGGAGCAAGCTTTGATGAATTATTGGCTATTGAAGAACTGGAAGCTTCTACAAAGTTTTTTGGAGGGTTTGCTAAGGTTTTAAATGCAATGAGAAACTGTGGTAAAATTGTGGTGGTAAGAGTTCAGGGAAAAACAACAGGCGGAGGAGTAGGAATTGCTTGCGGAGCAGATTATTGCTTTGCCACAAAAGATTCTGCATTGGCACTTACTGAAGTTAATCTGGGAATAGGCCCATTTGTAATAGGCCCATATGTGGAAAGAAAAATAGGAAAATCACAGTTCTCTGCTATGGCGATTGATGCAGATTTCAGATCAGCAGAATGGGCAGAACAGCATAATGTTTATCATTCTGTGTCAGATACGATTCAGGAAATGGATGAAAAGCTTGAGAAATTCTTACAGACCCTAGCTTCAAGGAGCAGCGATGCCTTAGGATTAATCAAAAAAGTTTCCTGGGAAGGAACAGATCATTTCAATGAATTGATGCCGGCAAGAATCCATATGAGCGCAAGCCTTATCTTGGAAGATTCCGCAAAGAAAAATATAGAAAGCATTAAAGAAAGGTTAAGAGCAAAATAGATAAGCAAAACCAAAAGCCACTGATTAATTCAGTGGTTTTTTTTCGCCATGAATTTGTATTTCGGTTTTATTATGTATCCAGCTCATGAATGGAGAGTATTACTTTGCTGTATTTTAAATAGCTTACGACTACTTTTGTTCCTGTTTCATAGCGGTAGTAATCTTCTTTTTCAGCGGGAAGCCTTATTTTCTCATGTTGGCTACGTCCTGCAAAGGTCATCATGTATTCATCATTTTCAGTTTTGTGACGGGAAATAACAATACTGGTCAGTTGATTTTTTCCAGTTTCAATATCTTTTTTCCAGTTTCGTAGATAATACTTATAGGTCAGCCATATCAGGAAATAGAAGAATGCGTACAATGCCAATACGATACCGATAAATAAAAGATAATGGTAGTATTTGAAATTCTTAAAATCATTCTGCAAAAAGTAGCAGGCAATAAGTACCATGATAATGAGCGCTACTAATAGGGAAGCTGGAGTATTTTTGAAAAAATCTTTTTTCTGAGTGGCAATATTGTTGATCTCTTCCTCATGTAAGGGAATATTCTCTTGTAAATGAATTTGTGAATAATCAACTAGTATTTTTTCCATAAGGTTCAATAATATTAGCACTTATCTCAGCTTTCTTAAAGATAAGACATTAAAAGACCCGGTGAGAAAAAGCGATTAAATTTTTAAAAATATTTTGCACATTCAAAATAAATTATAACTTTGTAATTCAAAGTTCTTTTATGGAGACAAAAAACTATCACGAAGACTTATCTCATATCCGTTCCATGATGGAGCGGTCTTCCAGATTCATTTCACTAAGTGGACTTTCTGGTGTTGTTGCTGGGTTTACAGCTCTTATTGGGGCAACATATGTATACTTTGTTTTTAAAAGAGAAGGAATTGATTACTTTCAGGGGGAGAGAAACTTTTTTGCTCCGGCATTAGTTAAAGAATTGACCCTTATTGGAACCATAATTTTATTGGCAGCAGTTTTTAGTGGCTATATTTTTACAGCTCATAAAAGCAAAAAGAAGGGACTGAAGATTTGGGATGCCACTACCAAAAGGCTTTTGATTACTTTTGCAGTGCCATTATTGGCTGGTGGGGTTTTCTGTTTAGCACTGCTTTTTCACCACCTTTTTGTCTGGATTGCCCCTACTACCCTGATCTTTTATGGTTTGGCGTTGGTAAGTGCAGAAAGATATACTTTGACTGATGTAAAATACCTTGGATATTGCGAAATCATCTTAGGGTTGTTTTCATTATTTTTTCTCGGTTGGGGATTAGTTTTCTGGTCTGTTGGTTTTGGAGTTCTGCATATTGTGTATGGCCTTATTATGCATAAAAAATATAAATAAAAACTAAATTTGCAGTTCGTCGAATGCATCTGCAATCTATTTATTATGATAAAAATAAATCAACTCAACAAAGAATTTGAAAGTCGTGTAAGATTGGGCATTATGTCTGTTCTTATGGTTAATGACTGGGTTGATTTTTCTGAAATGAAAGGGATACTGGAGATTACAGACGGTAACCTGGCCAGCCATAGCAGTGCCTTGGAGAAAAACGGTTATATTGAAGTGAAAAAAGAATTTGTGGGAAAGAAACCAAAAACATCTTACCGTGTTACACAAAGTGGGAGACAGGCTTTTACCGAACATCTGGACGCACTGGAAAAATTATTGGGACGATGATCCTATATTTTTTTGAAATTATACTTTGTAATCCAAAGTTCTTTGTATTAAAATTTAATTTAGGATAAATAATGAAAGATCAAAACATTTTAAAACTCGGCAAAGCTGGATTCGGACTGTCTTTTCTGGCAGGAAATACCTGCCTGTTTGGATATCTGATAACGAAAAATTTTTGGTTTGCCGATTCAGGATTCTTGTTGCTGGTGTATGGAACCGTTGTCAACCTCATGATCGTATCTGGATTATTGATCTATGGAGCGATCAGAAAAGCTAAACGTACAACGTGTTTTCAATCTGTCGGCATCCTTCTGATCAATATACCGATTGCCATTATTTATACGATGATAGGAATTACCCATTTAAAATAAACAAACAACATAGTATGAAAAAAATGCGCGTTCAGTTCCTGCTTTTTGTGTATGATAAAACTCAAAAGCTATACAGGAAATATTTTAAAAAGAAAAAAAGACAGTGGCAGTTTACAGAAAAACAACTGCTGGAATTTCAGGAAGATTCCTTAGGGAGAAAACTTGGGGAATTCTATAAAAAGTACGGATTCTCAATGATCCCAAAAATGGAAAACCACGATGTTCATCACCTGATCACCGGTTGCGGAACCAATTTCGAGGATGAAATCGCCATGCAGTACCTTTTGTTGGGGAATGGTAAACTCAATGCCCATCTTTTGGCAGCAATCGTATTGGGAACATTTATTTTACCGGAATATGTGAAAATTTATATCAAAGCCTATAAGAAGGGACAGCGTATGAAAGCTTTCCATACATGGGACTTTGAAGGCCTGCTTTGGCAAAATTTTGACCATCTGAAAGATTTTATTCACCAGAAAGATCATGTTGTACTTCATTAAAAATTATTCTTATGAAAAACAGAATATTCAGTCAGCTGGGAAGGCGAACGTTCCTTATATCCTTCCTTTGCGGGACCTTTTTACTCATATCCTTTCTTTTCACAAGACTAGACTTTCTGCTTATAACAGGCTTTTATTATGTGGTAGGTGCAGCAGTCGTAAACCTGCTTATCCTTCTGTATGAATTGATAGAATATGCCAACAATGCGGCTGAAAATAAAAGTTCCGGAAACGCTGTGCTGTTATTATTAATCAATATTCCGGTTACAATAGGATATTTCTTTGTAGTCTATGAATCCTTGTAGTTATTGATGACTTTTTAATCCTTAAATATTTATTATTATGAAAACACATCATTATATATTTCTTACAACTGCCTTATTTGTCTTTGTATTTTATGATCAGGACATGGGACTGAACCTCGGAATTCTGGGAACAGTATATGCCGTCTTAACTCTATTTAAAACAGCAGAAAAAAATAAAACCAGAACTTTGTATCTGCTGTTCGGAGCAAGTATTCTCTCAAGCATAGCTTTTGCATGGTATGGAGATTTTCCGTCTTTCCTGGCAGTTGTAAGTTCACTTTTACTGCTGTCCTATAAATCGAAGAACAGAACAATGAAAATACTTTTCCTCATTCCTGTCTTTATTGTGAACAGCTGTACCTCATTCTGCCGGTTTTTCAGTTTTGATGCATGGCTGCCTCAAAGGAATATTTCCGGCTTATGGCAGAAAATATTGTCTTTTATCCTAATTCCCCTCGTATTACTCTCTGTATTTTTTTGGGTTTACTCAGCAGGAAGTGATCATTTTGCCGCTCTTTTTACAGACTATGAGCTGGACATAAACCTTTGGCAGATATTCTGTCTTTCTGCGTTAGGATTTTTTATAGCCTTTAATTACTGGAATTATGCTGTGGAAAGACTGATCTATAAAAACCATCATATCCTGAATGACGAATTTCAGAAAGATTCCCAGGTCCCGAAATCTACCTATTCTTTTCTCGACCTTAATTCTGAAAGGATAAGCGGAGTGATGTCTTTACTTTTACTTAATATACTGTTGGTCTTTTTTATTATTACCTACAATTACGAACAGTTTTATGAAGTGACCAAAACTCCCGTACAGCTTTCAGAAGAAACCCATGAGAGAGTAAATGCTGTTATCATGTCCATTATCATGGCTATTTTGGTGATCATGTTTTACTTTAAAGGTGGTTTTAATTTTGATCCCAAAGCTGGTATGATGAAAGTTTTAGCCAAAATATGGATCTTCCTGAATGCTGTTCTGGTATTGTCAGCTGCAGTGAAAAATTATGAATATATTGTCAGTTATGCCTTTACTTATAAAAGATTGGGGGTCTTTGCCTTTCTGCTTTTATCACTGATCGGGCTGGCATTTACCTATATTAAAATTCAGAAGAAAAAAAGGAATGCTTTTCTGTTCAATACTATGGTTTGGTACATCTATGGGATAATTTTGGTTTGTAGTTCTATCAACTGGGGTGGCTTTATTACTTCTCAGAATATGAAACGCAAAGACTTTGCTGTTAATTATCATTTTAACTCTGTAAATTTCAGTGAGAAAGGACTATGGAAATATGCAAAAGAAAAGAATGATATCAAGCTCAAAAAGAAGCTGGAGCAGAGGATTAAAAATGAAGAGTCAAAAACTTTTCTTTCAAAGATCATCTATTATCAAACCATAGAATAATTTTAATATGAAACAGCTCACTGAATCTCCAAGGTTTAAAATAACCTTATTGCTCATATCCATGACTTTATTTTGTCTTAGCCTGTCTGTTTTCAGGTATTATATCAGTGAAACTAAAGTGTTTTTTTTCCTGAACTGGAATTTATTCCTTGCATGGATCCCTTTGGCTTTAAGTAGCTTTCTCGTCGCCTTTACGATTAGAAGTAAAATTTCATTATCATTGATTATAGTAGTGTGGATCTTGTTTTTCCCCAACTCACCCTATATTCTGACCGACCTTTTTCATTTAAAAGTAAGAAGTACCATTCCTATATGGTATGATCTTATTGTTATCCTTTCATATGCCTGGACAGGATTAGTTTGTGGTTTTATAAGCCTCAACGATATCGAAAAACGGCTTTCAGAGTATTGCCAGGGAACTGTGGTCAACGGTATTGTTATTAGTTTCCTTTTTATGAGCAGTTTCGGAGTTTATCTGGGAAGATTTCTCAGATGGAACAGCTGGGATATTCTCAATAATCCTTTTGGATTATTCAATGATATTGTGGTAAGATTTATTTACCCTCTGGAATATACAAAAACCTGGGGTGTTACCATTTTAATGGGTGTTTTGCTCAATTTCATGTACTTCACGTTTAAGCTTGTGAAAAATAATAATGAAAGAATTGTACAGCCGGAAAATATAAACAATCTATAAGAGTTGGAACAGTTTTAGCATTTACAATGGACAATATCTAACAGAATGCTGATTGCAGACATTCTTAAAATTAATTATTATGAAAAAAAGCTTATTGTTAATACCATTGATTATTATCTCCTGTAAAAAAGAAGCCAATGTACCGGCAATATCAGATAAAGATTCTGCGGTGGTAACAGAAATGCCGGATTCTGCAGCATTGAGAAAAAAAGATTCAATCATTAACAATGCGCCTGCTACAAAAGAAGTACTGCGTAAAGGTGTAATGAGAAGTGAAAAAGACGGACAGATCATCAGAACTGCAGATGCTTCCCAGCTTCCTTTTACATTGGGAGAAGAATTTACGAAAGAGGGTCAGGAACTGGTCTTAAAGATTACCAATTATGAGAAACCTGCTATCAAGGCAGTAATTACCACCAAACAAAAAGATTTTAATATCCGTTTTAACCAGATTAAACTTCCAAACGGAGATTATGACGGACCTTTCGGAAGAGAAATTACCCATGAAATTTCCGGGAAAGGAGAAGTGTGGCTGATTATTGGAAAAAGTAATATGGCTTCAGGAAATACAAAAGGAAACTTTACAGTAAGTATTGACTAAGGTCAACCAATTTGGTACAATTTCTGCAAACTAAACTTTAAAGTTTAAATTTAATATTATGAAAAATATAGTTCTAACCGCAATGGCTGCTTCAGCTGTACTTGTAAGCTGCGGAACCGTACAATCGCTGGTTCAGAATACCTTCCCATACACAACGAATGTTTTAGTTTCTACAGGGGTGCCAGCCGATAAAGAAGTTTCTTCTACAGCAACGGCTACCAACGTACAAACGTGGTTTGGAGGAAATAATAATGCCAGGATTAAAGATGTAAGGATTTCTGATGCCAAAGTATCTGTAATATCTCCTGCTGGAGGTAATCTAAGCGCATTCAAGTCCGTTAAGATATATGTTTCTTCTACAGGATCTAATGAAAGGCTTATTGCTTCACGTTCCAATATATCCTCCAATTCATCCAGCTTAAATTTAGATTTGAATGATACGGGATTTCTTGATGAAATAGTAAAAAGTTCAGGGCTTACCGTAAGAACAGTTTATGAGCTGAAAAATCAAACCACTTCAGACATGAACATAAAAGTAGCTCTTAATTTCAGCAGCGTTCCTGCAAAATAAGAGTATAAAAACAAATTAAAAAACGTCTTTCAAATAGTTGAAAGACGTTTTTGCTTATTATAATTTTGAAAATTTCTCTACGGCTCTTCGCTGGCCATCATTGAAGTTGATGATATACTGGCCCTGCGGAAGTTGTGAAATATTGATTTTTTCATCAGGAACAATGGAACCTTTGCTAACAGTTCGTCCATTCATATTGATAATTTCAAAATCAAGGTTCTCAATTTCTTTGCTTTGAACTGCAATATAGCTTGTTGCAGGATTAGGATAAATCTTAATTTCTAAAGGAAGCTGGCTTTTCATTTTGCCCGGAAGACTACCTTCCAATTGTAAGATGGCATTTTTTACATTAGGAAGAGGCCCTATTTTTTGGTTGGCCACTGTGCCACCTTGAGGAATTCCTGTACTGATTAAAAGGTTTTTCATCGCAGCCGGGCTTAGGTACTGGCCTGTATTCTGATAATAATAAGACTGGATCAGCGTTGCTGCGGAGGCTACTACCGGAGTCGCCGAGCTCGTTCCATTAAAATAAGTATAAGTCCTGTTATTGTCATTATCATACTTTTGATAAGAACCGTATCCTGCCGCCAGAACATTACTTCCCCAGCCCTGTACATCCACTCTGTTTCCGTAGGTGCTAAAACTTAGTTTTGAATGGGTAGTGTTGGGAGAACCTGCTCCTACAATAATGGCTCCACTATTTCCTCTTGCCAAATAAGTAGCATAGAAAGGATCATCAAGGTTTTGATTACCATTTCCTGCTGCCGCAATGATAATTATTCCGGAATCAGTAGCCGCTTTTGTAAGATCCCAGATAACGCTGTCATATTCTGCAGGACAATATTGGTTATCTTTTCCTCCTGTCTGCATTTCATATAAAATAATATCACCGGCCTGAGAAGCATTGATCGATCTGCTTACTGCCGAAGCTCTGTTGTAGCCTAAAGTAGTCCATTCCATATATCCCTTTATCTCAGAGGCGTTGTAGGCAGCTCCGGAAAGTCCGATATTGTCTTTTACAGACCCTAAAATACTTACCACCGCAGTTCCGTGATCACGGTAGTTATTGTTTGATAAACCAGAATTGGGACTGTATCCGGGTTCCAGTTGTATAGAGTTTTGGTTAGCCAGCATTTCGTGTGTTTTGTAAAAACCATATTCAACATCACGGATCCTTATATTTTGCCCCGTAATTCCCCTGGACCATGCATAAGTTGCGTTGATTCCCGGATTGTCGGTCAGATAAGTCTGCAGACTTTCTAAATTAGGGGTGATTGCAAATGTAGTAATGGATGGCGGTTCAATAGGCTCACTGCTCATGACCGATACATATTCTATTTCAGGAAATCTTTCAAGTGTCTGAATAAGTTTTTTAGCCATGTCTTCATTTTGAACCGGGACATCGGCTTTAAAAATCCTTTTCAGTTTTTCCACAGACTCCCCGGAAAAACCGTTCATTCTGCTGTTTTTTGCCATTTCATCCAGTTTGGCATCACTGAAGCCAAGATCATAAGTAAATGAAATTTTATTTTCACTGATGAATTTTTCCAAATCCGGATTTTGATCGAATGCCGCTTTCTCTGAGGTGATACCTTTTGAAAAACATACATAAATATTTGAATTAAGATCAGTATTCCGGCCTGAAGAATGCTGACCGAAAGACAGAGAGCAGAAGAGCAGTAATGCTAAAAGATTAATTTTTGTTTTCATAAAATATTTGTTAAATGGTTGTGAATTAAGTTTGTTTGTAGTAAAAATAATAATAAAATCTAAACAAAATCACAATATTGTGAATTTATTTAAAGAGAGAGCTTCCTTTTAAACAGACGGTTAGGTTCTTTGGGCTGTAATAAAATATTTAGCCGGACTTATTAAATCATATGATAAAAAAATACCTTCCAGTGTCACTGAAAGGTGTTTTTTAGATTGGTGAATCAAAGCAAACTACTCAGATTCCAGATATAATGTGATCAGTTATAAAACTCATTATCTTCTTGATTTTTATGGTAAAAGATGTGCTTTTTATCCATAATCTGATACTCAATTCCAATACTGTCTTTATTGCTGCTGATTAATTTTGCCTGTTGAATCTGGGGATCTTTTTGACCGGGTTCACGTTTGAGAGGGTTTTGAATAACATGTTCTACAATTTCTAAATACGGGGTTTTGTAGATTTTTTTTTCAAGGATACCTTTTTTTTGGTAAATATAAATTTGGGGTTTGCTTAAAGCTCCGGGCCTTGTTCTCTCAATTCTGTAGCTATCATTAAGTTCCACCTGCTGATAATCATCGATTGTTGAAAAATAATAGACGATCCCAAAGAAAGGAATCATCATAGGAAGTATGCTTAAAATAATGACAGAAACGAGCAGTGTAAAATAAGCTTTTGCAGTTTTTCTCTTCCAAAATCTGATGATCATAAATACAGTCATCGCAAGCCAGGCCCAGTTAATCACTTTATCAGTATAATAACCAGCGAAACTATATTGCTTCCAGCCTAAAATGATTTCAATAACAAATAAAACAGTAATGGCCACGTAAATAATAGGCAGGTGTTTACTTTTCATCAAGGTCATTAGTTTTTTGTGATTGAATCCATAACAATAGTAACAGGACCATCGTTGATCAGAGAAACTTTCATATCGGCACCAAAGATTCCGCTTTCCGTTTTTAATCCTGATTTTGCTACTTCTTCTTTAAAATAATCAAATAAAGGAATAGCTTTATCAGGTTTTGCAGCTTTGATAAAAGAAGGACGGTTTCCTTTTTTATAATCTGCAATCAATGTAAACTGGCTGATGCAGAGGATTTCTCCTGAAATATCTTTTACAGAAAGATTAAGTTTGTCTTCTTCATCACCAAAAATCCTGAGATGTAAGATTTTCTGTACAAGCCAGTCGGCGTCTTTTTTTTCATCATTTTCATCAATGCCTACCAAAAGCATTAATCCTTTCCCGATTTCTCCAACGGTTTTCTCATCTACTTTTACACGGGCTTCAGAAACTCTTTGTATAACGATCTTCATTTTAATTATAATTGTGCTTTAAAAAAAGTAGGAAAGAAACATTCCTGATCTTAATCACGAGAGTAGATGTCAGTATGTGAGAACCTGCCCTCTTTCTTTTTTTATATTATCTGTAAAAATACTGGATTTTATTCATATCATTGCCTTTCATACTCAATTTAAGGAATACATCTTACGACGGAAAAGCAAGAGGTGACTCAAAGAAAGTATTATCAGGTCGTACTCCTGTGGATTAAAAACTATTGACCAGGGTGAAATTTTTTTAAACATTTTAATTATTTATGAAAAAGATTGTTGCATTAGTATTATTCGTTAATCAATGCTGGTTGCATGCCCAGAATGACAGGTTTATTTATGCAGTCGACTACAAAAAAGACTCAACATCTCAGGATATGACCAGAGAGAATTATATTTTAGATATTACCAAAGAAGACCTTACGTATTATAACCGCATTGATTATATTAATGATTCTGTATTCGCAAGTACCGGAAAAGATGGTTTTAAAGGATTTAAACTGACTTCATTTTTTACTAAAAAACTCAATAATCCTTTGTATGAAAATTATGAATACATAGGAGACGTTAATTTTTATAAAATAGAAGAGGCTGTTACCCTTGATTGGAAAATTACCGATCATACAAAACGTATCAATGAGTTAAAGGTACAACAGGCAGAAACGAACTTTGGTGGAAGAAAATGGATTGCCTGGTTTACTCCGGAAATCCCATTGTCCTATGGACCTTATAAATTTAACGGGTTACCAGGGCTGATTATAGAAATATACGATACCCGTAAAAATTATTTTTTTCAACTGATTAAAAGTGAGAAAATTGCGGATAATTACCAAAGCCATACCTTGAAAACACGCAAGACTAACGCGATAAAAACAAATTATAAAAAACTGGATCACTTAAAATTAGAATTATATAAGGACCCTTTTAAATATGTTTTTAACGGAAAACTGAGTATTCCGGAAGGAAAAAAGCTGTTACTGGATGATGGAACGATCTTAGGCAAAGAAGAATTAAAACCTGCCGAGAAAAGAGAAAGAGAAAAGATAAGGTCTTTTAATAATCCGGTAGAATTGGATAAAGCCGTTAAATATCCTAACCATTAAATATAACCCGCAATACAATGATTGCGGGTTTGATGATTAATAGTTATAAACCCTAATGGTATTGGTTCCGGGATTAACTTCACAGAAATAGCTTTTAAGAGGTAAAGGAGCAACATCGGTGGGCCCGCCATTTAAAATATTCCATTTTGCATTGTCTTTCGGACAAATCACCAAAGGGTATTCTACCTTCAGGGTTGTATTTTCACCGGGACAAATATGAGGAGCATTTCTATCGTAGGCTTTATAGCCATTGCTTACCTTCACTACTATTAATCCGCGGGTCCCGGCGCCGGCTATATCTACGTAGGTCCATTGTTTGGTAAGAAGGTCATTATAGTGGTTAGGCAGTAAGGTAACATCAATTGGAACTGTTGGAAAACAACTTACGGTATCTTGGGTGCTTCCGCATGAGTTTATAGATAAATTACTGAAAATCAATAAGGTGAAAATAGATATTATTGAGAAAGTTTTTTTCATTTCAATTTAAATTTTTATATATTTGTAAAAGTTAAACGATTATAACACGTAAAACATTGTCCGGCAAATGTCGGATTATTTTTTTATACTAAAACTAAATTTCGAAAATTATGGCAAGCTATGTAACCAAGGAGGGACTAGGGAAAATGAAAGCTGAGCTGGAACAGTTGGAAACTGTGGAAAGACCAAAAATTACTCAGCAGATCGCAGAAGCAAGAGATAAAGGAGATTTGTCTGAAAATGCTGAATATGATGCGGCTAAAGAAGCGCAGGGAATGCTTGAAATGAGAATTTCAAAGCTGAAAGATGCTGTAGCAAGTTCTAAAATTATAGACGAAAGTCAACTAGATACATCAAAAGTTTCCATTTTAACAACAGTGAAGCTTAAGAACAACGCTACAAACCAAGAACAGGTATTTAAATTAGTGCCTGATAATGAAAGCGATCTTAAAACAGGGAAAATTTCTGTAAACACACCTATTGCAAAAGGTCTGTTAGGAAAAGTGATTGGCGAAACGGCAGAAATTACTTTACCAAACGGAAACAAACTGTCTTTTGAAGTATTAGACATTTCTCTATAGTCTGATATAAAATTTCTATTTCTAACTTCTCATATATAACGCTAACTTCATACAAAATGAGCACTATCTTCACAAAAATCATCAACGGCGAAATTCCCTCTTATAAAATTGCTGAGGATGAAAACTTTATAGCATTCTTAGACGCAATGCCTTTGGTGAAAGGACATACTTTAGTAGTTCCGAAAAAAGAAGTGGACTTAATTTTTGATCTTGAAAGTGAAGAATACAAAAACCTATGGGGATTTACCCAGGAGGTAGCCAAGAAGATCAAAACTGCAGTTCCATGTGTAAGAGTAGGAGTAGCGGTAGTAGGACTTGAAGTACCTCACGCCCACATCCATCTCATCCCTTTGAATAAGATGGAAGATATGAACTTTAGAAATGAGAGATTAAAATTAACGAACGAAGAATATACAGAGATTCAAAACTCAATTATTAATTCTTAAAAACATAAATCGTAAAAAAGAAATTTTTTACGATTTTCTTTAACATATACATTATATATATATTATGAATTCAAACCAGTGTTCTTTCTGCGGTAGAAAAAGAAATGAAGTACAGATGCTGATTTCTGGGCAGAACGGTTTTATTTGTGAAAATTGTATAGAGCAGGCACACACTATCGTAAAAGACGGTGCTTCCAAAACAGAATATTCACCTGCGGATAATATGGAGGAGCTTAAAAAGCCAAAAGAAATCAAAGTATTTCTTGATCAGTATGTAATTGGACAGGATCAGGCAAAAAAACAACTTTCCATTGCGGTATACAACCATTATAAAAGACTCCTTCATGCTAAGGATGAAAACAGAGAAGTAGAGCTTGAGAAGTCCAATATTATTATGATAGGGGAGACAGGTACAGGGAAAACACTTCTTGCAAAAACTATTGCGAGAGAACTTAATGTTCCGTTTTGTATCGTAGATGCTACCATTCTTACAGAAGCGGGATATGTAGGGGAAGATGTTGAAAGTATCTTATCAAGACTGCTGATGGTAGCAGATTATGATGTGGAAAAAGCAGAAAAAGGAATTGTATTTATCGACGAGATTGATAAAATTGCAAGAAAATCAGATAACCCCAGTATCACAAGAGATGTTTCCGGAGAAGGAGTACAGCAGGGATTGCTGAAGCTGCTGGAGGGAAGTATTGTAAATGTTCCGCCACAGGGAGGAAGAAAGCATCCTGACCAGAAATATATTCAGGTAAATACCCAGAATATCTTGTTTATTGCCGGAGGAGCTTTTGACGGGATCAAGGAGATTATCGAAAGAAGAATGAACAAGCAAGCCATAGGCTTCAGCTCTGAAAAAATCAATAAAGTAGATGAAGATGAGTATGTATTAACAAATATTAATGCTGTCGATCTTCGTTCTTTCGGATTAATTCCCGAACTTTTAGGAAGATTTCCAATCATCACTTACCTTGATAAACTCACAAAAGAAACGTTGGTAAGAATCATGAATGAGCCTAAAAATTCAATTGTGAATCAATTTGTGGAGCTTTTTAAGATGGATGGCACGGATTTGGTTTTCACAGAAAGCGCAATTGAAAAAATTGTAGAAGAAACCATGGAAAAAGGGTTGGGAGCAAGAGGGCTTCGAGGAACAACCGAAAAGGTTTTGGAGGACTATATGTTCTCAATCGGAGAAGAGAAAAATATTGTGTTAACAGGAGATAATATTTTGATTAATAGATAAAATGTTTTTTTTTTAAAGAAAAAAAATATACCTTTGCGGGTGAGATTGTATTAACACACAAATTATTTATACAATGAGAAAAAGTTTATTTGCTATAGGTCTTTTAGCCGTTAGCTATTCTGTTCAGGCGCAGAATGTTTTATGTCACGTAGACACTAACGCTAATATGTATGTGAGCGAAGGCACCCTAGTATATAGCGGTGGTGGTGTACAAACCAGAGGTAATGGCCTTTTGGATGTACACGGGAATATTATGGTTGTAGGAGCAACCGGAGACGCTTTTAAAACAATTGATGCTGCAGGTGCAGCTAAAACCGATGGTGGAAATATTGTTTTAAGAATGAACACTCCAGCTTCCTTTGCAACTTCTACTTATGGACAACTGTACATTGATGGACTATCCCAATCCAATATTACAGGTGTTGTAAGTAAAGAGTATAGAACAACAAACCATGGAGGTTCTACTACTGCGAGTTATTATCAACAAATAGCGTTGCCTTTCTACGGTAAAGCGTTGAATACATTATCTACTGAACTTGGTAAAACCTTTAATACAGCAAGATACGGTAATCCAATTTTGAAATGGGATAATACCGCAGCTGTATCTAATCACTTCACCAACTTAGCTACCACTACCACTGATGGTCCTGGATACTATATGTTGAAAGTGACCAACAATGACTGGAGCGCAAGTGCCCCGGCAACAGGGAATGTGTACACCATTAACGGAGTACCGTATGCTCAGTTTGCTGGTACTACAACGCTTCAAAATGCAGGAAATGTGAACTTCGGAATAAACGGAAGTACAAACAATGCATATAATGAGAAGTACAATACTTATCTGGACGACTCATTTGAATATACTATTGCTCCATGGGCTGGAACATATGGGAAAAATTTCTACCAATTCGGAAATCCATTCTTAACGAACATTGACTTATCTAAAATAGGATATACCGAGAGCCCTACGGGTTCTGACGGGAATGCTGTGACAAACATCTGGGGTGTTGAATACAATCCAGGTACGGTTCATACTCTTTCTACTGGCTCTACCTATTCTACCGATTCAAGAGTAGTTACCTTCTTCCCTACAGGGGATGGTGTAGCTCCGGCAATTGGAGATGTAGATTTAGTGGTCATCAAACCTATGCAGTCATTTAAAATAAAGTTGAGAAACAACAATGTTCAGACTTTAAATTTTAATACATTAAGGAGATTTAAGGAAACGGCAAGAGCAGCGGGTACTGATTATACTGTAACAGCAGCAAGACATGCTAACGACAGAGGAACTATCAAACAACTTGGAGTTATTGGTCTTGATGCCAATCAAAAAGAAATTGCAAGAACTTATTATGTAGTTTCTCCGGAATTTACAACGGGTCATCAGGTTTCTGTAGCAACTACAGTACAGGCTTCAGCCGGTAAGAACATCATCGGTACTTTTGAAGAATCAATAAATGGAGGGTATGATAATAACAATACGAATTATTGGTTATATATCAATGAAGCTAATGAAGACACTTTCAAAGGTAAAAATGTTAAGTTAGTAAACTATTATCAGGATAAAGTTAAGTTTTATAAATTTGAGGTGAGAGAAAATGCAGAATTAATTCCTGCAGGAGTGCACCAGTTATCTTCAGGTATCGGTTTCTACTATAAAGCAGAAAACGGAAGTATACTACAGGCTAAACAGGGAGATATTGTTCCTGTTACCAATGAAGAAGCAAATTTATATTATGGACAGCCTAATGATGCTACTTTAGCTATTAAAGATAAGAAAACAACGGCATCACCATCAAGAACGTTGGTGGTATACGATCCGTCAATTACAAATTATATTGTTAGATTTGATCCAAACTGGAAAAAAGCAGATATTGAAGTTTATGATATGAGCGGTAAACTGGTAATCTCTAAAAAAGCGGTTGATGCATCTAGGGATTTTGTAATCGAGCTTAATAACTCTATTAAAAATTCTTATATAGTAAAAATTGTCTCTGACAAGGGTGAAACTGTTAACACAAAAATCTTAAAATAATCAATATGAAAACTATTAGTAAACTAGCATCCGCTTTTTTTCTCTTCACCATATTGTTGGTGAACGCTGCTCCCCCGATACCAGGAGGAGGAGGAAATGGAGGAAATGGTACAGGAGCACCATCCTCACCAATTGATATGTATGTATTTGTACTTTCTGCTATTGCAATTACATTTATTGTATTCTTTACAAAAAAGTACAAAAATCAAAAAGCATAAAATTTTATTAAAATAATATTAAACTCTCTGATTAGTCAGAGAGTTTTTTTATTTTTACTATATGAAAAAGATTTATATATTATCTGCGGTTTTAGCCGCATTTTCTCTGCAGGCACAATTTACTGTTACAGTGCAGACACCGGCAGATTTTAAAGATCAGGATGCTATTCTATATACATTAAACGGTTCAAAGGATATTATTGTTACCAAAGAACAAAGTAAGAGTAATACATGGACTTTTAAATATCCCAGTAACTATATGGGAATGATGAAAGTTTACTTCCCCAGTAGTAATAATACAATCAATTTTATTTCTGAAAATAAAAATGTCAATGTAAAACTGGATATCCAAAATAATAAAATCAAAGATGTTTTCTATCTGGACGAAGCGAATGAGCTGATGAGCAAACAACAGGAAGGTTCACAAAAAAAAGAGCTTATTCTTCCTGCTTTAGCTCAGATTAAAGAATATTATAAAGATAATACGGAGTTTGGAAAAGCTTTAAATGCCGAGATTGGCAGACTTTCCGGTACTTCATCTTCTATTGATGCAGCAAACCATCCGTTTATTTCTTATTACAACAGCAATTATAGTAAGTTCCTGTCCAATTCATCTGATCCTGCTAAAAAGGTTAATCCTGATGATATTATCAATTTCCTGGATAAATCGAATGATATGCTTGAAAGTTCATCTTTGCTGAGACCTGTACTGGTTGCCTATCTGAATTCAGGAGGTAATACCAATGTAGGAGGATCTGTAGACAAGCTTTTAGACCGCTTAAAGGTAGAAACTCCAAGAGGACAGACTGTTTTGTCGGAATTGATAGATATCTTTGATGTATACCAGATGGACGAGTTTAAGGATAAATATCTGGGCCTTGCCAAGAACCTTAAATGTACCATTAATGACAGGCTGGCTTCTACACTGAAATCTAATGCTAATGTTCAAATAGGAGCTGCTTTCCCTAATTATAAATTCCAGGCACCGGCTAACACCAATGCTAAGTCACTTTATGATGTAAAAGCAGATAAAAAAGTGATTATCTTCTGGTCATCCACATGTTCTCACTGTGAAAGTGAACTTCCGAAGCTGTTGGAAAAATACAATGAGCTTAAAGCAAAAAATATTCAGGTTGTTGCCCTATCTTTAGATGTTGATAAGAATTCTTATGCTACCAAGATTGCTGCTTTTCCTTGGATCAACGATACGGAATTGAGAGGATGGAACAGTACGTATGTAGATACTTACAATATTCATGCAACACCAACGTATTTTATTTTAGATGCTAACAATAAGATAATCAACAAACCAGACCATGTTGGCGATGTTTTAGAGTATTTTAAGCTAAAATAATTTTGGAGGTAAAGAAATATTTTCTATATTTGCACCACCAAAAAGGCGAGGTAGCTCAGTCGGTTAGAGCGCAGGATTCATAACCCTGAGGTCACGGGTTCAATTCCCGTCTTCGCTACAATAAACGGAAAAGTAATCATTACTTTTCCGTTTTTCTTTTATATATACTTTCTTCTTTTTTTCTCAGTATTCGGGATCAGATACAAAAGTTGGGGCTAGGCAAAAAGTTGGCCAGGTGCAAAAGCTGGAGTAATATAAACTTACATCAATGCACGTTCTCTTTGATGCAAAGTTCTATTTTAGTATGCTTGATTTTAAATTAGCCAAGAATGAATCGATTAGAATCGATTTTGATGAAACTAACTTTTTATATCACTTATTCGGCGACAAAGTCACTTTTCTTTGCTTTCTTACAATAGTACATCCGAATTACTATTCTCTTGCGTAAATAAAATGTTATTTCCACCCTATTTTCAAATCAAAATATAAAAACCACATATTTTATTCAATGCAGCATGAGTTTCTGAATGTTATCCCAACAAGAGGTTTTTGCTTAATCCAAAGTTTATAACCTGATCCAAATGTTGCTTACCATATGTATAGTCTTTACATTTTTTAAAGGCATAAAACTTACAGGCAAAATCCGATTCACTTATTGAGTACGTATCATTTGACTGAGTTCTTTACCATACAACTTTCAAAAATATTATCACTGTAAATTTCGGTCGCTAATCTCAATAATTCCAAACATGTTTTTCAGTTTACTTAAAAAGGTAAACTGGCTTATTTTTTTTAGGGTTTCGTATTTTTCACGGATTGGAGAAAATGGGTAGAAATACGTAATCTATTCCCACAGATAATTTCTAGCTTTGAAATAGCAATAACCATTTTGATTGATCTCCAGAAAACCTATCCAAGGTTTTACCGATGTATTATCTGCATGGGTTAGATTAAAATAATTTATTCAAGATAAAACTATAATAAAACTTAACACCATGAAAACATTTGACACCCCAGCCTATCAGGCAGAAAAAGATTTTAAAGACAATCCGGATTTGAGAGAACAGCTTCATAATGCATGGAGTAATTATGTGAAATACTGTACGGTAAATTCGATAATGGGAAATCCATGGTCAAGTACATATGATAATCCCAGAAGCTGGTATTATAACCCATTAGAGACTCCTTCGATCCCTGATGAAAATAATACGGTTCCTATCCAATGGAATGCTTTTCCCAACAGAATCAATCACTATTTTACTACTCTTTTTACCGAAAAGTTTGGTAAGCTGGATTATGAGGATAAATTACACGAACTGGCAGATATCGGTCCCATAGCTTTTGGACAAAAGTATAATATGACTCTTACGGTTCCAAGAAACCCCTGTGATCCTACTGATACGGGAACGAAAGCTTTCGGACCTGCAGGCCCCAGAGGGTGGCAGGATGAATATTGCGAATGGGCCATAACAAGGGATGAGAATGGAGATATCATTGCCGTTAATTTTACGCATGAAAATCCGGAATATTGGTTCCACATGTGGAAAGTCTCTCCGGATACGGTAGTTTCATTATACCAGGAAATTCTTAATAATGAAAATGTTCAGAAAGAAGATTTATATCTGCTGGACAGTCATGGAAATCCTGTTATTGTAAGAGAAACCGGGCTTCCTGCCTATAATCCAATCAATAAATGGAACAGCGGACCGGATGCTACTCCATCAGGAGGTGGGGCCGTACATCTTACAAGTCCTCCCAACTCATTAGGAGCAGAAATATATCTTGGGGCAGCAGCTACCATACTCAGAGTGCAAAACGGACATGTAATAACCGATGCCAATACATTGATTTGTGCAGCTCAGTATGGGCAGATCTATAGAAACAGTGATCCCCGCATCGGGCAGAACGTAAATTCATTGGTGTATAATCATAATGTGCAGGTATCTTTAACAAATCCAATTGCATTATATGGACAGATTCCTCATTTTGATCAATTTGAAATGCCGGCTTCTGCCAATTATAAGATTGAAGACTGTTATACTGTGGTAAGGGGAGCTTTGAAAAACAAAGGAATTACCTATTATCCTCACAATATGTTGCTTCATACAAGATTTTCTGTACCTGCTGATGCGAACTTTAAGCTGAGTGATATATTGGTCAATAAAAAACCTCTGAAATGGGGTTCCCAAATTGCAGATACTTTTTTCGTACAGCTTGCCGGCACGGGATTGAATCCCGCACAGGGACAGCAGCCTGAAAAATTTCCTCCGGTGGGAATACCTGCCACCACGCTTCCAAGTGTACAATATTTGCTGGATAACAATTTGCTACAGGCCAGCCTATATAATAAACTGAATACTTTTTCAAACCTGACTTCCTGTATTACTCAGGTTGAGGCCGGAACAACCACAGAAGGGATTGCAGTCCTGGCTAACGGAGCCACTCAGCAAACAGGGTTTGATTTTGGCCCGGGAATTACGGCTACTGTAACGAATTTTCAGAATCTGGATAAATATACACAGCTTTTCCTGATTAACATAACAACGGACACTGGTGTGGCTTTGGGAGAAAAACCGCTTACCCTGTATAATAATGCTTCGGATCCCAAATTTGCATTATCAGGAGTATTGGAAGTAGTTGCAGCAGGTTCGTTACCTAAAGCAGACCGTACTCCAAACCGTACATTACTTTCCAGCCAGCAAATAGAACAGGTTAAAAAAATATTGAAATGAAAGCTTTAATTTTAATATGGTCACTTGCCATAGTGAGTATAGCCTCATGCGAATCCAGTAAAAAGGATAAGAAGCTAAACTCTGCAACAGGCTTTTCGAAAAAAGTAACCGGTGAAACAATTTTCTGTGGAGCTTATTGTAATCCACCTGCAATAAGTTATGAACTGGCTGCAGATTCTACCTGTGCCCACAGTTCCCAGGAAGTGCTGAATTGTTTTGCCTGGAAAAATTTTATTGCCTTAAATTGGATTGCTTCTGCGCAGCGCGGTATTCCGGATACTACAGCAACAGCTGCCAATTATGGGATGCCCGGAGATTACAGTCCTACAATATGGGAAAGTTTTTTAAGTATTGATGATGTATTTGCTTCTAAGCCGCCTTTGGCATGGAATCTTAAAAGTAAAACAGGCTATATCAAGAGAATTAATGAGATCAATAAATTTACGGATATCATTTCAAGTCTTCCTAAAGCTACCCTTAGAGCTGCAGTAGGCAGTAGTAATGTAGATGAAATCATGCAGGCTGAAGGAGCCTGGCTTACTGATCAGAATGGAAATATAGTCTGGTATGAAATTAAGATCAATAACCTTGAAAGTGATTTTATCCGGCAAAATAAACTTTATGATTATGATAACCTGAAAGCTTTTGGTACAAAAAATAATGGAGTATGGCTGCCGAATGAATCTATGGAATTAAAAGCAGCATGGCGTGTAATTCCTGATGATCAATTAGACTCCCTGAAAAATTATTATAAAATATCCCAGGCTATGGTGCCGGAAATTAAAGGGTTTAACGGGAAAAAACCTATCTATGGGAAATATACACAAAAATATCTCGGACTGGTAGGTTTACATATTATCCGTAAAACGCCACAGTCTCCTCAGCTGAACTGGATGACCTTCGAACACGTTAATAATGCCCCCGGACCCGGACCTGCTGATCCTTCTGTAAAGTACAGTTTTTACAATCCAAACAGTAAAGATCCGGCTAATCAGTCTCCGGTTCCCGGAAAAGACAGCTTAAATAAACCTGTTCAGGTGGTAAGGGTAAATAAAATAAGCCAGAGTGTTCAAAAATTGAATGCCCAGATGCAACAGCTGATCAGGGCCAGTAATCCGAAATCAGTATGGCAGTATTATCAGCTTGTGAATATCCAATGGCCGGAAAATCCGGTTGCCGATAAAGATAATAACAAGCAGACTCCACTTATGGAAGGAGGAATAAAGCCCAACCAGATCTCAAATACAACCATGGAAACCTATGCTCAGAGCAAACAGTGTATGGACTGTCATAAAAATGCTCCTGTGATTGGTACCAATATCCCTACAGATTATAGTTTTATCTTTTTAAAAGTGAAACCTAAAAAATAAATCTAATATTTACAAAGTCTATAAAAAATAAACCCGCAAATCTGCGGGTTTATTTTTATGTTTAGCTTTGGTAGCCAAGTAATTTTCTGATCTGGTAGAAGAACCTTTCAATAAGCCTTAAATCCTGAGTGACAATTTCAGCACTTCCTCTAAGCTCTTTATCGAAGGTAAGCGTTTTATTATAGCTTGTCTTTAATCCTTTCGGCAAAACCACATCCACGTAATAGTTACCTTTATCATCAGGGATGAGTGAGATATTCTGAACTTTACCTTCTATGATACCATACTCTTGGAAACGATAATTATCAAGTTTAATAAGAACTTTCTCTCCAGGAATAATCTTTCCGGAGTTTACGGTAGGAACAGACATTCTGCCAACTAATTTTTCCTTATTCTCAGGAAGAATAGATAGGATAGGGTCTCCTACTTTTACAAACTGATTTTCTCCGAAAAACTGCTGGAAACTGGCGATACCATCTGTAGAAGAGATCACAAGAAAATTCTGTTCCCATTGTTTTAAAGATTTACGCAATTGCTCAAACAATTGTAGGGTTTGAGAAGAATAGGTGATCTTATCTTTTTCTGTATTAATGGCCGTACCGCTTTTGGTTTTATTAAGATTGGAAATGCCTTCTTCCATCTGAGAGATGGAAATGTTAAGGTTTTCAATGTTCTGCTGAGCCTGGATGTATTTTATTTTTTCATTTTCAAGCTCCAAAGAAGAAATTACTCCTTGATTAAAAAGCTCCTGGGATCTCTGGAAGTTTTTCTTCGTAAGGTCATATTTAGCGAGCTCCAGATTTTTTTGCTGTCTTAAGGTAGATATTCTTCCTCTGTTTTCTAAGATGCTCTGATTAGCAGCCAGGTTTTCCGGTGCATAAGGCTGAAGTCTTGTAAAAAGCTCCTCATCCTGAAATGCTTTTGCAAAATTATTATAATCCCCCTGAAGTTCTCCAAGTTTAAATCTTGAAGTTACGGAAAGAGGAAAAGAGTAGAGTTGATTAGGTGCGGTAGAATCTACCAGCTTTTTCAGCTCCAGTACATCTTTATAATTAGCCGCGGACTGCATCACCATCAGAAGGTCATTTTTCTTTACTTCCTGATGATCTTTGATAAATATTTTTTCAATTTTGGAACTCGTTCTTGCCTCTAATTTTTCGGGAGGGTTTTGAGAAGTTACAATAATGGGAGCCGGAACAAATTCCGGATATTTTATAATGTAGCTCATCACAAGAATGAGCAGGAGAATAACAAAAATAATGGTATTTCCCCAGCGTATCATCCAATGTGGCGGCTGGGTAAGGATATCCTGTACGCTTTCTGAGCGGAGTTCTATATTGTCTAAAATGTCTTCTTTCATGTTTTAAAGTAAAATTTCATCAATGTTCCGGGAGAAACAATTTTTACGGTTTTATTAATTTCCTAATTCCAGTTGGTTTTTAACAAGTCTGTAATATTCTCCCCGCATATCTACAAGCTCGGCATGGCTGCCTTCTTCCACAACTTTTCCTTTATCCAATACAATGATATTGTCGGCATGTTTTACGGTTGAAAGACGGTGGGCGATCACTACTGCAGTTTTACCTTTGAAGAATTGCTCAAGATTTTCCATAATAATCTTCTCATTATTGGCATCCAGTGCTGATGTTGCTTCATCAAATAAAATATATTCCGGTGACTTGTATACTGCTCTTGCTATAAAAAGCCTCTGCTTTTGGCCTCCACTTACCCCAACTCCTTCATTTCCTATCTTTGTATTATAGCTAAGGGGAAGGCTTTCTATAAAGTCTTTGATATTGGCAATTTCTACCGCACGTCTGAGTTTTTTCTTATCAATATGGTCTTCTCCTACAGCAATGTTGTTGGCAATAGTATCATTGAATACATAACCCTCCTGCATAACCACTCCGCAATGGTCTCTCCAGTGTCTTGGTGAGATATTTTTCAGACTGGTACTTCCTATTCTGATCTCTCCCTGATCAGGATCGTAAAACTTCATTAATAGTTTAAGCAGCGTTGTTTTTCCACTTCCACTGGCTCCTACGATGGCAGTAGTCTTCTGAAAAGGAATACGAAGACTTAAATTTTCAAAAACGGAAACATCAGAACCGATATATCTGAAGGAAATATCCTTTACTTCAATATCTTTATGAGGAATATCCGTAGCATACTGTTCATTTTTATCCTCTTCATCATCTTTATCATGAATTTCACCTAATCTTTCCAAAGAGATCTTAGCGTCCTGGGTTTGTTTTATAAAATCGATCAACTGAAGCAGTGGGCTGTTAAGCTGTCCGATGATATACTGTACAGAAAGCATCATCCCTAGAGTAAGGTTTCCGCTTAAAACCAATTTTGCAGAAAGGAAGCTGACCAGGATATCTTTCATCTGGTTGATAAAGTTTCCTCCTACAGACTGCCACTGTTCAAGGCTGAGAGATTTTATTCTTATTTTAAATAGCTTTACCTGTAAAAACTCCCAATCCCATCTTTTCTGTTTTTCGGCATTATGCATTTTAATCTCCTGCATACCGTTGATAAGCTCAATTACTTTACTCTGCTCCTGAGAAACCTGAGAAAACCGCTTATAATCAAGTTCCTTTCTCTTTTTAAGGAAGAAACTGATCCAGCCTATGTATAAGATAGCTCCTACAAAATAAACCAGAAACAATCTGTAGTCATACAAAAGTAAAACGATACTAAAGATGATAAGATTGACTAATGAGAACAGGGTATTTAATGAAGAACTTGTAAGAAGTTGTTCTATCCTGTGATGGTCATTAATTCTCTGCATGATATCTCCAGTCATTCTCGTATCGAAGAAGCTTATAGGAAGCCTCATCAGTTTGATAAAGAAATCTGAGATAATGGAGATGTTAATTCTGGCAGAGAGGTGGAGCAGGATCCAGCTTCGGATCATTTCTATTCCCATTCTTCCAAGGAAAAGCATAATCTGTGCAGTAAGTACAAGATAAATAAAATTAATATCCTGATTTTGAATACCCACGTCTACAATACTCTGGGTAAGAAACGGGAAAATCAGGGATAGTAAGCTTCCTGCGAGAAGGCCTACCGCCAGCTGAATGACCAATGATTTATATTTAAATAAATACCTGGAAAGAAAAGAAAAGCTGGCCTTACTTTGGTCAGTATCAAATTCAGTCTGGAAAAAAGTGGGTGTTGTTTCCAGAATAAGAACAATACCTTCTTCCGTGTTTTCATTGGCATTTTCACCAATCCAGAATTTGATAAACTCATCACGGTCATAGGTGATGAGCCCATAGCTGGGATCGGATATATAAACCTTGTTATTTTTATCAATCTTATAAATAACTACGAAGTGATTTTTGTTCCAATGGGCAATACAGGGAAATGGAACTTCCTGTGTAAGGGTATTAAAATCTATTTGTACACCTAAGGAACGGAATCCTAAGTTTTCTGCGGCATCACTTAGCCCCAGAAGGCTGCTTCCTTCACGGGTGGTTTCAGAAAGGGCACGAATTTGCTGTAACGATATGCTTTTGCCATAATATTTGCTTACAATCCTGAGGCAGGTAGGGCCGCAGTCTTTGGCATCTGGTTGCTTATAAAAAGGAAATTTCTTCAAAACTAATACTCATTATAAAATGCCGTCATAAGGTGACGACATTTTTTACTTTATTCAATGTTCTAACTCAATAAAATGGATTACTAGAAATAGCACCATTTGTTGCATGTATCTGTAGTACCTTCTTTGGATGGTTCTGTTTTCGATCCGTGATAGTATGCTAAAGCCTGTATTAAAGTACAGTCTGGAGCAATTCCTCGTTTTGGAGGTATTAGATTCTCTCTTGAAAGATTCTTTATATGTTTCATATTACTAGTTTTCATTTTGCCGCTCTCATGTAGTTTTTAGAACGCTGTTTTGTTTTCCTAAGATAGTGAAATTTTTAATTCAATTGTATTTCTTAGTTTAAAAGTCTTCATCCTCTATTAATTCATCAATGAAGAACCAAATATCTTCACGATCATATTTGTCCGGGAACTGATATCCATTGATAAGGAAAATAGGGGTAAAGTTCAGCCCTGCATTATTATTTTCTGCGGACATCGCTATTAAAGGATTCAGATTTTCAGAAGTAGGAACTCCTCCGGATAATAGATTGATCTTATTCTCATCTTTGCTTTCAAACCATTCTTCTACTGCATGCAGGAATTCTTTTTCCGATTTGTTGTTGTAAATATGAGTGAGGTCTGAAATAAGCTGAGTATATTTTTCATTGGCTCTTTCAGGGGTATAATTAAACCTCATTTGTACGGAAATATCGTTTGGATATTTTTCCAGAAGGTTTTCCATTATTTTATGGCCATCTTTACAAAAACCACAATAAGGGTTGGAAATTATAGAAATACGAAGCTTTGAATCTTTTTGCCCTACCGAAAAAGTTTGTGTATCCTGAAATGTTATTTTTTCATTTTCCAGTAGCTGACTTTTAAAAAGTTCATAATTTCTTTTGAACCTAAGATTTTTAGCATTTGATTTTTGAAGATTTTCTTTTTGTTCAAGAAGATTATTGAAATATAAAATGGCCGAGAAAATAAGAACCCATAATATAACGGTTAATAAAAGTGCTCCTATTCCAAAAGACAGATTTTGGAAGAGTAGGCTGCTGATCACCAATTGACCAATCAGTACAGAAATAATCAATAAGCAAACCCTGCAAAATGTTTTCTCTACAAAAGCCTGTATATACAGGGAATAAGCTATAGCAATTACTGAAACAAAGGTAAATCCTTTTACGATATAAGCCGTGGAAGGAAGGAAAAGTCCTAATACCGCAAGCCCAGCAAAGTATATTAATGAAAAATCCGAAAATTTTAGCCCAAAAATACTGGTTTTATCCTGTTTGATAATCTTATCACATGAATTTGCGGTCTGGACCGTAGATGCTCCACCGCAGATACTTCCAATAACAGCAGAAGTATTTCCGAATTTCTGGTTAAAGATTTCCAAAGATATATATACCCCGGCAAGAGAAAGTAAATTAAATAATGCTTCGTAGATGGTCTGACTCAAGAAAGAATATATAAGAACTGTTGCAAAAATAAAATAGAGAATAGGTTTAAAATTAAACGTAAGCTTATTTTCTGCAGCTACAGTTTTTTCAAATAAAAGCACAAAGTCCGTAGAGTTTTTGTAAAGCTCATCTTTATCAATCGTTTTTGATTTTTCTGAATAGACAGCATAACTATTTCCTGACTTTTTTACCAATGAAAAAGAATTTTCAACTATGGCAATAAATTCTTCCGGCAATTCGTCCCAATATTCTTTATCCAGCTCATAAGCATCATTTTTTATCCCCATGAAATTTAAAGTATCACTGAAAGCCAGTGCTGAAGGGTAATTGGGGTGGGAATTGAACTGGAAAATAAACTCCTGTTTATCAAGTTTTAGATAGTTAATTAGTTTGTCGAAAATCATATTAATATTTTCATCTAAAATACATAGATGTTTTAAATATACAAAAATATTTTTCTTTTATTAGTGAGATATAACTTAATCTTATAGGATTTGGTTTGACTTTCAATATTTTGTTGATGCGGTTGCCTTCTTAGTCATTACACTGTTTTTGATCTTAAAAATGACTGTTATCTATCAGATCAAAACATTTTTAGGCCCGGACAGTAAATTTTTTTCCTAATCATTTTAATTATTACATCGAACAAATAATGTCGGAATTCCGAAATTAAACGTCAAAATAGTTAAATTTCCGTTTAATATTTTCGAGGATAAATAGCATAATTTTTTTTGAAATACTTTTATTTTTTGATAGATAACTCTAATTTTTTTGTTCATAAAAAACAGAGAATAAGTCGGATGTTTTATCTTTAAACAAATATTTTATTTCATAGATTTTTTATAGCCTGTAGCCACTTTTAATGATGTTTTCTTATTAAATAAGGGAATTTTTAAAGTTAATAATAAGAGCGTTTGGACTCAAAAAAACTTAAAAAATCATAAAGTTTTCATAAAGTTTTAAAAAAGGGATTAAATGTTTTTGTATTTATAAAATATATTGTACTTTTACATCGCCTTGAATGAGGGAACAAGTCAAGGTAATAAATTTTTTTTCATCATTTGTGTTTTTAGAATCGTATCGCCTGATACGATTCTTTTTTTTATACAATTATTTTTCGTAATTTAAAAGGAGATCTATAAAATAGGAATAGGTAACGGAGCCTTCCTGTTGATTGCTCTGCAAGAATAGATTGTTGGTGAACCCAAAAAAATCATCCAGCCAGCCCTGATGACTGGTAATAAATGCCTTTTCATAAGCCCGGTCTCTTTTCATGGCAGGAGAGTAGCCCAGAAGAGCAGATTTTACAAAATCAGGATCCTGTTCTGCAATGAATCTTAAAAGGCTTTTTAAAGTAAAATATTCAGTACTGTAGCGCAAATCAGTATTGTCAGATTGCGTTCCTATTAAATATCCCACAAAATTAGCTTCCTGTTCCCTGGCAAATCCAAGTTGATGAGAACTTTCATGAGCAGTTGTGAAGGGGATCAAGGTAGAGGGCAGTTCAGAATTATACTGTGCTTCAGCAGTGAAGGGATTGTAGTAGCCCAGAATCCCTGTAAAACTCATTATATTTTTAAATAAGCTTGGTTTAATAGTGAGAATCTCCGGAGCTTTTTTACCCGAAATATATTTTGGGAGCCTGGTTTGCTGAAAGAGAATTTCCTGTTGTATAGATTTCAGATCAGTAATCACAAATACCCCATTATGATCTTCTTTTACATGCTGCCGGGTTATTTTACACTTCTCAAGATACTTTAAAGCCTGTGTTTTTGCCTTATTCAGGTGCGGTGCGTCCTGACTTGATAGCTTTTTAATAATAGGGGTCTGGAAGTACAGCATTCCCCAGAATAGCTGGTATGTAAAATAAAAAATATTAATAACCCCCAGCATCCGGATGATAGAATTATTCCGCGTTTTCTTCCTGAATAATGCAGAGAAGTGATACAGAAAAAAGATACCTAATGCAATATAAATAACATCTCCTGCAGAGAAAGGGAGCCAGCTGAAAAGAACCTGATGAAGAGGCTTTTGAAGTTCAAAAAATCCTTCAAAAAGAGAAATCATCAGTTTCAATTTTGAAAAACAGTAAAACAAAAGAAATTGGGCAAGTAATAAACTTGCCCAAAATCTCTTTTTCTTATATGTATGTATATTCTTAATGAGCACCTTCGGATTCTAAAACGTCAACATTAATTCCTTGTCTAAATAAAGATTTTTTAGCCAAATAAGCAAATATTGTAATGTAAACAAAACATAACACAGGAATAATGTACGAGCTGTGAATACCGATAATATCAGCAAGTTTCCCCTGTAATGGAGGAATAATACCTCCACCTAAAATCATCATGACCAGGAACGCGGAACCCTGAGCCGTGTATTTTCCTAAACCTGTAATGGCTAAGGTGAAAATAGATGGCCACATAATACTGCAGGCAAGACCTCCGGAAAGGAATGCATAGATGGCAAAATTACCCGTTGTAAGTAATCCGGTAATCATAGCCGCAGTTCCGAATAAACCGAAAATAATCAGGGTAACGGCTGGTTTATTTTTGCTGATCAGGAATAATATAACCTGAATGGCTACACAAATTGCATAATAGTATAAATGGGACATATCTTTCTGTGCAATCGTATTGATCCCGATAATCACTGAAAATGCAATAAAAGGAACAATGATTGTGGCAATAGTCTGCTGTTGTTTATTAAGGTTGAAAACAGCAATGGCACCGGTCCAACGTCCAATCATTAAACTTCCCCAGTACATAGAAATATAAGGGGCAAGATCAGAAGATTGGTGTCCGCCAAACTCAGGCATGCTTAACAGTTCTCCAAGGTTACTTCCTATGGCAACTTCTACACCCACATAGGCCAGAATAGCAATCATTCCTAATAAAAGCTGTGGATACTTCATGGCTCCCCAGCCTTCAGAATTTTTCTTGGCACTGTTATTAGCAAATAAAAGAGAAACCACTACGGCAAGTAAAGCTCCTCCAAGATAAAGCATTCTCTTCTTTTCTAAAGGGTGTTTGATGGTTTCCTGTTCTGTTTTTTTATCAGCGATCTGTTTTTTGACTGCTGTAATTTTTGCAGCATCAGTTTCTTTTTCTAAAGTCTGATCCAATACCGTGATTTCATTACCCAGTATTTCAATATTTTTAGCTTCTGCAGAATTATAACTGCTGAACACAGGAATAAAGAAAAGAATAACCAGTATAGTCATTACAACCAGTGTTTTTCTGGCTTTTCCTGCTTTTTCCATAGGTTCTGTAGAGATTCCGTCAGGAAGTTTCTTCGAAAAATAAAAAATTCCAGCAGCAATTAAGAAAAGCGCTCCCACTGCCGTATACAGTAAAATAACTTTATCAAGAGCCAAATGTTTAATCTGGTCATCATCTACAGTAGCTGTAGTTCCGAACAGGGCCAGCCCTACAATGATAGGTCCTATGGATGTTCCAAAGGAATTGATCCCCCCTGCAAGGTTTTGTCTGCTTGCTCCGGTTTTAGGATCTCCCAGTAGAACCGCAAAAGGATTGGCGGCAGTCTGCTGAATTGAAAATCCTAATGCAACTACAAAAAGCCCTATCAGCATCCCGTAATAAACATTGCTTTTAACGGCAATGATCATAATGGCAGCACCTACGGCAGAAAGCAGAAGCCCATAAACAATACTCTTTTTATATCCCCATTTACCAATTATATCAGTCCCTTTTATAGTACTGAATATAAAGAGCACCAATGCTCCCAGGAAATAAGCTGTATAAAATGCAAAATCTATTAACTGAGACTGAAATTGGTCAAGAGAAAAATAGTTTTTACAGAAAGGGATAAAAATACTATTGCCGGCAGCAATAAAACCCCAGAAAAAAAATACAAGTACAAGTGTGTACAGCGCCGGGTAATTAGTCGGCTGATTGGTTTTTGACATATTTTATTGAAAATTTCGCAAACAAATATAACTATTTCTTTTAAATAGAATGCTCCAATAAGGTTTTTTTAATTTCGTGGTAAGCCTCTGCTTTTGAGTCTTTTGGAGAATTTGTGGGTTCTATAATTCCATTGAAATAGACCTTCACTCTTCCAGGGTAGCCCTGAGAACTGTCAAAAGGAAACATTTCTTTAAGTCCTATAAAGGTGTATACAGCAATGGGAGAATGGTATTTTGAAGACAACATAAATGCCCCATCCTTAAATTCATCCAGGATAATACTGGTATCATCAGGCACTCCGCCTTCAGGAAAGATAGCAATGCTGTTTCCTTCTCCCATTTTCTCGGCACATCTCCTGTATACATCGGCCCTGCTTCTTGCGCTGGTTCTATCTACCATGACGCATATTCTTTTATAGATGGTTCCAAAGATAGGGATCTTTACAAGCTCTTTTTTTCCTACAAAACAAACCGGATGATCCGGAAAAAGAATGCAGGTAAGCATAATATCCATAATAGAAGTGTGGTTGGAAATGAAAACATACTGTTTATTCTTATCTTTCTTCTGTTCAGAAAGTTTTATGAGGTCATACCTGAACCCCATTCCATAGAACATTCCGAAACACCAGATCCTTATAAATTTATAAGCGTATTTATAATGCTTTTTATTAAAGGATAAAATATAAACAGGGATTCCCATCGTAACTGTTAGGATAAATGCAAGTAACAGCAACCAGAACCTCCAGAGATAATTTAAAATTTTTGTCACAGTTTAACCATTAAAAATTACTTTCTTTTTTACAGAATAATTGAGAATAGAAACCAGCAGAATGGCAGCAATCTTACTGATCATCTCAGGGCTTAAGGTATAAAAAATTAAATTGATATTATCCTTAAAGACAAAGCTGTAAAATACCTGGAAGAAACCTAAGCTGAATAAAGTGGAGATAAAGGAAACTACCATGAAATAGGCAAACTCTTTTTTCTTGGAATGTTTTCCTCTTTCAAAAACAAACCATATACTGAGAAAGTAATTGGTAATAATTCCACAGCTGGTAGAGAAAATATTACTTAAAGGATAATGAATGCCATGGAAATTGGTCTCTCTGGCAAGAAATTGAGGAAGATAGGTGCTGAATACCTTAAAGCTCCCAATTTCTACAATTGCACTGAGTCCTCCAGCTATGATAAAAAACAAAACCTGTTTCTGGCGTATGAGTAATTCTTTCATTCAATAGATATGAGCTGCAAATTTATAACTATATGTTAATAATGTAAGAATAAAAGATTATTTTAAAATAAGGGGTTAGTGTAATGTTTTGATTTTTAGGCCTATATATAGTTGGCTGAATATCTTACTATGAGAACTATATATTATTTATAACAGTAAATTTAAGCAAATAGGCTGTACGAGGCAGCCTATTTACTTAATCATGTTATTGTATGATCATTTTTTTAGTGTCCAATTGTTGGCCATCAACGATGAGATTATAATAATAGATTCCGGAAGGAAGCATGGAAGATTCTAATCTAATACTTTCCTTTCCTTTTTTATCAAGAGTATATTTTTTTACAGGTATTCCCTGTTGGTTGAAAACATTTATTTCGGCAGTTTTAGTACTGTCAACTAGAAAGTATTCTATCGTTGTAGAAGTATTAAAAGGATTAGGTGTGTTTTGATAAAGTTTGTTCTCTATATTATTTGCCACAGCTTTTCTAGCAACTGAAGTATCAAGGCCTCCTCTATCTGTTCCTGTCCAGTCCCATCCATCGAAACCGTTATAGGCATAGTCAATGTACCATTTTCCATCATCAGTTTTTACACTCAGATCTGTCATGCCATCACCATCATAGTCAGCTGGAGCTGGATGCGCATTACCTCCTCCTCTTTGTGTTCCAGTCCAGTCCCATCCGTTAAATCCATTCTTGGCATAATCAATAAGCCAAGTTCCAGCGTCTGTTTTAACACTTAGATCTGCCAAGCCATCACCGTCATAATCAGCCGGCACAGGATGGGCTTCCGACCCTCCTCTTAATGTTCCAGTCCATTCCCATCCATCGAATCCATTGTTTGCGTAGTCAATGAGCCAAGTTCCATCATCAGTTTTAACACTTAAATCTGCAGCACCATCGCCATCATAATCAGCAGAAACAGGATGAGAATTGACATTGCCTCTTTGTGTTCCAGTCCAGTCCCAACCGTTAAATCCATTTTTAGCATAATCAATAAGCCAATTTCCTGTGTCTGTCTTTACACTTAAATCTGTTATTCCATCACCATCATAATCCGCAGAAACAGGATGAGAAT
>NZ_JALCZD010000018.1:0-75520 GCF_024586945.1 Chryseobacterium sp. WG14
ACTGCTAACGCGGGAGAGTAGGCCGCCGCCAGTTTTTATTTTATTTTTAAAAATCCTTTATCGTAAGATAGAGGATTTTTTTTTGTTTATATACTATAACAACTATACTCCTAATACTTCAACTCTAAACTATACTTAACCTCAGTTGATAGTTGATAGCGCTGTCACCTTCAACTCATAACTCTCAACTATTAACTCCTAACTCATAACCCTTGGCTATTGAGGCCCATGGGATGACAAAGTCATAGAACTATTAATTCTATTTTGAAAAGAATTGTACATGCTGTTTATTTCTTATCCCACCAAATGCGTCCCTGGATATCACTTTCACTTAATCCAAAATCAGGATCCAGTTTCATCATATCAAGTGCTGATTTTTGATTCTGATAATTCAGGTTATCTTTTGAAGGGGTTGAAAGAATAATTCTTCTAGGCATTACTAATAAAATTCCTCCATCCCGTGAGGGAGATTCTAATGTAAGAGCAGTGGATGTATTAGGCATGCCGGTCCTCTTAATAAGAGCCCAAACTTCATTTGGTTGTTTGAAATAATTAAGATATTCTTGTATGATAATTTGCTCAAGGGCTGTTGAAGTATTAAATTTAACTTGAGAAGAATTAAGGTAAGTCGTAATTTCTGCTTCGGTAGTTGGGACATACTTGTCTACTAATGCTTCTTTAGCGATATAGTTATAGGTTATGATTGAGGCTCTGATTCCTTGTTCATATAGAGCCTGTACATTACCGGAAATAAGCCCCCTTGCTGCTAACTCAGCTTTTAATAAAGAATAATCAGCGTAAGTAAGAATTGGAAATACGGCGTTTCCGGTACCTGCATTATATTCAGGATGCCATATTTTATACTGTAATCTAGAGATCGTATCATAGTTTATACCGTCTAATAGCCTCTTGGCAGAAGTATAGTAACGGCTTTTATTTGGGCTGACCATATCCGGGCTGGTTGGACCTCCTACATATCGCTGATTTTCTATAGTTGGTTTCATTTTTCCGGCAGCAACAAGCTTATCAATATTTTCCTGGGAATAATCGTTTTCCTGGAAAAAAATGGGCCTTCTTGGATCTTTATTAAGATTCATAAAATCAGCCATTGGTTTAGAAGCAGACATCCCTATAGGGTTGAAATTACCATTCTCAGTAAATCTTTTTGCGAGCAGAGAGAAATCTTCATCTGTACTATTAATCTGTTCTCTTGATAATACTTGTGCTGCAATTGTGGACAGTTTTGCAGGATTTCTTTTCATTAATCTTGAAGCAATCTTTAATCTCAATGAATTGGCAATCTTTTTCCATCTTGTAATATTGCCATTAAAGAATAGATCTTTATTTCCAGGATTTATCTGTATAGATTGATCAGCAGCTTCAATAGCCACATAGACATCATTTAGCTGTTTGTCAAAAATATCATATAATTGTTCCTGGGTTTCAAATTTTGGAGTTAGTGTACCACCATAGCGTGCCTGAAATGATTCTGTATAAGCCATACTTCCATTCACATCAGTAACATACCACGCATAATAAACCTTTAAAATGCTGGCAATGCTTTTAATGTTGACGTATTTTACCTGTTCATTGGCCGGCATTTGATTGATCTTGTGAATAATATCAGTAAGCAACGCACCATGATCTCCATAAAAGATATCTTTTCTCGCATTCATGTTGGAACCATCATCCATAAAGTTCGAAGCATTTCCAGTATTAGGAACTAAGGTTTGAGTCCATGGCATAATTCTACGATAATAATCATAATAGTATTCATAACTGCCATCATAACCTCTTTTAATAGCGAGAGGTAATAGTTCTTCCGGGGTTGCGGTTGTTTTATCCAGGGGATTGGTATTGATGTCAGCAAAATCACTTGTACAGGAAATGAATAGAGAAAGTGAAACGGTTAATATTAATAATTTTTTCATGCTTTAAATTTTAAATTAAATAGTTTCTAGAAAGAAAAATCCAGGTTAAACCCAATATATCTTGACATAGGTGAGCCTCCATATTCTGCAAAGCTTCCTGCACTATTGGAGTATTTTCCTTCGGGATTGATGCCATCGGGTAATTTATTATAGATATAGAATAAATTTCTTCCTATTATAGAAGCACTGAGTGTGTTCAACCCTAGAGGCTTAATCATATCCGGTTTAAAAGAATAGGTAAGTCTTAGCTCACGAAGGGCTACCCAGGTATTCTCAAAAATAGCCTGTTCCCGTATACCGGTTCCCCATGAGGCTAAATTTCTATAATATAAATCGGTACGTACAGGATTTAGCCATCCATTTTCATACACTTCCTGATAAGTCATTCCACCTACATCTCTTTTAATGCCTTGTTTATCAGTTATTTTTGTTTTATCAGCAAACACTCCTTCAGGAATTAATCCATATTGTGTCACGCCATTGGCATCTGTATATTGAATCCCTCCTCTGGCTTCATCTCTATATTGTAGGGTTGATGGTGAGTTTCCAAACTGAACTCCATAATTATAAGTGGCTGAAAGAATATCTCCACCCACTCTTGCATCTATCAATACACTTAATGATAAATTTTTATAGCTGAAGGTATTTCTAAAGCTGGTTAAAAAATCAGGGGTCAGCTTTCCTACTGTAACATCGTTCTGATTCTGATAAGAATTGGAGCGTAGATAATAGCCATTAGAGTTTAAGACTTTCATTCCATTTCTGGGGTCATTGGCATCCTGTGCCTGGTATCTGGCATAGGCATACCTTGTTTGTATCAGCCCATATTGTTGGCCCGCTATGGCTACACTTCTTACATCATCTCCCATACCCAAATTGAGAACATATACACTTACTCCAGGGTACAATTCAATAAGCTTGTCTCTGTTTTGGGAGAATGTAAATGTTGTATTCCATGTGAAATTAGTTGATTTAACAGGAACTGCGTTTACAATAACCTCAATACCCTGGTTTTGTAAGTTTCCGGCATTTATCTGTTGTTCTTTAACTCCGGACTCCTGGGGTAATGAAAGGGTTAATAATTGGTTTGTTGTATTCGTTTTGTAAAAAGAGACATCAAAATCTAAACGGTTGTTCAAAAAGGCCATATTCAATCCAAATTCTATGGATTTGCTCAGCTCATTCTTTAGGTTTGCGTTGGCAAGGGCATTACTATTAAAACCTGTTAAAGGAATGCGGTTCCCATTAGGAGTATTGTAAGCTGACGGGTCTGGTCTGTAGTAGAAGCCCGCGCTTGTGTTATAGGGAGAAGTATCCCGGCCTACCCATGCCAGGCTGGCTCTTAAACTACCAAAATTAATCCATTTCGGAAGTTTGAAGGAATTGGAAAATATCCAGTTCCCCACAAAGGATGGATAAAAATAGCTCAGACTTCCGTGGCCATCAGGATATGATAAGGTGGAAGACCAGTCATTACGTCCGGTAATATCTATGAATAGCTGATCCTTCCATGCGAAGTTAGCAAAGGCATAAACGGCCTGAATCCTTTTTGGAGACTGCTCTCCATCAGTGTATGAAACTTCATTTCCTGCAGGATCTATAGTATTCTGGATCTGAAAAACACCAGGGGTGTTAAGGCCTCCATTTGTCCATTGTTTGTTTGATTTATACCTGGATCTGAAATCCTCTCCGCCCAGGGAAGCATTTAATGTTAAATGATCAGTTAATTTAAAGTTACCATTCAATAAAAATTTAACATTATACTGTTCTTTATTTCCTTCCAGAATAGTATAGCTCCCTCCTGTAAAGCCGGTATTTTCGCCTAGTATTTTAGATTCGTTGATAAAATTATAATTATTGAAATTACCGCTAACGGTTAGATTTAGCCAATCCGTTAACTGAGACCGTATTTCTAAACGTCCTATATAATTATTTTCTTTTTGGGTTCTTGTATTTTGAAAAATATTAAAATAATTAGCGGCCATTTCATAAGGATCGGCACTCTCTTTTTTTATACCTCCATTGATTGGATCCAAATAATTGTTTCTCCAGTAAACGGCATCAAAGCTTCTGGGAAGTCCATAAATATAGCTGAACAACGGACTTGAATTTCCTCCCTGAGGTACCGGGTTCTGCCCAAAAGACCGGTTATAATTGAAACTGGCATCCACTTGCAGATATTTACTGAACTCATGAGTTGCACGGAAATAAAAAGCATTTTTTGTAAATTTATTTCGGGGCAAGATCCCATCGGCTTCCTGATTGGTATAGCTTAATAAAAAAGTAGATTTCTCATCGCCACCAGATAACTCAATTGAATTTTTACGATCAAGGCCTACCTGATAAATATCTCTGTAATTATTGGGTTGAGAATTCCATAGTATGGTTCTGCCGTCAATATCCCTTACAGGCTTTCCATCAAACTTTGGCCCATAGCTGTAAAAAGCATTGCCCGGATCAATAAAGCGCTCACCATTACTATCCGTTTGGAATGTAGGGCCCACGCCTGCTCCAAATTCATTTTGAAATTTTGGCCCTGAGTAAACATGTTGTGTGGTAAGGGAAGAATTGACTTTGACCCCAATCCCATTTCTGCTTTTCCCTTTCTTGGAGGTAATAACGATTACCCCATTTGCGGCACGTGAACCATAAAGGGCCGAGGCTGCTGCTCCTCTGAGCACGGTAACAGATTCAAAAACATCTGAGTTCAGATTTTTCATTTCGTTACCGAAATCATATCCCGATCCCCATGCATCTGCACCGGTTACACTGTTATCTATAATAACGCCATCCACAACAATTAAAGGTTGATTATTTTTCCCCAATGAAGTATTCCCCCGGATTTGAATTCTGGAGCTAGATTGAGGCCCTCCTGCACCGGCAACAATTTCTACCCCGGGTAGTTTCCCCTGAAGGGCTTCCATAGGATTAACAACCCCTGCCTGTGTAATATCTTTGCTTTCAACCTTTGTAACGGCGTAACCTAGTTTTCTCTGGTCTCTTTTTATTCCAAGTGCAGTTACAATAACTTCTTGAATTTCCTTATTTTTTACAGTATCTTTCTTTGTTTTCTGAGCATTTAAATGGTTTGGACTCAACAGAAAACAAAAGACACTTACGGTTAAGGCAAAGCCCACACTTGATTGTTTCATTTTGATTCATCATTTGGTTAAGAATTACAATATTAAAAAAATAAATAATAAAAAGTGATTTATTTTTATTGTAACAAATTGATTATCAGTGTTTGAAGCTTTTGATTATCTTGTCTAATTTAATTTTCTATGTAAAATATTTATCCATTAAGGATATCATAGTGATAAATTAATATCAATTGCTATTTAAATGAATTTTATTTTTTTTATCAATTGAGGTAATATTTTATGGTAAACTTCGTAAGTTGACTAAGATTATTAAAATAATAAGAAATATTGATAACCTTCTTATGAGTTGTCATACTATTTGATACTGTATGTGAAGAATTATTTAAATAAAAACTTTTCTCTTACAAGAGCATATATATTCAAAGAAAGAGGCCGTTTTCACATATTGTGAAAACGGCCTTTTTCTTTGAATTATTCGCCGAGGTGAATATGTATACGTCAGATCATACCTGTATAACGCCTAAGTTAAATTTCTCTGTAATAGGAGAATGGTTGGCAGCTTCAATACCCATAGAAATCCATTTTCTGGTGTCTGCAGGATTGATGATGGCATCTGTCCATAATCTTGCTGCTGCATAAGTAGCATCGGTTTGGCTTTGGTATTTTTTGGAAATAGTATCCAGAATTTCGTTATGTTCTTCTTCTGATATTTCTTTGCCTTGTTTTTTTAATGCGGATTCCTGGATCTGTGCTAAAACTTTTGCTGCCTGAGACCCACCCATTACGGCTAAGTCTGCCCAAGGCCATGCAACAATTAATCTTGGATCATAAGCTTTTCCACACATGGCGTAATTACCGGCTCCATATGAGTTTCCTGTAATGATGGTAAATTTAGGAACAACGGAATTGGATACGGCATTGACCATTTTTGCACCATCTTTGATAATCCCTCCATGTTCGGATTTAGAACCTACCATGAAGCCTGTAACATCCTGTAAGAAAACCAATGGTATTTTTCTTTGGTTACAGTTAGCTATAAATCGGGTGGCCTTATCTGCAGAATCGGAATAAATAACTCCTCCGAATTGTACTTCTCCCTTACCGTTTTTTACCATTTTTCTTTGGTTGGCTACAATTCCTACAGACCAGCCATCTATTCGGGCTGTAGCACAGATGATACTTTTTCCGTAGTCAGGTTTGTACTCTTCATATTCAGAGTTGTCTGTAATACACTTTAGGATATCAAAAGTATCATACTGCTCAGCTCTTGAAACCGGCATTATTCCAAAAATATTTTCCGGTTTTTCTTTAGGAAGAAAACTTTCTATTCTGTCAAAACCTGCTTTTTCAGTACTTCCGATAGATTTCATAATGTTTTTGATTCTATCCAAAGCATCTTTATCATCTTTAGCTTTATAATCTGTAACTCCTGAAATAGAGCAGTGGGTAGTAGCCCCACCTAATGTTTCGTTATCAATGCTTTCACCAATTGCTGCCTTTACAAGATAGCTTCCTGCAAGGAAAATAGAACCTGTTTTGTCAACAATCATAGCCTCATCACTCATAATAGGCAAATAAGCTCCTCCGGCTACACAACTGCCCATAACTGCTGAAATCTGGATGATTCCCATAGAGCTCATTTTCGCATTATTCCTGAATATTCTTCCAAAATGTTCTTTATCCGGGAATATCTCGTCCTGCATAGGAAGATAAACACCGGCAGAATCTACCAGATAGATAATAGGAAGTTTATTTTCCATAGCAATCTCCTGTGCTCTTAGATTCTTTTTCCCTGTAATGGGGAACCATGCACCTGCTTTTACAGAAGCATCATTAGCTACAACGATACACTGCCTTCCTGAAACGTAACCAATCACTACAACAACTCCCCCACTAGGGCATCCTCCATGTTCCTTATACATTTCATATCCTGCAAATGCTCCTACTTCTATGGAATCTGAATTTTTATCAAGAAGATAATCAATTCTTTCTCTTGCCGTCATTTTTCCTTCATCACGAAGCTTTTGAAGCCTCTTTTCACCACCACCTTTTTTTATTTCGGTGAGCAAGCGGTTTATATCTGAAAGTCTTAACCTGTTTTGATCTTCCCGTTTGTTGAATTCAATATCCATAAAGTTTCAATTTTTTACGCTTAAAGATACTATTTTTATACAGAATATGAATTGAAGTAAAACAGGTGTTTAATATATTGGTATTCAGAAAATTGTGATATTTTTAACAGAAAAATATTTTTAGATGATTTATATTTTTTCTAACTTTACGGTAGAGTAACAGAGATCCTAATCTCTGCAAAATACTCTGTTCCTAGTTTATTTTTTTAATAGTTTATTATTTGAAAGCCCTGAAAGTTTAACAAATTTTCAGGGTTTTTTGTATCTGCATAAAAGTTGGAAGAACATACTGAAAAATTAAACTGAATACTGTTTTCTATATTCTATAATATTGAGAAATGATGATGGGCTTTTATTTTTTTGATATTTTTTAAAAGGGATAAAGCCTAATTTTTCAGGTATTCTCCTGCTCGCTATATTTTCCTGATCAACTGGATAGACTATATATTTAAAAGTAAAATTACTTTCTAAAAATTCAATAAGGCTCACTATGATCTCTGTACCCAATCCAATACCTTGTGCATCCTTTTTTAACCATAAGCCGAGTTCTACCGATTCTTCTGTTATGCTATGAATACCACAGCAACCCATAAAGTTATTATCATCATCAAGCGCAACCATGACAAGGTCAGTATTTTTTAACAACAACTTTTTTGATTCTTCTACGAAAACCAGAATATCATTCCTATCTCCATGCGGATTGAAAGGCATATATCTTGTAACTTCTGCAGTAAAACAGGTATTGATATCGTCAATATACAAATCTTCTACAGGCTGCAATATCAGCCGATCTGTTTTAATTCTAATATCTTTATTCAGTATCATAAGTCCAATGTATGAATTTTTTATTTTAGTGAGAAAAGATCTTATGGGGCAGTAACATTGCTTTTTTTGATAAAATTTTTATAAAATAAGGTGAAGACCTATTAAGTGTTTTTTTATTAAACTATTATTTGTTTTTTTATCAGATTTGTAAAAGCCTATTTGTAAATTTGCACGTTAAAAATTCATAGAAGATAGGATATGCATAAATTGGCACTTTTCAGGCTGCATTTAATTGTGTTTTTGTGGGGGTTCACTGCAATTTTAGGAAAACTAATTCATGCGAATGCGCAGGTTCTGGTATTTTACAGAATGTTGTTTGCTGCAGTCTTTCTTTTTGTATTCATAAGAGTTTACAAAAAAGAGAGTATAAAGGTTTCAAAAAAAATATTCTTTCAGCTGGCAGCTATTGGTGTTGCGATGGCACTTCACTGGTATTGCTTTTTTTATTCTATCAAGGTTTCTAATGTTTCCATTGCTTTAAGCTGCTTATCATTATCTACACTTTTTGCCTCTATTTTAGAGCCTATCATTTTTAAAAGGAAAATTGATATATCAGAAGTGGTGATGGGAACAGTGATTGTTGCCTGCATTTTATTGATTTTTAAAACTGAATTTCATTTTAAAGAGGGTATTATTTATGGTATCCTGTGTGCTGTTTTCGGAACCATTTTTTCTGTTTTTAATGGTAAAATGTTTGGAAAAACAAGTTCGGGGAATATTATATTCTATGAAATTTTCTGTGGGTGGTTTATTTTAATGGTATTTTATCTTCTGACGGGTCAAATCTTTCAGATGGATGAAATAAACTATAGAGATCTGGCGTTAATATGCTTGTTGGCCAGTGTTTTTACAGCTTTTCCAATGTTGGAATCAGTAAAATTAATGAAGTATATTTCGCCTTTTACTTTAATTTTAACAGTTAATTTAGAACCGGTTTACGGAATTATACTAGCTTTTTTTATCTTTGGAGAATCAGAACATATGAGCCCTATATTTTATATTGCTTCAGGAGTTATGATACTGGCAATCATTGTCAATGGATTAATAAAAGCTAAAAAAACAAAAAACTTTAACTAAGCATCAAATTTATATGATGAAAAAATATTTTTTACTTGCATTTTCACTGCTGTTTGGGCTGTCACAATCTCAGATTATCAGGAAATATTCCAATGAATTTTTAAATATCGGAGCCGGTGCACGAGGTCTGGCAATGGGGGGAGCAGTAATATCCAATCAGGATGATGTATATGCTCCAATGTGGAATCCTGCGGGTTTAATGTCTATTGAGAGAGACTGGCAGGGAGCAGCGATGCACGCAGAATATTTTGAATCTATTGCAAAATATGATTACCTGGCCTATGCAAAGGTAATGGAAGAAGGTGTTTTTGGAGTTTCAATAGTAAGACTTGGGGTAGATAATATTTTGAATACCACCCAAATGATAGATTCTGAGGGAAATATTGATTATGATAAGATCACCAAATTCTCACAATCTGATTATGCAGCTATACTTTCTTATGCATTCAGGCCGGGAGGGAATCCCAATTTGGATGTTGGGGTGAATGCCAAAATTGTGTACAGAAATGTGGGTAAATTTGCCAGTGGCTACGGGTTTGGTTTTGATGTAGGAGCTATTTACAAAGGAAATAATGGATGGAAATTTGGGGGTATGATCCGTGATATTACTACCACAGTAAACTTTTGGACCATTAACCAGAAAGAATTATCAACTGTTGTAAATGGTGAAGAGTTTAACCCTGCGCCAAAAGATAAAATGGAGCTTACCATGCCTAAGCTGAATGTTGGGGCAAGTAAGTTATTTGAAATTAACAGCAGTGTCTATGTTTTGCCGGAAGCGGGGATTAATGTGGATTTTGCAAAAACGGCTTCATTAATTTCAACAGACTTTGCAAGTATCAGTCCTTATGCGGGAGCTGAGCTGGGGTACCAGAAAATGATTTTTGTAAGATTGGGGATCAATAGGTTCCAGTCCATTACAGATATAGAAGATCTTAAAAGAAAAGTTTCCTTTCAGCCGAGTGCAGGTCTTGGAATAAAATATAGAGGACTTACCCTGGATTATGCAATCACAAATTCAGGAATAGGCGGATCTAATTTCTATTCCAATTTCTTTTCATTGAAGCTGGATATGGGAGCATTTAGAAACGATTAAAAATAAAATAATATGAAAAGGATATCAGTGTTTATGTTGGCTATTTGTTCAACACTCATTTTCGGACAAAAGGTTTCAGATTATAAATACATATTTATTCCTGAGAAGTTTGAATCATTTAAAAAAGATAGTTATGGCTTAGAGACTTTTTTAGCAAAAGCACTGACAGGGAAAAAATATGTCGTTCTGCCGGCTAATAGAGATCAATGGCCTTCTGAAGCTAAAGATAACTCCTGTAATATCCTTAATGCAAATGTTTTGGATGATTCTGGATTATTTACTAATAAAGTTATCTTACAATTATCGGATTGTAATAAGAAAACCATTCTGGAATCTAAAGGAAGATCGAATATCAAAGAATTTGAAAAAGGATATCCGGATGCACTGAAGCAGGCTTTAATGAATGTTACAATTTCAAACCCTGTTAATATTTTACCTGCGCAGACATCTGATACAGCCAGCAGTACTCAGAATACAGCTTCTGATACTCCTGCAGCTACAACAGCTGTTTCTACGGCAAGCAATTTTTCAAACGGAAAGCTTGATCTGCAGAAAGTACAGATAGATAACACCCAGTTTATTCTTGCTAAGTCAGGGAGCTCTGTTCCTTTCGCTATTTTTAAATCAACTTCAAAGAAAGATGTATTTATGGTGAAGCTGGATAACGGAACAACTACTATTGGTTATTTTGAGAATGGAAATATAGTAATTGATGTTCCTCAGGCTGACGGTAAATATTCTAAAGAGGTCTTTGCAGCAAAATAATTTTTTAAAACTTAATAAACTAATATATAATCCTTAATTCATGATGTTTGAATTAAGGATTAATTTTTAAAACCATGAAAAAACTTTACATTCCTATATTGACTTTACTGTCAATATTTTCAACTGCACAAACTGTATTGAATACACAATTGCATGAGATTAATTTTGGAGCTTCAAGTGATCCAAAATCGTTTATCAAACTTAATGATCTGATCATTTTCCCGGCAACCGGGTCTCCTTATGAAGGAAGAGAGCTCTGGTGCTTTAATTCCACTACTCAAAAATCTAGTTTGCTGAAAGATATTTATCCGGGGCCCAGCGCTGGTATATCAGGATCTCCTGCCTCAGTAAAATTAAATAATAAAGTCTATTTTCTTGCCCAGCAAAACTCATCCTATTACCAGCTTTGGGTAACGGACGGAACAAGTGTTGGAACAACAAAGTTAAAAGACCTTAGCTCAAATTTTGTTATTGATGAGCTTGTGGTGGTGGGAAATAAAATTTTCTTTTACCAATCTAATGAGCTGTGGGCTTATGATGCGGTTACTGACGATCTGCAGTCATTAAAAACATTTTCCTATTCCGGAAATGTAAAATTATATTCTTTTCACAATGAATTGTTTCTGGCAGCTAATGACGGAGTACACGGAAAAGAGATCTGGAAGTCTGATGGTACACCGGGCGGTACCACTTTGCTGAAAGATATCGCCCCAAACTCGGGATCAAGTATTTCTAATGATTTTAAAATTATTGAATTAAATAATAAGTTTTATTTTGTGGGCAATGGGGCGGCTGGATATGAGCTTTATGAAAGTAACGGAACTACTGCCGGTACGGTGTCTGTGACACCTGTAAAGGTTCCGGAATTGGATGGGGCAGCTTCAGATAATTATTTTGTATTTAAAGGCTTAGACCCTGTGGGAAGTGGAATTGAACCGTGGGTGTCAGATGGAACGGCTGCTGGAACTCAATTATTAAAAGATATTACGCCGGGAGCGACAAGCTCCATGGCAATGCCTAAATTCATTAGTTTTAACAATAAAATCTATTTTGAAAGTAATTCTAACGGAATAACCCCGAATTATGGAAATTATATCTGGGAAACTGATGGAACTCTGGCTGGAACAGCATTATTTAGTACACCTCCGGAAATGAAATTATATGGAAAGAGTTCAGATGGGATACATTTAATATATAACACTGTAAATTCAGGGCTAAGATATTGGATCACCAATGGAGGTTCTGTTCAGCCATTTGAAATTACAGGATTAGCTTTACCGGTGGACAATAGTTTTATAGATCTTAATTCTAAAGTTTATCTGGCTGGTACAAACCAAAGAAACGGTGGTGAAGTCTTTTCTCTGGATCCAGCGACGAAAGTTATTTCAATAGCTGCTGATATTAACAGGGTGGAAGGTTCTGAACCACATTCTTTTGATGTACTGAACAATAATCTGATCTTTATCGCCAAAGACCGGGAATTTAGTAATCAGCTATATAAGAGAAATAAAAGCACCCAACAGGTTGAAAGATTATCTTTCTTTAATACCGGTGGAGCTTTACCAGGGGGAATAGCTACCACTTTTGACGATGAGTTCACTAAAGTAGGAAACTATCTTTACACAAAAGGAGGCTTTTACAGGACAGATGGAACGGCTGCAGGCTCAAATGTAATCATTATGTTGGAACCAATTACAAATAGAATTGTCTATACCAGCCTGAATGATAATATGCTGCTCTTCTCCGCCTATAGTAACTTTACAGGAACTGAGCTTTGGAGAATTAACAACAGTTCAAATACAATGGATTTAGTAAAAGATATATCGGTGGACAATATGGGAAGTTTATATGATGTGGATACTAAAACGGCTGTCCTAGACGGATACGCATATTTTATAGCGAGACAGAACGGAAAACTGGGAATCTGGAAGTCTGACGGTACGTATCCTAATACCAATAAAACCATTCAATTTACATATCAGAATGGGACGGATGGGGATATAAAAGTCTTGAGCGCTGTTAATAATAAATTATTCTTTACTCTGGCTCAGGAGAATAATTCAAGTAATGAACATACGGAGCTTTGGTCTTCGGATGGTGACCAGGCTTCATCTGTACTGTTAAAATCCTATGTAGAACCTGCCGGTTCTGGAACTATTTACAGGGAAACAGGAATACTCAATGACAAATTATTTTATGTGACTACAGGTTTCTCTTCAGGTCTCCATTCTTCCGATGGAACAGTTGCGGGCACAGAAAAAATTATAGCAGGAAACTTTACGGCAAATGTGAAGTTTAAAAAATGTGGAAACCAGCTATTTTTCACCAATAATTATCATAAAGAACTGTGGAGGACTGATGGCACAGTCAATGGTACTTATAATGTGAAATCCGGATTTTCTGCAATAAAGGATATGGTTTGTGCCAATAACTATCTTTACTTCCTGAATGGTGATTCCCAAAAAGTATGGAAAACTAATGGTATTGCTTCAGATACAGTGCCAATGGATATTTTTGTTACGAATGATGATAATCAGCTGCTGGCTAATGAAAATATTCAGAAAATGGCAACGGACGGAGAAGAGCTGTTCCTGACCATTTTCACAAAAGAGCATGGAAGTGAATTTTACGCCATCACGGATACTTTACCCATTTATATGGCGACTAACGAATCTGTAAAACAGGAAGAGAAGAATGCTGATTTTAATATCAAGATTTATCCTAATCCGGTTTCAGACTATTTTTCAATACATTCCAAAGAAAATGATAAAATTGAAACAGTTAAAATTTTCGATGCAGCCGGGAAGCTGGTTAAGAATATAACGTATCCCAATGATAAAATTGATGTTGCCGAACTTTCTTCAGGAATTTATTTCCTTAGAATTAAAACGGCTAAGGGAGATTATCTGATTAAGATCTTAAAGAAATAATATTATAAAAGGCTCTTAAAAAGAGCCTTTTATATGTATATATGTTGATGTGTTTTCTCAATAGGAGTACAGAACTCTGTCATCTGTTTTTGTTTCTAAAGCCGCCTGTATTATTTTAACTCAGATTATTTTTTACTCTATCTAAACTTTGAAAGCTGTACTAATTTACGAAAAATATTATAAATAATGTTAATTTATTTATAATATTTTATTAATTAATATTTATATATATTGTTTTTAATCGATCATTAGGGATTTGTTATATTTTGTCTTTTTATGGGACAATAACTTAATCTATACGCCAATACTACATAAATATAGTAAAGGCCATTTTAGAAAATCTAAAAAGGCCTTTTATTATTGGAATTTTGATAGTATTTAAAAAATATCAAAATCAAATGCATATAGGATTAAAAAAAGGTGTGACAGTAAAATGTGGATGTAAAAGCGTTTTAATTTGAATTAAAAAATTCCCAAACTACCTTTGCTTTACTCTTGCCCAGAATTTCTTCTAATGTTTCCAGATTGGATTCTTTAATCCTTTTAACAGATTTAAGCTTTGATAATAACAATTCAATTGTTTTTTCTCCCACTCCGGGAATTTCCTCCAGTTCAGATTTTATAGTAGAGTTCTTTCTTCTTGTTCTATGATGCTTAACTCCAAAACGGTGGGCTTCATCACGAACTCTTTGAAGAATTTTTAATGTTTCAGATTTTTTGTCAAGATAGAGCGGAATAGGATCTTCGGGAAAGAATATCTCTTCCAGTCTTTTTGCAATTCCCACAATAGTTATCTTACCATAAAGACCCAATAATTTCAGGCTCTTTACAGCAGAAGATAGCTGGCCCTTTCCACCATCTATCAGAATTAATTGGGGCAGGTCTTCCCCTTCATCTACCATTCTTTTATAACGGCGATAGATCACTTCCTCCATCGTAGCAAAGTCGTTAGGCCCTTCTACGGTTTTAGGATGAAAAATCCTGTAGTCCGTTTTGCTGGGCCTGCCGTCTTTAAAAACTACACAGGCAGAAACCGGGTTTGTTCCCTGAATATTGGAGTTGTCAAAACCTTCAATATGTCTTGGTTCTACAGGCATTCTGAGCAGTTTTTGCATCTCAGCCATTATCCTGTTGGTATGTCTTTCAGGATCCACAATCTGAACCTGTTTTAATTTTTCAAGACGGTATTCTTTAGCGTTTTTTTCGGACAGCTCTACAATTCTCTTTTTATCACCTACTTTAGGAACAATAAGTTTTACATTAGGAATTTCTACAGATAAATGAAAAGGAAGCAATACTTCTTTTGAGTTGGAACTGAATTTCTGCCTGATCTCAATCAAAGCCTCTTCCATAATATCTTCATCCGCTTCCTCTAAGATTTTTTTAATCTCTGTAGTAAAACTCTGAATAATATTTCCGTTTCTTATTTTAAAAAAATTGACATACGCGGCGGTTTCATCACTCACCATTCCAAAAACATCCACATCGTCAATATTAGGATTGACAACCGTATTTTTAGCTTGGTAATCTTCCAATATATCCAGTCTTTCTTTGATAATCTGAGCTTCTTCAAACTGCAAATTAGAGGCGAGTTTCATCATCTGATTGATCAGATAATCTTTTGCCTTCCGGAATTCTCCTTTGATCATTCCACGGATAGCATCTATCTTTTCATCATAATCCTCTTTACTTTCAAGATCTTCACAAGGCCCTTCACAATTTTTGATATGATATTCAAGACAGACTTTGTATTTTCCGTCGGCTATTTTATTCGGAGAAAGATTCAGATTACAGGTTCTCAGTTTATAGATATGTTTGATGGTATCTAATAATATTTTTGCCGGACGCACTTTTGCATAGGGGCCATAGTATTCAGAACCATCTTTAATTACATTTCTGGTGAGAAAAATTCTTGGGAAATCTTCATTTTTAATACAGATCCAGGGATAGGTTTTATCATCTTTCAACATCACATTGTAAAATGGCTGATGTTCCTTGATCAGATTGTTTTCCAATAAAAGAGCATCATACTCACTGTTTACAATAGTAGTTTCCAGGCGCTGGATTTTCCCAACCATTATTTTGATCCTGTACCCTGAAAGGTTTTTGTTGAAGTAGGAGAGAACCCTCTTTTTTAAGTTTTTGGCCTTACCCACATACAATAGCTGTTCATTTTTATCATAATAACGATAAACACCGGGTTCCGAAGGTAAAGTTTTGAGCTGTAATTCTAAAGAAGGATTCATATAACAAAATTAAGGAATCTTTCTATATTTAAAAAAAGAATACCTGCAGAATTGCTCCGCAGGTATTAATTCTATAAATTGAATGTTTTTATCCGTTATTCATATCAGTGTAAGCACTGATAAGAAAGCTGAAATAATCCCACTCTACAGAGTTTTTAGGATATTTTTTCATGAATTCTGCATTGTCACCAAAAAGGAAATCATAGTTGTCTTCAAAATCATCTTTATGAAGCCACATAATTTTGTCTCCTTTCTTTACATAATAAGATTTGATAACCCCACCGCCAAGCTGTGGAGAGCCCATCACCGAAAAGCCTGTTGTTTCTTTAGCTCTCGGATCATGATATACAGAAATAATATCATCAAAACCGGGGTTGATAACCTGCATCAGAAATTCTTTATCATCCTTTTTGTTCTTTAATGAAACCGTTTGGTTTACAAAATAGATCCTGTCATTATTGGTATTCTTTGTTAATTTCTTTGTTCCGAAATTTCTGATATTCCCCATGTACTTGGCCACTTTTGCAATTTTTTCTGCGTTACTTGGATAAACGTACATTTCATTGATCTGTTCAGCATTAAAGGTAGCATTCTTTTTTGTAGCACTGTCTTTGATAGCTACCTCATAAATCTGTCCTTTTTTTGTTTCAATCTTGCTACAAAACCCTTTGTAAGAGGTTCCGTCTTTCAAAATAATGGTTGATGTTTTTTTCGGGGATGGAGTATTGAAACCTTCATTAAAAAGGTATGTTTCCATTTTTTTGATATCCTCTTTAGAGTATTTTACTTTCTGGGCGAAAGTAGTGGTACCTGCAAGGCATAAAGCAAGCAGTAAAGATGTAAGTCTCATGTATTATTGTTTTTTATTCGGCGGTAAAAATAACAAATTAATTAACTTATTTGGAGAAAAAGATAGAACATTGAAATTTAGTTTCTTTAATTATTGTTAAATGTGTAATTTTAAGAAAATTTTTTAGAAATGATATACGGAGTAGATGTTTTAACTTTCCATGATGTTCTGGAAATCTGTAAAAGCCCCAGTAAAGCGAAGCTGAATAAAGCGGCAAAAGAACAAATATTAAAATCTCAGAAAAACGTACAGCAAATAGTAGAATCCGATAGATGTGTATATGGAATCAATACAGGCTTCGGGCCACTGTGCGATACTAAAATATCAGCTGACGAAACAGCCCAGTTGCAGTATAACTTAATTATTTCCCATGCAGTAGGTGTAGGAAAACCCATTGATAAAGAATTTTCAAAAATCATGATCATTGCCAAAGTTCATGCTTTGTCAAAAGGATTTTCCGGAGTTTCTCTTGATGTGATTGAGAGACTGATCCTGATGTTGGAAAAGGATATTATTCCGGTTGTACCGGAGCAGGGATCTGTAGGTGCATCAGGAGATCTGGCGCCTTTAGCACATCTGGTTCTTCCTTTACTTGGGTTAGGGCAGGTTTGGGAAGGAGACCAGGTTTCCAATACAATGGATGTGTTGGAAAAATACAACCTTGAGCCTTTAGCTTTAGGACCAAAAGAAGGCCTTGGATTAATTAACGGAACTCAGTTTATCCTGGCTCATGCTATCAAAGGATTGGAAAAATTTGAATACTTATTAGACCTTGCAGATGTCACGGCAGCCATGAGTATTGAAGCATATAGAGGTTCTTCAAGCCCTTTCAAAAAAGAACTTCATGATATCAGGCCTTTTGAAGGAAGTAAAAAAGTGGCGGCAAGAATGCTTAAGTTCTTAAAAGGATCAGAAAACATGAAGGCACATGAAGATTGTGAAAGAGTGCAGGATCCGTATTCCATGAGATGTGTGCCGCAGGTTCACGGGGCCAGCAGAAATGCTTTTGAACATCTTAGAGGTATGGCTGAAACAGAATTAAATTCTGTTACCGACAATCCTATTGTATTAAGTGCTGAAGAATCTATTTCCGGAGGTAACTTCCATGGGCAGCTGATGGCATTACCTTTAGATTATGCAACGTTAGCGGCTGCGGAATTAGGAAATATCTCAGACAGAAGAAGCTATTTATTATTAGAAGGGAAATATGGCCTTCCAAGATTGTTAACAGAAAGCTCAGGATTGAATTCAGGATTTATGATTCCTCAGTATACTTCTGCGGCGTTAGTTACAGAGAATAAAACACTGTGTTTCCCTGCCTCTGCAGACTCTATTCCTACAAGTTTAGGTCAGGAGGATCATGTTTCTATGGGAAGTATTTCAGGGAGAAAATTCAATCAGGTCCTGGGGAATCTGGTTAATATTTTAGCGGTTGAGCTGATGTTTGCAGCACAGGGGCTGGAATTCAGAAGGCCTTCCAAATGTTCTAAGATCATTGAAGAGAATGTTGCTGTTCTCCGCTCTAAAGTTACCAAACTTGAAGAAGACAGATTAATAGGTCAGGATATGCTGGCTATTGCAGCCCTGATTAATGAACGAAAATTTATCGTAAAATAAAATATACCCCAAAAAAGCTTCCGGAAGGGAGCTTTTTTGTTTTATCCTATTTTTTTAATTAAATATATATGACTATAAAAAGACTTGATTCTACCCATCCGGATTTTCAAAATTTAGTACAACTTCTCGATGCAGATCTTGCGGTACACAATGGGGAAGAAAATGCTTTTTTTGAACAGTTTAATACAATTGATAAGCTTAAAAACTGTATTGTTGCCTATATTGATGAACTGCCGGCAGCATGCGGAGCATTTAAAGAACTTTCGGAAAATACTGTAGAAATCAAAAGAATGTACACTAATCCGGCTTTCAGAAAAAGAGGGTTAGCTTCTGCCATAGTAGGAGAATTGGAAAATTGGGCTAAAGAATCGGGATTTGAAAAAGCTGTTTTAGAAACTTCCATAGACTTAAAGAACGCTATTTCTGTCTATGAAAAAAGTGGCTTCTATCGCATTCCGAACTATGGACAGTACATTGGAATAGATAATAGTGTCTGTTTTGAAAAAATATTATAGATTTCATTGAATATTGTTGATTTCATCCTTAAAGTGTTATTAATATTCGGATAATATAGAATTCACCTTTAAAAAATAGGTAATTCACAATAAAGTGTTATATTGGTCCCAACCAAAATTATAACATATGAAAAAAAGTGTATTCTTAGTAGCAATATTTTTTGCTTTAAGCTCTTGTAATACCGAAGATTTCCAGAATGAAAGTTCAAACATTGAAATGAGTCAGAAAGATCCCCTGACTGCCAAACAAATTAATGAGGGAATTAACCAGTCCATCAAAACAAAAGGTTCTTTCAACTGGGCCAATCAATCTGATCATTTTTTATGGAGCGCCATCTTTCAGGGAAATAAAATGGTATCCATTGGATTTGGAGAATCTAAAGAAGATTTTGATAGAAGCAAATCTTCAAATAACCAGGCCATGGAAACTGAGATTTTATCGATAATCAAAAAATATGAAGGAAAAGATGAAAGAACTTTCTTTCTTACCTCAGATAAGTACCTCAACCAGATCGATGTAGTTATTGAAAAAGAAGAAACCATTAAAGCGCTTCGACAGATGAAGACTATCCGGTATCTTGAACCGGGGGATTATCACTATTTCGAAAATGAAAATAAATACAATCTAGCTTCAAGATCCTCAGGCAGCGGTTCAGGATGTGGATTTTCATCTACTACTTTGAATGCTGATGACTATACTTCCACCACTCCGGGTGCGAAAATTCCCTGGGCTTTTACCAAACATAATATTCCTGGTGCATGGGGCTACAGTACCGGAGCTGGCGTTACCATTGGCCTGGTAGATACAGGCGTTTCACCAGAGCAGGCGTTTCTTGGAAACAGCTTTAATAACGGATCCTCCTCAGGGAGAACAATCAGTAAATTTGGGGTCTATAATTCAGATGGTTCTGCAGATCAGTGTGGGCACGGAACAAAAATGGCTTCCGTAATGGCGGCACCGAGAAATAATGCAGGACTGCCTGTAGGAGTTGCCTATAATGCCAATTTAATTGCTTACAGGGCTGCAACAAATGTAGTATTGGATACCTCAAGTGAGCAGACAGGAGTGAAAACGGCATTTACAGAGCTGGCAAATAATGCCAGTGTAAAGATTATTTCTATGTCTATGGGACATATTTTTTCAGTAGGAAAAATTGAAGATGGTGTAAAATATGCCTATTCCAAAGGAAAATTAATTTTCTGTGCAGGAGGTACCTCTACCAGCTTTACCACTTTTGTAGGCGTTATTTTCCCTGCATGGATGCCGGAAACACAAGCCATAACTGGAGTGAAAGAAGGAACTTCCAATCAGAAATGTGATGTTTGCCATTCCGGAGGTGAGATAGACTTTACCTTCCAGATGGAAAGAGCTTCAGGAAATACCGTTCCGGTTTTAAGTTATTATAACGGACAGGCCGATTATGTAGGCGGTTCATCAGTAGCTACAGCGGCAACAGCCGGAATTGCAGCCTTGGTGTGGGCTAAAAATCCATCATGGACCAGAGATCAGGTCCTTAATAAAATGAGACAGTCTGCCACTTATTATCCAAATGTGAATTCAAGCTATGGCTATGGAAACATCAATGTTTTAAAAGCAGTGCAATAAAATACTATTTCAAAAAACAAGCCCCTCAACCAGCTAGGTTGAGGGGCTTTATTATATCTGTTTTTTGCTTTCACTTGCCGCTTAGTATAGAATACAACTTTGCTGAGTTCATCGCCACTACGAACGTACAATGTTTTCAACAGCAATTTGTGATTTTAGCCTTAAAAAACTGTTTATAAAGCGTTTATCATGAGCTTAGGATACAGAATTATCCAATTCTCACACTTGTCATGCTTAGTGAACCTCCAATAAGTTCGTCATTAAATAAAGACAATTGTTCAGACCGGTCTTTCAACCCTAAAGTATAGATAAGCGGAAGATAGTGATCAGGGGTAGGCACAGCGTATTGCAAAAATATTCCCTGTTTCTGATAATCAATAATAGGCTGGAAATTACCGTCAAGAAGCCAGTTATTGGTTTTTTCCCTCGCTTCCACTGCCCAGTCCCAGCCGGCACCCACTGTATTGATATTTTTCCAGTCGATTAAACGCAGGTTATGAACAATATTTCCGCTGCCAATGATCAGAATTCCTTTTTCACGGAGTTTATGAAGCCTTTTAGCCAGGTCATAATGATATTGCGGAGGCTTGGTATAATCAATACTCAGTTGAATGACCGGAATATCAGCTTCAGGATACATATGTCTGATGACTGACCATGCCCCATGATCCAGCCCCCAGCTATGGTCTTCTTCAACCTCCACGGGTAATAACAGCTCAGCAGTTTCCGCGGCTAGCTGAGGATTTCCGGGAGCAGGATACTGTACATCAAATAATTCTTTCGGAAAACCATAAAAATCATGAATTGTTTTAGGCATCTCCATGGCAGTGACAAACGTCCCTTCCGTATACCAGTGTGCAGAAATACACAGAATAGCATTAGGTCTGGGAATCTCTGCAGCTGCTTTTCGGAAGCCCTGTACAAACTGGTTTTCTTCAATAGCATTCATAGGAGACCCATGTCCTAAAAATAGAACAGGCATTCTCTGAGTGCTCTGGAAGTTTTCACTTATGTTTTGCAGATCGTTGAGGTTCATAATTTAATAATAATAAAAAATAAAAGGTTCAAGGTTTTTAGTAAAATCCCTGAACCTTTTATAAAATATATGAAAAAAACTATGCTTGTTTTACAAACTGTAATTCACCAGCTACTTTTACATCATCACTTACCATTACTCCTCCTGCTTCTAAAGCTGCATTCCAGTTTAATCCGAAATCTTTTCTGCTTATTTTCCCTTCAAAAGAGAATCCCGCTTTTGTATTTCCCCACGGATCAACATTGATTCCTCCGAAATCTACATCTAACGTTACAGGCTTCGTAATCCCATTGATCGTAAGATTTCCCACTACCTGATCATTCAGGGCCTGAGAATCAAAAGTAATCGTTGGATATTGCTCAGCATTGAAGAATTCACCAGACTTTAGGTGATTATCTCTGTCTGTATTATTGGTGAAAACAGAATCCGTCTGAATAGTAGCGGTAGTTTTTGCATTGGCGAAAGTATCATCCTCCGCTTCGATTTCTGCAGTGAAAGTTCTGAAACTTCCTTTTACATTAGAAATCATCATATGTTTTACTTTAAAAGTAATCTCACTATGCGTTGGGTCTAGGTTCCATTTTGTTGCCATTGTATTTTTATTTTTGTTTGTTATTAATGATGCAAATGTAGGATAGAGAGCATATACGGAACATTGATATAGGATAAGAAATGCAGGGTATATGTAAATTATGATTCTTTTTGCTTTTTTTTTGAGCTTTTTCCCGCTATCCACTTTTACTCCTCTCGCCAATACACTCCAACGCTCCAATCCCCAAACCCTCCAATGCATGCTGTGGGGTAACCGTTACTATCGGGGCTAGACTTATCCTCATCTTTGACAATATCCTCATTGAGAAGATCAAAATGAAACAATCTCAATGTATTTTGCGCCATGGCAATTTCCACAATACTCAAATCCTAATATTAAGGTAAGAAATAATTTCTTTTAATCCATTAACTCCATTTTATGAATGTTTTAATTTAACATTTCTTAACGGATGATTTTTATTTCTTATTTTTGATGGATTCAATTTTACGCAATGAAATTATATAAGTTTTCTTTATTGATGCTGGTTTTGGGAAATGCTGCATTCGCCCAGACACAGAAGTTTACCATGGCGGAGGCTGTAAATGGGATGAGAACCAACCTTGCTGTGAAAAATATTTCACAATTTTCATGGTCTGCAGACGGAAAATCCTATATCCAGTCCGTGAAAGGAGGGTATCTGGTGACAGATCTGAAAACCAATAAACAAGATACTCTGGTATCCTTAACACAGCTGAACAGGCAGTTTGCCGATGATAAACTGAACGCTGTCCCTCAGATTAAGTTTTCGAGTACTTCAAATGGTTATTTTAACAAAGACGGTAAAATGTTCTGGATTGAAAAATCAGGAAATGACTGGAAAGTGAAAAATCAGGTGACCATAGATAAAGATGCCTCCAATGTGAAAGTTTTTGGGGATGGTCAGACTTTCGCTTTTACAGCAAAGAACAACCTGTTTGTGAGTAAAAACGGAAAAACGATTGCAGTCACTAACGAAACAAACGAAAATATTATCAGTGGACAGGCTGTTCACAGGAATGAATTCGGAATAGACACCGGAATTTTTCCCGCTCCCAATTCCGAAAGTGTAGCTTTCTATAAAATGGATCAGTCTATGGTTGCAGATTACCCGATCATCGATTGGTCTGTAACACCTGCTGTAAACAACAATATTAAATACCCGATGGCAGGTCAGACTTCCCATCAGGTAACTTTAGGCGTTTTTAATATTAAAACCCAGTCAACAACTTTTCTGAAAGTTGAAGGCGAAAAAGACCAGTATTTAACTGCTGTTACCTGGAGCCCGGATTCAAAATACATTTTTGTAGCAGTACTGAACAGAGGACAGAATCATATGAAAATGAATCAGTATGATGCCGCTACCGGAGAACTGGTAAAAACTTTATTTGAAGAGACCGACAGTAAATATGTGGAGCCACAGCACCCACTTACTTTCTTCCCAAATTCCAATACAGATTTTATTTGGCAAAGTCAGAGAACAGGGTACAATCACCTGTTCCATTACAGCCTGGAAAAAGGATTGGTTGCGCAGATTACAAAAGGCGACTGGCTGGTAACCGATATTTTAGGGTTTAATGAAAAGAAGAAAGAGATCTATTTTACGTCAACAAAAGAAACTCCTTTAGAAAGACATTTGTATAAGATCAATTGGACCAACTTCAAAATGCAGAGACTGGATGATGCAGAAGGAATGCATGCCGGTGTATTGAGCAGCGACGGAAATTATCTGTATGATGTTTATAGTAATGCCAATTCGCCAAGAATTGGAAATATTATTAATACCAGCAATTTAAAGTCTACGAATATTTTTACAGCAGAAAATACATTGAAAAATTATCAGAGACCTGAAATTAAAAATGTAGAATTGAAAGCTGATGACGGAACACCTTTATATGGAAAGATCATCCTTCCAACAAATTTTGATCCTAATAAAAAGTATCCTACCATTGTTTATTTGTACAATGGTCCGCACTTACAGTTGGTAACAAATACTTTCCCGGCGTCAGGAAACCTATGGTATGAATATATGGCTCAGAATGGATATATCATCTTTACCATGGACGGAAGAGGATCTTCTAACCGTGGAATGAAGTTTGAGCAGGCTGTATTCAGAAATCTGGGAACTACCGAAATGAATGACCAGATGAAAGGTGTAGACTACCTGAAATCTCTTCCTTATGTAGACGGTACAAAAATGGGAATCCATGGCTGGAGCTTTGGAGGGTTTATGACTACAAGCTTTATGCTTCGTAAACCGGATGTATTTAAAGTAGGAGTTGCCGGAGGACCGGTGATCGACTGGAGCATGTACGAAATTATGTATGGGGAAAGATATATGGATACCCCACAGGAAAATCCACAGGGATATGCTGCGGCCAATCTTTTAGATAAAGTACAGAACCTGAAAGGAAAATTATTGATGATTCACGGAGCTCAGGATGATGTAGTGGTATGGCAGCATTCTATAAAATTCATCAAATCTGCGGTTGATAATGGGGTTCAGTTGGATTACTTTACTTATCCGGGACATCCGCATAATGTGATCGGAAAAGACAGGGTTCACCTGATGCAGAAAATTACAGATTACTTTGATCAGTACCTGAAAAAATAATAATGAAGAGGCCGTCTCACAACTCGTGAAAACGGCCTTTTTTATGAAATTTTCCTATACCCCTATATGAGAAGGGTTTTCGTTTAAACGATTCTCAACCCACATCGTCTAGTTGTGATACACCTTCTTTTTGTTGAAGACGCAAGGGCGCAAAGAATGCTTACTATCATATTGCTTTAAGGCGCAAGAAAATCGGAGATTTTCAGCAAGGGATCTGTATGTCTATACGACAGGTATATAAATAGTTTTATTTGTACATCCACGGCAAATATAGAGAGGTCTGCAATTATTATCGCAGATAAAATCCTTGCGTCTTAAAAATGTAACCTTTTAAAACAATTTGCGTCTTTGCGTTTTCCAACACCGTATAAATATAAATTGATATTCTTCAAAAATAAAGTCGTGATATTTGTGCAAGAAACTAGCATCATTTGTGTTTGGAAATCAAGTTTACGTTCTTAACAAACATCAATGTTTTTGACTTTTTATTCCTGTAATTTTGTGTATATAAAATCAACAATATGGAATTAGGAATAGGAATGTTCGGTGATCTGGCTTTTGATCAGTCCACCGGAAAATATAGAGATGCCGGAACAAAGATTCGTGAAATTTTGGAACAGGTAAAATTGATGGATGAGGTAGGAATCGATGTCTTCGCCATGGGAGAACACCACCGTCCGGATTATGCTGTTTCTTCTCCTGAAATGGTATTGGCAGCAGCAGCAAGTATTACAAAAAATATAAAATTAGCAAGCGGGGTGACTGTCTTAAGCTCTTCAGAGCCGGTAAAGGTGTACGAAGATTTTTCAACCTTAGATCTTATTTCAGACGGAAGAGCAGAAATATTCGTAGGCCGCGGAAGCTTCATCGAATCATTCCCTCTATATGGGTATTCATTGAATGACTATGAGGAGCTTTTTGATGAGAAACTGGAGTTGCTATTAAAGATTAATTCCGAAGAAAATGTAACCTGGTCAGGAAAACTACGGGCACCGATGCAAAACCAGACCGTATATCCAAGGGCAAAAAATAACGGAAAGCTTTCGATCTGGAGAGCAGTAGGAGGAACTCCGCAATCTGTATTAAGTGCTGCCCAATTGGGAATGCCTCTGGTGGTAGCTATTATCGGAGGAATGCCTACCCAGTTTAAAAACCTGATTGAGTTTTACAAACAGGAATACCAGAAAGCAGGACATGATGTATCCAAAATGCAGATTGCGATTCATTCCCATACTTTTGTGAGTGATGATCAAAATGTAGTGGACGGATATTTCCATACCTATAAATCTCAGATGGATAGGATAGGAGCTTCCAGAGGATGGGCACCTTATACAAAAATGCAGTATGACGGGGGAAGAAACAAAGAAGGCGCTTTATTTATCGGTAGTCCGGCAGAAGTAGCTGATAAAATTGCTTATATGAAAGAGATTTTCGGAATTACAAGATTTATAGGGCATATGGATATCGGAGATCCTGCTCATGACCTGGTGATGAAGTCTATTGAATTATTCGGGAAAGAAGTAAAACCATTGGTACAAAACCTGTAATTGCCGGATATTATTTAACCACAAAAGGTCACAAAAGATTTTAGACACTTTAGATTTTTTTAAGCTAATATCAAACTGCTGAGAAGTACACATAAGTTTTATGAAAATCTTTGATTTTCTTCTAAAGTGAACTTACTTGTATTCAGTAATTTTTGTACTTACTTAAGTGAGCTAAAGTGTTTAAAAAATATTCATTCTTTAGAATAACGTATTTGTCATTCTGCAGGAATTTGAGCATAGCTATTATTTACGTTTTGTAAAGCTAATTTTAAGTATCTGGATTCCTTCGGATGACAATTTTTGCAGGTATTATCTTATTCAATTAGAATAACAGCACTTGTCATTCCGCAGGAATCCAGACATAATAAAAATCTGCTCAATCAATCTGCGAAAGAAATATAACCACAAAAGGTACTCGGCTTAAAAACTTTAAATCGCGCATAATCTTGGTGGGCATATCCCAATTATTAAGCTTTCTCTCCAAGCCTAATTTACACAAAACTTCTGAATCTTTCTTTTTACGATATACCAAGTAGTGGTTATCTCTTACAAAATATTTCTTCTGTCTCTCTAGCATTATACTCCAAAAGTAAATTTACAATTGCACTGCATAAAAGGTTTACGTGAGTTGAAAATCGAAGATTTTCATAATCTTAAGTGTACTTTCTATGCCCAAGCTTGTTACTTGAAAATAACTTAAGTGTTTAAAATACTTTTGTGCCTTTTGACTACTTCGAATCTTTGATTTGGGGTTTAATAATATAAAGTTAAACAATCTCAATCAGGCTTCCTCTTTCCTCATCTTTAATAATATTGAGTGCTGTAGGAATTTTTTCTTTAAGTTCTTCTACATGAGAAATAATTCCTACAATTCTGTTCTCTTTCATCAGGTTGGTAAGGGTCTCAAAAACAATATTTACCGATTCAGCATCCTGCGTTCCAAAACCTTCATCAATAAAAAAGAAATTTTTATCTGCCTGAGCATTGGCTTGAACACTTTCTGCCAAGGCCAGTGCAAGACTTAATGAAACTTGAAAAACCTGGCCGCCCGAAAGCGTTTTTACACTTCTGCTTCTGCCTTCGTTAAGGTAATCAATGATCTCAAAATCATTATTCTCATTAAGCTGAAGGCTCAGCTGATTTCTGGTCATCCTATGAAAACGCAGATTGGCGTGATCACAAAGCTGTCTTAAATAAATAGAAGAGACATACTGCACAAAACCGGCCCCTTTAAACAGATTCATCATCAGCTTTAAATTTTCGGAACGCTTTTGAAGCTTTGACAGGGCTTTCAACAGCTCTTCTTTTTTGCTGTATTCTTTTTCCAGCCGCTCTATTTCAGAAGCCATCTTTACAACAGAATCATTCATTTGTTTTAATTCATTCTGAGCCTCAATGAAATGTTTTTCAGTTGAAGAAAACTGTTCATCATTAAACAGAAGGCCTTTAAGCTTTAATTCTAATCCTTCAATAATCTTCTTTAAGGTTTCAAAGTCAATTCTGAACTGTTGAACTTCGGCCCTGGTCTGCAGAACGTTAAGTTTTTGAAGCAGAATGATCTCAACTTCTTTAAAATCAGTAATATTTTGTGCAGCCAGGGCATTAGTGATAGCCTCGGTATTTTCCGAAATTTCTTTTTCAAGAGCTGAAATCTGTTTTTCAGACTGGCTCAGGATGGCTTTTTGCTCTGCCAGTTTTGGAGCTATTATTTTTTCCTGTTGAGCTGCCTTCTGATAATTCTGTTCTGTTTCAGTATTAGACAGTACCAGTTTCTGGTAAGTTTCCTCTATTTCTGCAAGTGTTTTCTGTTCATAATGATTCCAATCCAGAATTTTTAAGCTGGAACGGCTGATATTAATCTGTTCTTGTTTTGTAGCCTCTTCCAGCTTGAAAGTTTCAAGGGCAGTTTTATATTTTTCTAAAAGTTTATTTTCCTTTTCAAGTATTTCCCGTTCTGCAGTAATATGCTGTTCTGTTTCTTCCATCTTTTTTTCAAGAGCAAAGGAATCAGACCTTTTTTTCTCAAATTCATCTTCATGATCCGGACTGAACTGTTTCCATATAAAATGTTGAAAATGAACTTCAATATCTTTTTGAATCCGTTCCAAAATTCTCTGCTCAGCAATAAGTTGCTCTTCAAAGATCTTTTTCCTGTCCAGAATCTTCTCAATTTCCGTTTCCTGTTTTTGAATATTCAGGATATCATGGTCAAGGGTACTTATTTTATCCTGAATCTCCTGAAGTTCAAAATTTACATCTTGAATTTCCACAATATGAGGATGCTCCAAAGAACCACAAAGCGGACAAGATTCTCCGTCGTGAAGCTCATGGGCGAACCGGGAAAGCTCTTTTTGAATCTTTAGATGATCCAGTTTTTGTGAAAGCACTTTTTTATTTAATTCCAGAACTTCCCTCTTTTTTTTGAATTCCTCTCTGAAATTTTCACGAAAAGAAAAAGGTTTGAGTTCTCCTGAAATGGCTTCAATCTGTTTTTGCTGTTTCTCAATCTTTCCAGCCTGATCGTACAGTGTTTTATTGAGGTTTTTCTGTTGAATAAACCAGTTTCCAACATTGGAAAGAAGGAAGGTGTCAAGTTTCTTTTCTTTTAGCTCATCAATACTTTTAGCCAGCTCCTCAATTTTTTTCTGAACAATTCCTTTATTAATACTTACTTCTGCTACCTTCTCAGAACCGTTCTTAGTTCTGGCGCGAAGTGTTTTAATTTCATCATAAAATCTGAGAATCTGTATAATGATACCCAGATCATTTTCTTGTATTCTGGATTGATCCAAAGCCTTGAACTGAGCTTCAAGGATATAAAGCTGTTCCTTTACAGTAGTAAAATTTTGCTCGGTTTCTTTCAGTATTTTAATTTGATTTTCCCTTTCAATCCGCTTATCTGTAATTTCTTTTGAAAGCTTATTTTTTTCAGCAATTAAAGGATTAAAAGTTCTGGAAATAAGGTCGTATAGCTCTGTCTGTGTTTCCAGTGCATCTATTTTAGGCTTCCGTTCAGCCAGTTTTGTAAAACTCTCCTTATGTTGCTTTAAACTTTCAAAATCGGTTTTTAAGTTTTTTAGCTGCTGATAGGTATGGGAGATTTTCTCAAATTTTTCATTGGATTCAGCCAGCTTTTTCTGTTCTTTTGTTAAAAGTCCTTTCTGCAGCTGGATATTTTCTTCACTCACTTCCTCAAACCCTTTGAGCTGACCTTCAAGCTGATCCAGCTCAGACCTGTTTTTTACATTCAGTGTAGACACATTATTCTGAAGATCAAATTTTTGAAGATTGAAAATCTCCTTCATCATATTGGTTCTGTCGGCAGCCCCTAATTCAAGGAACTCTTTAAACTGTCCCTGCGGAATAATAATAGTCCGTTTAAAATTGGCATAGCTTAACCCAATGATAGCTTCTGCATTGGAATGATCCAATGGTATCCATTTATCATTAATATTCTCGTAAAAAGTGACAGCGTAAGGCTTTACATCATCAAATTTTTTAGAATTACGCCTGAAATCTCTAGTTGCACGAAACAGCTTATTCTCATAATTGATGAAATCAAATTCTATATAAGAACTGTTTGACTTTAAATTCATCATATTATAAGCCCTTTTATCACGCATATTCAGACGTTCCGTTTCACCATATAAAGCAAACGAAATAGCTTCAAGAACCGATGATTTACCGGAACCTACAGCACCAAAAATACCAAACAGACCCGCATCAGTGAGGTTTTTAAAGTCAATGCTCTGACGCTCCTGGTAAGAGTATAAACCTTCAATCGTTAGTTGAATGGGAATCATAATTTAGATATTTAAAATTTCGTTAAACAAATCCATAAGCTCTTCATTGACTTCCTGTCCTCCATTTTTAGATTTAAAATAATCCTTGAACAATACTCCTATATCCTGATTTAAATTGATTTCATGTTGCTGTTCTCCGGTTATTTCACTGTTTTTGATTTTGGGAATAAGATGGACGATACCGGTATGAGACTGGTAGATCATCTTTCTTTCATCAGCCGTTAAAAAGGTTTCACTTTCCAAAGTCAGTTCAATAAAGGTATTCGGGTTTTCATTCAGCCACTGAACGGTATCTTCCACAGAGGTAAAAGTTTTCCTTACCAGTGTTCTTCCATTTTTCAACGCCTTCTTTTCAAAAGAAATATTTTTTCCCGGAAATGCTTCAATAATAGAAACATATTTTGTTTGTCCTGCCTCACTAAAGCTATAGCACAAAGGGGAAGAAGAGTAGACAACAGGTTTCTCTGCCGTTCCTATATTTTGAAAACCGTGGAGATGACCTAAAGCGGTATACTGAATCTGATCAGGAATACAATCCGAAAAGATCAGATCAGCATTCCCAATTTTAATAGGCTTTTCCCCTTCAGGTTCCTCCAGAAGTTCAGAGCCTTTTTTGTTCATATACAAATGAGCGGTCAGAAGATTGACACCCAGATCATCACAAAATTCATCAGCAAGATTTTTCCACATCTGGGAAAGTATTTTATTGATTTCTTCTTCCTTATTTTCACCAAAATATTCTTTTAAACGGATCTCATTGGCATAAGGCGTATGCAGAATTCTTACAGGAAAATTTATATTTTTAATAGCCAGTTCAATAAAACCTTCTTTTGAATTCAGAATATTAAAATGTTCGGTCCCAAAAGGAGTGATTTCTGCTTTGGGATGACCTATTAAAATAATTCCGCATTCTCTGGCTAAAGGATCGGGAGCATTGATGAGGCTGGGAGAGTCATGATTTCCGGAAATAGCAATCACAGGGCGTTTACCGTTTAGAGATAAACGTTTCAGGGTTTTATAAAATAGCTCAGAAGCTTCTACTCCCGGATTAAAATTGTCAAAAAGATCGCCGGCAACAATCACAAGGTCAATACCTTCTTCATCAGCAATGCCAATCATCTCTTCCATGACCAGAATTTGCTCTTCCAGACGGGAAAAGCGGTCCAGCCGTTTGCCTAAATGCCAGTCGGCGGTATGCAGAATTTTCATAAAAAGTTTATCATTGTTTAAAGGGAATGAAGTGTAGTTGTATAATCAGACGTATTGAACTAAAATCTGGATATTAAAATACAGGACAAAATTTAAACCGATTAGGCTTAGTCATGACGATTTTTACAGTTTATCATCGGCTTCTTTTGCCTGGAAGTCTTCTCGAATTTGTTTTAGACGTGCTTTCCTTTCTGCCTCTGCACTTTGTATTTTACGTTTTTTCTGATCAATTTTCTTTTTATTTTTTTTTCTGTTTGCTTCGTTATTTTTGCTCATATTTTTTTTGTAACGAATAATTTTTATTGGTAAGAAATAGCTTCATCAAAAATACTAAAGATTAAGAGTTTAAACAATTTTAGTCGGTAAGTCTGATAAAATATTTTAATTTTACTGCGTTATGGAAGAAAAATCAAAAGATCCTTTACATGGAAAAAGACTTGATGCTATTCTCGAAGAACTCGTAGAATATTATCAGGGTTTTGGGGAATTAGGCGAGCAGATCAACATAAAATGCTTTACAGATAACCCGAGCATCAGTTCTTCATTGAAATTTTTACGGAAGACACCTTGGGCAAGAACGAAGGTTGAAAGTTTGTATCTATTTATGCTGAGACAGAAGAAAAGAGACGAAACGAAGAGTGGAAAGTAGAAGTCAGTATATTGCTTAAGATTATCCTTTAGCTTGTCTCTTTAAACAATCATTTCAAAAATAGTATATTTGTGCATTATTAATCGTGAAAAAATGCACGAAAAAAAGGAAAAATATGACAATTGAAAACAACCATGTTGTAGCTGTAAGTTACATACTTCACACAATCGAAGAGGATGGAAGTAAGATTCTTGTAGAAGAAACAGCACCAGAAAATCCACTTACATTTTTGTACGGTGTAGGAATGATGATTCCAAAATTTGAAGAAAATATCCTTGGTTTGAAAGCTGGTGATAAAGCTGCTTTTACAATCCAGCCTGAAGATGCTTATGGTGAAAAACAACCTGATGCTATTGCTCAATTACCTATTGAGATGTTTCAAGAATCGGGAACTCCACCTGTAGGGGCTATTTTACCTCTATCTGATAATCAGGGAAATAATTTCCAGGCATTTGTGGTAGAAGTAACACCGGAAGTTGTAGTGGCAGACCTTAACCATCCAATGGCAGGTAAAGTTTTGGATTTCCAGGTGGAAATCTTAAATACACGTCCTGCAACAGAAGAAGAATTGTCACATGGCCATGCTCATGGAATTGACGGAACTGAAGCTCACTAAAAAATAATATAAATGTCCGGTTTTTCGGACATTTTTTTGCAGTATCTGTTGTCAACGGTTATATTTTCTCCCGAAGATAAATCGGATCAGTATAAAATGTCTTACATATAATTCCGGGGTCATTTTTCCCCTTAAAATTGTTGAGAAAGACACTCTGAGCAAGAAAATAGAAATCCTATACATTGGTATCAAGACAAAAAATAAACCACAGAACTCAACTGTGGTTTATTTTTATTATAAAGTTAAAAATAAATAAAATGCTTGGCACATTCCCTTCCACTGAATCTCAGATTTGAAGGGGTAGTTTTCGTATTATTCTACCAATTATCTCATCTACTCTGCATCATATTCCGTAACGTCAATGAGCGTAAGGAACCATTTCGTATCTATTTTTGTCATGAAAAATCTCAATCCATTGATAGGAGTCTTTTCCTTAGTATTTTCAGCAAGTGTCACCCAAACTACATTCCTGGGATCAGAATTGATCTTAAAAACGTCCTGATCTTTTACAGGATACTGTTCCAGAAATTTGTCTGCATAGTCGTTGACTCCGTTAGAGTTGAACTGAACATATAATCCTTCTTTTTTCCACTTTTTATTTCCTGAATCGTAGGCAGGGGCGGTTTCAAACTGAATCGGAAATTTATTTTTAATATTCCATACCTTTTGAATATACCCTAACGGCATACTGAAACTAACATCTTCATTTAAAACAAATCCCAGATCACCGCTGCTTTTAAAAAGGACCCCAACTCCATAAGTAGGATTGATATATTGGTTCATGAGATCTCCATTTTTAGTCTGAAAACCTTTTAAAATATCAGTAACAGCTAAAGTAATCTGCTTTTTGTCATCAGCAGTCTGGGCATTGAAAAAGCTAAAACCGCAAAGCAGAAATAGCATAGTGTATATAATATTCTTTTTCATAGTATTAATTTAGAAACTCACCAGAAACATAATACCAGCGTTCATGCATTTTCTGGAACATAGAAAATTCATGGTGAATTTGTGGATGTCCGTCTTCATCGGTATAGTACGCTTTAAATTCTACCTGATTTAAAGCGGGTGTACGAATAATTTCCAGTTGGGTCCATTGGTTGATTTCTCCCCACTCCTGAAGATCGCGGGTATTGTGGTATTTCCTTTTTCCGGGAAGAGTGGTTTCCATTAAATAGTCACCATTTGGAATAGCAAATGCCGAAAATCGGGAACGCATCAATGCTTCTGCAGTGGGAGCATGCTTTTCTCCGGTATGATATGGTTTACAGCATTCTTCGTAAGTTTTTCCTGAGCAGCAGGGACAATCCATATATCTGGTTTTAAATTTGAACCGCAAAAATAATAAATATCAATGGAAACAGGCCCGCTAAAAAAGATGATAAATAAATCTATTGGCTTTACTAACCAAAACATAAAAAAGACGCATTCTTAAAGAATACGTCTGATTGTTTTATTTAATAAACCCTCTGTTTCTCAATAAAGGTTTGATATCCGGATCATGTCCTGTGAAATCTCTGAATGCCTGGTTAAGATCTACAGAATTTCCTACAGAAAGAATATATTTTCTGAATCGGTCACCATTTTCTCTGGTTAATCCGCCATTATTTTTAATCCATTCCCATGCATCATTATCTAATGTTTCAGACCATAAATAAGCATAATATCCTGCTGAGTAGCCACCGCCCCAGATGTGAGCGAAATAAGGAGTATGATATCTTGGAGGAACGGTTGATAACGTAAACCCATGATTAGTTAAGGACTGTTTTTCAAAATCCAGAACAGGGATCAGCTGGCTGTCATTGGTTACAGAATGCCAATCCATATCTAATGCTGCTGCAGAAACCAATTCTGTGGTCATATACCCTTGGTTGAAAGTAGAAGCCTTTTTAATCTTTTCTACCAAAGCCTGTGGAATAGGTTGTTTTGTTTCGAAATGAACGGCATAATTTTTTAAGACAACCGGATCTAATGCCCAGTGTTCGTTAATTTGTGAAGGGAACTCTACAAAATCTCTCGGTACATTGGTTCCGGAAAGAGAAGGATATTTCTGACTTGCAAACATCCCGTGGATAGAGTGGCCAAATTCATGGAAAATTGTGGAAACATCGTCATAGCTGATTAATGATGGTTTTCCGGGAGCTGGTTTCTGATAATTATAGCAGTTTACAATTACTGGTTTTGTTCCCATCAGATAAGACTGTTCTACAAAGTTACTCATCCACGCTCCTCCATTTTTAGAATCTCTTGTGTAGAAATCCAGATAATAGATAGCAATAGATTTTCCATCATGATCAAAAACTTCATAAGTAACTACATCAGGATGATAAACAGGAAGATCGGTTCTCTTTTTAAATGTCAGTCCATAGAATTTTTCAGCGGCAAAGAAAACACCTTTTTCAAGAACTGTTGTGATTTCAAAATAAGGCTTTATTTCACTTTCGTCAAGATCAAATTTTGCTTTTCTTACCTGTTCAGCATAGAAGGTCCAGTCCCAAGGTTCTACTTTGAAACCTCCTTTTTGCTGATCGATAAGATCCTGAATATCTTTAGCCTCCTGTCTGGCTGTTTCCACGGCAGGAGTTGCTACCTGATTCATCAGTTTCGTGGCAGCTTCCGGAGTTTTTGCCATCTGATCCTGAAGTTTCCATTCAGCATAATTCTTTTTACCTAAAATCTGAGCTTTTTTAAGTCTGAGTTTAGCCAGTTTTTCAATGGTTTCTCTGGTATCGTTGGTATCACCCTTTTCTGCTCTAGTCCATGAAGCTTTGAACAGTTTCTCTCGGGTAGCTCTGTTTTTTAAATTTTGTAAAAGAGGTTGCTGTGTGGTATTTTGTAAAGCCAAAAGGTATTTCCCGGGCTGGCCTGCAGTTTTGGCATCAGCCGCCGCTGCTGCAATTTCATCAGCCGAAAGGCCATCCAGTTCTTTGGCATCAGAGAAGAAGACACCACCTTGCTTTCTTGCTTCCAGCAATTTATTGGCATATTGGGTAGAAAGAGAAGCCAGTTCCTGATTGAGTTGTTTTAATTTCTCTTTATCCGCTGCAGAAAGGTTAGCGCCTGCAATTTCAAAATTTTGTTTATAATATTGGACAAGTCTTTTACTTTCAGAATCCAGACCATCTTCTTTGATGGATTTTATTCTTTTATAAAGATTTTCATTCAGATACATTTTGTCGGAATGTGCAGCAAAAATAGGAGCGTATTCCTCATCTAGCGCCTGCAGTGTAGGATTGGTATTCGCACTGGTAAGATTGGAAAAAACAATTTGTGTCCTTCTCAGCACTTCACCACTTTTTTCCAATGCTACAATAGTATTTTCGAAGGTAGCTGCCGCAGGATTATTTGCAATTTTTACAATTTCAGCTTCATGCTGTTTTAACCCAAAATCAAAAGCAGGCTTAAAATGTTCATTCTTAATTTTATCAAATTCCGGAGCTTCATATTGAAGTTTACTTTTCTTCATGAAAGGATTTGAAGATAAGGAGGGATCTGGTGCAGGAAGTTCCTGTTGAGTATCAGTTTGTTTCATTGTGGTACAAGATTGATTAAACGCCAAAGCAGAAATTAATAATACCGATGAAATATTCTTCATAAAATAGTTGTTATTAAAGCATAAAGATATTAAAAACTTGCATCATAGAAGGTATTTTGTCCCAAATGTATTTATTGAAAATAATGGATAGATATTTTCAGAGCGGGCTACATCTTTTATCTTATGCCTGTTTAACTAATTAAAAATTGAGTCACAAAAGCTTAATGAATCGCTATAAACACTTTAGTTTATTTTAAGATTAAACTGATTGAAAATAAAAGTACACGTAAGCAAAAAATCTTTGTTTTTTTAAAAACTTACGTGAGCTTTAGTGAGCTTATTTTCACAGCCTTATTAAGTGTTCAAAAAACTTTGTGACTTTTGACTACGTCGAAATAACATTCATCGACTGAAAGGAGATAATCTTCGATTTGTGGTTAAATAAAAGTGTAAACAGTTTTTCTAAATAAAAGGTAATTAAACAATTGGTAAAATAAACTCATTTATTAATAATTTGGAGAGTGGTTAATCACAGAATTTTAAAGAAGATGTAATATTTTTCATAATTTAGTTGTTGTTAAATAATACGATCGAAATAATAATCTATAAAAATAAATAAACATGAAAAAAAGAACTCTTTTTATTTTTTCCGCCTTAGTGGTATTGGCCTCATGTAATGAAAGACATGAGAAAAAGAACAGAGAAAAAGGCGATTGGGTAGATAAGGTGATCAATAAAGAAAGCGGACCGGTACAGCAGAAAGAATTTAATGGTGATTTTGATGAAATTCAGGTTTCTCAGGCGATTGATGCTGAGGTGATAAAATCTGAAACAGAGAAAGTTGTTATTTCAGCTCCTCAAAGTATCATTAATGAGATTCTTGTAGATAATGAAGGCGGAAAGCTTCATATTCATTATAAACCCGGCATCAGAGTGATGAATATCAATAAGGTGACAGCTAAAATTTATACCAAAGACTTTACAAAATTGATTGCAGGATCAGCTGCAAAAATAGTGGTGAAGGATAAATTTACTCAGGAAAAAACAGATATTGAGATATCAAGTGCTGCCAGTATCTCCGGGGATCTGGAGGCTAATGATTTTGAAATTACAGCAGGCAGCAGCAGTAATTTTAATGGAAAAATATGGGCTGTAAACCTTGATATAGAATCTTCTTCAGGATCAAGTATCGATATTTCAGGTAAAGCTAAGCATGCAGATATCAATTCTTCTTCAGGAAGCAGTATATCAGCAAAAAATGTAATTGCAGATAATGTAGAAGCTGAAGCTTCCAGTGGAGCAAGCGTTGAGATTAGTGCTGTTACAAGTGTTAAAGCAAGTGCTTCATCAGGTGGAAGTGTTGATATTGCTAAAAAAGGCGAACTAAGCAATGTTACTAAAGAAGAAAGCAGTGGCGGAAGCGTAAATATTCACTAGATTAATCCTGGGATTCTTCCTCATCTTCTTCCTCAGCAGATGAGGATCCTTCCCAGTTTTTATTATCAAAATTAAGATTGTCATAAGCCAATAATTCCTCCTCTCGCTGGAGGATTTCTTTTGTTGTAAATAAGGCAATATCGTCATCATCCTTTGCCCTTGCAAGCTTTCTGATAGAAGCCTTATCAATGGCCATAAACCTTTGGCCAAGACGTCTGGCAGCATATTTTCTCATACCTGCTTCATGAAGCACGTCTACAGCCATATCAACAGCGGTACCTAATGTTTCACGATAGATATGATTGATTCCGTTATTGAGGTAATTATAAGCATCAATTCTGTTTTTTGCCCTCACAAAAATTTTCACTGCCGGATAATGCTCACGTACAAGCTCGGCAATGAATTTATTGTCATCAGGATCATCCAGGCATAAAATTAAAATTTCGGCATCTTCAATACCGGCTGCCCTTAAAATAGGAATTCTGGTAGCATCACCATAATATACTTTAAAACCATAGCTTCTCAGCAGCTTTACACGGTCTGAATCCCTGTCCAGAACTGTTGCTGACATTTTGTTTGCTTTTAAAAGACGCCCCACCGTACTTCCAAAATGCCCAAAACCTACAATAATAATTTTCTTTTGGGCCACCTCACTGTCCAGAATATTGAAATCATGTTCTTCCTCAGGAATTTCTTTAATAAACCTGGGGGTAATAAACTTATCATTAACAATAAGAAGAATAGGAGTGATGCACATGGTAATTGCTGTGACAGCCATTAATTGTGCATTCAGTTCAGGGCTTAAAAGATAAAGATCAGAAGCATAATTGATCAGGACAAAGGCAAATTCTCCCACCTGGGAAAGTGCAAACGCATAGAAAAGGCTTTGTGGAGTATCTATTCTGAAAAATTTTCCAATAGCATATAAAACGATAAATTTTACCGTTACCACTGCAAAGACGGTACTAAATATAAATAAAGGATCCTGCTGGATAATATTAAAATTGATGGTGGAGCCTACACTCACAAAAAATACAGCCAGTAAAAGTCCTTTAAAAGGATTGATCTGTGCTTCAAGCTCATGACGGAATTCACTGTTGGCCAGCATTACTCCGGCAAGAAAGGCTCCCAATGCCGGAGACAGACCGATAACGATCATCAGCTCAGAAACGCCAATCACTAAAAATAGGGAAGAGGCAGTTAAGAGTTCTGTCATTCCTGATTTTGAAACATAGCGTAAAAAAGGAACAAATACATATCGTCCTAATAAAATAAGCATGGCAACCCCTATAATCACTGTTCCTGCCTGAAGCCACTCCGGAAGCTTTTGAATCAGAATCTGAATTTCATTATCATGATGTTTCGCTTTGTAGTTGGCAATGATGGGAAGTATTGCCAGAATAGGGATCACAGAAATATCCTGAAATAACAATGTAGAGAATGAAGCTTCCCCTGCTGTTGTTTTAAAGTTGTTTTTTTCCTGTAAAGTCTGTAGTACAATTGCTGTAGAAGACAGGGCAAAACACATGGCCACGGCTACGGCCTTATCTACTCTCCATCCCACACTGATGAATATCAGAACAAGTAAGGAAATTGTAAGTGCCATTTGGGTGAGACCCAGGCCCATGATTTTCTTACGCATCTCCCAAAATTTTCGCGGTTCCAGCTCAAGCCCTACCAGAAATAAGAGCATGATTACCCCAAACTCACTGGCATGCATAATATCATTTACATTATTTCCTGTAAGCCTGAGAACATAAGGGCCAATGATGATCCCTCCTAAAATATAACCGATCACAGAACTCAGACCGAATTTTCTGGCCAGTGGAACCATAATAATAGCTACACCCAGAAAAAGTAATGTGTTCATTGCTAAGCTGGATTCCATATTCTATTGGTTGAGAAGTTCTGTAAATTCTTTTTTATGTAAAATGATTTCTTTTTTTGACAGCTTATTGGCTTCGTAAACAATCTTAATATGCTTTATATCTGCTTTAAAGACCTTTAAAGAAACAATCAGTCCGCTGATAAGCTCATCAATGGTGTATTCATACGTTCCTGTTTTGCTGAAAGATCTTTCCTTTCCGCCGGTAGTGATCAGGATGTAAACTTCTTTATTTTCTAAAGGATTGTTTTTTTCCGGTTGAAGCCAGTCTCGATCGAAGACTTCATCAATCCATAATCTTAATAAAGGAGGCATTCCAAACCATATCAGTGGGAACTGAAAGACAAACCTGTCATAATTGGCAAGACGTTTCCTTTCTCTGAAGGCTGCGATATGAAAATCAGGATATTCTTCATAAAGATCTCTTAAGGTATAATGCTGGTGGCGAACGTAGAAATTGATCAGCTCTACATTCGAATTAGAGTGCTCCAGATAGGGATGAGCAAATATTACCAGCGTCTTCTTCATAATCCTGTTTTCAGTAAATATAGTGAAAAAATATTGGATAAAAGGTAGGTTTTAGTTGGATTTATTAATTTTTTAATATGTAAAATGTGGTTTAGTGCTTATAAAAATCAATAAAACAATAATATTTTGAGTTTTTAAACAAAAAAATCAGGCCTTTATGACCTGATCTGTTTCTATCTATTGTTTCTGGATTAAAATTACCATCCACCGGATGCACCACCGCCTCCAAAGCTTCCGCCACCGCCGAAGCCTCCAAATCCGCCGCCACTGCCGCCGGAACTTCCACCACCGAAGCCTCCGCCACCAAAACTTCCAGGGAATGGGAAGAATCCACCAGGATAGTTTCTGCGTCCTCTTCTTGTGATGATAACGTCATCATCGTTATCGTTGTTGCCTCTGCCGGGGCCACCACCTCTGTTACCAAAGAGAATGGCAATAATGATGAAAATGACAAAAGCAATGAGGAGGATTTTAAATGCACTTCCATTACCGGAAGGGGCTGTTGTTTCTTCAGGTTTAAATTTCCCCTGAACAGCTTCCATAATGGCTGAGGTACCACGGTTGATACCTTCATACCAAAGTCCTTTCCGGAAATTGGGTGTCACAATATAATCCAGAATCTGTCCTGCTACTGAAGCTGTGAGATATTGCTCTACCGCTCTTCCCTGCTGGATAGACATTGTTCTGTCTTCTGTAGCCACCAGGAAAACCACTCCATTATCTACTCCTTTTTTTCCGATTTTCCATTTCTGACCAAACATGGTGGCCAAAAAGTTCACATCTTCTCCTTTGGTAGACTTGATGATTACGACTTCAATTTCCGTTGAGGTAGAATCCGCAAATTTGATCAGCTTATTATTAAGCTCATCCTTCTCCTGCTGGGAGAGCAGTCCGGCTTCATCAAAAACCGGATATAGCACTGCCGGCTTTTCAGGAACAGTATATTGTGCTGATACAAAACTGTAAAAGCAGATCAATAAAAATGAAAATACTATTTTAAGAGAACGTAATTTCATTCGGGAGTTGGTTTGGGTTTTCTCCTTCCACAGGAAAATATTTTTTGAGTTCAAGGCCTGTTTCCAGGATGGCACTTTTTAGCGCCTGGTGATAATTTCCTTTGGCAAATTCAGAGGTTACATAGTCATGCAAATGATCCCAGTAAGACTGCTGTACCTTTTCATGTATCCCGATATCTCCGATAATGGTCAGATATTTTTGTTCGAAATTGATATGAAAAAGCACTGCGTTTCTGTCAGCTGTTTTATCCATACAAAGCTCTTTGAATACCTCAAATGCAGTTTTTGCATTCCGTTCTTCCGTATTGGAGTCTATATGCACTCTTATTTCGCCTGTAGAATGATCTTCTGCTGACTGAATCGCTTCCACAAGGGAAGCGATTTGTTGATTTGTAAGGAAATTACTCATTATTTGAATACCTCAGGTGCTTTTTGAGCTCCTGCTTCAGCTTTGAAATAAGGTTTTTCTTTAAAGTTGGTAAAATTCGCCAAAATATTATTGGGGAAAGTTTTGATGGAGGTGTTGTAATCCTGCGCAGCCTCGTTGTAATATACAGTTTCTGTTCTGATACTGTTTTCAATAGCGGTATATTCTCTTTGGAAGTTGATATACTGCTGGTCTGCTTTTAAATTTGGATAAGACTCCACAACAGCCATCAATCGGCTTAAAGCTCCAGATAATTCTCCTTGTGCAGCCTGGAATTTAGCAATGTCAGCATCTGTCATATTTGTAGGGTCAACATTGATGGAAGTTGCTTTGGAACGTGCTTCAACCACTTGTGTTAACGTTTCCTGTTCAAATTTTGAATAAGACTTAACCGTTCTTTCCAGGTTAGGGATAAGATTGGCTCTTTTCTGATATACGGTCTCTATATTAGACCATTTTGTGTTCACCGTCTGTTCTTTGGTTACGAAGTTATTATATCCGCTTTTTCCCCAAAAGAATAGAATTGCAACAATAACAAGGAGGGCAATACCAATAGTTCCGGCGCCCAGACATCCTTTATTTTTCATAGTTTATTTTTTTTTAATTTTTTGTGCTAATCAAATATACAAATTATGTGCTAATTTTGCAGAAAATTATTTGAATGACAACAATAGTGGTGGCAATGGGAGAGAAAAATGAAATTGGTTTTGAAAACCAGTTACTTTGGCATCTTCCTACAGATTTAAAACATTTTAAAGATCTTACCTCGGGGCATCCGATTATTATGGGAAGAAAAACATATGAAAGTATTGGGAAGCCTCTTCCTAACCGTACCAATATTGTTGTTTCAAGAAAGAAAGATTGGTTTGAAGAAGGCATTCTTATTGTGGGCAGTATCAAGGAAGCGGTGAAATTTGCTAAAAAAATAGATGAGGAGGTTTTTATTATTGGGGGAGGTAATATTTATGAGCAGACGATGGATGCTGTAGATAAACTTGAAGTAACCTTAGTGAAAGCTGATCTGAAGGCTGATACATTTTTTCCGAAAATTGATGGGAAGATCTGGAAAAAGACCAGTGAAATCTGTCATGAGAAAGATGAAAAAAACGCCTATGATTTCTGCTTTCAGACATTTGAGAAAATAAAGACCAAAGAGGAGGTTTAAATATTAGCAGTCAGTTTTTGCTTCGCAAATGAATAGTGAATGTCTTTGACTTCTATAAAAATAGACAGGCTAAGCGTCTTGACAATTCATAATTGGCTTTTTGGCCTCTAAACCTTAAACTCTAAACCTTAAATTTATTATCTTTGCACTTCTAAAATTTAATAATGAATAAATACATAAAAATTGTAATAGCAGCTCTTCTTATCCTTACAGGAGTTTATATGATGTTTTTTACAAGAAATCTAGGCTGGGGTATTGTTGTTTTTCTTCTTTCAGCATTTCCGATCTTACTTTTCTTTAAAAATGAATATATCCTTTTGGCTTTCTGGCAATTGAGAAAGCAGAATATGGAAAAAGCGGCAGAATGGCTGACTAAGATTACCAACTATCAGGCACAGCTCCACAAATCCCAATATGGATATTTCCATTATTTATTAGGATTAACGCAAGCTCAGGATCATCCTACAAAAGTAGAACCTTTGATGAAAAAAGCATTGGAGTATGGTTTGAATATGAAGCATGACAGAGCCATGGCTACTTTAAATCTTGCGGCATCTGCTATCTCTAAAGGAAGAAGGCAGGAAGGCCAGAAATTGTTGGAAGAAGCAAAAAGATTAGACAGTGCAGGAATGATGACAGATCAGATCAAGATGATGAAAGATCAGTTGAAAATGCCTACTATGCAAAAGCATATGCATAATCCAAATATGAGACAAAGAGGAAAATTCTAATTGATTTTCTGTTATACCATATAAAGGTCCTGATTTTTTCAGGACTTTCTTTTTTACTTACCAGGAGGTGGAGGTGGAGCTTCCTGCATGAAAAAAGTATCTGCAGGATACATATTTTCTTTGACAAGGAGTAAGCGATCCAGTTTTATAAATTTATCACGGAGACCATCGTCGTAAAAGTTACGTTTCTGATTTTTGTAGTGAACAGAAACCAATGGGAAATTACTTTTGTGATCCGGCTTATCTTCTTTATTAAGGTATTTAAGATAATTTTCAAAAGACAGCGGATCGTTTGCTTTCATTTTGTAAATGATTTTAGGTAACGTTTGAGCTCTTTTTCCCCCTGTATCTATCTGAGAATACTTTTCCAGAAACAGACTGTCATTTTGTTTGATAAAAATATATACTTCAAATGCAAAAAAAGTACATGCTGAAAGCTCTGTTTTGATTTTCATGGTATCTCCATTTTCCATTTTTTCAGAGAACTGATAAAGATCTCTATTCAAATCAAATTCACTCTTATGCTGACAAGAGAATAAGGAAAGGGATAAAATGATGAAAAATATGCTTTTCATGAATTTACATTTCCGAATTATGGTCATAGCCATAAAACTTAGGCATCTGCCAGTGATATTTTACGGCAAAAGTTCTGATGGCAACGATCAGTAAAATAGTAAAGATCTGTATAAAAGTATAGGATAGCGGAGTGTATTTTGTCATCAGTAAAAATGCTGCCCCACCCACAATACAGGCGGTAGCATAGATTTCTTTTCTGAAAATCAAAGGAATCCTGTTCAGTAAAATATCCCGGATAATACCTCCAAAGCAGCCGGTAATGGTTCCCAGTCCGATACAGATCAAAGGATGAATACCTACATTCAGCCCTTTTTGAATTCCGATAATGGTAAATAGTCCCAATCCGAAGCTGTCGAAAATAAACAGGGTTACTTTAAAATTCTTTTCAAGAGATTTGAAGACCATTGAAAATATACTGGTAATCAGGATCAATACACACATGAGAAGATCATGCATCCAGAACACAGGGATGTCCAGCAGGAGATCCCTCACCGTTCCTCCACCTACAGAAGTAACAAAGGCAATAATAAGTACCCCAAACGGATCAAGCCGTTTTTGCATCGCTGCAAAACTTCCTGACATGGAAAAGGCAATGGTTCCAAGTACTTCTATGGCGAAATTGAACTGTTCGTGCATATATTATAAGTGATGAGCAATGAGTAATAAAAATTATGCCATTTAAATTTGTGATAGTTTGAACTTATATCTGGTCATGACTTTTACTAATTCTTCACATTCTGTTTTTAAATATAGAATTTTTTCAGGATTTACATATTCTAATTCTTCAATGATCTCAAGCCAAAGCTGATTTTCATCAATTTTTTCAACAACAATACATATTTTAGCAAATTTTTCTTTTTCAGATCTTGCTCTTGAAATAGTTCTGTAATTTGCTGCTACAGAAGTAGTTGATCGTTATCTGTTTCCTTATTATGGAAAGGCCATCAGAACAGGGTAGTGGAGAAAGTGTTCTAATAATAGCAATAGGACAGTTTTTGGCTCGTTCCCTAAAGATCTGATTAAAACCCCTACTATTAAAATTACTTATTACTCATTGCCAATTACCTATGTTTTATATCTTCACTCTCACGGAATCCGGAACCATCAGTTCGTATTCTCCTCCGTGGGTGATGATTTCTCTTACAATGCTGCTGCTGATAAAAGACTTGCCGGATGAAGTGAGTAGAAATACGGTTTCCAGTTTTTTGTGAGCTAATGTCCTGTTGGTATGAGCGATTGCTTTTTCAAATTCAAAATCAGCAGGATTTCTTAAGCCTCTTAGAATGTATTGTGCATTTTTTTCAAAACAGTAATCTACTGTTAATCCTTCAAATGAGTCTACTTCTACATTGGGGAATTCTGCCACAGAGTTTTGAATAAATTCCATTCTTTTTTCAAGAGGGAACATATATTTCTTCTGAGAATTCTGCCCAATGGCAATAATTAATTTATCAAATAGCGGTGCCGCTCTTTCTATAATATCGTAATGTCCTAGTGTAATGGGATCAAATGACCCCGGGAAAACAGCAATTTTCATGTGGTACGAGTTATGAATTTTGAGTGATTTTGAGGTATAAAAGTTTATTCTTATTCCAGCTTTCAACCTCTAATTTTTCAACTTCTTTTTATGATCTATTTTCTTTTATGTAAAGCTTTTTCAACTTCATTTCCGCAAAGATCCAAAAGGGAAATTCCGTAATGCTTTGCCTGTTGGGGAAGAATACTTGCAGGAGAGAATCCCGGGTTGGTATTCATTTCAAGCATATAAGGAATTCCATCCATTAAAATATATTCGCTTCTTGAAAATCCGCTCATTCCTAATGAATTGTAAGCTCTTTTTGCTATTTCTTCCACTCTCTTTGTGGTTTCCGCATCAACTCTTGCCGGAGTAATTTCTTCTGAAGCTCCTTCATATTTTGCTTCATAATCGAAAAACTCATTGGTAGGTACAATTTCAGTAATTCCCAGTACTATGGTTTCTCCTTTAAAATCTATAACCCCTACAGAAACTTCCATTCCATCCAGGAAACTTTCAATAAGAATTTCATCATCTTCTTTGAAAGCTATTTCTGTAGCAGCAATCAATTCTGACTTTTCTTTTACTTTTGAAATTCCCAGAGATGATCCGGACTGATTAGGCTTCACAAAAACCGGAAGGCCTAATTCTTCTGTAATCTTATCAACATTAATGTTTTCTCCTTTTCTTAAATATACACTTTTGGCAGAAGGAATTCCATATTTTGACAATACAGCAAGGGTATCTTTTTTATTGAAGGTAAGAGCACTCTGATAAAAATCGCAACCCGTATACCGCTGGTCTATTGCATCCCAATATGCCTGTAGAATTCCATTTTCACCAGGAGTTCCATGGATAGTATTGAAGCAGACATCAAATTTTAATTTTTCACCATTATCTAAAACTACAGAAAAATCTCCCTTACTGATATCGTATTTTTTATCATTTTCTCCTAAAAAGTACCATTCATCTTTTAGAATGACTACTTTATATACATCATATAGATTTCTGTCTAAAGAATCATAAATCAACTGTCCGCTTTTTAAGGAAACCACATATTCATCAGAATAGCCTCCCATTACTACGGCAACGCTTTTTTTGTTCATAATCATATAGTATCAATTAAGGCAAATTTAATCATTTTATGCAATGCAATATGGGAAAACTGGAAATTTTAAAATCAAAAATGAATTGTTAAATAAAAAGCACATTCTAAAATTATTAGTTATATTTGCGGTTGTAATAAAAGTATTTTTAAATATGCTTAAATCACTTTTCAATTGGAAAGTTTTACTTAATTTAGTAATAGCCATCGGCATTTTTGTGGGGCTGGTATGGCTCACATTTCGTTGGTTGGAATATCATACAAACCATGGGCAGGAAATTCCTGTTCCTAATGTTGTTAATAAATCAGTGCATGATGCTATTAAAATATTAGATGATACCGGTCTTGAATATGAAGTGGACAGTGCCAATTATGATCCTAAATACAGACCTTTCCAGGTTCTTCAGATTTATCCGGCACCTGGCTCCCGTGTAAAAGACGGAAGAACGGTACGTTTGAGAGTTAATCCAAGAACATGGGCTCAGATTGCTGTGCCTGATGTTATCAATAAATATTCCGGACTGGCCTTCCAGAGACTTGATCAGGTGGGTCTTAAAATAGGAGATACGATCTTTGAACCAAGTATTCAGAAAGATGCTCTTCTCAGAATATTATATAAAGGTAATGCCGTTAATCCGGGAACACGTTTACCTAGATTCTCTGTCATAGATGTTGTAGTAGGAACAGGTCCTATGAGAAATATTTCTATTCCTAATGTAGTGGGACTTTCTGTAAAAGAAGCAAGAGCGGTTATTACAAAGGGAATGTTTGAAGTAGGATTGGTAGAGCATGAAGATGGCAGCAATGATGAATCTGATATCATTTATTATCAGGATCCTGCTGCAGGAGATGTTCGTGACCAGGGCATGCAGATCGATTTATGGGCAAGTAAGCGAACTCCGGCTGAGCTTAGGGCTAAAGTGGAACAGCTGAATTCTATTTACCGTATGAAAGTAGATACTTCTTTGCCACCGGTACGATATGAGGAAGTTCATAATGAACCAAGTTTTGATCCTCCGGTAGCTCCGGCACCGGTTCCCAAAAGAGAAACGCCAAAACCTGAGCCTGTAAAAACAGAGACTCCTAAAACCCAGACTACGGCTCCTAAGTCAACAGCTTCCGGAGCAGAGAAACCTAAAACCTCTGCCGGCAGCCAGGCAACAGGAAGCACAGCTAAGCCTGCTGCTTCTACAAATACAGGGCAGCAACCTGCTCAAAAGCCAAAGGCTAAAAAAGTAGTCGTAGAATAATATCAAACTAGTATAAATAAATACAGGCTTCAACTGCAAAATGTTGAGGCCTTTTGTGTAAAAAATATAAAACAATGTCAGAAGATAACGAAGGTTTTTTAGATGAAGAATTATTAGATTCCAACAGTATTGAAAATATCGATATTGATGAAGAAAATAAAGGATTGTATGAACATCTTAATCTCACTGTTGACAACGGACAGGAGCCATTAAGAATAGATAAATTCCTGTTAATACACAGGCAGAATTCTTCAAGAAATAAAATTTCCCAAACCTGCAGGGCAGGGAATGTCGTGGTAAACGGAAATCCTGTAAAACAGAATTACAGGGTAAAGCCTGGGGATCAGATTTCAGTTTTACTGACGCGTCCTCCAAGAGAAAATGTTATTATCCCACAGGATATTCCTATTAATATAGTATATGAGGATGATGATTTAGTGGTTGTTGATAAAGAACCGGGAATGGTTGTCCATCCGGGATTTGGAAATTGGGATGGCACACTGGTTAATGCATTGGCCTTTCACTTTGAAAAGAATGGTGAAAAATCTGATCTGGACAGGGTAGGGCTTGTACACAGAATTGATAAGGATACTTCAGGATTATTGGTAATTGCCAAAACTGAATATGCATTAAGCTTTTTAGCGAAACAGTTTTTCAACAGAACTACTAAAAGGCTTTACTGGGCTTTTGTATGGGGAAATCTTCAGGAAGATGAGGGGACAATAAGAGGGCATATCGGAAGACATCCCAAAAATAGAATGCAGATGTCTGTATATGAAGACGGAAGCCAGGGAAAGCATGCCGTTACGCACTACAAGGTATTGGAGAGGTTCAGGTATATGACCTGGGTAGAATGTAAACTTGAGACCGGAAGAACCCATCAGATCCGGGCCCATTTCAAACATATTGGCCATACCTTGTTTAATGACGAAAGATATGAAGGCCATACACCTTTACGAGGAGTGAACCTGCCTAAGTATAAGCAGTTTATAAAAAATGTTTTTGAAATTCTGCCCAGACATGCACTTCATGCGCATACCCTGGGATTTATACACCCAACCACAAAAAAGGAATTATATTTTGAGAGCCCAATGCCCAAAGATATGGTGGATGCCGTAAAAAAATGGAGAAATTATTTAGAAAACTAAAAATATATTGAGATTTTTTTTATATTTGTTGAATTGAAATCAAGATTTGTTATGAGAAAACTATATGCTATCGTATGTTTAGCTCTTTTGTCAAATGCATACAAAGCACAGGAAACACTACCCTACTATCAGCAATATCTTATGGATGGTGAGTTCCTATTCAACCCAGCTCAATACGGAAAAACAGACTACGTACAGCTCAACGCTAATTATCAACAACAATTTTCAAAATTCAACAACTCTCCGAATGTACAATCAATCGGGATTAATGCGAATATTTTTGATAGAGTGGGTGCGGGTATTTCTGTTTTTAGAGATAGCAATGGGCCTATTTCTGCCGGAGGTATTACAGCGGGTGCTTCCTATTTTATTCCGCTAAGCAGCGAAGGAGATAGAAAGGATCAATTCTCTTTCGGTACAAGTGTTAACTTCTATAACATGAATTTTGATTATTCAAAAATTAATACTGAAGAAGCTAATGACCCATTATTGAGAGGGGAAGAGAGTAACCTTTTTATGGTGTATGCAAACTTCGGTTTGGCTGCTACGTACAGAGGACTTTTCGGGGGAGTTTCCGTTAATGATATTGCTTTAAGTAATGATCAGTCTATTGTAAACGGGTATGAACCATCACCTATTAAATTCTTTTTAAACTTAGGATACAACTGGAATATTGCTGATAATATTTCAATTGCACCTTCCGCATTAATCAACTTAAATACCAACTCAACAAGAATGATTGACTGGAATTTAATGGCCACATTCTCTAATGAGATTAATGCATTTTCTTTTGGGGTAAGCTACAGAACTGTTCAGAACAGATTCGACAGTCAGGATTTGAGTATCTCTCCAATTGTAAAAGTAAGATTCAACAAGTTTATGATCGGTGCCACTTATAATCTGGGAATGTCTGATATTCAGAAAACTGGAGGAAATAGCTTTATGCTTGGCCTTGGTTATAACTTCGATAACTTTATTAATGTTAGAGGATTTAGATATTAATCAATTTAATTTAAATAAATTTGAGCTCTGAATTTTTTCAGAGCTTTTTTTATGATATATATTCACATCCCATTCTGTAAGCAAAAATGCAGCTATTGTAATTTTCATTTTTCAACATCCCTGAACTTTAAGGATGAAATGCTTCATGCTATGAAAACGGAAATGATGCTTCGGAAAGATGAATTACAGAACAAAACCTTACGATCTTTATATTTTGGTGGCGGAACACCTTCCATTCTTTCAGTCGATGAGATCCATTCTTTAATTGATGAAGCTTTACGATATTTCAGTTTTGATAAAGACATCGAAATTACGCTGGAAGCTAATCCTGATGATCTGGATCAGCAGTTTTTAAAGCAGCTGGCAGGAACTCCCGTGAATCGTTTATCTATTGGAACACAGAGTTTTTTTGAAGAAGACCTGAAACTGATGAACCGCGCTCACAGTGCTTCGGAAGCAGAAAGCTCCATTAAAAGAGCCCAGGATTTTGGTTTTGAAAATCTAAGCATTGACTTAATTTATGGTTCACCTACTTCGAATCTCGAAATCTGGAAGGAAAACCTGAATAAAACAATTGAACTAGAAGTTCCTCATATTTCGTCTTATGCTTTAACTGTGGAACCTAAAACGGCGCTGGAAAACTGGATATCAAAAGGAAAAGTGATCAGTCCGAAGGAAGAAGAGCAAAACAGAGAGTTCTACTATCTCTCAGATTTTCTTAAGGATCATGGATTTGAACATTATGAAGTTTCCAATTTTGCAAAACCGGGATTTTATTCAAGACACAATTCAGCATACTGGAAATATCAGGAATATCTTGGAATAGGTCCATCAGCACATTCCTATAACGGATTTGATGTCAGAAGCTGGAATGTTGCCAACAATTCGCAGTATATTAAAAAACTGGCAGTTAAAAACCTTGCCAAAGAAGAAGAATTGCTCTCTCAGGAAGACCAGTTTAATGAGATGATTATGATTGGCCTGAGAACCATTTGGGGTGTAGACCTTACGAGTTTAAAAAATAAGTTCTCCGATAAGATAATGGATCATTTTCAGGCGGAGGTAAAACCTAAGTTAGAAGAAGGCATTTTAATTATTGAAAAAGATCACCTGAAAATTCCTGAAAAGCATTGGTTTATGGCAGATGGTATTGCTTCGGATTTATTTCTGGTATAATGTTTATTAGATGTATATTTGAAGCCAGACTTTAAATAAACTAAAACCATGAGAAGAAGCTTATTACTCTTTTTCCTTTTTTCAAATGCTTTATACTTTTCTCAAAAACCAATTTTTACTAAAGCGAAAGTGTATGCAGTAAATGTATACAGAACTTCTGCTGAGTTACAAAATCTGGTAAATATTTCCCTTCCTTCAGGTAATTCTGAAGTTGTGATTACCAATGTTTCAGATGAAATTGTAGAGAAATCAATACAGATTAATACCAACAACAAGAATATTTCAATTCTTTCTGTACAGTACAGAGATGATTACAGCTCCAATTATTTTGAAAATAATAACCCAAGCGGGAAGAGAATTAAAGACAGCATAGTCATTTTAGAAAATTTTAGCACAAAAATCAATATCGAGCGTCAGACGAATGAAAAGACCCTTGAGCTGTTAGATAAAAATCAGGCTCTATTAGTAGGAAGCAATACCTCCAGCGTAGCGCAGCTCATGCAATTGACGGAATATTATAAAACCAAAAGGAATGAGATTAGTATTGCCCAGCTTGATATCAATAAAAAATATACGGAAGCTGTATCAAAACTTGCAAAGCTTAAAAACAGGCTGAAAGCCAATACAGAATCTGAAGAGACATTTTCTGACGGTGTCCTTGTTTTAAAAGTTGCAAGCAGCGTAGCCGGGAATGTAAAAATGGATTTGGGATATCTGGTTGAAAATGTTTCCTGGGAACCGTTTTACGAAGTAAAGGGCAATAAATTAACAGAACCTTTGGATGTGATTTTTAAAGCAAAATTAAGACAGGATACCGGACTTGACTGGAAAGGAGTAAAACTTTCCCTGATCAATGCAAGATCGTCAAGAAATAATAATGCTCCGGTAATGAATCCATGGTTTCTGAATTCTTACAAAAATGAGGAAAGACCTACTCAGGCTTATTCCCGCGGGAAAGATACTGCTAGAACCCGGGAAATTGAAGAAGTGGTAGTGACAGGGTATGGAGGATTTAAAATCAATGATAACCAATTGAATATAAGCTTCGATGTTGATATTCCGTATGATATTTTGTCTAATAATGAAGATCATTTCATCAATTTAAAGCAAATAAAAATTCCTGCAGATTATAAATATTATACAGTACCGAAGTATAATACTACCGCTTATCTGGTAGCTGATATTAAAGATTTTAATACATACGATCTGATTTCCGGCTCTGCTAATGTGATCTTTGAAAATATGTATGTTGGGGAAACTAGAATAAATCCCAATCAGACGGAAGATAAAATGAGCATTACTCTTGGTGATGACAAAAGAATAAGCATACGAAAGGAAATGGTGAATGATAAAGCTAATGAGAAATTCTTTTCTTCCTATCAGGAGAAAACATTCACCTATGATCTTATTGTACGCAATAATAAAAAGGAAGTGATCAATATTGATATAAAAGATCAGATCCCATTAAGTAAAGATGAATCGATCAAAATTGAGCTTCTTCAGAGTGATAATGCAGATTTTGATAAAGAGAAAGGATTCCTGGGCTGGAATGTTAAAATTTCTCCGTCAGAAACTAAGAAGTTTAGAGTAAGTTATAAAGTAAGATATCCGAAAGATTTTTCGGTTAGTAATCTTAAATAAGTAACAGATTATTCACTATTTTTGTATAAAATTTCAGTTCACAATTTGAAAACTAAAAAACAAGATTATTCGCATCTTTCACCTAGCCAGCCTATCGGTATTTTTGATAGTGGGGTGGGAGGACTTACCGTAGCTAAAGAGATTAAAAGGCTTCTTCCTCACGAAGATCTGATCTATTTTGGGGATACCAAGCACCTTCCTTACGGAGAAAAATCTAAGGAAGCCATTATTGAATATTCTACAAAGATCACTAATTTTCTGATGGAACAGAATTGCAAGGCCATAGTCATTGCCTGTAACACGGCTACAGCAAATGCTTTGAACGAAGTAATGCAGTCTGTGGCAGGTAAAGTTCCAGTGATAGATGTTATTAATCCTGTTGCTGAAAAAGTAGCTTACGAAATCCATAACAACGTTGGAGTAATTGCTACTAAAGCTACTGTAAATTCGGGATTGTATAAAAAGAGCATCCGAAAACAGAATAAATGGATCAAGGTAGATGAATTGGCAACACCATTACTGGTTCCTGCTATTGAAGAAGGATTTAAGAATCATCCGATTACCCATGCTATTATTTACAATTATCTTAGTAACAATAAGCTGAAAAATATTGAAACATTAATTTTAGGATGTACCCATTATCCACTTTTAATTGATGAGATCAAGCAATATTATGGAAACAGGGTCCGTGTTATTGACTCTCCGAATATCGTTGCCAACCATCTTAAAATTATCCTGGATAAATATCATCTTCTGAATGATCATAATCCCAAACCGAATTATCATTTTTACCTTTCGGATCTTACTAAGAATTTTGAAAAAATTTCTAAGAAGTTTTTCGGAAAAACCATTGATTTGGAATTGAAAGTACTATAATGTATAGATACAGTTTGGATTTTTATTTACTGAAAATAGAGAAATAATATTTTTTGTTATTCTCTAAAAAGATAAAGAGACTGCCGGTAAATGAATATTACTGGCAGTTTGTATTCTAAAAATATAATAATGGGTGCTAAATGTTAACCTAAGTTCCTTCAACAAATAGGGTTATTGGCTGGGAATAATCCCTATTGGGCTGAAAAACAGGAAAACTATGATCGTAAGAAGAATGATGAGAATGCAGACAGGTTTTAAATATTTCCAGTTTTCTACATTGACAGCTCCTGTATCCTTAATGACAAAATTGTTTTTTCTGGGATAATACCTGCTTACAATAATGAGGGTAAGGATTGTGATAACAAATGCAGCAGCCAAACGATGTAAAAAGTGAATATGAACGCCGATAGCCTCCATTCCGAATTTAGAAAACAAATAGAGCAGGGTGCCGGTTATCAGTCCTATTTTTGCTGCTTTTGCAGAGACTTTAGGTAACAATAGCCCAGAGATGATAATGGCAAAAATAGGCATATTGAAGATGGAGCTAAATTCCTGAAGGATAATGTACAAACCTTTCCCTGCCATACTAATAAAAGGAGCAAGAATAATAGCCGTAATGGCCATAATGGTTCCACTGATTCTACCTATCTTTACGACTTGTGTTTCTGAGGCTTTTTGATTTACATATCCTTTATAAATATCAATTGAAAATAACGTAGCTGCACTATTTAACGCTCCATTGAATGTACTCAGAATAGCCCCTACCACAATAGCTGCAAAAATACCGATAAGGCTTACCGGAAGTACAGCTTTTACAAGCTCAGGATAAGCATAATCAGGATCATTTAAACTATTTTTAAAATAATAGTATGCAATAATGCCGGGTACAACTACTACAAAAGGAATAAATATTTTAAAAAAGGCAGTTAAAAGAACTCCTTTTTGCCCTTCTGCAAGATTTTTGGCAGCGAATGCGCGCTGAATAATAGACTGATTCATAGTCCAATAGAATATTTGTGGAATAAACATTCCCGTAAAAAGTACTGAAAAAGGAACATCCGAATTGGATTCTCCAATTGCATTAAAGCGATCCGGAACAGCTTCAAAAACGGTATGTACCCCAGCTAAAAACTCTCCGTCACCTATTTTATAGAATGCGAGTATAGGAATAAGCGCACCTCCAATAACCAGACCAATACCATTAATCAAATCAGAGATGGCTACGGCTTTTAACCCTCCTAAAATAGCATATAAAGAACCGAGGGCTCCTATGCTCACCACCATGATGACAATGGCTGTCATTTTATCAATGTTCAGATTTTTTGAAACATCAAAAATACTTTCCATACTAATAGCTCCCGTATAGAGTACAATGGGAAGGAGAGTCGTAATGTAAAGCAATAGGAATAACCCTGAACAGATTACCCGCGTTTGTTTATCATAACGGAGCTCTAAAAATTCTGTAATGGTGACCAGTCCCATTTTTAGATACCTGGGAAGAAAGTAGATAGCCATAAATACCAAGGCAAATGCTGCCATAGTTTCCCAGGCCATTACTTCCATTCCAAAAGCATAAGCACTACCATTAAGACCCACCAGATGTTCCGTGGACAGGTTGGTGAGTAATAAAGAAGCTGTAATTAAAACGGCAGTCAAATTACGCCCTCCCAGAAAATATCCTACAGAAGAATGTGCCATTTTTGTTTTTCTTGTAAACCACCAGGAAGTAATGGCCACTCCGGCTGTAAATATGAAGAATGTGATTAATGTTGTAAGCATAGAGTTAAGTTTTTTTGATTACCATTGTAAACATTATTTTTCATTATAGAAAAATCAATTTTTGTTGTTCTAATGACCGCGCACAGGCATTAGCTAATAGGGCAGCCTTAAGGGCGTCCTCTGCAGTGGAAGGAAATTCTTTTTTCTCCTTTATAGAAGTAACAAATGCTTTTGCTTCTTCTATATATGAATCTTTATATCTCTCCAGGAAAAAGGGTTCGAGTACACTGCTTTCAATAGCACTTTCAAAATAAAAACGGGTATGGCTGATCTTTTTATTTTCCACAGAGATCATTCCCTGAACTCCCAATATTTCCAACCGTTGATCATATCCATAGGAAGCTTTTCGGCTGTTATCTATATTACAGATAATACCATTTTTAAACTTAATGGTAATAAGGGTTGTATCTGTATCTTCTGTAAAATTGCGGGAACCTATGGCAATAATCTGCTCAGCCTCACTTTCACTGATAAAACGGGCCATATCCAGATCATGGATACTCATGTCATTGTAAATTCCTCCGGATTGTCTGGAATATTCTGCAGATGGAGGGAAAGGATCCCTGCTGGTGATTTTAATAATCACAGACTTGCCTATTTTTTTCAGTTTTGCTTTGGCATTGGCAAAGTCAGGATCAAAGCGTCGGTTAAAACCTACCATAAGACGATGATTGATATCCGGATAAGAATCTATAATAGTTTGAATTTTATCTCTATCTGCATCCAGTGGCTTTTCGCAGAATACATATTTATTGCTCCCTAAAGCTTCCATCACCTGAGTGAAATGTTGGCTGGTAGGTGAGCATATCCATACTGCATCAATATCCAGCCGACGCAGAATATTATGATAATCAGTATAGAAATGAGGAACCTGATACTCTTCAGCTGTTTTTGTTACGTGATCCAAAGAAATATCTGATAGCGCTACAACCTCAACATTTTTTATAGTTTTTAATGCTGCAAGGTGTACCTGTCCGATTCTTCCAAGTCCTATAATACCTATTTTTAATTGGGTGTCCACTTTATGTATAGTTGAATTTGTGTTTTTAACTTTCCTGTATTCCAATTATTTCGAACCCGAACCCTTTTATTTGATATGGAACCTGGAATTAAAAGGTTCTGGACCAGGTTTTAGGCCAGCGTTCGATGACTACTTTTGTCTGGGTATAAAATTCGATGCCGTGGCGTCCTTGTGCATGAAGATCACCAAAGAAAGACTCTTTCCATCCTGAAAAAGGAAACTGCGCGACCGGTGCTGCTACCCCTACATTGATGCCTATGTTTCCGGCCATTGCTTCACTCCGGAATTGACGTGCTGAAAGACCATCCTGAGTAAAAATACAAGCCATATTGCCGTAACGTCCACTATTGATAAACCGAATAGAGTCTTCCATAGATTTGAAATTAAGCAGGCTCATTACCGGACCGAATATTTCCGTAGAAATAATTTCTTTATCTAGCGGAACATTTTCCAGGATAGTAGGATACAGGAAATTTCCACGATCAAATCCGGAAACATTTTTTTGAGTACCATCTACCAGAAAGTTGGCACCTTCGGCAATTCCTTTCTGAATAAGCCCCTGAATTCTTGTTTTACTTTCCTGAGAAATTACAGGTCCCATTTCTATTCCGTCTTCAAGGCCATATCCTACTTTTCTGGACTTGGCAGCTTCTACCAGAGCATCTTTGATTTTTTTATCATCACCAACAGTAATAACAAGGGACGCTGCAAGACAGCGTTGGCCTGCACAGCCATATACTGAATCCGTGATGATTTTTGTAGTCATATCAATATCGGCATCAGGCATGATAACGATAGGATTTTTAGCTCCTCCCTGTGCCTGGACGCGTTTTCCGTATTTGGCTCCTTCCGAGTAAATATATCTGGCTATGGGAGTAGAACCTACAAAGCTGATAGCCTTTACATCCGGATGCCGGAGCAGCGTATCTACAGAATCTTTTCCACCGTGTACCAGACTTAAAAGGCCCTTAGGCAGATCTAAGTTCTTATGGATAAGATCAAATACATATTGCATGGTGGCGGGTACTTTTTCTGAAGGCTTTAGGATGAAAGAATTTCCCGTGGCAATTGCATACGGAAGAAACCAAAAAGGAATCATTCCCGGGAAATTAAAAGGAGTAATACAGGCACAGACTCCCAGGGGCTGTCTGATCATGAATTCATCAATCCCCGGAGCTATATTTTCAGAGAACTCAGACTGATTGAGGACATATGTAGCACAGGCTACTTCCACATTTTCAATAGCACGCTGTATTTCACCCAAAGATTCTGCATAGGTTTTCCCACATTCATTGGTGATGAGTTTTGCAATTTCTTCTTTGTGGTCTTCTAATAACATTTTCATTTTGAATAAAGGCTGTACCCGCTTCATTGCAGGGACGTCTTTCCACTCCAGATAAGCCTTTTGGGCATATTGTATAGCTTTTTCCACATCTTTTACGGTATCCGGACCGGAAGGAACTTGCGCAATTACTTCCTGAGTTGCCGGATTATGTACGGAGGTATATTGGGTAGAGATACTGCTCTGCCACTCTCCGTTGATGTAATTTTCTAATGTTTTCATCATTTGTATTGATTAGGTTTTATGTATTGCTGTTGTTGTTGTTTATTAAATTCATATTGTTTTCGGGCCTCAATAACCTCTGGGAAAACCGATATTTCAGGGATGGGAACTTCCCACCATGAATAAGCGTAACCCTGGAGTTTCCTGTCCCGGATGGTTTCTACGTAAATAACCGTTGTTTCCTTATTATTTTTGGCTTTGATAAGACTTTCCTGAAACTCAGCCATGTTTTTAGGCCGGAATACTGCAGCTCCCAGACTTTCTGCATTTTTTGCCAGATCAGTTGTCAGAGGGGGGCCATCCAGTTGGCCTGTTTTTTCATTTCTATAATTAAAATAAGTTCCAAACCCTTCTTCTCCAACAGCATTGGAAAGTCCACCTATTGAGGCATAGCCATTGTTGTTGATTAATATTAAGGTGATCTTATATCCTTCCTGTAGTGTGGTAATCAGATCAGAAGGCATCATAAGATAAGTGGCATCCCCACACATAACATATATTTCCCGGTCAGGATCTGCCATTTTAGCACCAAGACCTCCCGGAATTTCATATCCCATGCATGAATTTCCATACTCCAGGTGAAAGCCTTTAGAGTTTTTGGTTCTCCACAATTTATGCAAATCTCCAGGCAATGAGCCTGCAGCACAGAGAATTACATCTTTATCTTCTATAAAATCATTGAGGGCTCCCATATATTCTACCTGTACAGGATGATCAGGATTTTCGCATGCATAGGCTTTTGTTACAATTTCATCCCATTCTTTATGATAGCCGTGAACTTTTTCGATATACTTTTCTTCTGTGTGATAATCTCTCAACGCTTTACGTAATGCTTTAAGAGTTTCCCTTGCATCTCCCTGTAAAGGAACCGCAGAATGTTTGAAAGCATCAATTTCTGCAACATTGATATTGATAAAAATGACATTGGGGTTTTTCCATGCTGATTTGGAGGCAGACATAAAATCTCCATACCGGGTCCCTATTCCAATGACAAGATCTGCTTCTTCAGCAATTCTATTGGCTCCTTTGGTACCAGTTCCTCCCATTGCCCCAAGATTGAGGGGATGTTCATAATGAAGAGATCCTTTTCCGGCATAGGTTTCAGCAACCGGGATTCCAAACTGTTCTGCAAAAGTTTTTAACTCTTCTTCTGCTTCAGAATAGATAACTCCTCCTCCTGCAATAAGCATTGGTTTTTTTGAATTTTTTATAAGGCTTACGGCATATTCTAATAATTGAAGATCCGGTACCGGCCTTGGAATATACCAGGTTCTTTTTTCAAAAAGCTGAACAGGGAAATCATAGGCTTCCGTTTGTACATCATGTGGAAGAGCCAGTGTTACAGCTCCTGTTTCAGCAGGTGAAGTAAGAACACGCATGGCTTCCAGTAAAGATGAGGTGAGTTGCTCCGGGCGTTGGATGCGGTCCCAATATTTTGAAATGGGCTTAAAACAGTCATTCACAGAAATATCCTGAGTTTGGGCAGATTCTAATTGCTGTAGTAAAGGAGTTGCGGAACGTGTCGCAAAAAAATCTCCGGGCAGCAATAATACGGGTAATCTATTAATGGTAGCACCGGCAGCAGCTGTAATCATATTAAGTGCTCCCGGACCTATGGAGGTCGTGCAGGCAAATGTCTGCAGTCTGTTTTTCATTTTTGCATACGCGGTGGCGGTATGGACCATGGCCTGCTCATGACGGGTTTGATAATAGGTGAAATCTGGATTTTGTTTCAGAGCCTCTCCTAAACCAGCTACATTTCCGTGCCCGAAAATCCCGAAACACCCTGCGAAAAATAGCTGTTCTCTACCATCTCTTTTGGTGTACTGATTTTTTAAAAATTCAATAGTAGCCTGTGCTACCGTTAATCTTTTTGTTTCCATAATTCAACGGTTGATAGGGTTAAAAGCCTCCTTTGTCTGTAATGAACTGAATTATTTCTTCATAAGTAGGTGCGTAATTACTACATCCCTGCCTGGTCACAATCCATGCACCGCAAGCATTAGCAAGACGGGCAGATTGGTACGTATCCCAATTTTGGAGGTACCCATAAATAAACCCCGACGCAAATGCATCTCCTGCACCCAATACATTGACAACTTCTACCGGAAATCCCGGGATATCTTCCGTCTTTCCGTCAGGATAATAAGCGGTCACCCCTTTGGATCCTGTTTTAACCAAAAGAAGCTTTATTCCGGAGGATAACACCTGTTTGATCACCCCATTGATATCACCTTCGATAGTTGGGGAAGAAATAGCACTGTCTTTAATTGTTACCTGATCGGAATCTGTAAGCCCCATTGCCAAAAGTTCTTCTTCTGTACCCATAACAATATCACAAAGAGGAAGGTATTGACGAAGGGTAACTCCAAATGCCCGTACATCATGCCATAGATTGGCTCTGAAATCGATGTCTAAAAAAATGGTTGTTCCTTTTGTTTTGGCTTTTTCTGTAGCATAGATAGCTGCACTTCGGGTAGGCTCTACGGATAATGCCGTACCTGTCATCAGGAAAGATTTATATTGGTCGAAATCTATTGTGTTCACCATATCTATTGTGAGATAGTTATCTGGTGCTTTATCCCTATAAAAAACCAGAGGAAATTTATCAGGAGGTACAATACCACAAACGACAGCCGTACTGGTAGTATCCCTGATGATATTGACATGGGACACATCTACATTTTCCTGCTTTAAGGTATGGGTAATAAAACCTCCAACAGGATCATTTCCAACTCCTGTTACAATACTTGTCCTGAGGCCGAGTCTTTGTGCTCCTACGGATATATTTACCGGAGATCCTCCAATGGCAGTGGTAAGCTCTTTGATGTCATTAAACTCTGCACCAATATTTTTAGAGTACAGGTCTATGCTGGCTCTTCCGAATGTTAGTAGATCAAATTTCATTTACTTTATATTAATCGTGTTACTGATTATTCATGGCAGGAGTTACTAAAGGAAGACGAGGGTCTTTTCCTTTCCATGAATCAAAAATCCATTCATAGTCACTGTCGGGGGTATTGGCGAGTGACTGATCGGATCCCGCTAGAAAATTTAAATAATAACAATGATAGCCATGTACTGCTGTTACCGGATGGTACCCCCTGGGCACCAGTACTGCATCATCATGTCTTACCCGTAATATCTCGTTTAAAGGATCCTGATGATCTTTTGTGTAAATTTGCTGGATAGCATAAGCTTCAGGCTTTTGAAATTTATAGAAATAGATCTCTTCCAGTTGGGCTTCCTGCAATTCTCCATTATGATCAATAATTCTTTCATCATGCTTGTGGGGGGGGAAGGAGCTCCAATTTCCGGATGGAGTATATACCTCCCGGCATACAAGTCGGGAACATCCAAATCCCGGCGGAATTAAATCATTGAATTGCCTGGTGGCATTATCTCCGCCAAAAATCACGGTGGGAGTTTCTTCCGGAGTAATCATCTGAGGTTCAAAATCATGATCAGCACTACACCAACAATAGGCAATGTCTAGCGCTTCAGAGGTTGGTATAAGGGTGAATTGAGTTTCTCTGGGCAGATAAAGGGTATGGGCTATCCCTTGAAATACATTCTTTCTTCCATTTTTTGTTTCCCAATTTCCTCTGTTGCTTTCCACTTTGTAATTACCGGACAATAGTACAATTACCATTTCATGTTCTCCCGTATCATAGGTCCATGTTTCAGATGGACCCATAAGACGAGCTTCAAAATTCAGCCAGTTCCAGCCTGCATTTTCGGCAGATATACTTTGGTAGATTTTCTGTTTTTTAGATTTTACTATAAGATTCATTTGTGTGTTTTTAGGCGCGTTCTTGTCTAAGAGAGTAGATCGGCAATGGTGACTGGCTTTTTCTCTTTAAATGATTTCGTTAATGCAGTAGCCACTAAAGTGGCATTGGTTGCGTTATGCATCGTTAATTCAGGATGTTTGTTTTCTAACACATGGTCTACAAAAGATTGAATCTGTGTCAGAAATGCATGCTGGAATCTGTCAAAGAAAGTTTCCATTCCTTCTCTTCGGATGCCATGTTTGTCTGATATCTGAAGCATATTTTTTACTGGAGGATCACCAATTTTTAAGTTTCCTTCTGTAGCGAAAATTTCTGTACTGGTATTATGCCCGAAAGAGGAAATTCTGGAGGCCAGCAATACAGCCATAGTTCCATTTTGAAGCTCACACATAGCAGCTGTATTGTCTGCATCTCCTGCGAGGCCAAATTCAGGGAATCTGTACGCTCCTCCTAAAGCCCAAACTTTTTCTATTCGGGAATCTAGATACCAATGGGCCAGATCTATGTCGTGAACATTATAATCATGGAAAATTCCTCCACCAGTGGTACAAAATTCAATCTGAAATGGTGCAAAAGTATCTTTATCTATTGTTTGGGAACGTAAAAGATAGGGAGTTCCTACCAGTCCTTCATTAATTTTGATCTTAGCTTCTGCATAGCTGGAATCAAACCTCCGGACAAATCCTAACATGGTAATCCGATCGGGATGCCTGGCCACTATTTTTTCAACGCGGAGACAGTCTTCTATATTAAGTGCTAAAGGTTTCTCGCAGAAAACATGATAACCGGCCTCGAGAGCTTTAATGATTGCATCAGCATGTTGATCTGTTGAGGTAACAATAACTACAGCATCCATATCCTTTTGCTGATCAAGCATTTGGTCATAGGAGGTATAAAGATTGGAAATATTGCAGGTCTCTTTTACATAATCCAATTCTTCCTTTCTTATACTGCATGCTGCAATCAGATTGGCATTTGGAACCAGATAGGTCAGGTTTTTAGCGTATTCTTTACCCAGCCTGCCTAACCCTACAATTCCAATATTCAATTTTTTCATAAGTTTATTTTTCTTTTTTTAGAATTTTAAAGTTTCTGTCATGAATTGGTAGCCTTTCTGGGCATATTCAAAAGGATTGGCTTTAGCGGGATCCTGTTCTGCCTCTACTACGATCCATCCTTTATAATCATTTTGATGTATAATTTGAGCCAGCGTATGCATATCGAGGTTGCCATTTCCAGGGATAGTATATATGCCTAGTTTTACAGCCTGTAAAAAGCTGTTATTATCTTTATACACCTGTTCCTGAATGTTTTTTCTTACATCTTTGAAATGGATATGGGCCGTGCGGCCTATGAATTTTTTTAATGCCTTAGCCGGATCTTCATTGGCAAAAGCAAAATGGCCGCAATCATAATTAAGCTTTACATATTCTTCTTTTGTCTCATTGAGCAGGCGGTCGGTTTCATCAATGGTCTGTATCATTGTTCCCATATGGTGATGGTAGGAAAGGTGCATTCCAAAATCATTCAATGCTATTTTACCCAGTTCATTCAGCCCATGGGTTAATTTTTTCCAATCTTCATCCGATGCTTTTTTCCGTTGTGTGATGGGGGTATTGTATTTCCCATGAATGGTATTCCCACATTCTGCGCCACCCACTACTTTTGAATTGAAATGCTTTAGAAAATGCAGCTGATTCATGAAATCCTGTTTTACCTGTTCATATGATTTAGCAGTCAGTTCATAACTAAACCATTGGTTGCAGATAGTAAGCCCTCTGATGTCGAGATATTTCTTTAAGATTACAGGATCTTTAGGGTATTTATTTCCAACTTCACAGCCTTTATAGCCGGCCAGGGCCATCTCACTGATGCATTGTTCAAAAGTAATATCTTTTCCCAGCTCAGGCATGTCATCATTAGTCCAGCCAATGGGAGCAATTCCTAATTGTATCATATGTGTTTTTTATATAGTTGTGTTTTATTAGCGTTGCCTAATATTTCAAACTTTTTAGCGATAAGAAGTTCGAGTTCCTGCATATATTGGATGCCTGGTCTTAAAGGATCCAATTGATCGGGGTGATTTTGTAAATATTCTCTGAGAACTCTTATCCATAATATTCTAAGATCGGTAGCGATATTGAGTTTGCATATTCCGTAGGGGATGGCTTTTCTGATCTCTTCTTCCGTAATACCCTTTGCATCTTCTTTAATGTTTCCTCCCGCGGCATTTATTCGTTTTATTTCTTCGTAATCTATGGAAGAAGCACCATGAAGAACAACGGGGAAATCCGGGACTCTTTTCTGGATATCCTTCAGGAGATCGAAACGGAGCCCTTTGCCTCCGGAGAATTTATAAGCACCGTGGCTTGTTCCTACAGCAACAGCAAGACTGTCGCAGCCCGCCTCTTTTACAAAATATTCCACGTCGGCAGGATTGGTATACAATGCGTTCTCTTCTTCTATATTAAGATGATCTTCCACACCACTCAGTACCCCAAGCTCTGCCTCAACAGAAATGTTTTTAAGATGAGCTCTATGGGATATTTTTTTTGTCCGTTCAATATTCTTTTCCAAAGGATCATGCGAGGCATCGATCATTACAGATGTATATTCTCCTGATTCAATAGCACTGTCAATATGCGGTTCATTACCGTGATCCAGATGCAGGGCGAAAAGAGCATCGGGGTATATTTTAGCGGCAGCCTTTACGCAGTTAATCAGCATAAGAGGGTGCATGTATTCTCTGGCAACCGGAGTAGTCTGAATAATAAATGGAGCATTCATCTTTTGTGCTGTACTAAATAAAGCATGAATCTGCTCAGGCATCGAAATGTTGATCGCAGGAATACAAAACTTTCCGTAAGCTTCTTTAAAAAGGGTAACCGAGTTAGTTTTCATATAATTATTGAATTTATAAAAAATTAACTTGATTATTTAATTTTTTATCATTGTGTTCGAACACGAATTTATATATTTATTTATAAATAGCAAAATATTTATTAAATATTTATTTTATTTTTTGATTATTTGTAGATTTAATGGGAATTCGAGACGGGTAGAACAAAAGGAATGAAATGTTTTCTATATTTGTTGAAGACTTATTTACACTAAATCATATATTTTGACAATTAAGGAAATTGCCCGATTAGCGAATGTTTCCCCTGGAACAGTGGATCGTATACTGCATAACAGAGGGGGAGTGGCGGAAAGTACCCAAAAGAAAGTAATAGAAATAATAGAACAGGCAGGCGGATTCAAGCCTAATGTTATTGCCCGTAATCTGGCACTTAATAAAGTGTATCAGGTAGCGGTTTTAATGCCTTTGTTTAATGCGGCCAGTCCATTTTGGGAATATCCTAAAAAAGGAGTGCTTAAAGCGGTAGAAGAAGTTTCGAGCTATGGAATGAAAGTTTCTGTTTCCTACTTTGATGAATTCAATGTAGATTCTTACAACAGGGAATTAGATAAAATCCTGAAGAATAAAAACCTGGATGGGATTATCATAGCTCCACATTTTGCTAAAGAGACACAGGAAAGAAGTGGTGTGCTTGATGCGCTTAATATTCCTTATCTGTTTTTGAATGTTCCTTTGAAAGGACTCAATAACATTTCTTTTGTAGGTCAGGATTCTTTTGCCAGCGGGAGGCTTGCTGCTAAACTTTTTCACGTTGCTCAAAATACAAATAAGCCACGGGTCTTAATAGTGGAGGTTTTAGAAGATTTCGAAAATTATTATGGATTGGATCAACGGGTGAAAGGGTTTATGAGCTTTTTCTCAGACCATACCTCTCATGTGATCATTGAAAAATTAAGAGTTCCGAATAAAAATACTCAACTCTATTATAAGCTGTTAAGTGAAAGCCTACATGCTTATGAAGATATTGGTGGAATATTCTTTCCCTCCAACTCAATAACAAAAGCAGGAAGGTATTTTGAAACACACCAGATAAAACTGGATCTGGTCGTTGGGTATGATGTGACTGAGGAGAATAAAAAATACCTGAATCAGAATATTATTACTTTTCTTATTGGCCAGGAACCATTCCAGCAAGGATATAAAAGTGTCAAACTTATGTTTGAACATCTTGTACATGGAGAACAGCTGAATGCTGTTTATATGTCACCTGTACAGATTATAGCTAAAGAAAACCTGGAATATTATGTACATTGACCCATTCGCTATTCCAGGTTTTTGAAAAGTGGATTTTTACCCTTCTACAATCACTTTTCCGGTCTTTAGTCTTGTTTTTGGATTGAACTTTGGCTGATTGGTATCTGCTTCATCTCTTTCACCGATTGCTACGGCAAAAAGCGTTTCATACTTTTCATTTTTCAGAATATCATCGTAGCGCTCCGGTTCAATTCCTTCCATAGGAGTAGAATCTATTCCCATATCAGCACAGGCAGAAAGAAAGACTCCCAAAGATAAATAAACCTGATGCTTTAGCCATGACCTGATTCCGTCTTCTCCTTTAGGTTTTATAAAATTTTTATAATAATTCACGGACCCTTCAGGCAAAACTCCTTCAATCTGTTTTTCAAAATCTTCTGAATTCTTAAGAGATTGGAAGACAATCAAGTGACTGCTTTGTACAATTTTTTCTTTATTCCAGTAAGAAGCTTCCGCTAGCTGATCTTTCACTTTAGAATTATTATTAACAAAAATAAAATTCCATGGCTGGCTGTTGATTGAAGATGGGCTCAGATTTAGAATTTCTTTCAATTCATTTATTTTTTCTTCACTGATATGGCCCTGTGGGTTATACTTTTTTACAGTATACCTTGTTTTCATTTTCTCTAAAAAACTCATAATTTATACTATCATTTTTATAGTTACAAAATTAATTTAAGTTTATTAACTTTGCAATAACGGTAAAAAAGGATAGTATAAAAAATGTATACAGTAGATAACAAATCATATCCTTGTTGCACAAGTGTAACAATGAGATTTATAGGAGGGAAATGGAAGGCAGTCATCTTGCACCACTTGATTGAGGGTGCCAAAAGGTATAATGAAATTAGAAAAGAAATTCCGACCATTACAGAAAGAACACTGAGCCTTCAGCTTAAACAGATGGAGGAAGATGGAATTATTGACAGAAAAGTATTCACGGAAAAACCACCTTTAATGGTAGAATATACCTTAACTGATTTTGGGAGGACCCTGCTGCCTGTTTTGGAAGCAATTACAAAATGGGGAAAAAACGCACCTGAGATATCAAAAAAAATAATCAGGAATTAAATTTCCTGATTATCATTTTCTTTATTAGGCTCAAAAAAACTGAAGCTTACATTTCCGTATTTTCTGGTATCTGTCAGATTGGGATGTTCAAGTTTCATTCTGCTTTGATGCTCTACAATGAGAACTCCATTTGCTTTTAAGTATTTATTATTTAATACTAAAGAAATCAGTTCATAATATTTTTTCTCCTCCATTTCGAATGGGGCGTCTGAAAAAACAATTTCAAAAGATTTTTTATTTCTGAACTTTTTAAGCCAGTCGAACACATCATCTCTCTGTACATTGATTTGAAGTGACATATCCAGTTCAGATGCTGTAGAATTAATGAAGCCTGTATGTTTGGGGTTCATTTCTACAGATGTAACATTCTTGCATCCTCTGGAAGCGTATTCTAATGAAATGGAACCTATTCCCGCAAATAAATCAAGGACGGAAATGGACTGCATATCATATTTGTTTTCCAGAATACTGAATAAAGCTTCCTTCGCAAAATCCGTAGTGGGTCTTACATCGAAGTTCTTTGGAGCGGCAATTTTTTTAGCTTTCCATTTTCCGGATATTATTCTGAACATATTTTTTAGGGTTTATGTGGTAGATTATAGAAGCATATATAAATTTCTGATATACCTGGCTGTAATCTAATTAAGTATAAAATTCTTGTTAGGAACATTGTCAAAAACAATCTTTAGATTTCTGACAAATTTTTGAAGTTCGGAAATAAATGTTTCATTTTCCGTTGTTTCTCCATAAGCGAAAAAGTTCGTATCATTGATTCCAAAACCTAACTTGCTTAGCGTAAACATAATAAAGTAAAGGAAATCAACCTCTGAATTGACATCCAGGTTATTGTACAGGATTACCTTTTTTTGATCGATAGCAAAAAACTCACATTGATTATGATAAAGATTGATGTGAATTTCCTTGTTATTTTTATTGTTGAGAGAACTTAAAAACTTCTCTCCGGAAAAATTAAAATGTACCGGAACAGCCAGCTCTTTTATTTTTTTGTAATAATGTTTGGGAAAAGTATAGTAAAACTGGATATTGAATTTTTTATTGATCGAAAGCATCAGTTCTTCTTTGTTCCTGTCAGCCGGAGCATTGAAGGCTATCAGGTCAAATCCGGCTTCATGTTCTGAAAATCCTTCCGGCATCAGAGTAAAATGATTCAGGGCAGAAATGATCTGGATCTCATCAAAACGTTGTTTGATAAGAATATCATCAAGCTTTTCTTCAATAAGATTGGCTGGTGTTTCTTCTGTAACGAAATAAGATTTTTCCTCCAGGATGCTTTTATTCTTCACAATCTGGTAGATCAATCCGTCTTTGGTAAAAAGTAAATTAAGTACGTTCATATTTCAATTGCTGCAAATTTAGTGAAATTCTACCATTACCGCACCCGATTGGTGGTGAAGTATTTCCTTATTATAAAAATCAATATTCACCTGGCTTTCCAAAACATCCCGTACCATCCTCTGTAAAGTGCCGTCCCCAATACCATGAACAATTTCAAGCCTTTTTAAATTGTTTTTCCTGCAGAATGCCAACACATCTATTAATTTCTCCTTTTGAATAAACAGTCTTTCAAAACTGTCATAATCACTGGGATTCTTTACTAAATTATGAAAATGAAGGTCTATAACCAAATGATTTTTCTGATGTTTCTTCGAAATGATTTTTTTTGGTTCCGCTTTTCTGATGATTCTTATATTTTCATAAAGATCAGCGTCTTTGGGAACCAGTTTTTCTTTTGGATATTGATGAGTAAAGCCGTATTCATCTTTAAATACTACAATATTTCCCTTCACGGAAGTTACCACTCCGTTTAAATTTTCATCCACTACAGAAACTTTATCACCAATCTTCATAATTTTTTAAGACTTGTCCGGACCCACTAATTTGTACAAAGGTAAAAAGTAAAATGTATTGAAGGCAAGCCCCTTTATTCTCAAACCCTCAAACTCCTCACACTCTCGGACCCAATTCAATAACTTCAAGGTCCTTTATTTCTTCTCCATCCACTACAAACCGCATCATGGTTCTCATCTTGTGCCAGCCCTGCTTACCACAAGCTCCCGGATTGAGGTGTAAAAGACTGTTCTTTTCGTCATACATGGCTTTTAAAATATGAGAATGTCCTGAGATAAACAGTTTCGGGGCCTTGTTGGTTATTTCATTCCTTGTTAAGGGAGTGTATTTTCCGGGATAACCTCCAATATGGATCATCAAAACCTCCAGTTTTTCACAAAGAAAACGGTTTACTTCCGGAAACTCAGAACGGATCTGAGCGTTGTCTATATTCCCGTAAACCCCTTTTAGCGGTTTTATTTTTTCCAGCTGTTCTATAACATCCATGCTTCCAAAGTCACCACAATGCCAGACTTCATCTGCCTGGGATGCGTATTCTAAAATTCGGTCATCAATATAAGAATGGGAATCGGAAAGGAGAAGAATTTTTGTCATTCAAAAAGGGGGTGTATTTTATTTCTGCAAAATTAATAAAGAATTATGCGCAAAAAAAACTTCTTTGCAACTATAAGATGTCTATTTTTTTAATGCGTCAAGTTTTGGCGCTGATGTACCCTATATTTATGAAACAAAATTAAAAAATATGATTTATACAGAAGATTTTTTTACAGCTGGAAGTACTTATCAAAATGATGATTTAGTACAGTTAGTTGATAGCTACACTCACGAAAATGTAAATTTTAAAAAGATTACCCATTGGATTAATAATTATTTAATGGACGATTCTAAAGTGGATGGGATTATTTATCGAAAAAGAAATGGTGAATATTATGTGGATACCAGTATTCTGTCAGGTTCAGAAATATCGGCGAAAAGATTTGGTGTAAAAGCTGATTATATTACTGATGATTCCGATGCTTTACAGAAAGCTGTAAATTTTGGGGTTAGAGTAGGGTGGAATATTACGTTGCCGGCGGGCAAAATAAAAGTTTCAAAAACAATAGCTATTGATTTTACAACTAATAATAATGATGGAAACAGCAATGGTAAAGATCGGAAATTTGAATTAATAGGACGAGGAATAAATTTGACTCAGATTTATGATGAAGGCGATGATGGACATGTTGTTTTTGATGTAAAAGGCAGTTCTCCTGATCGTGTTAATGGATTTAATGCCAAGCATTTTTCAATAAAAAGGGCCGATACAACTAATGCAACAGGTGGAACTGCTATAAAAATTGAAAAGTTAATTTTATTAAATATTGAGGAAATACACATTTTTAGATTTACAAGAGGGTTTACATTAATTGACTGTTGTGTATCTTATTTTAAAAATTTAAAAATAGATTATTGTAAAGAAGCATTTAAAGCTGATATCGGTAAAGATCCTAACCCGGATAACAATGTCACAAACCCTAATCTATTAAATTTTGTGAACTGTGTATTTAATTCTAATGAAACTTTAGGAGTTCACTTAGAAGGCGCGCATAATGTAAAATTTGACACTTGTGATTTTGAAGGCAATTTTGGAGATGTTCTGGTCTGCTCATATATCGGTAAAAATGGCAAAAATTCTTTAAACTTAATTAACTGCTATTTTGAGGGTACAGTAAATGGAGTTGATTTGTTTTACGTTCCTTATACCGGAGGCACAATAAATTTGATAGGCAACAGCTTTAGCAGAGTGTATCAAGGAGCTACACATAATATTGTCATAGATTTCAGATATTATGATCAAGAGGTACAATATACCAATCACGAGCATTATTTAAATATGATGGGAAATGCTTTCAGGGATGATTTTCAATTTACAGAATGGGACACATACCCACCCATATCATTATGGGGAAATAATGGACATCTTCATATTAAGGATTTTAATTACTATGATCATGGAAATAATCTGACTCAAAATTAGATTTGTACAAAAAAGGAAATTTGATAAGTTTCCTTTTTTGTTAGATAAGTAAATGTAAGTGGCATACCCCAAATTTCTTATCTTCACAGAAAATTTGTAATAATGAAGCATAATTTCTCTTTGTTCTTTATTCTTTTTTCTTTGATTTCCTTTGCCCAGGTTGAAGAAAAAAAACTGGATGAATTAATCCAGAATACATTAAAAACCTTCGATGTTCCGGGAATGTCAGTAGGTATTGTAAAAGATGGAAAAGTAACCTATTCAAAAGGTTTCGGACTACGTTCTCTTACCACAAAACAACCTATGGATGATCATACTCTGGTGGGTATAGCTTCCAACTCCAAAGGGTTTACCTGCGTAGCATTGGCTATTTTGGCAGATGAAGGAAAGCTGAACTGGGATGATAAAGTTTCTCAATATATCCCTGAATTCCAAATGTACGATCCATACGTTTCTCAAAATATAACCATAAAGGATCTGATTACCCATAGAGCCGGATTAGGGTTGGGGCAGGGAGATCTGATGTTTTTTCCGGAAGGAGGAAACCTGACGGTTAACGATATTGTTCACAATGTAAGATATCTGAAACCAGAAAATGCTTTCAGAACAAAATTAGATTATAATAATATCATGTTCATTGTTGCCGGAGAAGTTATCCACAGAGTTTCCAGATTAAGCTGGGCCGAATTTATTGAGCAGAGAATTATGAAGCCGGTAGGGATGACATCGAGTTTTGGAAGCTACAACAGGGCAAAAGCTATCTCTAATAAAATTGATGCACACGCCCCTGTAGATGGAAAAGCAATTGCGGTTCCTCATGACTGGAATGAAACAGGCAATGCGGCAGGAGGAATTATGAGTAATATCAAAGACATGACCACATGGGCAGAATGTCTTTTGAATAATTTTACAACGAAAGACGGTAAAAAATTAGTGTCTGATAAAAATGTTCAGCAGCTTTGGAGTTTACAGATCCCTGATAGAGTAGCTGCAAAAAATCCATATGATACCAGCTTCTACGGATATGGGTTGGGATGGTTTTTAAGCGATGTTAAAGGCCATAAGCAGGTTCAGCATACCGGCGGGCTTATTGGTACGGTGACACAATTTACCCTGATTCCTGATCTGAAACTTGGAATTGTGGTCTTAACTAACCAGCAATCAGGAGCTGCCTTCAACACCATTACCAATACAGTGAAAGATTCTTATCTGGGGGTGGCAGACAGAAACTGGCTGAAAACATATGGTGAGAGAATGTCTAAGATAAATGCAGAATATGATAAGCAAAAGAAAGAAGCTTATGTAAAATCTGAAACTTTTAAGAAAGATAAAGGACTTCAACCAAAAGCAGAACAGTTTACCGGAACTTATCATGACATCTGGTTTGGAGATGTAGACATTACTCAACAAGGAAATACCTACAGGATATCATGCAAAAATTCTCCAAGATTGAAAGGCGAGCTGCTTCCGTATTCCAACAATTCTTTCATTATAAAATGGGATGACAGAAGCTATGATGCGGATGCTTTTATTATTTTCAGCTATGATGAGAATGGAAAAGCACAGTCAGCGAAATTAAAAGCTATTTCCGATGTTACAGATTTCAGTTTTGATTTTGATGATCTTGATCTGAAGAGAAAATAAGTGGCATAATTGCAAAAATATTCAACAGAACGGGCTTTAGCCCGTTTTTTTTGTATACAACGGATAGTTTTTTTGGCTGAAGTTTAACCACCCTGTCAAAAATAAATTTTTTGCCACCCCACCAGTGAAGGGAAATATGTAGTCTGCAAAAGATATACTGGTTTACTGAAGCAGGTTTAAGCCCTGTTCAGCTTTTGAAAGCTCTGAATTAAGATGATGTTTTTCAAAAAAAGTTTTTAACTTAAGCAACCGTTTTTATTACCATACTGAATAAAGAATTATTGAAAAGAAGCTAAATTTTCCCCGGCTCATAAAAGAATAGAAGTTTCTTTTGGGCTCCGTCAAATTCAGACCATGAAGTGCAGTCTACTTCAAAACCTGCGACACCACAGGTCGGAAAATGAAAAATATCTTCAGAGATAGAATTGGCAAAATTCGAGATTCCGTTATTATGGGAGAAAAAGGCAACCGAGCTAAGGTTGTCATCCAGATCATAAATTACAGACTCAAAATTTCTTTCCGAAGGATTATAGAGTTTTTCATCAGTAGAAAAATTAAGCTGATAGGTTTGGTTAAAAATTTTGCATGTATTCAGCGCACGGACGGCCGGGCTTGAAATAAAATGGTCAATAGAAATTTGATGACTTTTCAGGAACCGGGACATGTTCATAGCGTCTTCTAAACCTTTATCTGCTAAAGGTCTGTCAAAATCCTCCGTTTCTTCCGGCCAGTCGCTTTTTGCATGTCTTACGAGGATGAGTTTCTTCATATATTTGTTTTTTGGAGGATTAAAATTATAAAAAAAATAATGGAATAAAACATGATTTATATAAAAAAACTGCGTTATGAATAAAATCATTAAATTTTACTAAATTTGCAAAATTATGGGACAAATCCTTGCGATAGACTATGGAAAGGCGCGTTGTGGCATTGCTGCAACAGATGATATGCAGATTATAGCCAGTGGGCTGGATACTGTGGAGACCCGTTTTCTGATGGAATTTTTAAAAAAATATTTCAGCGAAAATAAGGTAGATGAAGTAGTAGTTGGCCTTCCCACAGATTTGAAAGGGAATATTTCAGAAGTGGAAACTGATATTTTAAAATTCATTGAAGAATTTAAAAAAGAATTTTCGGATATTGCAGTCCACCGTTTGGATGAAAGATTTACTTCCAAAATGGCCTCGTTTTTTATTTCCCAAAGTGGAAAGAGCAAAAAAAAGAGACAGGAAAAGGGATTAATAGATAAAGTAAGTGCAACCATCATATTGCAGAATTTTTTAGAACAAAGATTAAGATGATTTTACCGATAAGAGCTTTTGGGGATCCTGTTTTGAGAAAAGTAGGAAAAGATATAGATAAAGATTATCCTGAATTACAGGAATTACTGGATAATATGTTCGAAACGATGTACAGTGCAAATGGCATTGGTCTTGCTGCACCTCAGATAGGATTGGATATCCGTCTGTTTATAATAGATGTGACCCCCCTTGCAGATGATGAGGATTATGAAGATATCAAAGATGAGCTGGCAGAGTTTAAGAAAGTTTTCATTAACGCCAGAATTCTTGAAGAATCGGGGGAAGAATGGAAGTTTAATGAAGGCTGTCTGTCTATTCCGGATGTAAGAGAAGATGTGAAAAGAAAAGAAACTATCGTCATTGAATATTATGACGAAAATTTTGTAAAACATACAGAAACTTTTTCCGATATTAGAGCCCGCGTAATTCAACATGAATACGATCATATTGAAGGGGTTTTATTTACCGACCATCTGAGTGCACTGAAGAAGAAACTGGTAAAAGGAAAACTGACAAAGATTTCTCAGGGTGATGTAAGCATCGGCTACAAAATGAGATTTCCAAAATAATGTAAACAAGGATTAAAAAAAGAATAATAAAAGGCAAAAAGCTGAAAGCTGATTGCAGAATTTACAAAAAATAAAATTATGCTGTTAGAAAAAATAATTTCAATTTCTGGAAAACCAGGACTTTTCAAATTAGTTTCTCAATTAAGAAACGGGTTTATTATTGAAGATGTTACCAACAAGAAAAAAGTAAGCATTGGTAACTCTAGCCAGGTAAGCTTATTGGATAATATTGCAATGTTTACATTTGATAAAGAAGTTCCTTTGTTCGAAGTTTTTGAAAATGTTGCTAAAAACAATGATTATAAAGAAACTATTTCTCACAAAGCTTCTGATGCTGAACTGAAAGATTTTATGTTGGCTTCTCTTCCTAATTATGATACAGAAAGAGTATATGCATCTGACATCAAGAAATTGGCTCAATGGTATAATATTCTTCACAAAGCTGGATATATCACTCCTGAAAGTTTTGTAAAAGCAGAACCTGAAACTTTGGAAGGTGAGCCTGCAGAAGAAGTAAGCATTGAAAAAGAAACTAAAAAAGCGGCGCCTAAAGCAGAAAAGCCTGCTGCTCCTAAAGTAAAGGCTACTTCAGCTGCAAAGTCAGCTCCGAAAAGTACACACACTAAAAAAGGATAATCCGGTCACCGGATTTTACAATACAACCTTGTTGAGAACTTTCTTAACAAGGTTTTTTGTTTTGTGGGGATAAGAGGGGGAGGCAAGGATTGGAGTTGAAAGTTGAGAGTTAAGAGTTAAGAGTTAAGAGTTAAGAGTTAAGAGTTAAGAGTTAAGAGCCGAGATGCTAGATTTCAGATGTTGAAGGTTGAAATACAACTTTAAGTTAAAGTGAATTTTTCTTTGCAAGTGAATAGTGATTGGTTGTACCAGATCTGTAAAAATTGACAAGCGCAGCCGGATTGACCATTCACAATTTGCAATGCCGTTTTAAGTCAGAGATTGAATTTTTCTTTGC
>NZ_JALCZD010000019.1:0-66335 GCF_024586945.1 Chryseobacterium sp. WG14
CTGAATGGTTATGCCTGATTCACCGGGTTTTCTAAGATGATAGGTATTGGTGTTTTGTGGAACTCCTGCAAAATCCAGCATGGATTCTGTTTTGGTATAGCCTCCCAAATGGTTGATAGAATATGTACCTATAGCTCTTGCTTTATTATCATAATAAGTGTAGGTTTTGCTCCAGTTATCATCTTCAACATTCTTCACCAGACTCATGACAGGAAGTCCTTTCGTACTTCTTCCATCTGTACCAGGCGTTTCCGTCAATACGGTTTGCCCCTGAATAGTTGCTGGAAAAGATGGATTGAAGCTGTAAGCAGGATAAGTATCATAATAATTAATGCTTAAAACCTGTACCAGATTAGCAGGAAGAGCCCTGTTGGTATAATAGATAGGCATCCCGTTTATGGTAAAGAATGCTTTACTTCGCTTTTCGTTGATATAGACAGCTGCTGTTACATTGGTCTGAAGGGTCTGTCGTGTAGCATTATTATTGGTAATACCATTCAAAATCACTCTGCCAAACTCATCATATTTCATTAGCAGCCATTTTCCCTGAGCTTTAAGATTTGCATCCTGAGACATTACGAGCTGGTCAGCCTTATTGTATACCATATATTCCCAGCCTTTTCCGGGAAGTTTCTTTTCTACCAGACGGTTTTTCTCATCATAACGGTATTGATAACACAAGTCACTGAGTGCTGGGTTCACATCTGTAAGAGTGGAGGCTGTGGGAGGAATCACAAAAGCTAACTGGTCATATTCATTGTATACATAATAGGTGTCTGCATTGCCTGAAGCATTGATTAGTTTTCTTACCAGAATGACCTGTCCTTTCCCGTTTTTAAATTCTATGGTTTTGTTTCCGTCTTCATCAGTCACCGTATTTTTATAGAGCTTAGACTCGGAGTAGATTCCTGTTGACGGTGGAAGTTCACTTTTGGTAGCTGCATTTTCCCACGTCGTCGTAGTGGTAAACATTTTTACAGCATCAGCGGTTGTATTGGCTTCATAATCAAACTTTACAGGCTTACCAGCCCAGTCATTTCCCACCTGGATCTGTTGCTGGATTCTGTTCAAAGGCGAATTTTCCAATACTTTCTCTGAAAATATTTTTTCTGAACCATAAGGTGTATTGGTCGCATTCGATAAAGGATTAGGAACAATAGCTCCATTAAGGGTTTGGGACTGGGGAACAGGAAGATAATCTTTGACCTGTCTTCCAAAACCGTCATATTCAATATGGGTAACCACATCTTTTCCCAGTGGGGATGCTTTTACATTGACTACCTGCTTAGGTCTTCCCAATCCGTCAAAATACTGTACGGTTTCGGCAGATTTTGTAGCAGTAGCTCCATTGTAATCAAGATAGGTTTTAGCCTGGATATAGTTTTCTGTATTAGGAAGTGGAGTGAGCTGTGCCTGTAAGCTTGCTGTTAGCAGTACTCCTATAGGGATTATTATCTTTTTCATCGGTATTAGTTTTTATAGTTGTACTTCATTTCCTTTACTACTTTTTCATTCGCATCAGCTACTTTTATCAGCCTTCCTGCCGTATCATAAGTGTAAAACTCTGTGATCCCTGTTGGCGGAGTGATACTTCTGACTCCTATCAGAGGATCATAGGTATAAGTAGTGACCGGAGAATTAGGAAACTGAGCTCTGAATGTCCTCAATGCGCTTAATAATGCAGTTTCATCATTATTGGAAGTAGCTGCTCCATCTGTATCAGAAGCACTGACAATAGCACTGGCAGCAGATGAAATCTGAGCATAAGTTACTCCTTCAATTTTAGCAATAGGTTTTGTATTGTTATATCCCCAGATAATGACTGTTGGAATACCGTCTTTTGTGGTATACTGTTGTAAGTTTCCGTTTGAGTCATATTTATCGTAGGTAACTTCTGTTGATTGTGCTCCGGTATTAATTCCATAAGAAATTACTGAAGTAGGAAACAAAGTTGCTGGATCATCATATTTGGTTTCTGTTTTTGAAAGCGTTTTTCCGGCTGGATCACTTGCATTCTGCTTCTTTGTGACACTCGTTTCTAAAGGAATACTAATCATATTGGCATTGATCAACTTTTGATTGCCTTTTTCATAAGCATACTGATACAAAGTCTGTTGGCTGGAACCAGAAGTTTCAACATCTATCATCATCGGATTGGTATGTTTATAATTGGTATCATAAGTATAATTGGTAATCTCATCAATACCATTACTATTATTGGCTAAATAATTAGTGGTTTTCATCATTTTCTTCTTTACCCAGGCAGATGATATTTCATATCGGTTAACCGTAAACGTTGTAAAATTGGCAGCAATCGCTTTGATTCCAATCACATAAGGTCTTATCGGCAGAGTTGGAAATCCTGCACTATAATCGTTGGAAAGACTATTGAAATGATTATCAAAATCATAGGTGATAACATCTTTTTTCAGCAGCTTTTTCTGAGAATCATAATAATTTCGTCCGATTAAAATTCCACGGGCAAACTGATTGTTGGCATAAGTGAATATGGGGCTTCTGGCATTTTTAGCATTGGTATGACTAAGATTCATGTATTCATCTGTAGTTTCGTAACTTTCTGCTGCATTACTGATATTTTTGACTCTGGTTGTCACTTTATCATACACTGTAGGTTTTCCATTGATGGTTGTAATATTGAAGTTTCCGGTATTGCTGATCACCATCTGTTCACAGCTGTATCCTGCCACCTTATCCTCTGCCACTTCCTGGATATAAGAATAGTCTATATCATCCCCCATATATTTTCCGGTGGATTTGCCATTTGCATCTTTATAAATAAACTCTGTTTCTTGAGCCAGCGTATTGCCATCGCTGTTCTTTATTTTTTCTACCCGGATTCCCCCTACAGATTTATTGTACTCTTTATTTTCAGATATACTGTCAACCCATTCCACATTCAAGGTAGCATACTGACTGCTGTTTACGTTTCCTACCTTTCTGATCCTTATTTTATAGGAAGGTTTCTTGTCCACAATCATTTCGTATTGTTTGTTGATCAGGAATGTTTGAAGGACTGTATTGTTATTGTCCAGTAACTCCCCTACAAAATGAGGTCCCTCCGGCAGGCTCCCTTCTGAACCTTCTGCAGGGCTGGTAGTACTTTGAAAAGTAATCTTAAAATCCACCTTATTTCCGTCTCTGCTCACATTGAAAACACCGCCTAAAGGTTCCAGGTTTGAAATAAGAAATTCCTTTTTCCCCATTTGTGTTTCTACTCCACTAAAATAGAAATCATCCAATCCGTATTCCAGGTTCATGGTTCCCCCAGTCGGATATTGGACCTCTTTTAAGCTCCCTGACACCGCATAATTAATATCAGGCCTCTTATCATCCCCATAGCCATAAGTTTTATCATCATATGTTATATAGGGAATTCCCTGGTTAAAGGTCTTCCCGTTATAGAATCCTACATAATCAGTCTGTTCAGAAAGTCTGTTCGGTAAAGGATAATTTTCATAATACTGAAGTTTGTATTTTGAATTATCTTTCAGGTTCACAACCTCTTTTAATTTGAGTCTTTTAGTCAGGTAAGGGAAATCAGCTTCAAAACCGGGAACTACCGGTGAATCTGTACTTATAAAGTAATCTTTAACCAAACTATAATCTGATACCACCGCTTTCTGAGGGTTTCTAATCTCTACTTTACTTAAAGAAAGTCCATTATTGATATCTTCACGGCCATTATATAGGAACTTCATTTCGTTTCCTTCAAATTCAATACTCTGCAGTACATTTTCTAAAAGAACTCTTGTTCTTGTAACGAATTCTTCATTAATAGTCCCATTTTCAACATTACATGCCCTGCCTACTCTAAGTCCTTTATAGAAACTGCTCAGATAATCATAGTTGCTAGTTAGGTAATTGAATTTTATTTCCTTTCCTGTTGGTAAAAGAATTCTTGTAATGACAAAGTCTGTCGTATTAAAATCTTGTGGATCAGGTGCATTACCACCTCCAACATTTTGGGTCTGATTTCCCGGCTTGAAATAATATTTTATCCCTTGGTTATCTGTAAAAACAAATGAGTCTTCAATCTTTACCGTACTATAGGGGATTTGAATGATTTTCCCGGCACTGTCATAATAAAACTCTCCTGAGCTGCCACCAATAGCATAAGAATAGATATCAGGCTGGGTATCCGGTGCTCCAAGTCCATTTTTGAGGGTCATAGCAAGGGTATAATCATTTGGGTTCCCTTGGACAGGATTAAAATTATCAGGATTAATATATTGTATTTTTCCCTTATCCTCTCTTCCTAAAATCTGTTTGGATAATGAAAGGCCTCCAATAGATAATGACCATCCAAGACCAACTTTTGAGGCTGTTTCTTTTACTTTCACTCCTGAAGCATGATATTTTAAGGAAACCGGTAAACTAAAATCACCTACTTTGATGGTATACAAAGGAATATCAATACCTACCGCTCCGGTATGGGTAGAAGTGGGTATATCAATATGTTTGGATAGCTGACTTGCGTCTGGAGATTTTATAGTGAGGTTATATTTACTGTCTTTCGCATCTACTGATTGTGCATAGCCCAGGGCACATCCACAGATGATCAGAGAAGCTGCAATTACTTTTTTCATCGTGTTTATTTTTTAATCAATTTAGCATTCGCTGTTTTATTTGTATCCGTTTTTATGGTCACCAGATAAGCACCTTGTACAAGAGCCTGTGTACTCAATTTGGTAACATTATTTTTAGTTTTTATATTCTGAAGCTGTCTTCCGCTCATATCATACAGCACAATATCAGCTTCTTTGAAATTAAAACCGATTTCTACATAAGCATAATCTGATACAGGATTCGGATAGATCTTGATATCATGTTTCTCAATCAGCTGATCAACCTGTTTATCTCCCAGCTTTACAATCTTCCAGTTTTCTTTTCCTAATTCCTCCGCGCTCGTTCCAGCCAGAACGATAGAACCGTCTCTGTTAAGTTTCAGATCTGAAAGTCTCTCTTCTCTTTTTCTGGAGTCTCCACTCACATGTTTTCTCCACTGTTCATTTCCGTTGCCGTCAAGATAGAGCATCCAAAAGGTCTCATCATCCTTTTCTATTCTTCCTTCTGCCTGCGTATAACCACCCAACAATATTCCTTTTGTGACATCTTGGTTCCTGGCTCTCGGCTCTTGACTCTGTATCACATTCATCCCCATCAGAATATCCCTGTTCTTGAAATTGTAGGATTTCTGCCAGATCTCATCCCCTCTTTCGTTCAGTGAGATCAGCCAAAGGTCTGTTCCTTCTTCAATACCTACTGATTTATTTCCGGATCTTTCGGATCTGGATTCTCCTCCGATAATGAAACCGGTTGAAGTTAAAGCCAGGGTTCTGATATGGTCATCGCCTTTTCCTCCAAAGTTCTTTTCCCATTCTAGTTTTCCATTTTTATCCAGTTTGACAATCCAGTAGTCGCCTTCACCGAAATTGCTGCTGGCTTTTGGCAGCTGGCTAATGGCTGTTGAGGCAGCAGGCCTTTCAGTCGAAGGTGTAATCTCAGGATTCCCAACCCCGGAACCTGAACCCCGAACCTCGGAACTCCTCGAATAGATTCCCAGTAATGCTCCACCGTCTTTTGTTGGGATCATTTTCTCGACTTCATCTAATCCTCTTCCTCCCAGAATAAGCTGAGAAAGCTCTTTCCCTTCTTTATCCAGCCTGGTGATCCAGACATCTTTTGAACCATAGCCTTTGGATGAGTTTTGTATATTTCCGGCTACAAAAAATCCTAAATCTGTGGTCTGAATCACTGCTTTGGCTTCTTCATCTGAAGATGTTCCCAAGGTTTTCTGCCACAGTTCATCACCAAATTCATTCAGCCTGATCAGCCAGATATCCGATCCGCCTTTGGAATCTTCTTTTTTATCCAGTCCTTTGCTTGAATATGTGGTGCCTGAAACCAGAAATCCTCCATCCTGCGTAGTAACCGTTGCGGATAAATAATCGTGGTTTTGTCCGGCAATATATTTCTCCCAAACCTGTTCGCCCTGCTGGTTGAGTTTTACCAAATGGAAATCGTAACCGTTATTGAGCTTTTGGTTATTAGCAGCTAAAGACTGGCTTTTAGCCTGAATGCTGCTTCCTGTGATAAGATATTGCTGATCAATAGTAGTGATTACCTGATTGAGAAAATCCTGAGTGGAAGATTTGATGTCTTTCTGCCAGATCACTTCCTGGGCAGAGAGGCTCAGGATGGTGCATAAAGTCAATGCACCCATGTAGAGTTTTTTCATGGATTGTGTAAGTTATCATTATTTAATTCGCTTGCAAAAGTATTACTTTTACCTCACTGTGAAAAGATTTATTTTATCATATTGATATGAGATTTATTACAACTTGACATTTTTGTTTTCCGTCCCACTTCTGTAATGAAACAAAGGTAATCTGATAAAGCGACAGAATATGTCGTATTATCAACAATGTTGGCATAAATGTCAGGGTAAAAACGATGTGCTCTAAGAAAATTTTAACTGAAAAGGGTAATATAAATACAACTGGCTGTTTTTTTAGCTTTGAAGCAAGAGCATCTTCACATTAATATTCATGAACAGTTTTTGGGAAAAATAAATTTTCACCTGTGGGGATTCACAAAGTTCCATACGGAATTGATAAACTCACTGTTTTTTTCATAATACAAAAGATGTCCACCGTCAATGGAAACCACTTTTTGATTTGGAAATTGGAATGTTTGATAATGCTTGGTTCCTACGGCTTTGTCTTTTTTTCCTGTAATAATTAATACAGGGACTTTAATGTCTTTTGTAAGAGGTGTGTAGTCAGTATAATATTCAGGATACTCTTTGGGCTTTGTGATCACTGCCATTCCAAAATCGATGATCCTTGGATGAAGAGAATCTATTTTGTCCATTTGTTTAATGGTTTCGATATCATCCGTAAGAAATTTATACCCGATACGCTTTTTTCTCATTAAGCTGCTTACTTTTGAAATTTCTGACTGAAGGCTGTCTTTGGAAATGTCTTCGGCAGGGGAGTGAAGGAGTTCATTTCCATACTCTATCTGTTCTCTTACCGATTCATCATTGAGGAAATGTAACGTGATATTGGCGAGGATAAGTCCTTTTGTGTATTGAGGATATTTTTTAGCATAATTAACTGCAATAATTCCTCCAAAAGAATGTGCCAGTAAGAAAACCTTGTTCAGTTTCATATGTTGTCTCAGTTCTTCAATATCCTGGATCATTTTGTCAAGATGATAATTCTCTGCCTGACCTGATCCACCGGAACCACGTTGATCCATATAGATCATTTTCATATTTTTTTCAAGGTTGTTTCCGCCCATCAGTTCAAATGAAGGATATCCCTGTCCGGGACCTCCGGGAACATAGATACAGGCTTCCCCTTTTCCGGAGACTTTATATTTGAGTCTGATATGGTCAGCGGTTTCAAAAAAGCCTTCAGAACTGTTGTTTTGAGCAGAAACAGCAATCATAGATAGAAAAAAACAGATAAATATCGAGATGGTTTTCATATACTAATAACAGTTGGGAGAACCTGTTTATTACTTTTCGATATATTATTTTTTCATACATCCAAGCATTGGAGGTTTTCTGTTAAACCTGATTAATTCTGTCAAAAAATATGTGATAGAGACATCTCAGACAGTTAGGGAACCGGATGAAATTTCAGGTTGCTTTAAGTGAGCTCAGCAATTTTTTTAAAGAGTCCGGGATAATGGATGACCAATCCATTTTCATCCACTACAATGTCAGCTTTAAAATCGGTTTCAATATTTTCGTACAGATATCCGGCGGTGCTTGTTTTGGTATACTGTTGCTTGACTGGTTTAATATGATTGTTTAAAATATCAATATAAATAACCTCGATCTTCTGCGAGTGGTTTTCAGTTAGAATCAAATTATTGATCGGCAATGTATTGGTAAATGGGGTTAAAGAGATATCAATATATTTGAATCCTTTCAATTCAGGATGTATCATATTATTGATCTCCCAATGATCCTGTTGTTTTTTTCCTGTTATCTTAGTCTTTATGGTATTGATCTCAGATTCAATTAAAAATTCCAGCATTGTCCAGTCTTTATCAATGATGAGTTTATAATCTACAGCATAAATTTTATCATGATAACAGCCAATGATTTTTGACAGTACAGTATAGTTTTTATCATTTTCTTGTATGTTAACATATTCGAGAGACTGATAAATTATTCCTTGCCATATTAATGTTTTCATTTTGTTTCGGTTTAATGTAATGTCAGTGTTAGAGTATATTGAATGGAATATTGATTAATGGGAAATTCTTCGTTTCCTGATCCTGCTTAATGTTTCCCTTGCTACGCCTAAGAAAGAGGCCAGTTGGGTAAGTGATACCCGCTGCAGCATTTCGGGGTATCTGTTTTCAAGATATTCTAATCTTTCCCGGGCAGAATAAAGTTTGAAAAGATTGGAAAACTCTTCCTGTTTTGTGGCAAACTGACGGATACAATGACGTCCCAGGCTTTCAATTTCATGAGATTCTTTAGCCATTGTAAACAATTTTTCTTTATTGAAAATAACCGTATGTACTTCTTCACATGCTGCCATATTGAACTCAGATGGTTGTCCGCTGCCAAAGCTGCTGATATTGGTGGCGATTTCATTTTCAAAGAAAAAGCTGGTATTTTTTATCACTCCGTCTATCTCATAATACGTTTTACAAAATCCTTTATCAATAAAAAATAGAGAATGGCAGATCTCTCCCTCCTGCAGCATAAGTTCATTTTTTTTAAAACTTTTTTCAGACAGGGCAGGCTGGAGCAAAGACCAGCTTTCATCAGAAAAAGGAGTGAGAGAACGGAGATAGGTCAGAAGATTTGTCATATGTCAGCTATTATTCTTTAATCTGGTCAGACACGAAGAGATTATTCTTGTTGATATTTAGAATATTTTCGTTTGTAGTATACCAGTGAACAAATTGATCATATTCAGCTTTATTATTTTCCTGCCAGTTTTTAAATGCTTTCTGATCACCAATTTGGAAAATATAATGATTGTATGCGTTAAATACATTATGATCTTCCATTGTTTTATGATAACTAAGGAGTACATTAGGATTATCTATATAATCTTTTGTATAATATTCTTTCAGAAACTGTCTTCTGATTTCAGATAAGGTATTGAGATTAATTTCTTTTTGATTAATTATAGAAAGGGCAAAGTTTTTAGCAAAAACAATGCAGAATGGGAATTTTTTATTTTTATCATATTGTTGGGCATCTATTACAGCTGGACATAAGTTTGTTTTTATCCCTTCATTATCAAACTTTACTGCCTTTTTATAATTTTCGTATAAAAGCATACTTATTTCTTTGGTACGCGATGTCGTACGTTCCAGATTTACAAATATTTCCCCATAAATAAGCCCAGACAGAAGATCATTAGAATTTAAATAAATTTGTGAGACCCTATAATAATTTGATGGATATGAAGGTTCTGCTTTTATGCCTTTCTCATACGTTTTAATAGCTTCATTGAATTTTCCTTCAAATTCCAAAACCACTCCTTTTTCAAGATATAGTTTTCCTGAAGCCGGAAATTTTTTAAGCCCTTCATTATAGACGCTTATTGCTTTTTCAGGATTATTGGAAAGATCGTAAGCGCTGCCAAGCAATGCGTAGTAATAGTCGTCAATATTAGAGTGATCTTTTGCCTTGTTAAGTTCTGAAATAGCCAAAGTGTAATCCTTTTTTTTGATATATGCTAAGGCAATTTCATAGGGGTAAGTATAGTCCTTTGGGTCTATTTTTTCACAGTCTTTCAAAATGGAGATTCCTTCATCATATTTTTCTGCATCAATTAATTTTATTGCGTCATGAACTTCTTTACATTTAAATGTCTTTTTTTGAGCATTCGTCAGTTGAAAAAAGCTTAAGGTGACCAGAAAAAGGGTAGTACGTAACATTAACTTTCAGGTATTAGTTTATTACAAAAATGCATTTTTTTAATTTAAAAAGGAAAAAACTATTCCAGATCCAACGTCATAAAAAGGGCAATCTCGTCAGAATTATTATACAATCTTGTGTTCATGCCGGTAATATTGAAGCCCATTCTTCTGTAAAATTGTATCGCAGGGTAATTGGTATTCTGGGTTTCAAGTTCAATAACCCGGCAGTTTAATCTTCGGGCTTCTTTAATGGTATTTTTGATCAGTTGTATACCGGCACCCTGTCTTCGGTGTTTCTCATGGATCAGGATGTTTTCGATATAAAAACTGTTGTTCCAGGTTCTTTGCTCACCAATAATCCAGCCTACCAGCTCATGATCAATATAAGCTCCGAAGGAATTTCCTTTTTTAATGATTGTATTAAAGGTTTCAAGCTCATCAGAATCAGTTTCCCATAGTTTGGTATAGGATAAAGCTTTTTCTTTTACCGTAAATTCGAAAACGCCGCCATATTCTATGGAAGATACGGAATATATGGTATCCGTAGTATAGCCGTTGTGCCCCCAGTCTGTGGTAGGATTGTTGGTAAGCCTTTCCAGTTTTTTTATTTCCATAAGATGATGTTAATAGGAAGTTTATTACATTTCAGTACAGATCTCAACCAGGTAATTATCAAGGTCTTTAATATACGCTGTTTTTTGTCCCCAGGGTTTTACCGTGATGTTTTCATACAGAACGGCACCATTTTTAACTGCTTTTTCTACCAGTGTTTCCACGTCATCCGTAGTAAAGCCCAATTCTATTCCGAAAGGTTGGACTTCTGATTTCGAGGTTAAAAATCCCTTTTTTAAATTGGAGCTGGCCAGGCTGATCGATGCAAAAGAAATAGTTGTTTCTCCGGTAAGCAGCTCTCCGTAATCTTTTTCAGGAGTAATGAATTTTATTTCTGTATCAAAAGTGTTTTTGTAGAAATTCATTGATTTTTCTACCTCTTCTACATACAGGATAACATATTTAAATTTAATCATATTATTGGATGATATTATTTTTTCTTGATAATATAGTCTTCGTCTACCATCAGTTCGATATGAGGCCCATTAAGCGGATAATATTTCATACCTCCAAAATGACCGAAATGAAGCGGGTATTTTTGACTAAGATCCCTTACTTTAGCTCCAAAGGTGTTGATATCAATATCTATAACCTGATCTTTATATTGCCTTCCATTAGTAAAGAAGAGCATAAGGTTACATTGATCACCAAAGTAGAAATCGTGGTAGTAAAATACGCTGAGGTTTTCTTCATGGCATATTGCAACCAAATCATTAATGAAATCCTTTTTATATGCCAGCGGAATATTACAGTCAACTCTTATTGAAAAATTTTCGGCATTATTCTGTCTGAAGTCTGAACCTGTCATCTGAATAAACCGATGTTCTATGGTTCTGAATATTTTCCTCTCTGGAAGATAGTTTTTGGTATACTGAATTTCAAAAGGAATCTGCTCATCTAAAAGTATGGTATTTTGATCTGTCAACAGTTTTTCAATTTCAGCAGCTAACTGAAAGTAATAGTCAAAAAGCTGATCATTTCCAATAGTCATCATCACCTGATTGCCATTGATTTTTAGCTGTAAATAGGTGTAAGGGAATTCTGCTTTTAAAATTTCCAGCCTGTAGAGGAAATTTTCAATATCATCCACCTGAACTTTTGTCTCCAGCCCGGCAGGATTGTCGGCATGGCCGCCATATCCCTGCAAGAACTTAAAATATTTAAAATGATATAAATTTTCAGGAAATTTAAAATACCAGTATACTCCTAAAATCATGGATGAATTGATTGGTGAATTGAATATTGATCAAAATTAAATAAAATTTCACACTCCAAAACATTCAAAACCCTTAAATTTGTGGTCAATAAAAATTTACTTGGATGCTTAGGAAAATTTCAATTGCGGCAGCTGCTGTTTTGTCCGTAGTTACAATCAATGCGCAGAAGAACAAAAATACTCAACTGGAAAGACCGAAATTAGTGGTAGGTTTGGTGGTAGACCAAATGCGTTGGGATTATCTATACCGTTTTTATGGTAAATATGGAAATGACGGTTTCAAAAGACTGTTGAATACAGGATATTCTTTAAATAATGTACATATTCCTTATGTCCCTACGATTACCGCTTTAGGACATACATGTATCTATACCGGGTCTGTACCTGCAATCCACGGAATTGCCGGAAACGACTGGACAAATAAGGAAACGGGTAAAGGGGTGTACTGTACGGCAGATGACAGCGTTCAGCCGGTAGGAACTACCAATACTAAAACAGGAAGCCATTCTCCAAAAAACCTTTGGTCTACAACCGTAACCGATGAGTTGAGACTGGCCACGAACTTCCAGGGTAAGGTGATAGGAGTTTCTCTTAAAGACCGTGCTTCTATTCTTCCTGCAGGTCATACTCCGAATGGAGCTTTCTGGTTTGACGACAGTACCGGGAACTTTATTACAAGTACATGGTATATGAAAGAGCTTCCACAATGGATACAATCATTCAATGCTCAGAATTTACCTGAAAAATTAGTAGCCAACGGCTGGAATACTTTACTTCCGATCAATCAGTATACAGAAAGTTCACCTGACAATTCTTCATGGGAAGGTCTATTGGGAAGTGCAAAAACACCTACATTCCCATATACCAATCTGGCGAAAGATTATCAGACAAAGAAAGATAATATCCGTTATACACCTTTTGGAAATACATTGACATTAAAGCTGGCTGAAGCTTCTGTAGAAGGAGAGCAGTTAGGGGGAGACCATATTACAGACTTCTTAGCAATCAATTTAGCTTCTACGGATTATGCAGGTCATAAATACGGACCGAACTCTATTGAGGTTGAAGATGTCTATATCAGACTGGATCAGGATTTGGCTCAGTTTTTCAGCTACCTGGATTCAAAAGTAGGAAAAGGGCAGTATACGGTTTTCCTTTCAGCTGACCACGGAGGGGCTCATTCTGTAGGATTCCTTAAAGAGCATAAAATTACTACAGGCTTTTTTGGAGAAGGCATGGAAAAAAACCTTAATCAGAAACTGAAAGAAAAATTTGGTGCTGATAACCTGATCAATGCTATAGACAATTATCAGGTGTATTTTGACAGAAAAGTATTGGCAGATACTAAACTTGAGCTGGATGATGTGAGAAATTTTGCGGTAAAAGAACTTGAAAAAGATCCTACTGTTTTATATGCTGTTTCTGTAGACAGAGTTCAGGAAGCCAGTATTCCGGAGCCTATCAAACAAAGAATTATCAATGGGATCAACAGACAGAGAAGCGGAGATATTCAGTTGATTTCTCATGACTCTATGCTTCCTCCTTATTCTAAAACAGGAACTACACACAGTGTTTGGAACTCTTATGATTCCCATATTCCATTGATTTTTATGGGTTGGGGAGTTCAGCAGGGAGAAAGCAATAAAGAATACCACATGACAGATATTGCACCTACGGTTTCTTCTTTATTGAAAATCCAGTTTCCAAGTGGAAATGTTGGAAATCCAATTACAGAAGTGATGGGTAAATAAATTAAATAACATCAGTATATATAAATGGCTGCTTTCAACTATTGGAGGCAGCTTTTATTTTTATAGTATTCATCAAGGTCGGTTGCTGTACAGGATTTTCTAATACTTATGAATAAGACGTAATTTTTTACCTGTTATTTCACTTTTTGTCTAATACATTTAAAAAGCTATCTTTGCAAAAATTATGGTTTCCAATATATTGGAATGAAAAGGGAATCGGGTGGAACTCCCGGACTGTCCCCGCAACTGTAAATCGCAACAAAAGTTTCTGTAAAAAACCACTGTGTAAAAACGGGAAGGTACAGAAGGCGAAAGTCAGGAGACCTGCCAGAATAATAATCAAAATATATATTGCTTTCGGAGGAAGAGTAAATTAGTATGGATATAAAAAGATCTTTAGTACTGCTTTTTTCGTCTTATGGCTGCTTTCTTTTTGGACAAGAGAAGGCCTTGGATACTATTTATGTATTCGACAGCCAGATGAACAAAGTAAAGCTCTTTCATCATGTAACGAATATTACCAATGAAGATGCTGAAAAAAACTCAACTAACCTTTCCGAATTACTGAGATTTCAATCTCCTGTGTATATCAAAGAAAATGGACGGGGTGCTGTTTCTTCACCTTCTTTCAGGGGAACTACCGCCCAGCAGACTGCTTTTGTATGGAATGGAATTAATATTAACTCCAGCTTTTTAGGACAGGGAGATATCAATAATATGGCTTTGTTTGGATATGACCAGATCGGAATTAAACCTGGTGGAGGTAGTGTTATTTATGGCAGTGGCGCCATTGGGGGAAGTATTCATTTGAATAACAGCCTTGATTTTAATAAAGGGTTTCATGCTTTCCTGTTTTCAGAATTTGCGTCTTTTAATACTTATAATAATGTTGTTAAAGGTTCTTACAGCAATGATAAGTTCAGCTTTAAAGTTTCCGGAAGCCATTCTATAAGCCAGAATGATTATGAAGTAGAAGAAGCGGGCGGAAAGAAGTATACGAATGACAACGGAAAGTATTACAATACCAATTTCAATATAGCAGCAGCTTATAAAATTGCTCCCCATCATCAGATCTCATGGATATCAGAGACTTTTAACGGAAAACAGCATTATCCTGTTCGTTTTGGTGATCTGGAAACCAAGACAAAGTATCATACCCAGAATTTCAGAAACCTGATGGCCTGGGATTGGAATACCACGCGTTTCAGCAATTCATTTAAAGCAGCTTATACCGAGGAAAATTTTCAATATTTTGGAGATATTGCAGAACCGGAAACCAGTGGAGGTGCCGGAAAGAATTATATTTTGAAAAATGATTTCAATTACTTCCTCAATTCAAAATGGAATATCAATATTATCGGGGAATTTCAAGTGAATAAAGGTAAGGGAGAAGGAAGCTCAAAAATAGGTGATATCAGCAGAAATGCCGGGTCTATTGCCGGATTACTTCGTTATTTTCCTACCAAAGACTTAAGGTTTGAAGCCGGAATCAAGAAAGATTTTGTGGAAGACTTTAAATCACCGGTCTTATTTTCTTTTTCAGGAAAATGGAATGCCACCCAATGGTATGATGTAGGGCTAAGTGTTTCAAGAAACTTCAAAGCTCCTTCATTTAATGATCTTTACTGGACGCCGGGAGGAAATCTGAATTTAAAGCCGGAAACTTCCTACCAGTTTGAATGGAGTAACCAGTTTAAATTAGGAAATTTTAAATTATCTATAGCTCCTTACTATATGAATATCCGTGATATGATCCAATGGCTTCCAACAATTTCCGGGTATTATGGAGCTAGTAATACCAATAGGGTAGAGTCTTATGGAGTAGAGTCGCAGCTGGAATTTGAAAAAAAATTCGGGAAGCATATGTTGAAATCAAATCTTGGGTATTCTTATACGAAATCTAAGGACCTTGATATTCAGAAACAACTTATGTATGTGCCTTTACATAAACTTACAGGAAGTATAGACTACCGATATGATTTTGTGAAAGTATATGTACAGGGAATGTTTAACGGGCTTACCTATACAGATTCCAATGAAAAAAGAAGTGATGCCTTAGATTCTTATTTTGTGATGAATGCCGGAGCCAGCGCTGCATTTTTTAAAAACTACAGCCTGGGTTTTAAAGTAAATAATATTTTAAATGAAACTTATTATACGATGCTTTCCTATCCGTTACCCGGACGAAATTACAGTATAAGCCTTACTATCAATTTTTAAAATAAATTAATTATATATGAATATCAGAAAAATTTTACCTCTTGCATTTGCTTCCATGTTACTTTTCAATGTTTCATGTAGCAGCGATAGCGATGACATTGTAGAACAGCCAATTACTTATGAAGCTGGAGTGCTTATTTCCAATGAAGGTGGATTTACAACCACTACTGCTGAAGTTTCTTTCGTAAGCAGTAATCTTGCTAATCTGTATGACAAAATTTATGCTTCTAATAACAGTGGTGAACCTCTTGGAAAAGTTCTTCAGAGTATAGGTTTTCAGGGAGACCGTGCTTATTTAGTATCTAATGTTCCTAATAAAATTGACATTGTAAACAGATATACTTTCAAAAAACAAGCTACTGTAACGGCTAACCTTGATGGAGCAAGATATATTGCTTTCTCAGGAAACCAATATTATGTAACCAACAATAACTTTACAACAAATAAAAGAAAGCTGAATGTTTACAATACAGGCGACAATTCTTTTGTAAAGAGTATTGATTTTACAAATGCTGCTGAAAAAGTGGTGGAAGCTGAAGGGAAAATTGTAGTACAGACTGATGGTACAGGATATGACGCCAGTTGGAATCCAATTGCAACAGGATATACGATCTCTGTGGTAAATCCGACTACAAATGCAGTGAGCCAAACAGTAACTCTTCCTGCCAACGGAATTATTAAAGATCTTATTTCTTATAAAGGAACTGCTTATGCATTGGTTTCCGGGGATACCAATTCTTATATCTATAAGATCAATACTGCAGACGGAACATTTACAGCAACAACAACTCTTCCTATCCCTAAAGTTCAGAAGCTTAGAGCGGAAGATAACAAATTCTATTTTATTACAGATACCAACAAAATATACGGAATGACTATTGGTGCTGCTGTACCTACGGCTCCTATTATGACAGCTACAGGTAATGTATATGGATTTGATGTAATTGACGGCAGAATCTTTGCTTCTGATGCAAGTTTTTCAGCAGACAGTAAAGTGAATGTTTACAGTGCAAACAACGGAACTTTATTGAGAAGTTTCACCGCAGGAATCGGAACAAACGGTTTCTATAAAAACTAAGATACAAGGCTCTGGCCTGTATACATAAATTTTATTTTTTCATCATTTGTGTTTTTTTTCGGCCGGCTCTTTTGAGACCGGCCGATTTTGATTTACATATTTAATAAAAAACCGGCTGGAAATCTTTTCCAGCCGGTTTTTTTGTGATGTAAGCTTATATTTTCAGTCCTAGTTTTTCTGCTTCAGCAATCACAAATTTTGTTGCTTCGTCTTTTTCGTTAGGAATTACCCCTTCAAGGATAGCTTCTTTTACCTTTTCCTTTAAAATACCAATTTCACGGCCCGGTTTAAGCTGAAACATTTCCATGATCTCTTCTCCGGTAATAGGAGGCTGGAAATTCCTTACCTGATCCTTTTCCTCTACTTCTTTGATTTTGACAGCCACATATTCGAAGTTCTTTTTAAATTTATCCTGTTTTTTAGAATTTTTTGTAGTAATATCTGCTTTACAAAGGGTAAAAAGATCTTCAAGGTTTTCACCGGCATCAAATAGCAGTCTTCGTAATGCCGAATCAGAGGCATCATCTGTGATCAGGGCAATAGGTCGGGAGGAAAGCTTTACCATTTTCTGAACATACTTCATATCGCTTCCTAAAGGCAGTTTAAGCCTTTGAAAAAGAGCTTTTACCATTTTTGAACCTAAGAATTCATGTCCGTGGAATGTCCATCCTGTTCCTTCAACAAACTTTTTAGTAGGAGCTTTTCCCACATCGTGAAGAAGTGCTGACCAACGCAGCCAAAGGTTATCTGTATTCACAGAAATATTGTCTACGACTTCTAACGTATGGTAGAAGTTATCTTTATGGGTCTGTCCTTCCACTTCTTCTACACCCTTAAGCTCTATAAGCTCAGGAATAATAAGTTTTAAAAGGCCTGTTTGCTCCATTAGGCTTAATCCTACAGAAGGTTTTTCAGAAAGCATGATTTTGTTAAATTCCACCATGATTCTTTCCATAGAAACAATTTCAATTCTTTTGGCTTCCTGTCTGATGGCCTCCAAAGAATTTTCTTCAATGGTAAAGTGTAATGTGGAAGCAAACCTTATCGCTCTCATCATCCTCAATGGATCATCAGAATAAGTTTGTGCAGGCTCTAGCGGAGTTCTTAAAATTCCTTTCTCCAGATCCTCAATTCCATGAAATGGATCAATCAGTTCTCCGAAATTATCTTTATGTAAAGAAATGGCCATGGCGTTGATGGTAAAATCCCTTCTTTTCTGATCGTCCTCCAATGTTCCGCCCTCCACTTCAGGCTTGCGGCTGTTTTCAGTATAACTTTCCTTTCTCGCTCCCACAAATTCCAGATCAAGGTCCTTGTATTTGATCATAGCCGTTCCATAGGTTTTAAAAACAGAAACTTTTAGGTTAGGATCAATATCCTGAGCGACTGTCTGAGCAAGCTCAATACCGTTTTGTTCGGTGACAAAATCTATATCTGTAGAAGCTTTTCTTTTCATTAAAAGATCCCGGACATAGCCTCCGACAATGTATACGGACTGATTATTTTTTTCCGCAGCCTCAGAAATTATTTTGAAAAGTTTTAAATTTTTATTTTGGGTAAGATTAATTTTCATCGTTAGTAAATAGCGTCAAGTTGTACTCATATCACCCATTAATCATAATGAGCATACATTTTATTAATTTTTCCTTCTTCATTAAAAAACATGACTTCAACAGCCTGTTTGTCCATAATAGATTTGTAGAATAATACCACAGAATCAACTCCTGCAGTAGATTGTATCAGCTCAAAGTGAAGATCAGGAAACTTTTCCAGGGCCTTCCTCCAGTAATCACGAACGGCTTGTTTTCCCTGTAGTGAACTTTCCTTTCCTCCTGTAGCCATAGAAATCATTGGTGTTGTGATTTCAATATCTTCAGAATAATGAGATAGAATAGCTTCTAAATCATGAGAATTCCAGACATTTATCCACTCCCGGGCAAAATCTTTATGGTTTATCATATATTGTAATGAGTTGGAATTTTGCAAAGATAGAACTAAAAAAAGAAATCCTGCCGATATGAACAGACAAGACTCTAAAATAGACATCAATACTTTTTATTCACGAAGAACTTTGATTCGGTTGTCACTCCATATTTTGATCACCGAAGATCCTGAATATTTTGAAACTTTATCCCTGTCTTCTTCCACCGCATAATCTACAAGACTGATCATTTCATCTGAAATATCTGAAAACTTCAACGGACTTTTCTCACCACTGAAATTAGCTGAGGTAGAAACCAACGGTTTATTCAGTTTTGTAATTAATTTTTTACAAAAGTCATTTTTTACCAATCTGATACCAATACTGCCGTCTTCGGCAAGTAATTCTTTGGGCAGCCCGCGGGGATTTTCATAAACAATGGTAACGGGTTTTTCACTAAGATCAATAATTTCCCATGCCATTTCCGGAACATCCACCAGGTCCTGAAGTCTTTTTTCAGACTCCACCAGAATGATCATGGATTTATTTTTTTCACGCTTCTTAATGTCAAAAATTTTATTGACAGCCTCTATATTGGTAGCATCACAACCAATTCCCCAAATAGTATCTGTAGGATAAAGAATTGTTCCGCCGGATTTTAATATTTCGATAATATGTTCCATAATGGTATTGAATTCAAAACAGTCTATAAAGGTAGAGAATCTGGGAATTTCGGGCAAAGAATTGAGGAATAAATGATATTGTATTTTAATTTTTTTAGGTTTCGGCTAAAGCCAATGGAAGATTTTTAATGAAACAACGGGTTAAAGCCTAGTGATGGTCGGAAGAAAATCCGAGCACGACTAGACTTTAGCCCGTTCCTATTGATGATTGTATGTTTTATATTAATGATGTATGATTATACATGTAAATATATGCTTTCAAAATAATTATGCGTTATGTTCTTAATTCAATAGAAATGGGCTTTAGCCCATTTTAACAAAGAATAGGTGCATTTGGCTTTAGCCCAAACCTATTTTTTAAAATTATATTTTTCAATGAATTCCAGATACTCTTCAGTAAAACTCTTTTTCTGATGATGTCTTTCCTGATTTTTAATATAATTTCTTACCTGATCTACCATTGATTCGGAAATGGAAACTGCAAAATATTCATCCTGCCATGAAAACTTATCTTTTGTAAACTTATTTTTATTGATCCAATAAGAAGATTCTCCTTTTATTAATTGGACTATTTTTTCAATATTTTGATCTGAACCTAAAGAAATAAGACAGTGACAATGGTCTGAATATCCATTGATCATATCTAAAAATATTCCTTTTTGTGTAGCATATTCTTTGATATGTTTCCATACTTTTATTCTTACATCAAAGGTATTAAGAAAGGGATCTCTATTTTTTGTAGAGAAAACAAGATGAATGAAAATTTTGATAAAGGACATTTGTGTTGTTTTAACCAAAAATAATATTTTTTTATTAAGTTTCGGCTAAAGCCAATGGAATATTTTTTAATAAAAAACGGGCTAAAGCCCCGTTCCTATTGATGATCTATGCGTTTTAATTAATAATGTAAGATTGAATTATACAAATATGTATTTTCAAAAATTATTATACGTCATTTGTTAAATTTAATAGAAATAGATTTTATTGCTATAGAAGATTAATCTGGTTTATATAGACAATATTCAACCAACAATACGGATATAGTTTTAAGAGAAGGATCTCTATTTTTTGTAGAGAAAACAAGATGAATGAATAATTATGCGTTATGTTCTTAATTCAATAGAAATGGGCTTTAGCCCATTTAACAAAGGATATGTGCATTGGCTTTAGCCCAAACTTATATCTTCGACAGTAGAACTCTAATGTATCATTACATCCATCCCAATTTAGATAAATATCTTTCCTCAATAATATTCAAATGGTGATAGTTGTGTCCAACGATCAATTTTCCAATGGTTTCTACTGAAATTTCGTTGCCATTAGCAATCCCTTTGTTTTGTAAAACGGAGGGACTGAGACTTTCTAATAAGATCTGAGAAGATTTTCTTACCAGTTTATATTCTTCCAGCAGAGACTCTAATGTTCTTTCATCTGCAAAAGAGTTATTGGCATATTCATTTTCATCAAATCCCGGAAGATTATTTTTGTCACCTCTTGCAAAAGCCAATATTCGGTATTGAAAAACTCTTTCGGTATCTGATAGATGTAATAGAAGCCCTTTCAATGTCCATTTCCCTTCAGCATAGGCAAATCTGGATTGTTCTTCCGTAAGATTGGAATAAATTCCTATTGTTTTCTCTTCTGATATTTTTAATTCTGCCAACCAGTTTCCTGTTGGCACCTGATCTAAATATCTTTGAATATATTTCTGAAAATCTGTCATATTTTTAATTTTTTTACGTTAGATAGATTTTGTAATGCTGTGAGGTCGCACGCTATACATCGTACATTATACAAAAAATCATGAATTGCTCCACTCATAGAAATTGACGGAGTCATACAATTCAAAACCGCAGGCAGGGTATAATTGATTTCCGATATCATTGCTTTTACCCGTTTCCAGTAATATGCCACAGGCTTTTGATGATTTGCATACATCTTTAGATGCTTCTATCAGTGCTTTAGAATATCCTTTTCCTCTGTGATTTTCATTGACGTATAAGTCATTCAGCAGCCAGTAACGCTGCATTCTGGTGGATGAAAATAGGGGATATAATTGTACAAAACCTGTCAGTTCTTCATTCTCTTCTGCAACAAAAATTTCAGAATCTTTATTTTCAAGTCTTTCCTGAAGAAATTTTTCGGCTGAAGGAATATCTGATTCTTTATGATAAAAAATCCGGTATTGGTCAAATAATGCCGCTAATTGAATGAGGTCGTTAACGACCGCTTTTCTTATATTTTTCATAGATATTTGGTGATCATAGGTGAAATAAAAAGGAGTATTTAAATGATAAACACTCCTTTTTACTATTGTATATTAAGAAAAAGCTTTCTCCAGATCTGCAATAAGGTCTTCAGCATCTTCAATACCAACGCTTAAACGAACTAAGTCATCTGTAATTCCTAATTCAGCACGTTTTTCTGCCGGAATAGAAGCGTGAGTCATTAAAGCCGGGTGATTGGCTAAAGATTCTACACCACCTAAAGATTCAGCTAATGTAAATACTCTTACTTTCTCTAAAAACTTGATGGCATCTTCTTTTTTTCCGGATTTGAAAGTAAATGATACCATTCCTCCCGATTCTTTCATCTGAGATTTTGCAAGCTCATACTGTGGGTGAGATTCTAATCCAGGGTAGATTACTTTATCTACAGCAGGATGGGTTTCAAGGTATTTTGCTACGGCAAGCCCGTTGTCAGAATGTCTCTGCATTCTTAATGCTAAAGTCTTAATCCCTCTCAATACAAGATAAGAATCATGAGGTCCTAAAATACCGCCGCTTGCAAACTGAATAAAGTGAAGTTTTTCTCCCAATTCAGCATCTTTAGCAATCAGTGCACCTGCAATTACGTCAGAATGTCCTCCTAAATATTTTGTAGCAGAATGCATCACAATATCAGCTCCTAAATCAATTGGTCTTTGGATGTAAGGCGTAGCAAAAGTATTGTCTACAGCTACTAAAATATCTTTTCCCTTAGCAATTTCTACTACGGCTTTGATATCTACCAACTTCATCAATGGATTCGTTGGCGTTTCTACCCAGATTAATTTTGTTTTATCAGTAATTACGTCAGCAATTTTAGAAACATCATCAAAGTTCACGAAAGTAAACTTCAGTTGATATTTTTCAAAAAGTCTTGTAAACATTCTGTAGGTTCCACCGTAAAGATCATCTACAGCAATAACTTCATCGCCTGGATTTAATAATTTTAAAACACAGTCGATAGCAGCAAGACCTGACCCGAAAGCGAGTCCTCGCGCTCCATTCTCAATACTTGCCAAAGAGTCTTCCAATGCCTGTCTTGTAGGGTTGGCAGCCCTTGAATATTCATATCCGGAATGTACTCCCGGGCTTTTCTGTGCAAAGGTAGACGTTAAAAATACAGGTACATTTACAGAACCTGTTGCAGATTCATGATGCTGCCCTCCGTGAATTACTTTTGTATTAAAATTCATATTTATATAATTTGATATTTTGAATGGATTATTTGAAAATGAAAGGATGTTTACCATCATTTCAAATGATCCTATTTCCAAATTGTTGTTATTTTATTGCTGACTTTACTGCAAATTCTTCTGCAATTTCTTCCATCCACTGCGCTACATCTTCCTCTCCGGTAGCTCTCTGATAGGTACTTCCTAAAGAAACTAAGATCTGGTGGATAAACATTTTCATTTGATCTACAGGCATTTCTTTTGTCCAAAGGTCTATTCTTAAAGCTTCCATTGCTTTATCATCCCACACAGAGATCATGGTTGCTTTAGTTTCTTCTTTCTCCACTCCGCCATCCTGTGCATTCCATGTTATATTTTCAGGAATGTGGTTTTCATCCAGCTCTACATCTATCGTAATCTGAGTCTTTCTCATTTTTTCTATTTTTCTAAATTCTAAATTTTCTATTATTTAAGTTTCGGTTTATAACCGGACTGATTGAAGATTGTTGTCGCGTCCATTTTCAGGAAGGCCGTCAGCTTCGTTTCAGGTTTTTCTTTAAGATAAGCTTTACAAATCTGCCATCCTGTAAAAATTCCAATTTGTGGTGAAGATTCATTATCAATTTCTGTATAAAATTTGGAGAAAGGTCCCGGAGCAATAAAACGTTCTCCTAACCTTGGATCGTCTCCAAAGAGCAGATTGCTTTCCACAAAATAATTCCAGATATTGGCTTCATTTACCTTAGCCCATTCATACTGTTTCTGGGTATAATTCATTTTCAGGTAATCAGGGAAATCCGGTAAGAAAGCATCCTGAAGAGTCATTACCTTTCCGTTCAGGATCACCTGGTCAATAAATTTCTGGTGATCCGGAGATTCTGTAACAATATTTTCAGCAAATAATTGTGAAACCTTAGGAACAATATTCTGAGGGTTCATCGATTTCTGGAAATAAAGCTCCAATCCTTTGTAATGAGCATTGCCGTCACCCATAAAACCTGTAATATCTATAAACAGGAGATTCCCTTTTTCATCATAAAAAATAGGGTCCTGTACCATCTGTAATGCGGATGAGAAAAGATATACTTTAGGACTTTTGAACTGTGGAAAATAATACTTGATATGTGAAAATAAATCCTGCAGTTCTTTCTGAAGTTTTACCCCATCAATTTTTCCAATCGCTTCTTTATAGATTTTTATTTCTTCAGCATCAGCTCTTCTTTTCTGAAAGTCAGCATCTGAAACACTTCCCTGAAACCAGGGAAACTTAGCTTTAAACTGCTCCAGCGGAGTATCCGGATTGTAAAATTCTTTTGAAATATCCGTCACTTCAACTTTTTCAGCGGTATTTTTTATCTCTACCTTCCATAGATTTTCCGGTTCTTTTTTGCAGGAATCCAATCCCAGAACTAAAACAGAAGAAAGCGCAATCAATCTAAAAATCTTCATTATTTTTACATGAAATTAAGTGTACAAAAATAAGGATTAAAAAGACAATTAATGATGAAAATTAAAATATTTACAGCACTATGCTTTATTTGGGGATTTTCTTTTTTCCACGGCCAAAAGCTTGAGTTTAAAGATAAAAACTTTGAAAAAGCAGTTCTTGAAAATTTTGACCTGAATAAGAACGGAATACTGGAGAAAACTGAAACAGGCTTGATCACAAACTTATTTTTAGTTCAGAAAGGAATTACATCAGCGGAGGATTTACGTTTTTTTGAACATGTAAAAATGATTGTTCTGGATGATAATGTTATTTCCAATATAGCCATAAGCAATATGGACAAGCTGGAACTGTTCTCATGCACAGGATGTAAGATTACTTCTTTCACAGCAGAAAATCTGAAAAGTATGACCTCGCTGTATCTGGACAATAATCTTTTGGAAACGATTTCATTAAAAGGCACTCCAAAAATTGATCAATTAACATTATCTTTAAATCAATTAAAAACGATCGATTTGACCCCATTTAAAAAATTAAGAAAGTTAAATCTTGAACATAATAAACTCCAAAAACTGGATATTTCGGAAAATGTTGATCTGCAGACGGTGAACGTTGGCGGAAATAAGATGAAAGAAGCAGATATAAAGAAGGGAATGAAAACCAATATTACTATTTTTGGAACCGAAGAATAAACTGATGATATGAGAATAGAGACCGACCGACTGATTTTAAGAAAACTTGAGGATACTGATTGTGAACGGATGTTTATTTTGCATTCTGATCCGGAGGTGATGAAATATCTTGAAAAGCCTGTAACACATATTCAGGAGTCAAAAGATATGATAAAAATGATTCAGAAGCAGTATGAAAAAAATGGAGTGGGAAGACTTGCCGTTATTGAAAAAGAAAGTGAACTGATGATAGGCTGGAGCGGGCTGAAATTATTAACGGAACCTATCAATAACCATGTCAATACGCTGGATCTTGGATATCGTTTCATTCCTGAATTCTGGGGGAAAGGTTATGCTATAGAAACAGCAAGAGCTGTTCTTCGTTATGGTTTTAATGAATTGAATGCAGATTTTATTTATGCTTATGCAGATTCCGGAAATACAGGATCCAATTATATTTTAGGAAAACTGGGATTTGAACGGACCGGAGAATTTGAAGATTCTGGGGCGATCTGTTTTTGGTATAAACTGAAACGTGAACAATATATTTAATAATAGTATGACCATACGCAAGGAGGAAGAAAAAGACCATAAAAAAGTATTTCAGCTTATAGAAGAAGCTTTCAGGAATATGGAGCATAGTGATCATCAGGAACATTTTCTTGTTGAGAAATTAAGAAAATCTGATGCTTTTATCCCTGAACTGTCATTGGTAGCAGAAAATGAACATGGTGAGATTACCGGCCATATTCTTTTTACAAAAATTAAAATAGATAATGGCTCAGAATCTTATGAATCGCTGGCATTAGCTCCTGTTTCAGTAAAGCCCGAGTTTCAGAATAAAGGAGTGGGCGGCAAGCTTATTCTTCAGGGACATTCGATAGCCAGAGCACTAGGATATTCTTCAATTATACTTATCGGACATGAAAATTATTATCCAAAGTTTGGTTACGAAAAAACCAGTAAATTTGGGATCACTTTTCCGTTTGAAATTCCGGAAGAAAACGGAATGGCTATTGAATTGACAGAGAACGGATTAAAAAATAAAAAAGGGATGGTGAAATACCCTAAAGAATTTGGAATAGATTAAAAAATATAAGCAATGCAGACACAAAAAGTGATAGATCATATTGTAAGCTGGTTAAAAGATTATGCAACAAAGGCTAAAGTAAACGGTTATGTATTAGGCGTTTCCGGAGGTGTGGATTCCGGAGTGGTTTCTACCTTGGCGGCAATGACCGGCCTGAAAACTTTATTGATCGAAATGCCCATCCGCCAAAAAGCGGATCAGGTAGATAGAGCAAGGGAACATATGAATGATTTGAAATCAAGATTCCCGAATGTAGAAGTGATGTCTGTGGATCTTACGCCTGCATTTGAAGAGCTTTATAAAACTTTTGATGTAAAGGATGATTTATATCCTAATGAAAAATTAGCTTTTGCCAATACAAGATCCCGTTTAAGAATGCTTACCCTTTATTATTATGGGCAGCTCAATGGGCTTTTAGTATGCGGCACAGGAAATAAAGTTGAAGATTTCGGAATCGGATTTTATACAAAATACGGAGATGGTGGAGTAGATATTTCTCCCATTGCAGACCTTTATAAAACAGAAGTTTATGCTCTTGCGAAAGGATTAAACCTTATTAAAAGTATTCAGGAAGCCATTCCTACGGATGGACTTTGGGATGTAGACCGCACAGATGAACAGCAGATTGGAGCTACATATCCGGAACTGGAGAAAATTCAAAAAGAATATGGCACCAAAACGGCAGAAGATTACGAAGGAAGAGATAAAGAAGTTTTTTTAATCTTCGACAGAATGCATAAAGCCGCCAAACATAAAATGGACCCTATTCCAATTTGTGATATTCCGGAAGAGTGGAGAAGCGAATAAAATTATTGCATCATTAATAAAGTATTGCCATGAACAGTAAAATAAGATCAGTGTTTTTTATATGCCTGGGACTTCTTTTTGGAATGTCTGTCATGTATATTTACAATAATTTTATTGCAGATAAAAAAGATCAGTCAGGTACAAAAAAAGAAACGGTAAGCTACGGAAGTACATCTGCTCAAGACGGCTACAATAACGGAACTTCACCAGCCCAGGTTTCAATTGATCAGCTGACAGAAGAAAAAACCGTTATTACCTATGTTAAACAAAACCATAGGCTGCCTGATTACTATCTTACAAAAAATGAGGCCCGAAAACTGGGATGGAATCCTTCAAAAGGAAATCTTTGTGAAGTGCTTCCCGGAAAAGCTATTGGAGGAGATAAATTCGGAAACCGGGAAGGAAGGCTGCCGGGTGGCGAAAAATACTTTGAAGCCGATGTCAATTATCAGTGCGGAGGTAGAAATGCAGACAGAATCATATACACGGAAAATGGTGAGGTCTATCTTACTAAGAATCATTATAAGAGTTTTGACAAACAGTAAATAGTCATTGCGAGGAACGAAAGTGACGAAGCAATCTCTAAAATATGATGAAAAGATGAAAGCAGGTTTTATTTATATTATGACCAATAAAAATCATACAACTCTTTATACAGGAGTTACTTCAAACTTGCCAAAACGAGTTCAGCAACATAAAGAAGCATATTATTCCCAAAGTTTTACATCAAGATATAATTTGTATATACTCGTTTATTGGGAAGCTTTTCAGGAAATTGGAGATGCTATTTTTCGGGAAAAACAAATAAAAGCAGGTTCAAGACAGAAGAAATTGGATCTTATCAACTCTATAAATCCTGAGTGGAAGGATTTAACAGATGACATTCAAAATATTATGGATGTTTTTTGAGATTGCTTTGTCGCTTTGCTCCTCGCAATGACAGAAGTGTAGTTTATTTTAAATTATTGTAATTTTGAAAAATAATAATCTCTTTTATCTGCTATTGGCTTTGCTCCTGATTATCTCATGTTCGGAAAAACAGAAGATGAAGATAAATCAAGAGCAGAAACCCGCGATTACCATCCTTATACAGCCATTTAAAGATGTTAAACCTGAAAGTTTGGAAACCGTGGCAGAAGGAATTAGGGAAGTTTATCCGAATGTCAAAGTACTTGATGCTATAGATTTTCCGGAAAATTCTTATTATAAAGAGAGAAACCGGTACAGGGCTGATTCAATTATTAAATTCCTGAGTAAAAGGACAAAAGACGGTTTTGTGACAATAGGACTAACCTCGAAAGATATTAGTGCTACCAGAGGGGAAATCAGAGACTTTGGGATTATGGGATTGGGATATACCCCCGGAAAAGCCTGTGTAGCGTCAAAATTTAGATTAAGTAAAGAAAATTCTGATGAGCAGTTTTTTAAAATAGCCATTCATGAGCTTGGCCATACGCAGGGGCTTCCACATTGCCCGGAAAAAATGTGTTTTATGAGAAGTGCAGAGGGTAAAAATCCCACCAATGAGGAAACCGGATTCTGCAAGAAATGTAAAAGTTTTTTAATTAAAAAAAATTGGAAATTCAGTTCAATATGAAGACAGTATATATAGATTTTACAGACATAGGCGATTATGAAGATTTTTATGCCCAATTAAAGGAAAAGATTCAGCTTCCTGAACATTTTGGGGATAATCTTGATGCGCTTTATGATACCATTACAGGAGACCTGGAAATGCCGCTCCACATTGAATTCGTAAATATGACAGTAGATCAGCTTGAGATTTTTGAAGATCTGCTTACCAGTTTGGAAGATGCTGAAGAAGAAGTTGAAGACTTTAGTTTCAGTTATTACCTGGAGCAATACGAAGACGAAGACGAAGAGGATGTAGAATCTGACGAAGAAAAATAAACGAAAATAAAAGAGGTTGTTTCAAAAAATAGAGACAACCTCTTTTTTTCAGATCTGTGGTTTTATTCAACAGATTTGTGAGATGGATTGAAAAATAAAAACCTGCAGAAAACTCCACAGGCTTTATAAGTTTATTTGTGCATTTACATCCTATAAGAATGTTGAATCAAAATAAAAAGGAAGCAGATCTTTTACAGCGTATACTTTTACCACCTCATCATTCATGCTTGAAAAATAGAGATCAATGTCTTCACTTTGCTTTGTTTCATATTCTATTAAGCTCTGACGGCATGCCCCGCAAGGAGGAATCGGCGGATTATTCTCATGAAATTCTTTAGGACCTCCTACTACAAAGATCTTTTTTATTTTCACATCCGGAAAATTAGCAGCTACCCAAAAAAGAGTAGTTCTTTCGGCACAAAGCCCTGATGGAAATGCAGCATTCTCCTGATTATTGCCGGAATAGATCTCTCCATTTTCCAATAATACGGAACACCCTACCAAAAATTGGGAATAAGGTGCATAAGCGTTTTCACGAGCCGCTTTGGCTCTTGCTAATAATGTATTTTCTATATCATTCAGTTCACTGCTATTTTTAAAATATTCGTAACTGATCTGTATGTCTTTTTTCATATATTGTAGACTAAAAAAGGGGGGTAAAATTACTTCTTTTTAATGAAGTGGGCAATATTTATTCTTCTGGAGTTAAGTTGAATTTTTTAAAAATGATAAAATGTTATATACACCAATACAATTCAGAAATGTAGAATTAAAAAACCGATGGGTAATGTCACCTATGTGTATGTATTCATGTGAAAACGGAATGGCCAATAATTTTCATTTTGTACATTATGGAAGCAGGGCACAGGGAGGAACAGGACTAATTATGGTAGAAGCAACAGGAGTAGAACCCCGGGGAAGGATTACCAATCATTGTATGGGAATCTGGAATGATGAGCAGGCGGACAAACTGCAGAAAATAGTAGAATTTGTGCATACTCACTCGGAGTCTAAGATAGGAATCCAGCTGGCGCATGCCGGTAGGAAAGGTTCTACATGGAACAATCACCAGATCTCTGTTGAAGAAGGCTGGGAAACGATTGCCCCGAGTCCTATTCCGTATCATCCGTCAGAAAGAATTCCGCATGTATTGTCTACTGATGAGGTGAAAGAACTGGTGTTAAACTTTAAAGAAGCTGCAAGAAGAGCTGTAAAAGCAGGTTTTGATATTATAGAACTTCATGGAGCGCACGGATATCTTATTCATCAGTTTCTTTCGCCGCTTTCCAATATAAGAACCGATGAATATGGCGGAAGTTTTGAAAATAGAATCCGGTTTCTGATGGAAATTGTAGAAGCTGTAAATGAAGAACTGAATGAAGAAACGGCGCTTTTTGTAAGGATTTCAGGAACAGAATATGCTGAAAATGGCTGGGATATTAAAAGCAGTGTTGCTTTAGCTAAAGTTTTGAAAGAGCATTCCGTTGATCTGGTAGACGTATCAAGCGGAGGAAATATTCATGGAGCTAAAATTTCTGTTTTTGATGGCTATCAGGTTCCGTTTTCTTCACAGATAAGAAATGAGGCTGCTGTTAAAACTGGTGCTGTAGGGTTGATTACTGAAGTTAAACAGGCTGAAGAAATCCTTCAGAATGGAGATGCTGATCTTATATTTGTAGCACGGGAAATCCTTAGGAATCCATACATTGCGGTTCAGGGATCATTTGAGATGAAAGAAGACTGCTTTTTTCCTCATCAGTATACCAGGGCGAAAATATCATCATAAGTACTTGTAATACTGCAGAAATGGATATTGAAGATTTTATGCTGACCTGTCCCAGTAAAAAATTTCTGGGAGTAGAATGCCTTGGGTGTGGCGCTCAGAGAGCTATTGTACTGGTATTTGAAGGGAAGTTTTCAGAGGCTTTTCATATGTACCCTGCAGTATATACTTTATTATTGTTTTTTTTTACACTGGGTTGGAGTTTCATCGACAAGAAAAGAAGATATGGCGTTGCCTTAGGAATTATGGTGGTAACAAATCTTTTAATTATGATTGCTGCATATATTTATAAGCATAGTGTTTTTTGAAACCGTTTAATGTCCTGCAATGAGTTGTTATTCATTCCATAGTAGTCTACAGAAGACTAAAAGCCAATATGAAGCATTCCTTTTGTTCGTTTTATTGCCTGTAAAAAGTCGTAGAACTACTACAATTTATGAAACTGTTGCTTAAAAACTTTTTAGATTAGAACATGAACTCTATCTTTGTTATGTAAATCCTATTATACGGGAACAATCATTAAGGATAAAATTTAAGAAATGGCAGGAAATTCAAGAGGAATCTTAAAATTCAATGGAGGTGAAGGTCAAAAGCTACTAAAGCTTAATTACAGCGTATCAAGAGCTACGGATGTTTCAGGACGTGTAGCATCTGATCCGACAAACGCCCTTATTAAAGTAACGATTGAAGCAACAGAAAAATCTGATGTTTTGGAAAGCTTACTCAACAGTAAATACAAACCTACAAACGGGGAAATAAATTTCAATAAATCTCATGAAGAGGGAACATTGATCTCTTTAAAATGGGAGAACGGATATGTGATCCAGCACGAAGTAGATTTTGATGCTTTAGACAGCAACAATATGCTGATCAGCTTTGTAGTAAGTGCAGAGAGTATTACGTATGGAAATTCATCTTATGACGGACTTTGGCCTATGAGCTAAGTCTTCAGTACTGAAATATAAAAAGGCTGTCCTCTTAAGACGGTCTTTTTTTACCCATTGTAACCTGATTTCAGGGATGATTATTTACTGGAATCCATTTTATAAAAAAATTAAAAACCTTAACAAATCACTACAAAATATGTCAATCACATCTGGAAGAGGTGCAGGATCTTTTCGTCCGACACAAAATGCAGACGGTGTATCTGAAAATCACCATACTGGAATTAACCGCCTGGTAAAGCTTTCTTTGGTTATAGAAGGAAAGATAATCAAATACTATAAACACTTTAAGCTTAAGCAAAGCACAAGACGCCACCATGAATTTACGCTTACCCTGGCACACGATGCGCTGGGAGACCGGCAAACCCATTCACTGGAAGAAGCCAATAAGTTTTTGGGAAAACGTCTTACGGCAGTACTCTCTTATAAAGATATAGACAACAGCCCGGAAAGAACTTTTGTAGGAGTTATTACAGGAGTGGGATTCAGCCAGGAGAAAATGAGCCTGGGAAATGTTGTGCTTACGGGTTGCAGCCCAACCATTCTGCTTGATGGGGCACCTCATATTCAGAGCTTTGGAGGAACTCAGCCTGTCAATATGGGAATTATTGCTGATGAAGTGATTAAACAGGGAATTGATAAAGGCCGTTTTGATATCAGGGTGGATGCCAATAATTTTTCACAAATTATCTACAGCAGTCAATATGACGAAACCCACTACAATTATCTGGCGAGGATGGCAGAAGCCTATGGAGAGCAGTTTTATTATGATGGGGAAGTGCTTCATTTCGGAAAACTGCCTCCACAAAACAAACCTATTGTATTGACTTACGGAAGCAGTGCCAACGATATAAAGGTTGACCTCAAAGCTGTTCATACCAGACCGCAATTCTACGGCTACAACAGTAATAAAAATGAAAAACTGACTTCGGGATCTACGCCTATTAAACATGTGGGAGATCTGGCCAAAACAGCATACAGTCATAACGATTCTATCTATAAAACACCGGCATTGCAAATAGCACCCGTAAAAGCATCTACACATCTTGATGTGGAATATTCACAGAAAAGTGCTTCAGGAAGTGAAGCGGTAAACGTTTTTTCTGTCTCAGGAAATACAACCGTTCCCTTTCTGCATCCGGGATGTGTGGTAGATATGCAGATGCGTAAACCAGATTCTAATGAAACATCTTATTTCACAAGAATTATGATTACAGAAGCAGAACATGAAATTGATACTATAGGTCATTATCAGGGAAGCTTTGTAGGAATAGCTTCAGATACGGGATTTCTTCCCAAACCGGAATACACGGTTCCAAAAGCAGAGCCACAGACCGCAACGGTAATTTCCAATACAGATCCTGAAGGGCAAGGAAGGATACAGGTGAGATTCGACTGGCAGACTAATGATACCACCCACTTTATCCGAATGATGAGTCCTGACGCCGGAGGAACGGATCAGATTTCTCAAAACAGAGGCTATGTAGCAATTCCTGAAGTAGGAGACCAGGTGATGGTTAATTTTGTTCACAGTCATCCGGACAGACCTTTCGTAATGGGAGGAATGTTTCATGGAGGGGTGGCGCTGGGTGGCGGTGTTAATAATCATTTGAAATCGATACAAACCCGAAGTGGGATCAGAATTTTAATGAACGATCAGGAAGGAAGTGTAACGATCCTTGATCCAAGTGGCAATAGCTATTTTATGGATGGTAAAGGAAATATCAGCATGAAAGCTCCGAAAAATTTCACTTTAAATGCCGGTGAGAATATCAATATCAGTGCAGGAAAGGAAATTTCTGTGAGTGCGGGGGCAAGTATTACCAGTACCGCCAATGAAGATATTATTTCTACCGCCGGAAAAGATATGAAACTTACAGCATCAGGTGATATCACAGAATCTTCAGATACAAGGACAGAAATGGTAGAAAAAGAGTTTAGGAGACAGTCTGAAACTTCTAATGAAATAGCAGGTGAAATTTCTATGTTCAGCGAACTTGAAAATATGACCATGCAGAGCGGAAAAATTGTGGAATTCAACAGTGCTGAAAAATCAAAATTGTTCTGATATGGCCATTATAAAGACAGCAACCAATATAAAAATAACGGTCAAAGATTCCTATCATCTGAACGCGGGGAAAAAAGTTGAAAAAATAGCAAAGAAAATTAACGTTGAAGCACAAAGAGAAAACCTTGTGTTAGCAAGTAATAAGAAAATCATGTCTCATGGGAATAAATAAATTTACATTTCTGCCTGATGTGGCTTCTTATAAATAAGTTTACAGTTAAAGTTAATAAAGACAATCAAACTATTTCTGTCAATCAATTTTTAGAGAAAAACTATGCATAATAATCAATTTGGAAATTATACACCGCCAGCGCCACCAAAAGGACAGATAGACATTAGAATCGGTGTTTTTTTCGACGGTACACAGAATAACAGGAGAAATTCACAAGCTGCAGGAAATGAACCGGGATATAAACCTACTGCTGAAGAGAAAGCAGCTTACAAAAAGCATTCAAATAAATCTGATGATAGCTATACTAATGATTTATCTAACGTAGCCAGAAAAGAATACTGGTATAATGAAGATAAAAGTAAGTATATAGGTAAAGTATATATCGAAGGGATTGCAACAGAAGATTTACAGGGAGATGTAGATAAAAAGACAAATCATAAAGGGGTGGCTTACGGTGCAGGAAGCACAGGGGTAATAGCGAAGGTTCAAAAAGGTTGTCAAAGAGTGGCAGAGAAAATTAATGAGCTTAAAGGCAGGTTTGAAATAAATACCATTATACTGGATGTTTTTGGTTTTAGCAGAGGTGCCGCAGCGGCAAGGAATTTCGTATATGAAGTGACGCAAACCAAACCTAGAAATGGTTTGTTAGGATTTATTTTAGATAACAATAAAGTAGAATATGGATCCCTTCAAATTAGATTTCTTGGGGTATATGATACCGTATCATCCTATGATCCTAAAGCGAGTGAAATTACAGTACATCCCGATTTTAACAATGATGTGGAGGAGTTGAATTTAAACACATTAAAAGCAAAGAAAATTATTCATTTATGTGCTTCAGATGAGCATAGAGAAAATTTTATGCTGACAAGAGTAAGGCTAGCGCCGGGAGGTAAAGATTTTTTTCTACCGGGTGTTCACTCTGATGTTGGTGGATGCTACACTCATAATATGCCTGAAAGTAAACAGATCATGGATTTTGATAATACTGTGGGAGATGGCCTGAGTGATGCAGACTATGATAGGGCCTTAAATATTGATTTAAATAATCTTATTGAGCAGGGTTGGTTTAAACGCAGTGAAGTGGTAGCTCCCAATTCATGGCATGAAACATATATTAATAGAGAAAAAATAAGTAACAGGTATAGTTTTATTCCTCTGCATATAATGAGTGAACAGGTTAATGAAAACTATTCTAATACGATTGATATAACCAACTTAAATAAGTCATATCGTATTCCTAACGGGACAGAAGATAAATATTATCCGCTGGATTTAACTAAGGTTAAAAAGAGGCTCGATGAGTATGTCAGCGGTTCGGCTCCTGAGATGACTTATTATACGAATACGGAAATTGAAGCACTACGAAAACAACTAGCAGCTAAAAAAATAACTGCAGAGAAATTTAATCGAATTGTACAGGATCACAATTTACTAATATATTTAAGAAACAGATACTTACACTGGAACTCAAAATTTGGAGATATTGGGTATAATCCTCATTTCACCTTTGACAAAAAAACATTACAAATAAAAAGATTTAGAGAAATGGCTTTTAACTCATGAAAATACCTGTAAAACATATACTCCTCAGACTTATTATATTGCTGATTCCTTATTTAGGGTTTTATTTTATGTTTGCAGAAAGCGGTTTCAAGGGACAAACCTATGATTTAGATGAACTTCCTTTGTATTTGTTTTTTGCTTTGTTTGGTTATGTTTTTGTAGAAATATTTTATTGGAAATATAAAAAAGATAAAAATAAACTTATTGCGAATATATGTTTGATCGTATTTTTCACAATGCTTTATTTTATATTACCTCACCGAAGATATTTTAATTAAAATCTCAAAAAGAAATGCATTTTAAAACGAATATAATTTATTGTTTACTTTTCATCAGTACCTTAATCTCATGCCAAAATAAAATGGAAAAATACAAATGGCTTCCCACGGAAAGTTCACCTCTTCTATATCCTATGAATATTTATAAAGGTCATCTTTTTCTTGAAGATGGCAGCAGTGTATATATTCCCTGTTCAGGTAGTTCTCATACAGGTTGGGGCTATAGCGGCTCTATGCATACTCAGGGAAGTGATTTAAAAGCTGTTCCCGTTAAGCTTGAGGTAACCTGGGCATCATTTTTAGAAAATAAATTTTATACCGGAAGCTGGGATTTGCCTGTAGATAAAATAAAAGAACTTTTTAAAGAAGGAACCGTTAATTGGAGAACTAATGAAAAAGAAGGGTATTCCTCTGTTGTCGTAGGTCTGGCCCCGGGAGGAGTGGTAGTAGTCTGGATGTATGGTAATGACCAACAGGTAGAAATAGGAAGATATCAGGCAAAAGAAACTTCTGTATCTATGAAAGATTATGTTCCCGGAAATCCTACCATAACGCAGGAAGAATATTTTGATATGAGTAAATCTGTTCCAGAAGCCTATGAAAACATGAAGAAGAATGGAATTCAGTTTGGGATTTGGGATACCTACCGTAAAAAATACAACTGGAAAACCAGCATAGAAATTCCTAATCATAGCTTCAAAAATGTGACACTGGAAATGTATAACGGAGAGGAGGAAACATTGTTTAATGAGACCATTGATAAAAATCCTTTTAAGGAAAGAGCGGTTCCGCGTCTGTTATCTTATTTATTTGAAGACAAAAATGGTAAGCAAACAGTTTTTGAAGTAAGATACTTCGATGAAGAAGAGATATTTTCATTATTTAAAAAAGCAGATGAAAACAAACCTATAGAAATTGTCCTTCGTATGAATGAAGATCTGACCAATAGAAGGCTGATCTTAAAACAGGGAAATAACGAGTTTCCTATACAGAAAATTGATTATGACAATATGTGGGAACTTAAAAAATATAAATCGAAATAGTATAAAACCGGGTTACATGATAATCCGCATAATATGAAGAAGCATGTAATGGTAGGAGTTGAAAAGCAAATATTGAAATTATGGGCATAACTTTGCTGGTAATACCCTCTCAGAAAGGAATGCCTGTAGAGAAATAAAGTACGAAGATGATTGTATGCAGAAATTTAATAAACATATCGTTCAAAAAGGGGAAACCTTAAAAAGCATTGCTGCCTTTTATAGCCTGGATGTGGATGCTTTAAAGCTATTTCATAATAATCTTTGTCAGGTAAAAGATATGATCCTTATAGAATTGACCGGGCAGAAAGAGCTTTTCATTCCAAGAACGGCAGTAGCAGATAAAAATAAGCTGGTAAAGCTGGGGAGAGGAAACAGCCTGACCCTTCAGCCGGGTAGTTCATTTTTTAAATATGGGGTGATCATCAATATGGAAACAGGAGATCATAAAAATGAACTGAAATATGAAACGTCAGTACGCTGGCTTAAAAGTGAAAATAACCTGCATTTTTTTGAAATAGACCGAACCTCCAATCTTTTTCTGAACGAAGAAGAAGTAAATGAAATAGCCGATACACTGGCTTATAAAACATCAAAAGTTTTATACCCTCTACAGGTAAGTGTAGATCAGTATGGTAAATTCAATGCTGTTGAAAACCTTTCCGTTTTCAATGAGCGGTGGCCGGATGTTAAAAATGAAGTCTATAAAGAATTTGAAGGAGAAGTAGTAGACGAATATTGCAGAAAGATTGAAGAGATACTGGATGAGCCGGATGCACTCAGTCTGTATCTTAAAAATGATTATTTCATCAGGACACTATTTTTCGGAGTCTATCAGAGTTTTGGGCAGAATTATCAGATTGAGGGAACAGAGAGTTTTCCTGTTGTAAACAACCCGATAGAGCCCCGGTATAAAATAAAGCTGGAAATTGACCCCCTGAAAGATGACTATGACCTTGTGAATATTGAGGGAGAAGGGAAATTACATGAAGAAAGAGATGTACATGATTTTATCAACGAATCCCCTTTCTCTTTAATTATTGGAGATGACCCGGTAATCAATAATCAGGGAGATTTCAGGATGAAATATTATCTGGATGGGAAACTCCAGCTTCCGGAATCCATGTATTTGGAATGCAGCATCATGCTCAAAGAAAAGAAAAAAATATCAGTAGTAGTAGCCGCTCTGCCGGAACAGTAAAAAACAAAATAATATGAAAATAAAATTAAATCATAAACTTCTTACGCTGCTTTTTATAGCATATTATGGCCTGTATTTCGGGCAGAAAGTAGAATTTACCGTACCTAAAAGTATTGAAACATTACAGAATTCTATATTTTATTTCAGTAATGGCTTTACAAAAGATGAAGCCAAAGCAGCAGCGGCGTCTGATGATGATTTCTCCACAACTGTTGAACTTTATAATTTAAAATACGATACAGACTATAAAAATCCTTATCTGAAACCGGCATTAAAAAACGGAGCAAAACCGAAGCAGTTTATTCAGCAGGCAGTATGGAATGTAACCATGAAAAAAGTGTCCGGGAAAAGCACGAAAGTAAGTGTTTTTCTTGAAACGGTTACTCCGGATCGTTGGTCAAAAAAAGATATTGATGTAAAACAGACCCAATCTACGGGAAAAGTAGAGCAGGAAATCAAAGAATTTCTTTTAAACTATAATGAACCAAAGGTTTCTGAAGCTTTAGAAGCAGCTGATATTGCAGCCACAGAAGCCATGGCCACAGCTCAGGTTGCTGATTTTGAAGCCAGAAATGCAATAGAGAAAGTAACATCAAAAAAATTACAGAGCGTATTCAGTAAAAAACAGTTTATTGCTCTGCCAACAACATCCGGAAACTTTACTAAGCTTTTACAGATACAGCCCAGCGACCTTGAATGTGGGGATTGTAAAAACGGAAAATATTCCAGTTGGGATTTTGATGATTTTAATATGATCTATGCCCAGATGACAACAGGATTAGAATATTATGCCCTGCAGTATTATGGCAATCAAAAAGTTTCAGGATTACCATATGGCCTGGTATTCAATGACAGTTCACCTTCTGAATGTAAAACAAAATTTGCAAGATATAATGCCCAGCTTTACCAGACAACAGTGGATACCGATGAAAACTCATCAAAAGCACTTACAGTAGTTACTTTTAAGATCAACACCAGTTTTGTTCGTCTTGAATTTGGAAATGAATATTTAACCAGACTTGTTATCTCAAACAAAGAATTCTAACCATGGCCGAAAAACATATTGTAGTACAGGGTGCGATGTGCAAATGTCAGTTTGGACAAGCCCCGGATAAACTGAAAGTGCTTACACACCAAAAAGAATATGCGAATGATAAAAGTGCTTCCAAAAAACTGATCGCTACCACGAAGGAAATAGGAGGCGCCACTTTTGAAAAAAATACATTCGGGAACTGCACAAAAAACGGAGGCCCGCCGCCGCCATGCAAAATAATGGTGACCGAATGGCAGAAGTTTTATGATAAAGTACAGCTTAGTAACGGTGGGTTTATTATTCTGGAAGACAGTAAAGCGGTCTGTGCTGTGGCAGGAACCCCATGTATTGAGATCATAGACCATGGGCAGAGAGCTGAAGCCGGCCAGCAGAATTTTAAAAATGCTGATAAAGACGTACAACAGCAGATCAATCCTTTGGTGAATGCTGAAGAAATGTATAAAAAAGAACCTGTTTATGACACATCAGGTGATAATTCAAAGAATACAGGATGGCAAAAGGAATAAAGAAAATAAATATAGCTACAGCTGAAGACAATACAAAAGTGGTAGCCACCCAGGGCGACTTTATTGGAGTTGAGCCCGGAAAACCTATCTGGTTTCAGGTTTCAGAATGGTTTCCCGGTACCCCTGAAGCAGACAAAAAAAAGGAAGTAATCTGGATCCGGCAAGACAGTGCACGCCAAAAAGTGATTAATCAGCTTAGAAGACCCGCTGGCTATGTATACAGCTATACATTCACCAAAAAAGAATGTGGGATTCTTTCTTATTATATAGAAGCAAGCCTGGGCGGAAAACCTGATAAAGTAAATAAAGTAGGGAAATATATCTTTGGACATTGCCCCCCAAGGATTGTAGACTCCAGATGGAGTACTACAGAAGGAGGAAAGGATGTCAGACAGACCTTTTACTTCAGCTATGGGCATATTATTCATCTTTACCTGGGAACAGAAGGACTGAATGGAAGAAAAGACCTTATCGTTGAGATCTACAGAAGAATCAGAACAGGAAGAGGGGCAAAAGATGATCCTATGATGAGAAGATGGGCGGATGTGGAAGTCAACGATGGGGAGATTAATGTTAAAGTTCAGAATACATCACAATGGAAAGGAGTCATCAAGGATATAAAAGATGTGGAAGAGCTGTACGTAAAGGTTAAAGATCCAAAGACCGGAAAATATATTGTAGACGATAATAATGATGACATCCACGCAAGGTTTTTAAGGATGAAAAACGAGCTGGTAGCTGCAGCTCCCCAACCGCCTCAGAATGTTGTTCCTACCAAGATCTATGCGCCGGATAAAAACCTGGCAAGATATGAACCCTGCAAATTTGAGACGATACAGATCAGTGACATCGTTTTTGAAAAAGACAAAGAAGTTAAAAAGCCAATCACACTTTTTAATAAAGGAGTTGGTGTTAAAAATATCGCAGAAAGGGAAACCATACATGCCACCATTTTTTATGAATTCAATTCTGCAGTCATTGAAGGTGACGGAGAAAAGAAACTGAATAATATTCTTCGTTTCTTACTGGAGCATCAACATTCTACAATAACCGTAGATGGATATGCCTGTGTGATTGGTAAGATGCAGTACAACCAAAGCCTTTCTCAGAAAAGATCAGATATTGTAAAGAAATTTTTTACTGACGGAGGACTGGACAGCAAAAGAATAAAATCCCTGGGAAAAGGAGAAGTACATGCTACAGATGATAAGAACGGTAAGGACAACGTCAAATATAAGGACGAAAAAGAATATAAAAATAACCGAAGAGTAGATATCTATTTTGATTATTATCCGCACGATGCGAATACCATTATTTATCATACCATTGCCCCTTCTTCGTCCACCAAAAGGAATATAACGATAGATGTATCAGCATTTGATACAAAAGCCTGTTTCAGGAATAATGACCTTCATACCAAAGAGATCAGATTACTGGATGTAGGCCAGGCTATTGATGCAGGAGATAAAGAGAAAAAATTTGCCCCGCCCACATTCGATTATCCGGTATATTCAGATTTATCCAGAGCAAATGCCCTTCCGCTGCAGTATATCTGGCCGGAAGCAACCACTCCGAATAAAATACAGATGTATGCCCACAGCTGCAGATTTTATAGCAATAAAAAGCGAACTACGGTTTTAATAAAAGCCTATCCCGATATCAAATGGGATTTCCATTTTTTCCTGAATCTGAGTAATGATCTAAGCGTTAAATGGCAAAACCTTTCTGCTGCAAGACATAAGGAAATGCAGGAAAAAGCCGGAAAAATAGGAGCAGAAAAAAGATGGAAACAGACCGAAGTAGATTTTGGGGTGACAATGGAAGCCAACTGGGACAGAACAGCCGCTGATAAATATAACGGTCATGCTGATGCCACCTTAAAATTTGAAGATAAAATAAAATGGATGTATAAAGTCTTTAGCTCCCTGAAAGAATTTTCAAAAGGAGTGACAGACCAAACCAAAGGTAAAATCAGAAAAAAAAGTTTTACCAGTAAAATGCCATTAACAATAGAAATGAAGCCACCCAATTTCTGCCTGGGAGCAGAATGGATGCTGGAAAGAGGCAAGAAAAATAAAAAATCCCTTTCCACTATTGGAACAGATCTGGAGTTTTATTTCAAAGCTTCTCCAATTGTGGGGATAGAAATAACTATAGACCTCCTTGATATGCTGATTCAGGCCGGAGTAGGAGTGGTAAGTGGCGGAACAGCCAACGTTGCCGCTAAAGTGATCCTTGATGAGGTGAGAGCCTGGCTGGCTGATGAAGACCATCCGATATCTTTGAATATGTATATTGATTTGAAGGTATTTGGAAATATTTCCGGAGAATCAAAGATCCATTTTAATACCAATTCAGATGAAAGTAGTGGAAATGGAAAACTGGAAACCCAGATTGGTATTGAATTGGATGCCGGTATTGAAGTAAAAGCAAAATTTGTAATCATTGTGGCGGAAGCTTATGCCGAAGGGAAAATAAAAGCAACCGGTAAAGCAACTGCTACTTTTGGGCATAATCTTATTTACGATCAGAAGAGCAGCACTCAGAAAACGCTGTACTACAAACCGGATCTGAAATTTGATGGCCTGGTCGCTACTGTAGTTGTGAAGGCAAGTGTTGGCTTATATATTAAAAAAGGAATTTTAAAAGGAGACAGAAAAATGGACCTTGCAGATTTTGATAAAACATACGAAATCCTTCCGGAATTCGATATTATAGAAAAGCTGGAGAAATATACCGGATTCTCTCCAACGATACCGTTCATTCAGCAGGGATAATATGAAAAAAATAATAGTAACAGGAGTGCTTATGCTGTTTAATTTTTGCAGCTCACAGTCAAAAACAGATCTGACAGCTTTAGAATTGGGAGCGGCCAATGAAATAGTGATAAAAAACACCACAAAGCAAGTTGACCTTGAACAGACTACTGGCTTCCCCTATTACAATACTTACAAAGTAGACCAATATCAGTATGGAGATATCAGTTTTTTGCAGGATTACCCTAAAGAAAGAAAGTACATAAAAAGTGAGATTGGATTTTTAGTGGAAAATCAGGAACATAATATACTGGCAGGATACTATATAATGACCAAAAACTTTAAAGAAAGTGAGGCGTTGTCAGCTGCATTAAAGAAAAAGTATGGTGAGCCTAAAATAATTATTGAAGCTACCGACAGATGGCCATATTCAGGATATTACTGGCAGGGCACTAAAGATGGTTTTGATATTATGATGGAGCAGGTGAAAAAGAAAATTAATGTTGATCAGAAAGAAATAAAAGGTCTTGAAACCAACCTGTATTTTATAAAAAAAGGATCACATTACGGAAATATGAAAGACAGAGAGACTGTATTGCAGAGCTTTATAACCAGACATGAACAATAATATGAAAAATTTAAAATACGCATTAATACCAATAATCTGTATGGGATTTACATCATGTAACCAACAGGACAAGAAAAGCAGTGAAGCTCAAATTGAAGCCCGGAATGATACTCAAACGGGACCTTTCAATCTTGCTGCTCTTACGATGGGACAAAATATCAATGATATTTTAAAATCAGGTGGGATGACCGCTAAAGATACCGTACAAACCGATGAGGTGACGCTGATTGGAAATGAGAGATTAGCTTTTTCTTCTGAAGCATTATTACATTTTAACGGGATCAGTTTAGATGGAAAAAATAATAAAAATACCAATAAAGTCCTTTTACACTTTGGAAAAGTAGACCAGGAAATTGGACCTCTCGCTAATGAAAAGGATGACGAGCTGGGAATGTATCAGCTGGATATTTATACCGAACCTGAAAAAAAAGCCCTTTTTGAAAACTTAAACAAAACCCTTCAGAAACCTGTTTTTACTACAGTACATGAAAGTTTTGAATCAGAAGTCAAAGACAATGAGATCATACAGACTCAAAATAAACTCAGACAGGAAGTGGCCATATGGAAAAATAAAGGAATGATCTATTATTACTGTGAAACCAAAATAGATAATAAACCTGATGAATACAGATGTAACTTATTTGTGTTTAAAAATAAAGAATGGAAAGATCTGCTGAAAGGATCAGGATATCAGGATCTCGATAAAATTTCTCTCAATTGATATGAACAGAGGATATCGTAATTTCAATACAATAAAACCAGTAAAAAATAGTATATATTTCCCATGCAGCAGCCTTATTATGTAATTGACTTCAGTGCATCAGCATGTATGTTTGAGATCAGGATCAATGATTATCCTGTTATCCATATGAATGCTACCAATCAGGTATCTACTATGATTCCTGTCAACTATGCCATACTGGAAAAAGGAAAACAGACGATCACAGCTTCCATTTTACCGGTGGCGGGGCAAACCGAAATTGATAAACAGGCTGAACTGAAATTCAATATCAAGCTTTTTGATGTCACCAATAATTTTGTATTTGATAAACAGTTTGGTGACTATCAGTCAAAGCCTGTAGAAGATAAAAAAATACCTGTGATCAGGTATGAAAGCTCCTTTGATGCCGACGTTCCTTATAAGCTTACTGCCTGGCAGGACGGAATGAACCTTAAAGATGTTAAAGACTGCCGGGAAAAACTGGATGTGGCCTATCATAAAATCATCAGGCTGATTGAGAATGCCAAATATGATGAGTATAAGAAGCTCATTCTGAGAAGAGAAGGGAACATGGCCCAGTCGATGTATCTATCTCCCCGGGAATCTGAAGGAAGATTCAAAGAATTACTTAATGAGTTCATGGGAGGTATGAAAGTTCAGCCAATACCTGATGATGCTGTTATGATGCTGTATGCAGACAGTAGAGCCGCCGTTTTAAAAAGGCCCAATGGCGATGCGGCATTATATTTAATAGATCCTAAAACACAGGAAGAACTGATGCTTGATATTACCTTCTATATACCGCAGGGAAAAAACGAATTTGAGATCATATAATCTTGCAAATAAAATGTACTTTTGAAGGCCGACCCTATTCCTGATGAATATTGCCGGCCTTTCAATATCCATATCATCTATGAAGAACGACAAGAAAACGTCATACACGGGATACATTGTTCTGGGAATAATAGGATTTTGTTTTCTCTATTTTATTCTGTGGACTATCTTTAAAGAGAAAATGCCACTGCATAAATATCTGTATGAAATATCCAGTAATTATGATGCGTATGCAGAAAAGGCACTGTTTATTTTTCCATTAGTATTTTTTGTTTTCATTTTTATTACCTTAATGAAGCCTACTTCTGCTAAACGTTTTTTACGGTTGCAGGCATCACTTCCAACCTCAAAAATAAAATCCTTAGCTAAAGGACTTGTGGAAGTGGAAGGAACATTGGTGATGAAGAATCCGCTGCTTTCTCCGGTGGGTAATGAAGCCTGTATCGGGTATTATTATACCATTGAAGATATTGATAAAGATTCTGACGGTAAAGAATCTTACAGAACAATACATAGAGAAACCCAGTGTAATCCTTTCCAGATAAAAGATGAAACAGGAATCATTGAAGTAGAACCCGAAGGAATAGAGCTGATCCTTCTCGGAGAAACAAATGTGAGCAGCAACAATAGCAAAAGGTACAAAGAAACCCTTCTGAAAGACGGTCAAAAAATGCTGCTGGTGGGCTATGCTGATGTTAAAAACGGACTGCCATTCATCAGAAAAGACGATCGTTATAAAGTGCTGGGAATTACCTCTGCATCAGGAATTACCGTATGGAATAAATATCAGCCATTGTTGAGGTCATTCCTGTTTACCTGCTCTGTTATCCTTTTAATAATCATATTTATATTTACACAATAATGAACCAAACTGTTGCAATTATATTACTGATCCTGCTGGGCGTTGCCGTTATAAGCTTCTTCATCAATTTGTATAATAAGCTGGTGATGCTTAAATTCAATGTAGAAAAAGCCTACGGAAATATTGATGTGGTTTTGAAACAAAGGGCAGATGAAATTCCTAACCTGGTGAACGTAGCCAAACATTTTATGAGCTATGAAGAAAAGCTGCTTGCACGTCTTACAGAATTGAGAACCTTTTATAACAGTACAACAGATGCTGATAAAAAAACCGAACTGGCCAATGAGACTTCAAAGGCTTTATCTTCATTCTTTGCCGTTTCTGAAAACTACCCGGAGCTTGCTTCCAACAACAACTTCCTGGAACTGCAGAAAAGAATTTCTGAACTTGAAAACAAAATAGCAGACAGAAGAGAATTTTTTAACGACAGCATTAACCTCTACAATATAGGAATTCATGAATTTCCCAATGTAATACTGGCAAAAATGCTGGGCTATAAAGACAAGACTTTACTGGAAGTAACAAACGCCGAAAAACAATATGACGGAATTCAGTTTTAATACCTTTTTCGGACTCGAAAGACATATGGCAGAATATCCTGAAGTCGCGATATTTGGAGCCCTGTTTTTACCTTTGCTTTTATTTATCCCTGTTGCTGTAATAGGCTGGATATTCAGAAAGCTGAAATTCAACATGTATAGTATTCATGTATTGCTGTATACGCTGATGTTTACCTTTGTAATAGGAGCGCTTACCATATTTATACTCTTCTTTATCACGGATAGAAACGGGGTGAAATTAGCGTATTGCTGGCTCACTGTATTGATAGGGATGTTCTTTTTCAGTATGATCAATGCCAATACCATTACCAAAATGTTTACGGATTGGTCAAAGATTATTAAAGAGAAGGATGGAAGGGAAGGGAATGAGTTAAGAGTTAAGAGTTAAGAGTTAAGAGTTAAGAGTTAAGAGTTAAGAGTTAAGAGTTAAGAGTTAAGAGTGCCTTTCACGAATGCTCTGCCAGATCAGCTTGCTGGTTTCTCTTAGTTTTCTTAAGTTTAAGCACCTAAAAATAAACCTTTGCGTTATAATAATTCGGCATTAAAGAACAAATTACTCCTTGTATTGGCAAATGCGTAAGGTATAAAATAAAAGGCTGGTCTCTGAAAATAGAAACCAGCCTTACTTATTTATTATCAATTCAAGATTATTTTACCAAAAACTGCATCGTCGTATTATCCAGTTTTAAAATATAAATTCCCTGACCAAGATTTTGGGTCTTAATAGAATTTCCATTTTTAAAAGGCTGATTAACCGTTTGCATCACTTTCCCCTGTACATTATAAATCTCAGCTTTTTTGATATGCTGTACATCTCCGCTTACAAAGATTTCCTGATTAGTGACCGGGTTTGGAGAAATTTTAAAATTTTGAGCTTTTGTTTCTAAAGCAGCAGCTTGAGCTTGTCTGGCAGTTCCTCCAGAATAGCATGTCCATTGAAGATCGTCAATAGCAATTCTGTTACTTGCAGAACCGTTAACCAGACTTACCGTTACATTACCGGAAACATCGATATTATTAATCGTCGTAGTGGTTGCCGTTGCGCTATAAGGAACAGTTCCTACAGTAGTCCCGTTTACTTTTACATCAAGATTTCCATTACTTCCGGAAAACTTCAGCTGCGTAGTTACCGTTAAAGAGCCAATACCATTGCCTGAGCTGCCTGATGTTAAAGAACCGCTTCTTATGGTAATAGCTTTATTGTTGATCGTTTGGTCTGTTCTGGCATCAGTAGCGGTCCAGGAAATTCCGCTGTTGCTCCATGTTCTTGTAGTATAAGAGGCACTGGTGGCAGGGATGGTTTCAAAAGTTTCGTTTACACACCCTGTAGATGGATTTGTAGATCCGGCGTTGGTAGTTCCTGAAACGGTAGAACTGTTTGCAGAAGAATTTCCAGCGGCATCCTTAGCTACCACATAGAAAGTATAGGTAGTGGAAGGGTTGAGACCTGAAATCGTAGCTGTAGTAGAATTTACTGTAGTATTCAGGCTTCCGTTCATATAAACAGCATAAGAAGAAACCCCTACGTTATCAGTAGAAGCATTCCATCCAAGAGAAATACTGTTAGCTGTTTTTCCGTTAACAGCTAAACCTGTAGCCGTTGTGGGAGCCTGGGTATCATTGCTTGGCTGCTGAGATCCCCAGATAAGATTTACATAGCTGGGATTATCAATAAATGGGTTTCTATTCCCCTGAAAAGTATAGGATGCATTATTTCTATTGATTTCAGCCTGAGAAACAGGATCCTGGTTGTTCCAGGCTAGAAGTACGTTAAGTTCCCATGTCTGTAAGCCCGGAAAAGCAGAACTTCCCAGCATATTCCCAGAAGAAAAAGAAGAAAGTTTACTTTGATAACGGGTTACGAAATAAAAGATCATACGGGCTACATCACCTTTAAACTCATCAATCGGTTCGAAAACAGTTCCTGAATATCCCGAAGAAGCAGAATTTCCAAGCTTTGATCCGTTTTTAGATGTAAAAGTAGCGCTTCCCACCTGTCCGAAAGGATAATTGCTTCTCATGCCATTTACCTTTCCGTCAGTGGCTCTGATGAAATGAATATCAGAAACCATAGGCGAAGACTGGTTAAATAAACTCTGAGGAACAATATGTTCTCTGTTATAGCAATTTCCTTCCGTAGAATAAGTACCACACTGATTGGTACCCGGTGTATAGTTATAAGGATCAGCTCCTACAGGTTTTTCTGAATAAATATCAAGGATAGACCCGTCATTTTCATAATTCTTATCAATATCAGTGGTTTTATAACCGGTCCACAATCCGCTGTAGCCTTTATCCTGATGACCGTTGGTAATAATGGTGCTTAATGCCGTTTTCAAAGCAGCACCGCTCAGTCCGTTGGCAGAATTGTAATATCCTGCAGGAGCCTGAGCATTTACAAGTCCTGCAAAAACAGAAAATAAAATGATTTTTTTCATACTAATATTATTTCAAGCAAGAATACTACATTTTTATGAATAAAAAATTACATAATTATTAATTTTCAATAGTCAATATTGTGCTTTGCATAATAAGTAACGCGTCATCATTGTTCACTAAAAATAGGAGAAAGATGTCCATGAAATTTTCAGCTAATCTGTATGTAAAAACACGATAAGTAATAGAAGTATATCCTTATATCATATCACCATAAAAAATGCCGGCACAAAATGTACCGGCATCTATAATAATTGCTTTAATTTATTTTCTTTGTGGCGGATAGTTTTTCATAATCTCAGCCAGAATTTCCGGAATTTGTCTCTGTTTCGATTTTGGTGAATCTACAGAAATTCCACTTCCGATACCCTGCCAAACCAACTTATTTGTTTTTGAATCGATAAGGTCTACGATTAAGGCACCTTCATTATAATTGCTGGTCCATGTTCTGCTCATTCCGACACCCCATCCGAATGGGCCGCCCCAGCCCCACATTCCGTAAGGTGAAGAAGAATTAATATCAGTAACTTTCTTATGGTTAGCTTTTACGTTGACAATCAGATCAGGATTTTCTCCGGACTGAAGTCCTTTGCTTTGAAGCTGTCTTGATAATTCATTCAAAACCCTGTCTTTATCAATATCATTCAATTTCAAATCATCAATTCTTATTTTATAGGTTTTATAAGAATTGAAATTGGCTGTTTCAGCGTAGTCTGAACGTACCTGAAAAGGGCTACATGAAGTAAGACCTAATGTAGCAGAAGCCAACAAGATAAAAATATATTTTTTCATTTTATTTATTTTTTTTATCGTTTTTAGTGAATGTATCTGTCTTTTTATCGTATCCGTAAGGACAGTGTCTGCAGCCGCTTTTACAGCAGTGTCCTCTTTTCAGATGAAACTTTTCCGTAAAAACCTTGTATCCCTGTTCATTATAATAAAAGTCCTCACCTTCTTTGATGTCAAAATGGGCCATAAGTTAAACGTTAGTCAAAAACTTTTTATATTTGTTGTTATGATAATTGTATGCCAAAAGCCATTAAAAAAACTAAAAATTAACGGCATTGCTCTCTTTCCCTTTATCTTCATTAGGAAACCCGAAGATAAGGAAAATAAAGTACTTATCAATCACGAAAAGATCCATTTAAGACAGCAGCTGGAGATGCTTATTATTTTCTTCTATATATTCTATGTGATCGAATATTATTACTGGTTTTTCAAACTAAAAGATGGCTATCTGGCCTATAAAAGAATTTCATTTGAAAGAGAAGCCTATGCAAGAGAAAAAGATTTGAATTATCTTAAAACAAGAAAACTGTGGGGTTTCTGGAAATATATAAGATCATAAAGTTCTATTTCTTATCCTTCCATTCATTATCAAAATCCTGCTGGGTTTTCTGGGGTTTAAAATATTTATCGTGATTTCTCTTGATATCATAGAGAATTGCTTTTCCGATTAAAATATCCAAATCTGGGATAATCCATTCCGGAGAACCTTTTTTTTCCTGACCGTTTGTAAATATTTTAGTGGCTTTACCCTCTTTCATTTCCACTTTCATCACTAAGCATGGAGACAGGTAACCGGAACAGGAATGCCCTGTGTATACTTCTTTGGCAACAGTTCCATCGTTGAAAGTGATTTTCAGCTCAAGCTGATTTCTGGGCTGTGTAGATTGCACACCATAACGGGTTGAGCTTTCAATAGAACTGATCGTTTTTAAATATTCAATGGTATTTTGCCTGCTTTCCGGAATATATCCGGGATACGTTATACTTCGCGTATGATCTTCCACTTCCTGTTCGATCTGAGCATTAAACATACTGATTATTTTGTCGTTAGGCTTATCGGGGATATCCAGCTCTGATCGGGAAAACAGCTGATTTCCAAAAAAAATGTAAAACATTCCTGCCATAAAGATGATGACAACAAGTGCAGATATTATGGTGATCAATATTTTTTTCATATCCGGCTTTTTAGTTTTATAGTAACCAAGTTAGAAATTATTATTTAAAAACAGAGTCTTAAAGTAATGGTCTTTAAACTGCAGGAACCCACTTACAAATAAACATTTCATCGGTTGGCTTAGCTTAAACCGATCATTAAAATATTCTTGATAATTGTTCGTAAAATATGGCTGCGATCCCTATGGGATGACAAAGATTGTGAATAGATACCATTTACATGGCCATATTTGAGCCATTATTCAAAAAATAGATTCGATAAAGTGTGTCATTTCATACGACTTACTAAATTACAATATAATCTGATTCTACCAGAGCTTATTCCATATCAATAGGAGTGGACTTTAGTCCACTTACAAATAAGTATTCATTGATTGGCTTTAGCCGAAACCTAATTATTGAAATACATCTTTCAACGAAAATACCCATCAAAATTTGCACAACTGCTGAAAGCTGCTAGGAAGTAAATCTTTTATTATTTTTGTAATCAATAAACCTTGAGTAGTTCAAAAATAAACATGGTATTACAACTTCCCACAGAACCTGTGCCCATTCAGGAAATTTCCATTAATAAAAAGGTGAGACTTTTTATAAAAAGAGAAGATCTTATCCATCCTCAAATTTCAGGAAATAAATACTGGAAACTTTTCTATAATATCAATAAATATCTGGAAAAAAAACCTGAAAATCCTTATGTTATTACTTTTGGAGGAGCGTTCTCGAATCATATTTCTGCGGTTTCTGCAGCAGGGAACATGGCAGGTATTCCAACATTGGGAATTATAAGAGGAGAAGAACTGCAGAATAAATGGCGGGATAACCCAACTTTGGTTTTTGCCAAAAGAAATGGGATGAACCTGAAATTTGTCACCCGCGAAGAGTACAGACATAAAGAAAAACTTACTGAATTTCTGCAACAGGAGTTCCCTGATGCATTGATTGTTCCGGAAGGAGGAACCAATGAAGAGGCTGTGGAAGGGATAAAAATGATGCTCAATGAGCAAACAAAAGATTTTGACTATCTTTGCACCGCAGTTGGAACAGGAGGAACCATTGCCGGAATCTCTAAATTTTGTAAAGACAATCAGAAAGTTATAGGATTTAAGGTGGTTGACGATACTTCGCTGGAGAAAAAAATAGCAGAATTAACTTCGAAACATAATTTTAATCTAATAGATTCAGGTTTTGGAGGTTATGGTAAAATAAATGACGAAAACATTCGTTTTATCAATGATTTTAAAGAGAAATATAATATTCCTTTAGAACCTATTTATACAGGAAAGATGATGCAGAAGGTTTTTGAGCTGATTGAAGAAAACTATTTTCCTGAAAACACCAGTATATTATGCTTTCATACGGGAGGATTACAGGGAATTGAGGGAGCAAATCTGCTGTTAGAAAAACAGAATAGAAATTTAATTATATAAAGTAAAATTGAAAAACATGAAAAGACTTTTCGTACTAATAAGCCTTTTAGTTTTATCAAAATTTTCTGCCCAGAATTGGGCAACTGAAGATCAGTATATCCAAAAATTTGCTAAATATGCGGTAGAGGAAATGGAAAAATATAAAATTCCTGCTTCTATTACCCTTGCTCAGGGACTATTGGAAACCGGAGGAGGACAAAGCAGACTGGCACTGGAAGGTAAAAACCACTTCGGAATAAAATGTAAGGAAGACTGGACAGGTAAGACAATGAAACATACGGATGATGCACCTAATGAATGCTTCCGTGTGTATGAAGATCCAAGACAGTCTTATGAAGACCATTCCATATTTTTATCTACAAGGAAATACTACGCCAATCTTTTTAATCTGGATATGAAGGATTACAGAGCCTGGGCTTATGGTCTGAAAAAAGCAGGATATGCCACCAATCCACGTTATGCTTCCATCCTGATCACTAAAATTGAAAAATACAGATTATACGAATACGACAATACCAGTTCTAATGAAGTATTGTATGCCGTTCTTAAAATGTATCCGGACCTTAAGGATGACAGATCTTTCATGGCGCAGCTTGAACCTTCAAAAATGGGTAAAAAAGCTAAAGATCCGGTTACTGTGGAAGTTCCTTACAAGCAAACCTCTTATGCACAGCAGCAGAAAAGAGTGGAAAGAATCAAAACAAAAGCAGAGATCCTTAATGCTATTCTGATCAAAAGCCATCCAAATGATGGTTTGAAATATATTGTTATTCCTGAAGATACCAACGTACAGTTTATTGCCAATAAATTTAAAGTGAGCGAAAGCAGACTGATGAAATGGAATGAATTGGAGAACGATGTATTAAAGAAAAATGATATTGTTTTCCTTGAGTCTAAAAACTCTTCTGGAAATACGGCAACTTACAAGGCGGCATCAGGGGAAGATATGCATGATATCGCCCAGAAATTCGGAATCAAATTACATAAATTATATGCTAAAAACAGGATGGATGAAGGACAGCAGCCATCTGCAGGACAGTTAATTTATTTAATAGATAAAAAACCAAGAAATTAATCTTTGTTGATAGCTTCTCATTAACCGTTCATTATGAGCTGTTACTGAATTCTTGTCAACCCGTAACTAATATATGAAGTATCAAAGAAGTTCGGCTTTATTTGATGAAGCCTACAAATACATTCCGGGAGGAGTAAACTCTCCGGTTCGCGCATTCAAATCAGTGGGAGGGGTTCCTGTTTTCATGAAATCAGCAAAAGGTGCTTACCTTACCGATGCAGATGATAATACGTATATCGATTACATCAACTCATGGGGGCCTGCCATCTTGGGACATACCCATCCTGAAGTTTTGGAAGAACTGAAAATTCAGGCTGAGAAAGGTTTTTCTTTCGGTGCTCCTACAGAGCTGGAAACAGAAATTGCAAAATTTATCATTGAAAATGTACCTAATATCGACCAGATCAGAATGGTTTCTTCAGGAACTGAGGCATGTATGAGTGCCATCAGACTGGCGAGAGGGTATACAGGAAGAGATAAAATTGTAAAATTTGAAGGTTGCTACCACGGACATTCAGATTCATTCCTGATTAAAGCAGGAAGTGGAGCTGCTACCTTCGGAAATCCCAATTCTCCGGGAGTAACAGCAGGAACAGCTAAAGATACTTTATTAGCCCGTTACAACGATTTTGAACAGGTGGAAGATCTGTTCCGCCATAATCAGGGTGAAATTGCAGCAGTAATCATCGAACCTGTTGCCGGAAATATGGGTTGTGTCTTACCTGAAAATAATTTCCTTCAAAATTTAAGAAGAATCTGTGACGAGAATGGTGCTTTACTTATTTTTGATGAAGTAATGACCGGTTTCAGATTGGCTTTTGGTGGAGCTCAGGAGCTTTTCAATGTGAAAGCCGACCTGGTAACTTACGGAAAGGTAATCGGCGGAGGTCTGCCGGTAGGTGCTTTTGCCGGAAAAAATGAAATTATGGATCATCTGGCTCCAAAAGGAGGCGTATATCAGGCTGGAACATTAAGTGGAAATCCATTGGCTATGAGAGCAGGATTAAAAACCCTTCAGCTTATTAAAAATGATTCGGAATTCTTCAACAGGCTGAATAAGACAACAGAGACTTTAGATTTTGAAATCGGAAAAATTTTAAATGAAAAAGGAATTGCCCATAAGATCAACAGAAAAGGGTCTATGATGTCTGTATTCTTCCATATCAACAGGGTTTCTAATTTTGATGAAGCACAGGAAGCTAATCATTCATTATTTAATAACTTCTTCCATCAGATGCTGCAAAATGGAGTTTATCTTCCACCAAGCGGATATGAAACGTATTTCATCAGCGATGCGATCAAGGATAAAGAAATTGATATGACGCTGGAAGCAGTAAGGAAATTTGAATATTCTAATAAATAATAGTGAAACCGGATTTTAGATCCGGTTTTTTTATGCAGAATGATTTGAATTAGGAAGTTTGCAGATCACTAAAAAACTCTATGCAATCAAAGTTATGCACAATCTTTGTCACTCCGTAGGAGTCTCAACAGAGTAAGCAGCATAATTTAGATTCCTGCGGAATGACAAGGATGCTGGTAAACTTATGTATAAAACGTAAGTAATTTTTACATCTAAAAATAAGCACATAGTTTGTCACTCCGTAGGAGTCTCAGTAATCAAAGTGATTCCTGCGGAATGAAAAGGATGCTGGTAAACTTTTGTATAAGTCGTAAGTAATTTTTACGTCTAAAAATAACCACATAGTTTGTCTTGTCACTCCGTAGGAGTCTCAGCAATCAAAGTGAATCAGCCGTTTAGATTCCTGAATGACAATTGTTGTGGGGTATCTTCTTTATTCTAGTGTAGAAAAGATAAACCGGGGATTTTAATAAGGAATCAAAACAAAGCATAAATCATACAAGTTTTGTAATAAACCATACACTTTGGTCAGCAGACTTCTTTTTAATTTTGTCATAAATAGATTGGAAAGGATGACTTCAGACAATAATATATCCCGTAAGGATTTTATCAAAAATTCTGCATGGGCAATGGCCGGATTAACCTTAATACCTAATATCATGGCAGCATCACCGTTTTTTGATGAAAAGAATATATGGACTAAAGGGAAGTTAAGCCTTAAAAATGTCCGTTTAGAAACCGGTTTTGAATATCAGGAGGGGGAAGTTGCATCCACCAAAACAGATCTGTTTTATATAGAAGTTGAGCATGGAAAGATCACAAAGATCATCCCAAACCAGCCTAATGCTAAAGCAGTAGATGCAAAAGGATTGTTAATGCTCCCTGCGTTTAAAGACATGCATATTCATTTGGATAAAACATTGTATGGAGATCAATGGCAGGCTGTAAGAAAAAGAACCGGCGGAATCAAAGGAATGATTGAGCTGGAACAGAAAATACTTCCTGAGATGCTGAAAAATTCAACATTTAAAGCTGAAAAACTGATTGAGCTGCTTCAGTCAAAAGGAACTTCATATGCCAGAAGCCATGTAAATATTGAACCTACTTCGAAACTCCAATCATTAAAAAACCTTCAAAAGGCTTTAGAGAATAAAAAGAAAGGCTTTGGAGCCGAGCTGGTTGCTTTTCCGCAGCATGGTGTATTCTATACCGATTCAGCTCCTTATCTGAAAGAGGCGGCAAAGATGGATATTGATTTTATTGGGGGCGTAGATCCATTCAATATTGACGGAAATATTGAAAAAGTAATGGATTTTACCGTTCAGCTGGCGCTGGATCATCAAAAAGGAATAGATATTCATCTGCATGAAACCGGAGATTCCGGATTGAAAACTGTAGAATATCTTATTAAAAAAGTAAATGAAAACCCTTCCTTAAAAGGGAAAACCTATTTAAGTCACTGTTTCATACTGGCCAAACTGGAGAGTACAAAGCAGGAAGAAATAGCTGAGAAATTAGCAGATGCCCAAATCGGAATTGTTTCCACGATTCCTTTTGGAAGAATGATTATGCCTATCCCAACATTATACAAACATAATGTAACGGTATTGACAGGTAATGACAGTATTGTAGACCACTGGAATACTTTCGGAACAGGGAGTGTGCTGGAGAAAGCCAACCTGATGGCCCAGCTATATGGTTATTCTACAGAATTTTTATTGTCAAGAAGTTTAAAGCTGGCGACAGGAAATATTCTTCCATTAGATGATAAAGGAGGTCAGCAGTGGCCTAAAACAGGTGATAAAGCAGATTTTGTATTGCTGAATGCAAGCTGTTCTGCAGAAGCCGTATCAAGGATTTCAACTGTTGAGTCATTGGTGCATCAGGGAAATGTAGTCTTTTAAGTTTTCGACCTAAAATAAACGATTATGAAAGTTTTAGTATTTCTTTTAACATTCGGAAGTATGAGTGCCTGCGGAGAGAAACCGGTTGCTTTCTCAAAAGAAGATACGAGACCTCAGGAAAATATTATAGAAAAGGTGAAAAACAATGATCTCACGGCCGTAAAATCTGCTTTAGAGAATGGTACAGATGTTAATACTCAGGATGAAAGAGGACGTTCTTTATTAATGATAGCAACAATAGAAAAGAACATAGAAATGGCAAAACTGCTTATTTCTTATAAAGCTGATGTGAACCTTCAGGATAACCAGAAAGACAGTCCGTTTTTATACGCAGGAGCAAGCGGGCAGACAGAATTGGTTACGCTGTTTTTGGACAACGGAGCCCGTTTTGATTTGTATAACCGATATAACGGTACCGCATTAATTCCGGCATGTGAACGGGGATATGTGGAAACTGTAAAAGTTTTAGTGAAAACAAAAGGTTTTCCTGTCAATCATGTAAACCGCTTAGGATGGACAGCATTAATGGAAGCTGTAATCCTTGGAAACGGAACCCAAAAATATCAGGAAATCGTGCAGATTTTAAAAGATAATGGAGCAGATATCAATATTCCCGACCATTCAGGGAAAACTCCTTTGCAGCATGCAGAATCATTAGGATTTAAGGAAATAACTAAGATCTTAACCTCATAGCACATACCGTAGGAGTAGGCGTAGAAGTGCAAAGAGTTAAGCTGTATTGAGTTTTATCATTTTGTCTTTGCGTTACTTAATGTCCTGTAATTGATAAATTTAGATATATTTTAGTTTGTGTTTGAACCACAAAGGATTCAGTATTTGTTTCTTTTGTGGTTATTTTAATTTTTCTCTCATAATTTTTATTAATTTTAGGAGAAATTCAGGTAGTGTGGGTTATCATACGGATCATTTTCCCATTTTAGGAATTCAGGAGTTTAGTGAGAATCAGCTTAAGGGCTGCAATCTGCTGTTTAACGAACTTTACGGGGCACGTTCTATTGATGATCCCCATAAACACGATTTTTTTATCATTAATCTTTTTGAAAAGGGGGTCGGCTCTCACACCATTGATTTCGTGGAATATCAGGTGAAAGATTTTCAGATCCATCTTGTTTTTCCGGACCAGGTGCATCAATGGGTCATTGAAAAAGAAACAATAGGATATCAGCTGATGATCAGCAGGGATTGGTTTGAAAGTTTCCTGCCTTCATTAAGATTTTCTGCTTCCTATTATCAGAATCATCCTGTGATCAACCTTTCCCAGGATATTTTTGCAGCCTTCAGATATGAATTTCAGTCCATCCGGAAAGAACTGAATGGAGAAAAGGTTTTTTGGGAACTGATCCAGAAGAGAAGTGAGCTGATAGGTTTGCTGGTAAGCAAGTCTGTAGAAGGAGCTTTTAAAGATTTTGAAGTTTATCATTCAAATCCTATCATTTCAAAATTCTTACCTCTGATTGATGAACATTTTAAAACCGAAAGATCTGTTTCTTTCTATGCAGATAAACTTAGTATTTCTGCCAATTATCTGAATATTGTCTGCAAAAAGAATCTCAATGCTTCAGCATCATCCCTTATTCAGGACAGGATTTTATTAGAAGCAAAACGTCTTCTGAAAGTTTCTGAAATGTCTGTAAAAGACATTGTCTATGACCTTGGCTTCTATGATCATGCCAGCTTTTCAAAATTCTTTAAGGCACAAACCGGAATGACGCCTTCTCAGTTCAAAGAATAATTTGTACAACATTTGACATAATTGATACACTGGTTTCGAGGAAGAGCTGATGTAATTTTGTATGGTTAAAATTTTACATCATGCAATTTCCATATCAATTAACTGCAAAAGGAAAATACTCACTTAAAAATATCCGCCTGGAAACAGGTTTTGAATACGAAAATGAAGAGGTAACAGGTACAAAAACAGATCTTTTCAGTATTGACATTGAAGATGGGAAAATAAAAGCCGTAAGAATTAATGATCCGGCTTCTAATGCTATAGATGCTAAAGGATATCTGATGCTTCCGGCTTTCAGAGATATGCACATCCATTTGGATAAAACATTATACGGACTTCCATGGCAGGCACTTTCTCCGAAAAGAAGAACCGTAAAAGATATGATTGCGTATGAACAGGAAATTATTCCTGAATTACTAAAAACTTCTGTAGAAAGAGCCGAACAGCTGATCAGCTTACAGCAACATTACGGGACTCATTTTGCAAGAACCCATTTTAATATTGATCCTACCTCGGGATTACAATCGCTTGAACATCTGGAGCAGGCACTTGAAAATAAAAAAGACTCTTTCAAGGCTGAACTGGTTGCTTTTCCGCAACATGGAGTATACTACACGGAAACGCTTCCTTTAATGAAAGAAGCAGCTCAGCTGAAAAGTGTAGGTTTTATCGGGGGGCTTGATCCTTTAAGCATTGATGGAAGTATTGAAAAAGTAATGGATTTTACCGTTCAGCTGGCTTTAGATCATCATAAAGGAATTGATATTCACCTCCATGAAGTAGGAGAGTCGGGGATGAAAACCATCAATTACCTGATTGATAAAGCTATTGAAAACCCGGAACTCCAGGGAAAAACATTTGTGAGTCATGCTTTTGCTTTAGCCCATCTTTCTCCAAAAGAAACACAACAGATTGCTGAAAGGCTGGCTGAAGGTAAAGTGGGAATAGCCTCTTCTGTACCGTTCAAAGGAACTGTAATGCCCATACCAACCTTAAAGAAACATGGAGTGAATGTATTGATAGGAAACGATAATGTACAGGATTACTGGAGTACCTTCGGATCAGGAAATATGCTGCAGAAAGCAAATTTAATCGCCGAATTATATGGATATGCAACAGAGCTGGCCTTATCAAGAGCACTGCAGTTTGCTACCCAGGGTATTCTTCCTCTGGACGAAAAAGGAAATCAGCAATGGCCTAAAACAGGAGATAAAGCAGCTGTTGTTTTTACCGGTGCATCATGCTCTGCAGAAGCTGTTTCCAGAATGACCACAATAGAAGCCCTGATGAATGACGGAAATCTGTTTTGGAGAAATTAAAAAGAATATATATTTTTTATATACTTGTTTTTTGTAAATCAGCCACCGGATTTTCCGGTGGCTGATTGTTTATAGCTGAGGGCTTATTACTTTTGTGCCCAACACAAAATGACAGCACTAAAAAGCCTTCAGAAGATTCTGAAGGCTTTTTTAATAATTTGATATGATAGTAACTGTTAATAGATATACTATAAGTTATAGTTTGTCCAGCCTGCATACCAAGTGTCGCTAGCGTCTTTTACAGCTCCTCTGTACGTTACAGGAGTGAACCAAGATGCTAATTTAGTATGGGTGAATACCCCTCCTGTTAATAATGGTGACCCGGCAGCAGGAGAGAAGTTAGGTGTTGTTCCTGCAGGAGCCCATGCATTGGTAAGTTTTACGTCAGCTGTATAAGTAAGGCTGGTATTTCCTTTAGCATTGAAGAAAGTAGTAAGATCAGTGATAGAATATCCTGTTGGAGAAGAAGTAGAAGCTCCGTATTTTAAAGGAGTTACACTTCCTGCCAGAATATTATTCTCGAAAGCAAGACTTCCGCTGGTGATATTTTTATCTGTAGGAGTTCCTTTGGTAGCATCAACGAATAAACCAACCGGGAAACCTGTGAAAACAGAGTTAAATACTGAGATAGAAGAGTTTCTTCTGATCTGTAAACCATTTTGAAACAATGAGTTGATTGAACCTACATTAGTACTTGTGCTTGAAGAGTTGATTGGCCCGATAATTGTCATATTTGAGAATGTAGCAGAGCTCTGAGGAGTTAAAGCAGAACCGTTGGCATCATTATCAGATTCAAATCCGTTAGAACCTGAAACGTCAGCTACCTGGGCATCTCTTACCGCAATACCGAACTGTATTTTTCCTGAAAAACCATTATCAGTATCAAAGTCATCATCAAGACCTTTATAAGAAATAAGGTGAGAGCAGTTTACTGTTCCTCCGAACCACTCAAAACTGTCGTCATTAGCATAAGCCACTTCTACATAATCTACAGTAGTTCCGTTACCTACACCTCCGAATGTAATTCCGTTTACCTCTTTGTCCGGTAAGAATGCATATCCTGCATATTCAATTCTTACGTATTTTAAGATACCACTGTTGTCAGCAGCATTATTTCCTCCGTAAAGACCAAGACCTTCCGTGTTGTTGATACCCCCTTCAATTTCTCCAACTCCTTGTTGGTTGTTGAAAGAAGCATTGGTAGGAGCACTTCCTAAAATGACAATACCTGCCCAGTCTCCTCTTTTCGGACTTGGTTTTTCAGAAGTGAAGATAATAGGGTTGGCGGCAGTTCCTTCTGCCATAATTTTACTTCCTCTAGTGATAATCAAGGCTCCATTTTTATCAGCTTCACCTACAATTCTTGTTCCCGGCTCAATGGTTAAAGTTGCTCCGTTTGTTACATATACTAATCCTCTTAACTTATAAATTTTATTAGCTTTAAGCGTAACATTGGATGTGATCTTTCCTGAGAGAATAAGGTTGTCAGTGTTTCCATTTCCGGAACCATCCTGAATGATGGTTTGCCCGTCTTCTTCTATATTTCTACATGCAGTAGTTGTAGCAAGAGCGCCAAGCATTAAAGAATATAAAACGAATTTTTTCATGTTATAAAGAATTAAGTTATTTATTAAATATTGAATGTGTTAAAAATTGTATCCCAGTGTTAAACTGATATTGGTTCCTGTTACCCTTTCTATAGCAAGAGCATCAGAGTTGTCATATTTCTTATTTCCGTTCAGGTCATGGTAAAATTTCGCACGACGGTTAAGGATATCTGAAACATTTAATTTGATTTCTCCTTTATTTTGCCAGATCTTTTTAGCAATCTGGAAATCTAAAAGAGGTCTTGGAGCTTCCCAGATTGGTGGAATCTGATCATTACCTACATAAAGAATTCTTCTTCCGATCATATTGAAAAGTACCGTAGAAGACCATCCTGTTTTTTCAGCATCATACTGAAGACTTAAATTGATGGTGTAAGGAGATTGCCCCTGCATTGGTCTGTCAATATTTGTAGCTTCATCCGTTACTTTGTTTTTAATGTAAGCAAAGTTTCCACCCAATGTGAAGTTTTTAAGAGCGCTTGCAAAATCAAGTTTTTTTCTGAATTCCAGCTCCACTCCATACGCATCTGCTTTATCTACATTAAGGTAGTTGAAAGTGTTACTGGTTCCTACCCCGGATTGATTGAAGTACAATTCGATTGGGTTTTTGAAGTTTTTATAGAAACCGGCTACGGAAAGGATCTCTCCGTTTCTTGGGTAATATTCCCAACGAAGGTCCACATTGGTGATTTTTGTTCTTTCAATAAATTTGTTACCAATAACAGTAGCTCCTAAATCGAAATCGTAATACGCTAAAGGAGAAACCTCTCTGAATTCAGGTCTTACCACAGTTTGAGAACCTGCAAGACGTACATTCATTTTAGGATTTACCTTGAATGTTAAATTAACAGCTGGCAAAAAGTCTGTTACACGAGTATTAACAAAACGGTCATCACTTCTTTTTGTACTTCCTACCAATTGGTCAAAGTTTTCAACTCTTAATCCCCAAACAGCTCTTAACCATGGTGCAAAGTTGTTGTCAAACTGTAAATATCCTGCATTAAGGATCGTATTGGCAATATACCTGTACTGGTTTCCGGAAATTTCATCAAATGTAAATTTACCGTCTGTTCCGAAATTCTCGGGATTGAAGATACTTTCAAAAGGCTGGGAAAGTAATCCCTGGTTATATTTTTCAAGCTTTACAGAGAATGGTCTTGAGTTGTAGATCCTGTCTTTTACCTGGAATAAATACCCCCCTTTAATAGTCTGCTTTTGTCCGAACATCGTAAAAGTCTTGGTAAGGTCTCCCCCTGCATTATACAGGTAATCGCTCAATGTAGAATAGAAAACACTTCCCGACTTTTGAGAAAGACCATTAGAAATTAAAGCTAAATAAGGACTTCCGTCAAGATTTGTATACTGATTGTATTGTAAACGCTGCAATAGAGGAATATACTGATCAAGGATTCCGAAACTTCCGTACCAGTTCAGGGTAAGACCGCCTAAAGCATCTATCTTATGAGTTCCGTTAAGGGTTGAATTATAGAATGTAGTTTGCTTAAATCCAGTCTCTCTCGCGATAATGTTCGTTCCGTTGATAGGATCAAACTCAAAATCCTTTCCGGTTCTGAAAGACATATGGTTCACTGTGTTGTTGGTGATAATATTTTTCAGGGAAATTTTGTTGTTGCTGTTAAGCTTTAAAGTAAGGTTTAGTAACCCTCCTAAAATAACATCATTGCTGTATTTTTCTGTGTAGTAATCGAAGTTGGTATCAGCAAGCTGGTCATTAATGGTGAAGAAACGGTTTTTAGACTCTGTTCTTCTCTTATTGTTGCTGTAGTTAAGAACAGCAATTACTCCCAAATCTTTTCCAAAAACTTTGGTATTAAAACCTCCGTCAAGCTGTAAGCTTATATTTTCAGGATAACCAACGCTGTTGTATCCAAAGTTTTTTGTGAACCCCTTACCAATATCCGTTTTCTGAGCTTCACTCAGAATACTGAAAGCATTCTTGGCTGGCATATTGGTAGGAATCTTTCTGTATCCGTCATCAATACCCAGGAAATCCCATTTTCCACCTTTCTGCATAAGAAATTCTTTATTCATTGTAATAGAATTTCCTCCTACACCTACCTGTACATTGAAGAAGTTTTTATTGGGAATATCTTTAGTATTTACCTGAATCAATCCTCCGGCCCATTCACCACTGTATTCAGGAATAAAAGTCTTATTGATCACCAGGGTTTCAATAACGCTGGCAGGAAAAAGGTCAAAAGAAAAAGTTTTTCGGTCAGGCTCAGTACTGGAAAGCTGAATTCCATTTAACATAGCCTGGTTGTAACGGTCAGATAAACCTCTTACAACAATATATTTTCCGTCAAATAAACTCACACCGGATACTCTTTTCAGAACTTCACCTGTATTTCTGTCCGGACTTCTTTTAATAGCTTCAACACCTATAACCTGCGAAACCACACCTGCATTCTTCTGCAAACCGATAGTAGAAGCTATCGTTTCTTTTCTTGCATTGGATCTGATAACAACTCCTTCAATCTCTTTTTCCTTAGCGGATGGCTTTTCCAACACAATATCAAGGTGTGTATTAGTGTCATTTTTTACAATAACTTCACTGATCTCTTTTTTGTTATATCCATTAGAACTTACCGTGATAATATAGTTGGTTCCAGGAGAAAGATTAATAGAGTAGTATCCCGCAATATCGGTTACGACCTCCTGGTCATTTACCTTTACTTTTACCCCCTCAATAGGTGTGTTGTCTTTCTCATCCAGTACTCTACCTTCTAAGATCTGACTTTGTGCAAATGCGTAGCCGGCAGAAAACAAAGCAAGTAGCATAATGCTCTTGTGGAGTTGTTTTTTCATTTTACTTCTTTTTCAGGGGCAAAATAAGGGCTAAGTTTTCACTAAACGTTTAGGAGAATTTTAATTAATTGTGAAGTTTGTATTAATAAAATTGAGCTAACGTACACTATGAATGTTTGTTTTTTATATTTATATTTTTTTGTTTTATTTCAATTATTCTTTTGTATATTTGTTTAATATATATTTATTTATCCATTTTGTTAATGATTTTCTAATTTGATTTGGGATGTTTGTTTTTTAATAATTAGTTAACATTGCCTGAATAGATAAAATCAATGAAAATAATTAATTTTGTGGGAATTCTTAAACTAGAAGATGAGTAAAAAAATTCTTTTAATAGACGATGAACTGGACATTTTAGAGATTCTGTCTTACAACCTGGAAAAAGAAGGTTATAATATCTATACTGCTACTAACGGTAATGAAGGTATAGAAAAAGCAAAGGAAATTATTCCGGACCTTATTTTGCTGGACGTAATGATGCCTGAGAAAGATGGCATCGAAACCTGTCAGGAACTTCGTAAAGTGAAAGAACTACAAAAAACGCTTATCGTTTTCCTTTCAGCAAGAAGCGAAGAGTTTTCACAGTTGGCCGGGTTTCAGGCAGGAGCTAATGATTATATCGTCAAACTAATCAAACCGAAAATCCTTATTTCTAAAGTAAATGCACTGTTACAGCTGACTTCTCAGGTTTCAGATAATGCCAAACTTATCGAAATAGGAGACCTTATTATTGATAAAGATAACTTCAGGGTTTCCAAAAGCGGACAGCAGTTTTTGCTTCCTAAAAAAGAATTTGATCTGCTTTATCTGCTTGCCTCCAATACCGAGAAAGTTTTCAAAAGAGAAGAAATTCTGGAAAAAGTTTGGGGCAATGATGTAATTGTAGGAGAAAGAACCATTGATGTTCACATCCGGAGATTAAGAGAGAAACTGGGAATCAATACCATTCAGACATTAAAAGGGATAGGGTATAAACTGATCGTTTAATCACTTAAAAATCCTACCTTTACGTTCAATCCTAAAACTTTGTAAAATTGAAATTTTACAGACTTACCTTCGTTGCCTCCTGTCTGCTGACACTGGTAATGCTTTTCTTAGTAGTTGTTTTCGACTCACTAAAGGATATTTATTATGAAACCCCTTTATTCAAAGCGGGGGTTTTTGTCTGTGTTGTTATGATCTTTATTATCAACTATGTTGTATTAGAGCTTCTTTTCAGCTATTATGGAAGAAAACAGGTAAGAGGGCTTTCTCAGCTTCTTCCACAGGAAATTGTTCATGACCATGATGAAAATATTACCATTAAAGAATTAGGGGAACGTTTTTCGGACCTTAATCAGCGAAAGGTAACAGAAATTGACATGATGAAGGAAATGGAGAGTTACCGTAAAGAATACATTGGAAATGTTTCCCATGAGCTTAAAACCCCGCTGTTTTCTATTCAGGGCTATGTGGAAACCCTAAGAGACGGTGGCGTGGAAGATCTCATTATCCGCGATAAATACCTTGAAAGAATAGATAAATCTGTTGAAAGACTGATCGCTATTGTTACAGATCTTGATATGATCAACAGACTCGAGGCTGGTGAAATTAATCTTACCGTTTCAAAATTCGATGTTAACCTTCTGATCAAAGAAATTTTTGACCTCCTCGATCTTGAGGCTGAAAAAAGAAATACTACCCTACAAATCCAGACCCTCCATCCGCAAATTTTTGTGGATGCCGATAAACAAAAGATTTCACAGGTTTTTATTAATCTTATTTCAAATGCTATCCACTATGCAAACAGGCAGGAAGCAAAAGTAATTGTAAAAACAAGCGTCTTAAAAAATAAAGTGCTGATAGAAGTTATAGATAACGGAATGGGAATCAAATCTGAAATTCTTCCAAGAATATTTGAACGTTTCTACCGTGTAGAAACCAGCAGAAGCAGAAGAGAAGGCGGATCCGGATTAGGATTAGCTATCGTAAAACACATCCTTGAAGCTCATAACGAAAACATTACCGTAGAAAGTGTATACCTTGAAGGCACAAAGTTCAGTTTCATGCTGGAAAAAAGTAAATAACTTTGGCAAAATGTAAGAAAAAAAAATATTTTAAAAAATCCTGAAATATTTTTTTGTCACCTCTCATTTATTATATATTTGCACCAGAGATTTATCATAATTATAAAGGCAAAAAAGTAATTTAAGAAACTGATATGGTTTACAAAATCCGCGTAATATTAGATGCGAAAGAGGATATTTTCCGAGATGTTGAAGTTAAGGGAAAACAAACGTTATGGAACTTACATTTAGGTATTAAAAGTGCATTCAGTCTGCAGGGAGACGAGCTTTCTACTTTTAATCTGTTGGAAAATGACGGAACAATAGTAAAAAGTGTCCCATTAGAAGATATGAGTGACGATGGTGACGGTGAGATTATGTCAGACGTATACATTGATGAAGCTTTTGAAAATGTAGGTGACAAAGCTCAGTTCCAGTACGGACTTCTTGATCTGTGGGAATTTTTCTGCGAACTTATAGAAGTTATCGAAGAAACAAAAGGTGTTAATTATCCAATTACAGTATATAGATTTGGAAATGTTCCATTGAAGGCACCAAGTAAAAGCGGAAACACAGGATCCAAAAAGAAATCAGCAACCCCTTTAATGGATGATGATTTTGGATTTGAAGATGATTTCGGAACAGGGGGTAATTTTTCAGATGAAGATGACAGCTTTGATGATGAGGAAGAAGAGGACTACAATGATGACGCTTTTGATGATGAAGATGACGATGACAACGAAAGATAGGAGATAAACTGAGTCGTCCTAAAATAGGTTGACACTAAATTAAACAATATTACTATCCGGAGGAATTATTCTTTCTCCGGATTTTTTATGCACCATATCTGGTGTTTTCATCTTAAGACT
>NZ_JALCZD010000020.1:0-52739 GCF_024586945.1 Chryseobacterium sp. WG14
CTGAATGGTTATGCCTGATTCACCGGGTTTTCTAAGATGATAGGTATTGGTGTTTTGTGGAACTCCTGCAAAATCCAGCATGGATTCTGTTTTGGTATAGCCTCCCAAATGATTAATCGAATGTGTACCAATGAGTCTACCTTTAGTGTCATAGTAAATATAGTTCTTTGTCCATCCAATATCATTGGCTTCTGTATTTTTTACATAGCTGGCAATGGGTAGTCCTTTTGTACTTACCGTAGAGTTTTGGGTGTTATCCTGTAAAACATTGCTTCCCTGTATCTGTGATGGAGTGGCAGGTGCCCCTACAGGATACGTATCATAATAATTGAGGCTTAAAAAATTATAGACTTTATCATATTGGGGATATCCTTGGGTAACGGAATAATAGATATCCATTCCACTATAGTTCATTGATAAACCAGAGCTTCTGGTTTCACTATTGCTACCTTTGGTATTGGCATAATTCTGTTCTTCCAAACGGGAGTTCCCCATAGCCTGACATATCCCAGTCATAATCACTCTTGAAAACTGGTCATATTTGGTGTACATCCACTGTCCTTTAGCTCTGAGATTGGCATCTTGTGTGCCCACCAGTCTATCCTGTTTATCATACACCATATATTCCCAATCTTTTCCAGGAAGCTTCTTTTCTACCAAACGGTTTCTTCCATCATAACGGTACTCATAAGCTAATTCCTGCTGGTCAGCCCATCCCCAATGTACTTTTTCTGATAACAAAGGAGGGATTACCCATGCTAGCTGATCATATTCATTGTATACATAATAGGTGTCTGCATTTTCTGTAGCATTGATTACTTTTCTTACCATCAGCGTCTGACCTTTTCCATTTTTGAATTCAATGGTTTGGTTTCCGTCTTCATCGGTGATGGTATTTTTGTAGAGCTGGCTTGCTCCATACATACCTCCATACTCAATGGTTGATTTTGTAGCACCGTTCTCCCAGGTGGTGGTAGTGAACATCTTTATAACATCTGTTGCTGTATTGGTTCCATAATCAAATTTTACAGGTTTACCGGACCAATCATTTCCGACCTGAATCTGTTGCTGGATTCTGTCTAAAGGCGAGTTTTCCAGGATCTTTTCTGCATAAATCTTTTCTGAACCATAAGGAGTATTGGTCGCATTCGATAAAGGATTGGGAACAATAGCTCCATTCAAAGTTCCTCCTTGTGGAACGGGCAAATAATCTTTTACCTGCCTTCCAAAGCCGTCATATTCAATATGAGTGACAATATCTTTTTCCAATGGGGATGCTTTTACATTAACTACCTGTTTAGGTCTTCCTAATCCGTCGAAATATTGAACTGTTTCGGCAGATTTTGTAGCCGTAGCTCCATTGTAATCCAGATACGTTTTAGCCTGGATATAGTTTTCCGTATTAGGAAGCGGAGTGAGCTGTGCCTGTAAACTTCCTGTTACCAACAGTACTCCTATGGGAATTATTATCTTTTTCATCGGTATTAGTTTTTATAGTTGTACTTCATTTCCTTTACTACTTTTCCATTCGCATCAGCTACTTTTATCAGCCTTCCTGCTGTATCATAAGTGTAAAACTCTGTGATCCCTGTTGGCGGAGTGATACTTCTGACCCCTACCAACGGATCATAGGTATAAGTAGTGACCGGAGAATTAGGAAACTGAGCTCTGAATGTCTTCAATGCACTTAATAAAGCGGTTTCATCATTATTGGACCCTGCTGCTTCATCCAAATCAGAAGCGCTGACAATAGCACTGGTAGCAGATGAAACCTGAGCATAGGCCATTCCTTCTATTTTAGCGATAGGCTGGGTATTATTATATCCCCAGATAATGACTGTTGATATACCGTCTTTTGTGGTATACTGTTGTAGGTTTCCGTTTAAATCATATTTATCATATTGAGCCTCTGTCGTTGAAATAGCAGGGTTTTGAAGATCATAAGATTTAACAGCTAACGGCAGTACGATATTTCCGGTTTGAGCAGTAGGTAGGGTTGCCGGATAGATGGTCTCTGTTTTTGCAATAATTTTATTATCTTTTTTAACTTCTGTACTTACAGGAATACCCACCATGTTTTTGGATATCATTAAAGTATTATTTACTTCTGTATCCTCTGCATATAAATACTTTTTTGATAGACTGGAATTGTCTGATGTAACCATATTTTCTTTGGAAAGGTTCAAGTTTTTACTACTCTCATAATAATATTCTTCTGTATACTTAATTTCATTATTGCTTATGAAATCTGTAACCACTTTCTTTTTGATAGCAGACATATTCAAAAACTTCTTATACCCCTGAACCCAGGCACCTGAAAGATGATGCACCGTTACAAAATTATTATTGTCTTTTGCATTATTAGGATTAAAATCTATATTGTCATTGAAAGTATATTCTGTTTTCTTTAAAGGATTTACAGAGCCTTCAGCGTATATAATTTCTGATTTTAGTTTACCTCTTAAAATACTTCTATCAATTCCATATAAATTTCTGAGATTTTTATACAAATTTTCTGGAACTATCTGATCGGAAGTAAAGTAGTTCCTTAAGTTTCCAGTATCAGGGTTTAAAATATCAGGATAGTCTTCATAATTTGTAAAATTGTACTCCGTATATCCTTTTCCTGCATTCACTTCAAAAACCTTTTGGTATCCTACATTATAACTATCCATACTATTTTGCTGAACATTAGAACTGGATCTCATCATCAGCTTCTGAATCGAAGTAGGACTTGTAAATTCTATATAATAAATATATCTTGGCCAGTTCATCAATATCCCTGAAGAAATTCCCCCACTTAATGCCATTGTATATTTGTATGTTTTATCATTAATTATTCCTCCGTTTTCTGAATAATCATATTGTCTGAGAATTCTTGCTCCTCCTACAACTCCCGCATTGTTCATTAAAGAAGGCAAAAAAGAACTTGCAGAATTTCTTTCTATTCTCTTACCATAATAATTAGGTTCATATTCAAAAGTAGAATACCCTTTTGTTGGATAGGTGATCTTACTTAACAATCCTAAATTGTATTTTTGAATATTAGTATCTCTATATGTATTATTTAATGTATAATCTCCTGTGGTGGCATTATAGGTTTCAAAGGGTGATATATTGGTATTATTATCATTTCCATTCCAATATCCCCAGTGATCCAGACCTTTTGTGACATACTTAGGTAAGTTTGCCGTATTATAATATTCAAAACTGTAGACTTTATTACTTTGAGGCTCTGTAATTGTTTTTAAAAAAGGTCTTTTGTTTACCCCTCCAAAATCATCATATGCAAATATGGTATTCCGAACCAAAAGGTTGTTACTAAATATCTGAATATTATCTACCAAAAACTCGTTGAAATTTAAGGCACTTGCACTTCCTTCATAATGTTTAATTGGATAACCAGCATCTTTATAATTAATTTTCACTTCCTTATCTCCATATTTTATAGATTCAAGAAGAGAACGTTTGGTCAAAACAAAATTTTCAGTATAACCTGGTGTACCAGCTGCACTAGAAGCACAGCCTGCAAGTCCTCCCGGACAATTTACCCAATCATCAACCCTTGCACCATCCTGAAAGTAGCCTTCAAAATTAAGTACTTTTGCATTATTCAGGACATTTGTAGTACTGGACATAATACTACAAAAAGTACTGTTTAAGTTATCTTGAACATATCCAAAATTGACGGTTTGCCCATTTGTAAATTCAACTTTTGAAAGACTGAATGAACTTATGTATGGGAATCCCTTAAATACATTTTGTTTAGACGGACCAGGAAGAGGTAAATTATATGCTATTTCATATTTGGAGAAATCTCCACCAAAGTAATATTTGTTTCCCTGTCCATCAGTAATAATAATTGTTTGATTAGTTGGTTTACAAAATTCATATCCTCCATAGGAGACTACTCCTGTTAAGTCAACTTTTATATTGGGATCATTTGATTCTACCAAAACATTTCCATCATTTCCCAACATAAATTTTCCGGAAATCCCCATTGCGTTAAAACTAAAAACATCAGGTTCTCCTTCATAACCATTATCTACAGTTCCCAATCTCCAGTTCTCCCCAGTTATACCTCCTGTACCATTGTATAAATCATAAACCTGAGTATTAGTGTAGGGATTGAGCCGAACTCCAGTTAAAAAGCCATGAAGATTTGCCCCTGTTCCAAAAGGATTACCAGCAGTTCCATTAGGAATACCCTTATATTCATCAGGAATACCTTTTAAAGTTCTGGTAATCCTTCCTCCTGCCAAAAGTGACCAGTTCATCCCGGCATAATCAGATTTCTTATGAGGTAAAAAACCGGACGAATCATAGGAAATAAAAACGTCTATATTTTTTCCACCATTTGTTGGAATCGTATAAATAGGTATTCTAAGATCCAGCGTACCTGTATAAAGATTAACAGGTACATTTCCATACTTTTCAAATGCATAAGTTTGTGGTGACTTTATTTGTATTGGCTCCTTTACTTGTTGTGAGAAAGTATGCATAGCTAGCAGGAGTGGTAGCGATAAGTATATTTTTTTCATTGTTTATTTTTTAATCAATTTGGCATTCGCTGTTTTATTCGTATCCGTTTTTATGGTCACCAGATAAGCACCTTGAATAAGCGCCTGGGCATTGATTTTGGTAACATTATTTTTAGTTTTTATATTCTGAAGCTGTCTGCCACTCATATCATACAGCATAATATCAGCTTCTTTGAAATCAAAGCCTATTTCTACATACGCATAGTCTGAAACCGGGTTTGGATAGATCTTGATATCATGCTTTTCTATTAGCTGATCAATCTGTTTATCTCCCAGCTTCACAATCTTCCAGTTCTCTTTTCCTAATTCCTCGGCACTGGTTCCGGCCAGAACAATAGAGCCATCTCTGTTAAGTCTCAAATCTGAAAGTCTCTCCTCTCTTTTCCTCGAGTCTCCATTCACATGTTTTCTCCACTGTTCATTTCCATTGCCATCCAGATACAGCATCCAGAAAGTCTCATCATCTTTCTCTATTCTTCCTTCCGCCTGCGTATAACCGCCCAACAATATTCCTTTGGTCATGTCTTGATTCTTGGCTCTCGGCTCTTGACTCTGTATCACATTCATTCCCATTAAGATATCCCTGTTCTTAAAATTGTAAGACTTCTGCCACAGCTCATCACCTCTTTCATTCAAAGAAATCAGCCAAAGGTCCGTACCTTCTTCAATACCTACTGATTTATTTCCGGATCTTTCGGACCTGGATTCTCCTCCAATGATAAAACCGGTTGAAGTTAAAGCCAATGTTCTGATATGATCATCTCCTTTTCCACCAAAGTTCTTTTCCCATTCTAGTTTTCCATTTTTATCCAGCTTTACGATCCAGTAGTCGCCTTCACCAAAATTGATGCTGGCTTTTGGCAGCTGGCTAATGGCTATTGAGTTAGCCGGTTTTTCAGTTGAAGGTTTAGTCTCAGAATTCCCAACCTCGGAGCTCCTTGAGTAGATTCCCAGTAATGCTCCGCCGTCTTTTGTTGGGATCATTTTCTCTACTTCGTCTAATCCTCTTCCTCCTAGAATAAGCTGAGACAGTTCTTTTCCGTCTTTATCCAGTCTGGTGATCCAGACATCTTTTGAACCATAGCCTTTGGATGAATTCTGTATATTTCCCGCTACAAAAAATCCTAAGTCGGTGGTCTGAATCACTGCTTTGGCTTCTTCATCTGAGGAAGTGCCCAAGGTTTTCTGCCACAGTTCATCACCAAATTCATTCAATCTGATCAGCCAGATATCCGATCCTCCTTTGGAATCGTCTTTTTTATCCAGTCCTTTGCTTGAATACGTGGTACCTGAAACCAGAAATCCACCATCCTGGGTGGTCACCGTTGCGGATAGATAATCGTGGTTTTGTCCCGCAATATATTTCTCCCAAACCTGTTCGCCCTGCTGGTTGAGTTTGATCAGGTGAAAATCGTAGCCGTTGTTTTGCTTTTGGCTATTAGCAGCTGGCGACTGGCTTTTAGCCTGAATAGAGCTTCCGGTGATAAGATATTGCTGATCAATAGTTGTGATTACCTGATTGAGAAAATCCTGGGTAGAGGACTTGATGTCTTTCTGCCAGATCACTTCCTGGGCAGAAAGGTTCAGAGTTGTGCACAGAAACCATGCACCGAGATAAAGTTTTTTCATTCTCTGTTCTTTTTAAATTATTGTTATTTTAATTTTGCTGCAAAAGTATTCTTTTTAGTTCACTGTCGAAAGATTTATTAGCGTGAATGCGTACAAAATCATCACCCATTAACTTCTTTCTAGGTTTATGTTATTTTCATTCAAAAATAGTACTCAAAAGCGTCAAAACGTGTCGTATAATCATGAAAAAAAAAACAATTAATTCTAAAAAAAGAGATTTCATATTAAACTCAATTGAACCTATTCATATAATAATTTGTTTTACAAAAAAATTATGTATCAAACACATCTATTGAGTTAAGTAAGTATTACAGTTAAAATAAAGGCCGCTTCACAACTAGTGAAACGGCCTTTTATGATGATTTTCTCAATCTTCTGCCTGAACATATTTCCAATACAGAGGATTCTCACTCCATATCATTAATGCTATGAGACAAATTCTGTCCCTATTAATTATTTAAAAATTTCTTAGAAACATTTTTATTTCTATCAAAATAGTTGATTATAAATGCTCCTTTCGGCAGTTGGTTACTGATTTGAATTTCATTTGTTTTAGTATTTCCTTTCTGAATAAGCTTACCACTTAAATCATAGATCTGGTAATCTCCAAACACATCATTTCTGTTTCCAACCAGCTTTATTTTATTTTCAGACTTCAGGTATACAATTTTTGATTCCGTGCTTCCTTTAGTTTCTGCCGTGCTTAATTCAGAGCTTGTAATTCTTACGGCATAATCTTCCATTTGCCCATATTGTAATTGAGAACAAGCTGTCATATCAGGAAGCGTTGTGCCACCATAAGTTGCAGCATCTACCGCTACCCTCATTCTCAGATAGGTACCTGTTACTGCACCTGCAGGAGGTGTAATATTGCTGGTCAAAGTAGTCCCAGCTCCGCTTGCCATAGAATTTGATGTATTATTGACCACTAATTCAGAATCTTCAAATGATCCATTGTTATTATAATCTATCCAGACTTTTGTTTTGAATTTATCGGACTGTAAAAAACCATTTTCATAATATACTTTCAGCTCTGTACTTGAATTCAGCGGAATGTCAGTATAATAAGCAGGTCTGATACAAGTAGCCATAGCATAATCTTCATAAAATTTAGGCGATGGTTCATCAGAATCATATCCGTTTGTCATACTGTTAACTGAACCAAACTGAACTCTTGTAGGGCCAATCGCAAAATTATTATTCGCAGGATGTACAATTGTTGATGGGTTACATTGTGCTGCTACCACAGAAACAGGAGATGGAATTACCACTGACGGATCCTGTCCTGCGTTGGAATTGAGTAGATTCTTTCTGTATTCCATCATCAGCATGATTGCTCTATCTCTCTGACCGGCTGTAAACTTTCTTTCATTATTCGAGTAATTCATAATATTATACTGAACACCTTGATAATTCACTCCTGTACAAGGGTTGATATCTGAATTTGAAGGTGCGGGAAACTGAGAATATGCAGCTCCTGATACCTCTGTATCACAAACTCTGTCATTATCTACTGTACAATCAGTCTCTGCAGGTGGACAATAGCCAGCTGTACCACTATTCGCCTGATAATCCCCTCCATCAAAAGTATGGTATAAACCAAAGGCATGGCCAAGCTCATGTGTAAGAGTCGAATTATTCTGATTCTTAATTGTAGCCACTTTCATAAAACTTTCATACCCATAATCATAGGTATCAGGGAATCTGGCATATCCCATTAAACCGTATGACAACTGCTGCTGTCCATTAAAACCAATAATCACATAGATATTAAAGTAAGAGGTTTCAGGCCAATGTGGAGCTAAAGTCCTTATACTTCCAACTGCTGCACCAACACCCGGATTTGTAGACGAAAGGGCAGTCTTCATTCCCTTCGTATCATATAAAGGAATTGTGCTTCCATTATATCTTATGATGCCCGTAGTAGCAGTACACGTAGGAGATCTCTTTGCTAATACTAGCTTGAAAGGAATAACATTTCCTCCATTCGGACCATCACCTTCTGCATAAAACCCATTTCCATAGGTTGTTGCATACATTTTATTAGCACGGTTTATCCAGTCTGTGACCTCTTGATCTGTTACCGATAAATTGGCATTGGCAGCAGCTGTGGATTCAATGACATGTACAACAACAGGAATCTCAAAGATCTGCCCTGTATAGAGTCCATTCCACGAGGTAGTTCCTCCTACCTTTTTAAGATATGATTGCATATCCATACCCCTGAGCCTCGCTTCTGTTGCTTCTCTTTTTTTCTTCAAATCAGGATGTTTGATGTCCATTATTCTTAATTCTTCATCAAAACCACAAAAACTTTCATGATTTTGAGAAAACAAATTAAAAGACAATAAAACCATAGAATTAATACTAATTTTTACCATACTTTGTATTTTTATTAATTATTAAACACCAAATATATTAATTTAATAAAAAGATTCAAAATTTAATATTATAAATTTAAATTGTTGGTATTCTAATACGGATGGAAACTATATAACTAAATGACAAACATTTATATAAAAAACGCACTTACTTGGTAAAACATAATACTATCTTTTACATTGGTATGATTTTTAGTATTACATTTGTATAAATTTTCAGTTATGAAAACAAACCAACAAACTATAAATCAAGGGAATCATAAAATAAATTGGTTCCAGCAGTTTCTGATGGTATGTTCCGGCGGAAACATCCATATTTTGAGAAAAACTCCCAGTGAATGGAATAAATTTTCGGGGATTGGAGGAATTGTCCTCTTCACCGCTGTATTTGCTACTCTTTCTGCTGGGTATGCCATGTATACGGTATTTGATAATATCTGGGCTTCTGTAGGATTCGGAATTCTTTGGGGATTAATGATCTTCAACCTGGACCGTTATATTGTTTCATCCATTAAGAAGACCGGGACATGGTGGAACCAGATCCTGATGTCTATTCCCCGCCTGATTTTGGCCACATTTTTAGGAATTATCATTTCAAAACCTTTAGAGCTTAAAATTTTTGAAAAGGAAGTTAACAAACAGCTTAATACCATTATACAAAGAAATAAGAAGCAGCTTCAGGGAGAAATGAGCGGAAGAATTCTTCAGCAAAGCGGACCCTTTGAAACCGAGAAGCAGCAGATTTCAGAAAAGACCGCCCAATATCAAAAGTCTTATGATTCAGCATCTGTGGAACTGGAGAAAGAAATTCTGGGAAAACAGTCAGGACTGACCAGTGGAAAAGAAGGTTTCGGGCCTAATGCCAAACGTAAACAGCAATTAAAAGAACAGCGCAGGCTGGATCTTGAAAATTTTCAGAAACAATCTGCTCCCAGACTGGAATATTTGGATAAAGAAATTTCCAAAGTATATACTAATCTGGAAACGGAAAGGAAATCTTCAGAAACCTTTGAAGATAAATTCAACGGTTTTGCCGCAAGACTGCAGGCCCTGGATGAACTTGGCAAAAACTCAGCCATTATTGGATTGGCTGCTGCTTTCATAATGGGACTTTTTATCTGTCTTGAGATCTCTCCTGTTCTGGTGAAATTAATATCCCACATAGGGCCTTATGATTATCTTTTAGAAAAAACGGAAAATGATTTCAGACTGTATTCCAAAGAAAAAATTGAAAAAGGAAATGCGCTGACCGATTTTCGTATTGATGATTTTAAGGATAATTTAAAAAATTAGTGTATTTTTCAAATATGATTATTGATAAAGAAGAGATCCGGAAAAAAAAGAAAAAGCTGGATGACTGTAAAGCTTTTCTCAAAAAGGAATTCATTGGAATAGATAAAATTATTGATAACCTGATGGAATATATTCAGGTATGGTATCTGATGCCTGAGATTCTTACCCGCCCTGTGGTAATAAGCCTTTGGGGAATGACAGGAGTAGGAAAAACTGACCTGGTAAGAAAAATGGTCCGGTTTCTGGATTTCCAAAACCGTTTCGTAGAAATTGAGCTCAGCAACAGTGATGAAACCTCATGGAGCAAAAGCGTTGCCGATATATTTCAAACTAATGGTCTTGGTGATGAGAAACCCAGTATTGCCCTTTTTGACGAGATCCAGCGCTTTAACACCCTTGAACCGGATGGAACTCCTGTTCCCCAGACTAAATATACAGATTTCTGGGAGCTTTTAAGTGATGGACGGTTAAGTAAAAGGGAACGTGAAGATCTTGAACATTACCTCTTCTCCTACCTTTTACGGAAAAAGGAAAATGAAAGACGGAAAAAAGGTGGTGAAACAGATCTGGAAGAAAACCCCTATCTCAATCTCTGGGATGCAAAAGAGCTTAAGAAATACCTCAGCATGGAAGATGATGTGATGAGCATCATTGATATGAAAGAGGAAGATATGATCAAGCTGATCCGTAAGAAACAAAAGGAAAAGAAAATCTATGAGCCTGTAGATTACAGCAAAATGCTGATCATCATCAGTGGAAACCTGGATGAAGCCTTTCAGATGTCCCGCGAAACCAGTGAAGCTGATATAGATGCCAATATCTACCATGCATTTACAAAAAAAATCACAATGGTGGACATAAAGAATGCATTGGCCAGAAAATTCCGTCCTGAGCAGGTTGCCAGGTTTGGTAATATTCATCTTATTTATTTTTCACTGAAAACAGAAGATTTTTACAAGCTGATTCAACGGGAGATCAATAATCTGAAACATAAGACCAAAACAAAATTCGGTATTGCCCTGAAGATTAATAAAAATATTAATGAGCTTATCTACAGAAACGGTGTTTTTCCTGTACAGGGTGTCCGTCCCGTATTCAGCAGTGTAGTGGATATTTTAGATACCAACCTCAGCCAGTTTCTTTTTGAAGCAATTATGAATGAGGATACAACTATAGAAATTGATTACCTTCAGGAGCAGAAGATCATTACCGGGAAGATAGGCAGCAGAATGGTTGAAATTCCTTATCTGGGAAGAATAGACAGCATACGTCAGGCTAATGAGCAGAATGCCGTCGCTAATATCAGCGTCCACGAATGCGGTCATGCCGTTTGCTATATGCTTTATACCGGATTTGCCCCATTACAGCTGAAAAGTAAGGTGGCAAGCAGCTATGCCGCAGGTTTTACATTTCCCCATCAGATACACGACACAAGGGAAAGTATCCTGGACAGAATTAAAATTTATCTTGCGGGAGGAATTGCTGAAGAAATTATTTTTGGCGAAAAGAATGCCAGCATAGGAAGAAGTCATGATAGAGAGCAGGCTACTGTTCTTGCTATTGATTATATCAGAAAATATGGTTTTGAGGAGGATTTTCAGGCCACCTATAACCTGGAAGATTATCCTCACCGCATGCAGCAGCATATTACCGATGAGAGAGTAGAAAAACTAATACAGGATCTCGCCAAAATAACCAGGGAAGACCTTATCCTTCACCTGGACCTGTTGATAGATATAAGCAGAATACTGAGTGAAAAAGGAAGCATGCTGCCTAAAGAAATTTATGATATTGCCATTAAGCATCATCTAAAGGTAAGCATCAAAGAGGAGGGCTATCTTCATATTACAGATTACCATGACCTTCTCCATCTTCAGAAAAAAAACTGAGAATAGTATAACTAAAGCTTTCGGATATCCGGAAGCTTTTCTTTTTCATATCAGGGAACATTTTTTGCTTTACCCTGGTATGCCATCAAGTGTCGTAAATAGCTTTATTTATTTTCCTGAAACTGAAATATTGCGAATTATATATCAGTCGGGAGCTGTTTATGACTACCTTAATGTACCGTCTGATATTGTTGAAAAGTTTAGAAAGGCCAAGTCAAAAGGCATTTTCCTAAATAAGATCATTAAACCTGGATTTAAATATTCCAGAATAAGCTGAACAAAAAAGCCTTCAAAAGTAATTCACTTTTAAAGGCTTTCTATTGAACAATATTAACTTCTTTTTATAAAGAGTAGTTCGGAGCTTCCTGAGTAATGATGACATCATGTGGATGCGATTCTTTTAATCCACTTCCTGTGATCATCACCAGTTTGGAATCTTTTTGTAAAACTTCAATATCTTTAGCTCCACAATATCCCATACCGGCTCTTAATCCTCCCGTTAACTGGAAGATTACATCTTCTAGTTTTCCTTTGTGAGGTACTCTTCCTTCAATTCCTTCCGGAACGAATTTTTTAGCTTCACTTTGAAAATATCTTTCTTTTCCTCCTCTTTTCATTGCAGAAAGGCTTCCCATTCCCTGGTAGGATTTAAATTTTCTTCCCTGGAAGATAATCTCTTCACCCGGTGCTTCATCTGTTCCTGCTAAAAGAGATCCTAGCATCACTGCTCCTGCCCCGCTTGCAATTGCTTTTACAATATCTCCGGAAAGCTTAATCCCTCCATCTGCAATTACGGTAACATTTTTAGATTTCGCATATTCATATACGTTATAAATAGCTGATAGCTGTGGTACACCTACTCCGGCAACCACTCTCGTTGTACAGATAGATCCCGGACCTACTCCTACTTTAAGAACATTAGCCCCTGCTTCAATCAAATCTTTAGCAGCATCAGCCGTTACAATATTTCCTCCTACAATATCTAAATCCGGATATTTTTTTCTGATTTCTGAAATCTTATCCAGTACCCCTTTCGAATGTCCGTGTGCAGAGTCAATTGCTATGATATCAACGCCGGCTTTTACCAAAGCCTCGATTCTATCTAATGTATCTTCTCCTACTCCTACTCCCGCACCTACAATAAGACGGCCTCCCTGATCTTTATTAGCATTAGGGTATTCTAATTGATTATCAATATCCTTGATGGTAATTAACCCTACAAGCTTATTATCTTTATCTACAATCGGAAGTTTCTCTACTCTGCTTTTAAGAAGAATTTCTTTAGCTTTTTCAAGGTTGGTATCTTTATCGGAAGTGATAAGATTTTCTTTGGTCATGATCTCTTCCACTTTCATATCAAGATTTTCCTGATATTTCACATCTCTGTTGGTAATGATTCCTATCAGAACATTATCAGCATCTACTACAGGAAGCCCTGAAATTTTGTATTTCGACATCATTTCTTTGGCCTGTCCTAAAGTATAATCTTTAGAAAGGGTTACCGGATCTGAAATCATTCCGTTTTCGGAACGCTTCACGCGATTCACCTGTGCAGCCTGCTCAGCAATGGTCATATTTTTATGAATAAAACCTAAGCCTCCAACTCTTGCCAAAGCAATCGCCAGATCACCTTCAGTAACAGTGTCCATCGCAGCAGATACTATCGGAACATTCAGCGTGATTTTGTCGGTAAGTCTTGATTTTAATGATACCTGGTTAGGTAAAACTTCTGAATAAGAAGGGACTAGAAGAACGTCATCGAAAGTGATGGCTGTCTCTACAATTTTGTTATGAATAGACATCTTTACTTTCTTTGCAAAATTAGGCTATTTTAGTGAGATATGAAAATCATTTTTAATAGTTTACATAAAAATTAATAATCTATAACTTAAATCAAAAAAACCATCCTTTAATAAGAATGGTTTGATCACAAAATAAATCTAGTATGTTTGAAACTACTTGTTACAAATTATCTTTACGGCATCATAACTTCTGTTATCTAACCGGGTTACCATTTTCGTTCAGCTTTTCAATGTGGGTCTGGTTATTTTTATCAATATAAAGCCTTTAGCCGAACTTTTCCTTTTGTATCGCGGATAAAAATACCCACATCTCCATTGGATTAAAGAAGATCATTCCCGCCTCTCTTTCTCTCGGCTTCATTCTTTGTGACTGGCCATTCCGGGATGTTGTCTTTCTTTATTGCTGATGATCATCTTTAAGGTTCCGTCTTTCTCTACAATATTGATGCGTTCCACATCTATTTCTTTAAACCTCTCATTGGAAGACTGCATTTTGAATGCGAGAATAAAAAACAGAATACAAACTACAGTAAGTGAAACAACGTAAATCTTTAGGGCACGCACTTCCTTTACTAATTTTTAAATATTAAAATTGCTTTGACTTATATGAAATTAAATTACTTATCTGAAACAGAATTAATTATTTTTGAGATATCATCTGCTGTAAAATTTCCTTTTACATCTACAAATACCAATTCTTTACTTGAATTTACAGTAATCAGCATATTTTTAATAGCATCCCCATTCTGTTTTACGCGTACATTCACATTTTCACCATCATGTTTTACGGTCGCCCAGTCTTCATAGTTATTATTATTTAAATAGTTAGCATAATCATTCAGCATTTCTTTACTTCCATTTTCTACGGTAAGAACTTTGATTTTAGAAACCTTTCTAATCAGATCAATGACCTCTTCACTTTCCCCATCTTCTCTTAAGGCTTTCTTTATAAAAGGCTTTGCCATCATCAGGGGTACATTAATACTTTTAAATTTCGCCCCTTTGAAATCATACCCGGAATCTGAAAAGAAATCCATATTGGGTTTTCCTGAAACCACACAGGACTGAAGTGCAAATACTGTGAAGAAGACAAGAAAAATGTTTTTAAAAATTTTCATGGTGATTGTTTTTAGTCTATAGCTTTTAATGAGCCTCCTGAAGTTTTGCTGATATTGGATTCTATTTCCGGTCTTCCTTTATATCTTACCAGTCCTCCTGAAGATGCTCTCACTTTTAATTTTCCTGATACACTTACTGTAAGATTTCCACCTGATGTAGCTTCTGTTTCTACATAATCAAACTTTAAGTCTTCTGCCTTACAGACAGCGCCGCTGCTGATATCAATGGTTCCGGAATTGGCTTTTCCACTTAAGCTGGTACTGGATCCGCTTGAGCTTTTAATGGATATATTCCCTGCAGTCACTCCCGCTCTTACACTTGCTCCCGATGAAACAGACAGGTCTACGGCTTCCATGATTTTAAAATCACCTGTCATGTGAGCTCCCGATGATGCATCAATTCTCATATCCTTTTCCTGAATAGAATTGACTACCGTAAAGTTTGATCCTGATGAGATATCAATATTATCCATTTTTGGAGAAGATACATTAACGCTTAAGTTTTTAAACCTTAAGTTTTTTACTCCTTTATTATCAACATGGATCTTCAATACTCCGTTTTCTACTTTTGTAATAATATATTGCAGCTTATCTGCATCTGCAATTACCTTAACACTGGTAGGCTTTTCCTGTTTGAAAACAACATTTACTCCTGTACTCACCTGGATTCCTGAAAACTCACCTACATTTCTTGCTTCTCCATTCAGATAAGACACATTATTTTCTGAAGTAAGTGTATTTCTTGTGTTTGTTACAGGATTCTTTTTGGTTTCACTGGAATTAATGATCTTGCTGACATCATCCATAGAAAGCTTCCCGTCAAGCATTACAAAAATACTCTCTCCGCCACCTCCGTCAATGCTCAACAGCAAATCATCCAGCATTCCATTCTTAGCTTCGGAAGAGAGGAACTTTACCTTAGCTCCCGCGTTATTCACTGTCATGATCTCGCTATAATTGAGATTTTTCACATAGGAAGCTACATCTCTGCTCAATTGAGAAAGGTTGTCCTGAACTCTGCGTCCGTCTGCTGTATTTCCTTTTTCAGGATTCTCTGTGATCAGAATTTTTAATCCATTAATTTTTGATAATAATGGTTTTATCTGATCCAGCTGCGAATCATCAATATTCAGGCTGCTAAGCATTCCAAACATCGGCTTGGCAATTTTGATGGAAGTAACTCCTTCCACTTCCTGATATTTTTCAAAAAGCTGGTCGAATTTGTCTCTTTGCCCATATACATTAAAAAAATGGGAGAAAGCAAGTGCGAATATTATGAATAGTTTTTTCATGAGTCAATTTTATTTTTTAAGTTAATGATGAGTACTACTGATCAGACCGAATCTTTTTCAGTTAATAATCGTCATCCACCACTTTAGGCTGTACCAATTTTTCACTAACGTTATTTGCAAATATCTGGAATGAATACTTAGTCACATTGATGGCTTCTTCTACATTATCAATTCTTTTTCCGTTAACGATAACGTAAGAGTTTTCATAGCCTGTAGAATCTTTTTTTGTTTTAGTGTTGAAAGAAGAATTATCTACATATCTCGGCTTTCTCTCTTTTTTAAGCCGTCCTCTTTTGGGTAGAATCTCATCCAATACATCTTTTTCAGCCATAGAATTTCCCTGAAAAATAGAGTCTTTTTTTGCTCCTGAGATAGAATCTGTATGATTAACAGCTACCTGGCTTTTATGGTCATTATTCTCTTCTATAAAGTCAGACTTTTGTCTTAATACTTCATCTTTCACTAATTTTTCGGCATCCTGAGCACCTGTATTCTGATAGGTATTGAAAATAAATCCAATACTGAAAAGTAACAGAACAGCTGCTGCCATCCAGAACCATTTTGGGAAAGAAGGCTTATTCTTTTCTAAAGGAATAATAGGAGCAGTATCTTTTTCTTCTGTCTTCTGAAGAAAGTCTTCAAAACTCCAGTCCATTTTTTCGTCCTTTATGTCCCGGAAGATTTCGTCGTATTTATCTTGTAATTGATCTTTTTTCATAACTCATCAATTGTGTAATTTGTTCTTTTACCTTTTGTCTTGCCCGCATCAGGTTTACCCTTACTGCATTTTCTTCCATTTCCAGCATTTCAGAAATTTCGGAAACTTCATACTCCTCTACATCTTTCATATGGATGACCATTTTCTGCTTTTCCGGAAGCTGGTTGATAAATCCTATAATATGATCTTTAAGATTATCAATATCCATACTGTAGAGCTCTGATCTGTGGAGCTGCATATCTGCAAACCCTATCTTCACGTTGTGATGCTTCAGACGGTTCAGGCATTCGTTCCGGACAGATTTCAGCGCATAGGATTTCAAATTCCCAAACTGCTCAAGTTCCTCCTTCTTCTGCCAGAATTTCATCATCAGATCCTGCACAACATCTTCTGCTTCATCACTGCTCATGACAAATCTTTTCGCAAAACGATACATCTCGTCTTTGAGAATAAACACCGTATTCTTGAAAGTTTCTTGGGTCATGAGTTTTGTTTCTTATAGGTAAGACAATTGCTGTTACCATTCTATTACATCGAAAATAAAAAAAACTTCAATTATTTTGAAGTTTTTTTATAATCAGGTTAATAGGTCTCAAAAATATGTTTTAAAATCGCCTTGTCATCGTCTGTTAGAGAGACTTTTCGTCTTCCCATTGCTCTTTCTGCAACTTCATACACTTTATCCAACTTAAACCTTTCATCATCTTTAAGCCCACCCCATGAGAAGTTTTCTACAAGATTGGGAGGGAAGCCCGGTTTAAAGATATTGGAAGCCACGCCAATAACAGTTCCTGTATTCAATTGGGTATTGATTGCTGTTTTTGAATGATCACCTACGATCAGACCTGCAAACTGTAAGCCTGTATCTTCAAAAGCTTTAGTCCTGTAGTTCCAGAGTTTTACATGGCTGTAATTATTTTTAAGGTTGGAAGAATTGGTATCGGCTCCGAAGTTACACCATTCTCCTATAACGGAATTCCCGATAAAGCCTTCATGCCCTTTACTGGTATAGCCGAAAATAATAATATTGTTTACTTCACCCCCTACTTTACAATGGGGCCCGATAGTAGTAGCTCCATAGATTTTGGCTCCAAGATTAAACTTAGAATCATCTCCTAATGTAATAGGACCACGAAGATTACAGCCTTCCATTACTTCAGCATTTTTACCGATATAGATTTTCCCTGTTTTGGTATTCAGGGTTGAAAATTCAATCTGTGCTCCTTCTTCAATAAACAGATCTTTCTTATCTCCTAAGAATCCATTGGTAGAAGAAAGTTCCTGTGAAGTTCTTCCTTTTGTAAGAAGTTCAAAATCAAAATCAATAGCATGGTGATTATAGGTAAACAGATCCGCAGGCTTCTTAAAGAAAATAAGCTTTTCCTTAATATCCGTCATTTTTTCAATCTGATGTAAGGAAAAATCTTTCATGTTAATTCTGGCCGCCACCAATTCGTCTTCATATACCAGCGCCTCTCCCTGTTTAAGTTCTTTGATCTGCTGAATGACTGATTCTGTAGGTAAAAAATTGGCAACCAGAAAAAGACTCTCTGTATCTTCAGGATTTTTAAACTTATTCTGAAGATAGTTTTCTGTAAAATAAGAAACTTCATTATTCTCCAGGATTTTCTGCCATCTTTCTGAGAAAGTGAGGATTCCGCATCGCATTGCTGCAACAGGGCGGGTAAAAGTAAGTGGAAGAAAGTCTTCCCAATATTGTGCGTCTGAAAATACTAATTGCATTTTTTAGAAGTTAGAGATTAAAAGTTAGAATTCAGAGACTGAAATTCTATCCAAAACAAAAATACAAAAAGATGTGAGAAGTTAGAATAGGATCAGGTGCAAAAATTGGGAGTAATAAAAACTTACATCAATATACCTTCTCTTTAACGCAAAGTTCTACTTTTATTACGCTTTATCTGGGCAGCCACATCACGTTATGACACAAAAAAAGTCTCCCAAAAGATTGGAAGACTTCTATATTTTGATAGCAAAAAATTACTTAGCGAATTTTTTGTATTTGTTCATGAACTTATCTACTCTACCTGCAGTATCAACTAATTTTACTTTACCAGTGTAGAAAGGGTGAGAGGATGAAGAGATTTCCATTTTGATCAAAGGGTACTCTTGTCCTTCATACTCGATAGTGTCTTTTGTTTCTGCAGTAGACTTGCAAAGAAACACCTCGTCGTTACTCATATCTTTGAAAACAACAAGTCTATAATTTTCTGGGTGAATTCCGTTTTTCATAATACTATTTTTAAAAAAATTAAAGTTTGCTTCCGAAATAGTAATGGATATTTCTCTGCTAATTTTAGGTTGCAAAAATACAACATTTTTTTAAATATGCAAATACTGAATTCAATATTTTTTTAATGATAAGAAATTCAAAGTATTTTCGTTAAATTTGGAACTTACTTAAACTTTAATTTCGATGAAATTCAAATTATTACTGGCTTTTTCTTTCTGGGTACTGCTTGCCGCAGTATCGTGTAATAAGGACGATATTACGTTTGATGCCCCTTCACAGGAGCTGCGTTTTTCCAGGGATACGGTATTTTGTGACACGGTATACCACCAGGTTCGTTCAGAAACCTATGTTGTAAAAGTATATAATAATGAGGATAAAGATATTCTAATCCCAAGAATTAACCTTGAAAAAGGAGCCGCTTCTTTATATAGAATTAATGTAGATGGAAAACCAGGATATGATTTTAAGGATGTTCCTTTAAGAAAGAAAGACAGTCTTTTTATATTTGTTGAAATAGCTCCGGAAGCTTCAGGACCTGAAGCCATTGCTGAAGATAAAGTTCTTTTCTCCGGACCTGCAGGCCAGCAGCATGTCACTTTATTTTCTGTGGTTCAGGATGCTGAGTTTTTTATTCAGACGTCCACTAATCCTAATATAATTGCAAATCATACTACATGGAATAACAATAAGGCCAAGATCATCTACGGAAACCTTACCGTTAATCCGAATATCATGTTGAATATAGAACAGGGTACTAAAGTATATTTCCACCAAAACAGTGGAATGAAAATTTCTTCAGGGGGCACTTTAAATATCAACGGAACACAGGATCAACAGGTGATTATTAGGGGTGACAGAAATGATTTGGATCATGATACCCTTCCTAAAAACTGGAACTCAATCAGAATGGAAGCCAATTCAACACTGAATATGAACCATGCAAGACTTTTTGGAGGAACCAGGGGTCTGGATATGAGACAGACTACCGCCACCATTAAAAACTCATTCATCCATACGTTCTTTGAATATGGAATTTATGCAGTAGCTTCTACAGTTAATGCCAATAACCTGGTAATGAACAACTGTGGTTCATCCTGTATCGGAATTTTCAGAGGTGGAAATCACACCTATACTCATGCCACGATTGCCAATTATTCAAGAAGCATGAGTTCTTTTGACAGAAAAGGAATTTTTGCAACCAATGAATGGAAAAATGATGCAGGGCAGACCGAACAAGGCGCTTTACAGCAGCTTATCCTGCAAAACAGTATTGTCTATTCTGACAGAGATAATTCTGTTCAGTTTGAACAGACACCGGGGCAGCAGTTTGAATTCTTAATCCAAAACTGTTTATTAAAATATTCCGGAACATCGGAAGCAGGTTTCCCTTTCGACAATAATACCAATGTGGTACAAAGTATCAAAAATGAGGAACCTCAGTTTGTCAATTATTTCATGGCTAAAATGAATTTAAGGGTAAAAACGCCTTCTCCGGCCAGAGGTAAAGGAAATGTAACAGTGGCAGGAACGGTACCTTTTGATATCGTGAATGTATCCAGAACCACTAACCCTACTCTTGGAGCTTATCAATAATGGAAATCACTCATCTACAGCAGCAGGTTGACGAATGGATAAAAACCATCGGTGTACGATATTTTAATGAGCTTACCAATATGGCGATGCTGACCGAAGAAGTGGGCGAAGTTGCCAGAATCATTGCCAGAAGGTATGGTGAGCAGAGCGAAAAAGAAAGCGACAAAAGCAAAGATCTTGGAGAAGAACTGGCAGATGTTCTTTTTGTTACTTTATGTTTGGCCAACCAGACTGGAGTCAACCTCCAGGAAGCATTTGACAAAAAAATGAAAATAAAAACTGATCGGGATAAGGATCGCCATCAGAATAATGAAAAATTAAAATAAGATCTTCATCAGATTTCAGGTAAGCATATCTGAAATCTGATGTCCGGATTTTGAAATATGAAGAAATAATGAAGCTAGAGAAATCAACATTAACTGGAGATAAAACAGTACAGATCAGCGGTTCGAAAAGTATTTCGAATCGTTTATTGATTTTGGAAAGTCTGTTTAGCAATATAAAAATCGGAAATCTTTCCAATTCTCAGGACACGCAGTTGCTAAAAAAAGCATTATCTGCAAATACTGATGTGGTGGATATTCACCATGCGGGAACAGCCATGCGTTTTCTTACATCCTATTATTCAATTCAGGAAGGGAAAACAACTGTTCTTACCGGCTCAGGGAGAATGAAAGAAAGACCTATCAAAAATTTGGTAAGCGCTTTGAGAGATCTTGGTGTGGACATTGAATATTTAGAAAATGAAGGATTTCCTCCTTTAAAAATCACAGGAAGAAAAATCACTCAAACCCAGGTGAATGTTCCTGCCAATATTTCAAGTCAGTTTATTACATCTCTTCTTCTTATTGCAGGAAAACTTGAAAACGGACTGAAGATTAATCTTGTCGGCGAGGTAACGTCAAGATCTTATATTGAAATGACCCTGGATATTTTAACAAAATTTGGAATTACAAGCAGCTTTGAAGGAAATACCATACAAGTAGAACACCACTATGAGGATAGTGAATCTTCAGCATTAAGTTATGAAGTAGAAAGTGACTGGAGTTCGGCTTCTTATTTCTACTCTATCTGTGCGTTGGGAAGAAAAACAATTTATTTAAAAAGCTTTTATAAAGAATCTACTCAAGGGGATTCGGCCATTGCAAAAATCTATGAAGACTTCTTCGGGATTAAAACGATCTTTTCTGAGGATGAGCATAAAATCACATTACAACCTCAGCCGGATTTTTCTTTTCCGGAAAAAATCGTATTGGATATGAACAATTGTCCGGATATTGCACAGACTCTTTGTGTAACTGCGGCAGCATTACAAATTCCTTTTGATATTTCAGGACTGGGAACTTTAAGAGTGAAAGAAACCGACAGATTACTGGCTTTATATAATGAGCTGAAAAAACTGGGAACGGAAACGGAAATCACGGATCTAACTATCAAATCTATCCATTTTGGGAATCCGCAAGAAAATATTTCTATTAAAACCTACCAGGATCATAGAATGGCGATGAGCTTTGCTCCTTTTTGCCTGATCAAAGAGCTTAGTATCGAAGAGGAGGATGTTGTAGAAAAGTCTTATCCGATGTTCTGGGAAGACCTTGCCTCTGTAGTTACAAAATAATTTAAGAATGTGGTAATTTGAATAAGATTATAAGTCATTTCAAATTACTACATTTAATACATCATATCCTTCCATGAAAAAATATTTAATTTTATTTTCATTACTACTTCCATTGTCAGTTTGGGCGCAATACCTGCTTCCCAATGAAGAAATTCTGTATTCTTTTGAAACGAAAACAGGAAAGAAAATGGCCTTGGTAAAAGATAAAGAGAACGGATACATTCAGTACCGTTTTGGGAGTAAAGATCATGTAGAAATGGAATTTCCCGCTGAAAAGACAAAAGACAGCTGGAAAAAATTCAGGTACAGATCTTATATGAGAGGAGGAGGAAAACAGAATGCAGGAATGGAGCTCAACTATTTGACCTTTACCAATAAGGAGTATCAATATCAGCTTTTCAGAACATACTACGCAGAAGATAATTCCTATTCTACCGGTATCACAGTAACCGACACTAAGGGTAAAGAGACCAATATCAACGGTATATACAAAACGATAAAAGGGTGCATGTGCTATTTGAAAGAATCCGGACTGATCGAAAAAGAAGATACCGGATTATAAATTCAAATATAGCTGTATGAAAAGTCTTTTCTCTTTAATTGCTTTATTGCTGATCACTTTTTATAATGCCCAGGGTCTGAAAAATTTTCCGACACCGAAAGGATATACAAAGATTGCCGAATCTAAAGGAGACTTGGATAAGGACGGAAAAGATGAAGTGGTGATTATATTTGATACTGATCAGAAAGCTTCAGAAAACGCAGACAATCCGGAATTTAAAGATTATAAAAGAGTTTTCTACATTCTGAAAAACGAGGATAACAGCCTTAAGGTCTGGAAGAAAAACGCCACCGTTCTTTTTTCAAGCGGAATGGGTTTTTACCCTGAAGAGAATACTCCTCCGGAAATTTCTATCAAAAATAATGCACTGACGATTTCACAGACATTTAATACCAATTCAAGACATACCCAAAATTATAACCATACTTTCAGGTTTCAGAATGGAGATTTCTATTTGATAGGTTCCCATGATCAATTTGAAGACACCTGTGATTTTATTTTTTTGAATGAGATCAATTTTTCAACAGGAAAGGTTATCGTTGATAAAGAATATTCATCCTGTAATGATGAAACGAAAGCACCTGATCCTTTTCACAAGGAGTTTACCCATAAGCTGAAAACCCTTATAAAGATGAATGACTTTACCATTGGAGGGCATCAATTCAGAATTCCCGGTTCTGCTGATGATCTCTTTTTTTAGAATGTAGATTTCTTTCTTATTTATGTCATACAAATTAATCATCTCTTAAAATTAAATTAACTCCTTATATCTTGACCTATTCTTATTTTTAGCTTACCTAAAAATATAATAAAACTATGTTCAAGAACCACATGAGACGTTTTACTACGATGAGTCTTAGTATTGCCACCGCAAGTTTATTTTTCTCCTGCTCGGATGCCAGTACCGAAAGAGAGGTAAATGATAATGGAATAACATCTGTAGAAAAAGCCAACTACAGAAATGCTGCACTTCCTATAGCCATGAACAGCTGGATGTCCGGCCTTCAGGATAACATTTCAATTTCAAGGATTTCTATTCCTGGTACTCATGACTCCGGTGCTACCAGAGAAATCCCTTCTAACAGCGGTACGGCAAAAACCCAAAACCTCAGTATCGGTGAACAACTCAATACAGGGGTACGTTTTCTGGATATCCGCTGCCGGCATATTGACAATTCTTTTGCGATTCACCATGGTCCTATTTATCAGAATCTGAATTTTGATGATGTCCTTACTGCCTGCTATTCATTTCTGGAAAGTCATCCTTCAGAAACCATCATCATGTCTGTAAAAGAAGAATATGATGCTTCCAATACGACCAGAAGTTTTGAAAGTACTTTTGATTCGTACATTCAGAAAAATCCATCAAAATGGGATCTGGGAACCAATATCCCCAATCTTGGACAGGTAAGGGGGAAAATCAAATTATTAAGAAGATTCTCAGCAGGAACAGCCAAAGGGATCAATGCAACTTCATGGGCAGACAATACTACATTTGAAATCAATAACAATGGCGCTCCAATGAAAGTCCAGGATTATTATAAGGTAACGAATAATGATGATAAATGGGCAGGCATTTCATCTCTCCTGAATGAAGCCAAGAATGATGGCAGCAATAAGCTTTTTGTCAACTTTACAAGTGGCTACAAACCGGGAATCTTCGGAATACCAAGCATCCCTACAGTTTCCAACAGCATTAATCCTAAATTGAAAACATTCTTCCAAACAAATACACAAGGAACTTACGGGGTAATGCCTATAGACTTTGTCAATGCTGAGTTATCTGAGCTGATCGTTAAAACAAATTTTTAGAATCTTAAATTTCTAAGAAATACAAAAAACCGGCTGCTTCAAAAGTGAAACAGCCGGTTTTTATTAGATCAATTAATATATCTGAATAATCTGTGTAATCTAATGTTATAAGAATTTTAATAATATGATGCTTTCATTCCTTATTACAATCAACAAGACAATCTCAATAATGAAACATCCTTATTCTTATACATTATTTCTGAATACCATATGCTGCCAAAATCTTATTGAAGATCTCTGTATTTTCAAACAGCCCTGTAAATTCTTTGGAATTGGGTCCGTACGCAAATACACTGGAAGGAATTGAAGTGTGATCATTGGTACTGAAGTTTCCAAATATCCATCCGTCTTTAAGGCTACCGTCCAGAAGCGTCAATCCTCCAGTTTCATGGTCCCCTACAACGATTACTAATGTCTCTTTATTTTCATCAGCAAACTTCATGGCTTTCCCTACCACCTGATCAAAATCCAGTAACTCGGTTACCAGCTGCTCAATATTATTACTGTGTCCTCCTCCATCGGTCTGTGAAGCTTCAATCATCATAAAGAATCCTTTTTTATTGTTCTTTACTTCGTTTAAAGTAAGATCAAACGCATCAGCCAACCAGTTTCCTCTTCCATTCGTAATTCTTTGTGAGGCTAAAGGATCAATAATCAATGTACGGTTGTTTATTTTGCTAACCGATTTCAAATCATAGAATACATCTACTTTTGCCTCTTTAAACTTCTGCAGGTTTTCCTGAGACAATCCATTGGTAGGGCCTCCGATTAAAATTTTTGTTTTGGAAGAAGCAAAGTCTTTCAGTATCGGCTCTGAGCTATTTCTGTTATCTGAATGTGCATAAAAATCTGCAGGCGTAGCATCGGTAACATCTCCTGTAGAAATTAAACCGGAAACCATTCCTTTATCTGCTATAATATCAGGAATCTGTGCCAAGGCTTTTCCCATATGGTCTACTCCCACAAATGTATTTTTGGTTTTTACCCCTGTAGCAAAAGCAGTAGAACCGGGAGCTGAGTCTGTAATATAGGCATTGGAAGAATTGGTTTTGGACAATCCTGTAGACTTCATATTAAAAACATTCAACTTTCCTTTATTCGCTGTAAATGCAGCATAGTACTGTGGTAGCGACGTTCCGTCCGGAATCAGAAGGATCACATTTTTCACCTTTTTAGCTAAACCATCCGTTTTATAAGTGGGCGTATAGGTAGTGTATTCTTTGGTATTTTTATAAAAGTTTTTAGGAATGGTATTCATGAACTTTTTAAGATCCGGAATATGGTCGGTATTGATATAATCCACTCCCATATCCATAAAATTCACCCAAGCATTAGGGAAATCAGGAGCTCCGTAAAAACGCATTGGTTTTTGCTGAACATGGGCTTTTTCCACTGCTTTTTTAATCTTATCGGTTTCTTCATCCCTTGGAATTCCTTTCCCATTCCATTTTATAAGCTCAGGTAAATCTGCACTGAACATTCCTACCCTTTTCAGTTGGTCCGGAGTATAATTTTTCTCAAGATCTCCATCAAAATAAAGATAGCTGGGATAGTTTTTAAAATCACCCGGCTGGGGCCTTCCTCCCGTAATCACAATTTTAATTCCAGCATCCCCTGTAATCTCAGGATATTTTTTCAGGGTACTTACTAATGCATTCAAAGAAGTCTTATAATCCTGCTTGATGTCAATAAGCAGCTGCAGCTTTTTATTGGCATCCGGATAAATATGTCCTTTATTCTGTTTAATCTGTTTCGAGATATTGTCCAGATAAAGGTTTTCTAAGGTCCGGTCTGAAGACAGTTCTTTTTCCGTATGGCCTACCCATAGTTTACCTTTTACCAGGAAAACATCTGCTTCAATAGAACCAAAATTAGCATAATAAGCCTGCCAGAAAGGGATTTCCTGCATGTAGTCATTATGAGAATGGGCATTGCCCACATTATAATTTAAATAATTCTGTGCCTGATTTTCAGAGAAAACAGCCAGGGCCAATACAGCCAAAATCTTTGATAATTTCATACTATTTTTGAAAAAAACTATATCACCACAGCAGTTCTGTGATGATATAGCGGATAATATATATTAGACTAACATTTTACCAACCTTCGTTTTGTTTAATAACATTATGGCTGTTTACAATTTCAGCTTGCGGAACGGCCCATACGTTATGTACAGCAGGGTTAAAATTTCTTGCACCCCATACTTCCTGATTGTTTATCCCGTGAAGAGGTTTTGCATACGTTTCTTTAGCATCTCCCCAGCGGACAAGATCTCTGTGACGGTCTGCCCATTCTCCTGCAAGCTCACAACGTCTTTCGTGCTTCAGGTCAGCCATAGTACATCCGAATTTTGGAGCTAAGCCTGCACGTTGTCTTATCATATTGATTTCTACGTCAGCATTGCTGCCTTTCATCAGTAAAGCTTCAGCTTTGATGAGGATCACCTCAGCATAACGCATAATCGGAACGGCAAGATCTGTACACGGATAATCCCCGTTGGCACTTACGTGGCCACTGTTCAGCTGATATTTAAATGCATCCATGTATTTATTGAACTGATAACCGGTAAGGGAATTGGAAGAAGCATAGGTTCTTTCTGTTCCGTTAAAAGTAAACTTATCACCCAATTTCAGAATCGTTGCACTTCTTCTGAGGTCCCCTGTTTCATATTCATCATACAGCTCTTTTGTCGGCTGGAAATATCCCCATCCATTATATTCTCCCCATCCTTTGTTTTCAAGCATTACTCCCGGAAGAATACTTCCCACCGAATTAAATTTAGGGGTACTTGGTATTGACCAGATATATTCTGAGCTATAATTATTTTCGGCTTTAAAGACATCCTTATAATTGCTCAACAGGTTTCTGTTTCCTTTTGTAATGACTTCATTAGCCCAATATTCTGCATTCTGCCAGTCTTTCATAAACAGATACACTTTTGCCAACAATGCCCATGCCGCGGCTTTATGAGGTCTTCCAAAATCCTTTGCCGGAAGTTCAGCCTGAGCTGGCAACAGTTCTGCCGCCTTTTTCAGGTCATTCACAATATAGTTGTAATTCACCATTACATTAGCGGCTCTTGGAATAGGATTGGGATCCGGTTCTTTTGTACGGTCTATAATAGGAATTCCCGCTTTTTCATTTCCATAATTATAGGCTAGCTCAAAATACATCCGACTGCTCATAAATAAAGCTTCACCCAAATATTTATTCTTTATAGCTGCCGAAGTCTGAATATTGTCAACATTACGGATCACACGATTAGCAACTCCGATTACATTATATCTTTTGTTCCATTGTGTTTCCAGATCTCCCGCTGCTATATAATTGCTGCTGAAGTTCTTGGCATTATCCGCCTCACTCTTCGCCCTTCCTGTTACCATATCATCACTGGCATTGATAAACCAAAAGAAACCTCGTCCGTAAAACTCTCCGTCAGACAGAGGTTTATACATAGCATTAGCGCCGGTGATCAGATCATTTTCCGTTTTCCAGAAACTGGCTTCCGTAGGAGTTCCTTCAGGCTGAATATCCAGCTCTCCCGTACATGATAAAAGCATTGCCGATATTCCTGATACTAAAAATATTTTATTGAAAAATTTCATTTTTTTACTTTTTGTTGTTTAAAATTATAATCCTATTTCCACCCCGAAAATGAATGAGCGTGACTGTGGATATCTTCCGGTATCTACTCCATAAGAATTCATTCCTACTTCGGGATCAAAACCTGTATATTTAGTAATAGTGAAAAGATTATTGGTGGTCACATAGATTCTAACCTTATTCACATCCAACTTTTGGTAAAGCTCTCTCGGTAATGAATACCCGATGGTCAGGTTCTTCAGTCTTAGATAAGAACCGTCTTCTACATAGAATTCTGATACCTTGGAATAGTTTCCACTTGGATCACCATGTACAAGCCTTGGAATATCAGTATTGGTATTCTGAGGAGTCCAGGCATTCAGGATATCTCTGTCCATATTATAATTCTGCCCTGTTCCTCCCGGATTTAAGGAAATAAACTTCATCCCGTTAAAAATCTTATTCCCGTATACTCCCTGTAAGAAAATATTAAGGTCAAAATTTTTCCAGGTCATATTGTAAGAAAATCCATAAGAGAATTTAGGATATGGACTGCCAAGATTTACAAAATCCTGGTTGCTCAGTACCCCTGTATTTCCATCTTTCTTCAGGAATTTAATATCTCCAGGTTTCGCATTGGGCTGAATAAGATTCCCATTAGCATCTTTATAATTATTAATCTCATCCTGAGACTGGAAAATACCACCTGTTTTATATCCGTAAAAAGAATATAACGGATCTCCTATTTTTATACGGGTCGGTTTCAATACCCCTCTTACTCCATTGTCATTAATAAAAATTTCATCCACATCAGCAAGCTGTTTCACCGTATTTTTTAGTTGACTAAAAGTAACTCCCACTGAATAAGTAAAATCCCCTGTCTTCTTACCACTATAGTTAATTCCTAATTCGTATCCTTTATCCTGAAATAATCCGGCGTTCACATACTGGTTATTATAGGTAGCCGTACTTGGTAAGCTCACATTAAAGATCTGATCTTTGGAGTTTTTCACGAAGTAATCAAACTGTAAAGAAAGACTGTTGTGAAGGAAAGAAGCATCTACTCCAAAGTTAGTCTGTTCAGATTTTCCCCATTTCAGATCCGGATTAGGTCTCGTTGTAGCATAATAGGCAATATTCTGCGAAGGATCCTGTCCAAAAATCACATTATTATCCCTTGTCATTAAAGGATTGACGGCCTGAGGAGAAATACCTCCAAGATTTCCTAAGATACCATAGCTTCCTCTAAGTTTTAAGTTTGACAACCAGGAAATATCATTCATAAAACTTTCCCTGGATACTACCCAAGCTCCGGAAACAGCGTAGTAATTAGCAAAACGGTTCTGCTTTGCCACTAATGAAGAACCATCACGTCTTCCCAGCAAACTGATGATATACTTCCCTGCGTAATCATAATTTAGTCTTGCCAGATAAGATACCAAAGCCTGTTTGAATCTATAACTGGATACTTCTTTATTCGTATCTGCGGCATTCTGAAGATGCTGGAAAACATCTGCCTCACTTCTGAAATCAAAAGATTTTGCCAGAAACCCGTCTTCAACTGTTTTCTGAAAAGTAAAACCTGCCAGGAAATCAAAATTGTGTTTACCTGCAGTAAACTTATAGGTAAGAAGCTGCTCTGCAAGGGCAGTAGACGTATTATTAGACTGGTATTCTAAATTGTTCGTATCAAATATTTTCCCAACTTCCAGCACTCTGGAAGTAAAATTCTTTACATTTCCTATTTTAAATGTCTGTGAGAAGTTGGATCGGAATTTCAAATCTTTTGCCAACGTAATTTCAGCATAGGGATTAATTAAAATTTCATGGGTAGGATTCCTGATATTGATCCTTTTAAGATAGGCTACAGGATTGATCATATCTCCGTAACCACCGGCTACATCAATAGGTAACCCGGAAAAAGCTCCTGTTTGGGTATATACGGGAACATTCGGTGGATAATACATGGCGGCTATCAAAGCTCCCGTATAGCCACTTTTAGTATCTGCCGTATTTCCGTCAGAGTAATTATAGTACATATTCTCTCCAATCGTCAGCCAGTCTTTCACTTTATGCTCAGAGTTCACTCTGAAATTATATCGCTTTGCCTGGGTATTCAATAAAATACCTTCCAGCGCTCTATGGTTCATTCCCACATAAAATCTGGACTTTTCTCCACCACCGCTTAAATTAAGGTTATATTCCTGGATCGTTCCTGTACGGAAAATCTCTTTCATCCAGTCTGTTCTGGTAATTCTTCCGTCAGGATATTTTTCAGGATTAAAAGCAATAGGTAAACTACCCAGCTTACCGGCATTTGCATAAGCCTGGTACATCACATCCTGAAATTCAGCCGCATTTAAAGACTCTTTCAATCGCCATGCCTCGTTAATACCATATTTAACATCAAAGTCTACAGTAAGGACTCCTTTTTTCCCTTTTTTAGTGGTAATAAGGATCACCCCTCCGGAAGATCGTGCTCCATAAATTGCTGCAGAAGCATCTTTAAGAACAGAGATATCCTGAATATCATTCGGGTTAATAGATGGAGTTCCGTTGAAAACCACTCCGTCTACCACGTAAAGAGGGGTTTCTCCGTTAATACCTCCCAAACCACGGATATTTACTTTGGGAGAACCGTTAGGATCACCTCCTTCATTCACTACCGTTACTCCGGGAGCCTTCCCCTGAAGAACCTCTCCTACTCCTGACAAAGATCTGGAAGTAAGTTTATCCAATGAGGCTTCGGTAACAGCACCGGATACTTTGCTTTTTTTCTGCGTTCCATAGCCCACAACAATAACCTCATCAATGGCTTTTTCTTTTAAGCTGTCTTTTTTTTGAGATAGAAACATCGGTGAAACCGATATTGCACCAATAAGTAAAACCCTCCCCGTCAGATAAGAAACTGAAACAGGGACTTTAAATACATTCATGACATCCTTTTTAATTAGATGCAAAATTAGACCAGCCTTAACCCGGGCGGCATTAAGCTTTCCTTATGTTTTTATTAAGAAATTTTAGCTTAATTCGAAATGCACATACAATACAAAACACGCAATACTCTGATTTAAAGACAAATAAACAAATAAAGTAGTCATTCCATTTATATTATGGACAGCATTAAGATTAATTTTACTTTAAGTTTAATCACTCCGGGACAATAGATCAGCACATCACTAAACAGCAGGTACCTCATGTCTTATATTTAGAAATAATAACAGACTTCCCTTTTCTTTTTTTACATTTGCTGAAAAATAGAGCTTTCTTTAAGCAGCTGATAGAATCAACCTCAGCAGACTGCTTATAAAGAAATAAAAGAACAATTAAATCATACAGATTAAATGACCATTATCATCACAGGAACATCATCAGGAATTGGTTTTGCATTGGCCGAATATTTTGGTAAAAAAGGGAACAAAGTATATGGTTTAAGCCGAAAATATACGGAAAGTCAGTACTTCAAGTCTATTCCAACGGATGTTACTGATAATACTGCGGTTCAGAATGCTATTACAGAAATTTTAAAAACTGAAAGCAGCATCGATGTTCTGATCAATAATGCAGGAATGGGAATGGTAGGAGCTGTGGAAGATTCTACCCAAGAGGATATCTTAAAACTATTCAGCCTGAATCTGGCAGGTCCCGTTCAGATGATGAGCGCTGTTCTTCCGAAAATGCGTGAGCATCAATTTGGAAAAATTATTAATGTTTCCAGTATCGGAAGTGAAATGGGACTTCCTTTCCGTGGTTTTTATTCTGCATCAAAATCTGCATTGGATAAAGTAACTGAAGCGATGAGGTATGAAGTTTACCCATGGAATATTGATGTATGTTCTCTTCATTTGGGAGATATCAAAACCAATATTGCAGAAAACAGGGTGATAGCCCAAGTTTCAGAACCTTACAAAAATGTGTTCAATAAGGTATATGCTTTAATGAACTCTCATGTCAATGACGGAACAGAACCTGTAGAAGTAGCAGAATATATAGAAAAGCTTTTAGGAAAAAATAAATGGAAAGCTCATTATTATTTTGGTAAATTCGGGCAGAAGATTGGAGTTCCGCTGAAATGGATTCTTCCACAGGGAGTTTATGAGAATTTAATGAAGAAATATAATAAACTGGATTAGTTTCAGTTATTAAAAAGTTATTTATATTTTAAACTATTAAGGTGATTGAGTTGTTAAGAATGAAGATGAACTTCGCTTATTCGGTTCATTTACTAAAGTCAGAGTGACTGTCTGTATCTCAAGATAATTCTTAATGATGTAAGCCCAGCTAAAATTGAAGTTATTTCTAAAAATATTTTTTGTGCTGTTCTGCGTTTTTATCCAAGCGCAGAAAAAGCATTATTGGCTTATTGATACGGAAACAAAGGTTAAGAAAAAGGTCAAAGATTCAGCGTCTGCCGTAAAGTTTCTGGATTCATTAGCCCAAAACAATTATTTCTTCACCCAGCTGAAAGAGGTAAAAATAAAAGGCGACAGCACTGAAATTTTTTTCGACAAGGGCAAAAATTACAACGAAACCTATGTTGACCTTTCTGATTCTATAGTTCAGAAGCTCAAGGTTCAGAAAGATTTTTTCACCAAAAATCTGGATTCCACAAAAAAAAGTATCAATAAAAAATATATTGATGACGGCTATTCCTTCAGCAGAATTAAATCAAAATATAAAGGCAAAAAAAATGGATTTCCCGTTATAGAGTTGGATATCAATAAGAATGACAAAAGAACTATTGATGGATTTGTGGTCAAAGGCTACGAGAGGGTTCCAAAAAGATTTATTAAAAATCTGGAAAAGGAGTTTAAAGGAAAAACCTATGACGATAAAAATCTGATAGCCGTCAACAAAAGTTTTCAGAGTCATCCTTTTGTAACACTGGAACGCCAGCCTCAGACTTTATTCACCAAAGACTCTACAAATATTTATCTTTTCCTGGAAAAGAAAAAGACCAATAGTTTTGATGGGGTAATCGGTTTTGGAAATGACAAAACGAATAAGTTTACCTTAAACGGAACCATGAATGTCAACTTCAGAAATATGTTCAATGGTTTTGAAGCAATTAGTTTATATTGGCAGAGAAACCCGGACAGAGGGCAGACTTTTGACCTGCAGGTTGATATTCCTTATCTTTTCAAATCCAATATCGGGCTGAATACAAAGGTGAATATTTACAGACAGGATTCTACTTTTGCCAATGTCAAATTCCTTCCTGCTTTTTATTACCACCTTAATAACCGGAACAAAATCGGTCTGCGCGGAACTTTAGAAACTTCAAGTATTATTGATACTTTATATACCCAGGGAAAGGATTATAACAAAAGAGGAATAGGGATCTGGTATGAGATGACTGAACCTACCGATATTGATCTTTTTCTTTATAAAACAAAGATCAGTGCCGGATATGATTTCTTAACGACCACCTATACAAAAGATAACATCAAAGCTACCCAAAATCAGTTTTACTTTTATGGGGAGCACAATTACCATATTTCCGGAAACCATTTTCTTAATATAAAAGGTGAAGGCCGGATGATGGATTCTAAAATGGAATTTTCCACCAATGAATTATTCCGCTTTGGAGGCTGGAATTCCATGCGGGGTTTCAATGAAAACTCCCTTGCGGCAGATTATTTCTATTACGGAGGTTTAGAATACCGGTACTTAATTGGTAATCAGGCATTTTTCGACCTCTTTGGACAGTACGGACAGCTCAATAATAAATCATTGAATGTAAAGCCCAAACTCTACAGTGTCGGGCTCGGTTTTAACTTCTTTATTCCGATAGGGCTGATGAGCTTCCAGCTCTCCAATGGTAATGAGTTTGGAAATCCGTTTAAGTTTAATGATATTAAAATTCACTGGGGAATCCTGAGCAGGTTCTAAAAAATTCTTTTTCCCATTTCCATGATCCTTTAATAAATAAAGCGAAAATATCTTATAAAGACGGCTTCTTACTTTACCATTTTATTAATTATTATTGTTAAAAAATATTAAAATCATATTTTTAATTTAACATAACATTAAAACACAGGTAATAGTGTCAGGGTATATTTGCCTTCAAAAAAATGAAGAAGACTTTAGCTAGTTTTGCAATTTCTCTGCTTCCTCTTTATTTTACAGCTCAGGAAATTAATATTTCAGGAAATGTAAAATCTGAAAACGGAACAAGTGTTTCCGGAGTCAATATCACTGACAAAAATACCGGTAAGACGGCTAAGACCGATGATAATGGTAATTTTACCATCTCGGCCAATCCCAAAGACATTATTGAATTTTATTCTCCGGACTTTTCTTTGTACACTATAGAAGTTTCTTCAAAAAAACAGTATGCGGTAACTCTGAAAAAGGTGAATGAAAAACAGCTTGAAGGTGTTGTCATCACCGCTTTGGGGATTGCAAAAAAGAAAGAAAAGATTGGGTATTCTACTCAGGAAGTAGGCACCAAGCAATTTGAAACAGTTACTACTCCCAGCATAGGAAATTTGTTCTCCGGTCAGGTAGCCGGTCTTAATGTATCCAACCCTACCGGCATGCAGCAGGCCCCGGATTTTACTTTAAGGGGAAACTCTAACCTGGTTTTTGTTATTGATGGAGTAATTGTTGAAAAAGAAGTTTTTCAAAACCTGGATCCCAACAATATTGAGAACATCAACGTTCTGAAAGGAGCTACTGCTTCTGCATTATATGGCTCCAGAGGGAGGTATGGTGCCGTGCTGATTACTACGAAAAGTGCTAAAAAGAAAGGTTTCTCTGTAGAATTTTCACAAAATACAATGATTACCGGCGGGTTTACCAATCTTCCAAAAACTCAAACCGAATATGGAAATGGCTCCCATGGAAAATATGAATTCTGGGACGGAGCAGACGGTGGTGTGAATGACGGAGATATGATCTGGGGTCCAAAATTCACCCCCGGACTTCAGATTGCACAATGGAACAGCCCCATCAGAGATAAAGTAACAGGACAGATTGTCCCCTGGTATGGAGCCGTGACAGGAACCCAGTACAATGATAAATCAAGATATGAAAGAGTTCCCATCGACTGGAAGTACCATGATAACTTAAATACATTTCTGAAGCCAGCAGTTATCAACAATAACAACTTCTCTATAAGCTATAAAAACAATCAGGATATATACAGACTTTCGGGAAATTTCATGAATTACGATGACCGGGTTCCCAACTCTTATCTGCAGCGTTATGGCGTGAATTTTTCTTCGGAAAATCATTTGGGAGAGAAATTCATCTTCAATACAAAATTCAATTTCAACCAGACTTTTACACCGAGTACCCCCAATTATGACTACAATCCAAGCGGACATATGTATACCATTCTGATCTGGATGGGTGGTGATGTTGACGGAAATGCACTGAAAAATCATATGTGGGTTCCTGGAAAAGAAGGTACTTCACAGGCAAACTGGAATTATGCATGGTACAATAACCCATGGTTCGGAGCTGAATATTATAAGAATAAGAACCGAACCAATATCATCAATGCTCAGGCCGGTCTGGAATATAAGGCTACAAAAGATTTCTCCGTAAAAGGTAAGATATCTATTGTTGAAAATCACAATAAACAGGAAAAGCTAAGCCCTTATTCTTATTTCAATTATGATGCTCCAAGAAGTGGGGGTTATATCCTTAATGATTCCAAAACATGGAACCTTAACTATGATGTATTGGCAACTTATAAGAAAAAGATTTCCGAAAATTTTGATATTACCATTAATGCCGGAGGTTCTACATTCTACTATAAAAATAATATAGACAATAAATCTACTGATGGACTGAAAGTTCCGGAACTTTATACGCTTGACAACTCTATCGGGGCTATAAAATATTACTCCTATCTTAAAGAAAAGCTGATCTACAGTGCCTATTCAACCATTGATATCGGGTTGTACAACGCCTTTTTCATCAATATTTCCGGGCGTAATGACTGGTCTTCTACCCTGCCTAAGGCTAACAGATCTTATTTCTATCCGTCAGCTTCCGTTAGTGCTGTCATTTCCAACCTTGTCAAAATGCCTGAAGCCATTAATCTCTTAAAGCTTTCAGCATCATGGGCAAAAGTAGCCTATGACTTTAAACCTTATTCTACCAGAAATTATTATGTAAATAACGATGGGATTACCTTTAATGGAAATCCTACCTATTATTACCCTACCATTCTGAATATTGAAAACTCTTTAAAGCCTGAGCAAACCAAGTCTTATGAATTGGGAGTAAGCGCAGGGTTATTCAAAAACAGGGTTAGCTTGGATGTCACTTATTTCAGAACACTGGATTATAATAATATCCTTAAGTTCCCAAGTGCCCAATCATCAGGTTTTACCTCTCAGTATGTCAACGGGAACGAATATACTACAAAAGGACTTGAAATTTCATTAGGATTAGTTCCGGTAAAAACCAAGGATTTCACATGGAAATCATTGGTCAACTGGAGTACTTATGAACAAAAGCTTACTTCCATTTATGATAATATGCCCAACTACAATAATATCAAGCTGGGTGAAAGAATGGACAGCTACTACGATTATACATGGCAAAAGTCTCCGGACGGAAAAGTGATCCTTGATGCAAAATCAGGTATGCCAACAAGAGCCAATGCACCGAGCAATCTGGGGCATTTCAACCCGGACTGGACTTTCGGATTTAATAACAACTTTAAATATAAAAAGATATCCTTAAATATAGGAATCGACGGAAGCATTGGCGGAATAATGAGATCCCAGGTGGTAGAAAAAATGTGGTGGGGAGGAAAACATCCGAACTCTACCGCTTATAGAGATCAGGAATACGCTAACCCGGGAAGTTATTATTTCGTTCCCGATGGTGTCAATTATAATCCAACTACAGGGCTTTACACGCCTCATACCAAAGCAATCAGTTTCCAGGATTGGGCACAGAACTACCCTTATCAGGCAAGAGTTACCCAGGACGAGAGTGATGTATTTGCCAACGTCTTCGACAGAACTTTTATCAAACTAAGGTCTGTCGTATTGGAGTATGATTTTTCATCTTTACTCAATCCGAACGGAGTGATCAAAAGCTTTACGGCAAACATTTCGGCTTATAACCTGGCAATGTGGAAAAAATCTAAAAACCTTTATTCCGATCCTGACTTCCAGATCAAAACAGGCAGGGAAGGTGACATCAGTAATGATATTCAGGATCCTTCAAGCAGATGGTTCGGAATCGGATTTAATCTTAAATTTTAATTAAGTACAGAATACAATGAAAAATAATATAAATGGTATTGCTAAAATTGCATCGCAAAATGGTAAAACTGCGAAATGGCTTACTATAAAATCGCTACTTATTGCCGGAACGCTGGCATTGGCATCATGTGAATCCAGTCTTGATAAGATCAATGAGAATCCCAATGATAAGGCAAGCGTTGATCCCAAAGTTCTTCTGACCTATGTTTCAAAAGATGCTTTTCAGATAAACGGTGATAATATGTATGCTTCCCGAATGATGATCGGAACGGATGGCGAGAACACTTACCAGTACATGAAATGGAATGACACGTCTTTTGAAGTCTATACAAAAGGGCTTTTGAACACGGCAAAGATGATGCAGGAAGCTGAAAAAATAAACAATAAAAACTATGTGGCTATAGGAAAGTTCTACAGAGCCTATTATTTCTTTACATTAAGTTTAAAGGTTGGGAGTATTCCTTACAGTGAAGCTGTAAAAGGAGAATCCGGAATTACCCAGCCCAAGTATGACAGCCAGGAAGCGGTAATGGCCGGAATTTTATCTGAACTGAAAGAAGCCAGCAGCCTTATCAATTCCAATGATAAGATTGAAGGGGATATTATCTATAATGGAGATGCTGCAAAATGGAAAAAACTAATCAATTCTTTCCGTCTCAAGATCCTGATCACCATGTCTAAGAAAAGTACCGTTGGAAACTACAATATCGCCACAGAGTTTGCCTCTATCGCCGGAAGCCAGCCTCTGATGACTTCCATTGCAGATAACGGTGAACTTAGGTTTGCAGATGCTGCAGACAGCCGGTACACTATGTTTAACAACAGTGGTTATGGATCAAGCTTATATATGGCTGATTATTTTATCAATATGTTCAAGGCCCGACAGGACCCACGTTTGTTTACATTTGCAGCCCAGACTACCGGTGCAAAAGAAGCGGGAAAAGCTATTACCGATTTTACAGGATATAATGGCGGAAATCCTACCTCACCATATTCTGATAATGCAACATTGATTACGGCAAAAAACATTTCTAAAGTAAACGACCGTTTCTATAAAGACCCTACCAATGAACCTTCATCGGTATTAAGTTATTCTGAACAGGAGCTTATTCTGGCTGAAGCTACGGCAAGAGGCTGGATCTCCGGATCTGCAAAAACTCACTATGATAATGCTATCAAAGCAAGCTTCAGCTTTTACCAGACCTATGTAAAAAATCCTAACCAGTATTTCGCCGGGTTTAATGTGAATCAGTATCTGGCAACGCCATTGGTTGTGTATGACGATGCCGCTCCTCTACAGAATCAGCTGGAAAAAATTATCACTCAAAAATACATGACCATGTTCCATCAGGCACAATGGACCTCGTATTATGATTACCTGAGAACAGGCTATCCCGATTATCCGCTCAAGGCCGGAGTTTCTGCCCCATTCAGGTTCAGATATCCACAGTCTGAGTACAATTACAACAGCTCTAATCTAAAGGCTGCCCTTACCGTTCAATATGGAGGAAATGATAATATTAACTCCAAACCTTGGTGGCTGCAGTAAGATTTTAATTATTTTTATATTCAACAAGAAACCGCAGGAAAATCCTATTAACTTGCGGTTTCTTTCTTATTACGATTGAACATGAACAGAAGAGAATTTTTAGAAAAATCGAGCCTTTTACTGGCCGGATTGGGAACTTCAAGCGTCCTTCATCCTTCTATCTTAAAAGCATTAGCTATTGAACCTGCAGCATTATCTACGTTTTATGATGCGGAACATGTGGTCATCCTGATGCAGGAAAACCGTTCTTTTGATCATGCTTTTGGTGCGCTTAAAGGAGTAAGGGGATTTTTAGATCAGAGGGCTTTTATAAAACAGGACGGGCATTCTGTTTTCTTCCAAAAGGATAACAACGGAAAATATGCTTCTCCTGCCAGGCTGGATCTTAAAAATACAAAATCCACATGGATGAGCTCCCTGCCCCATTCATGGTCTGACCAACAAAAAGCTTTAAATAAAAGGAAATATGACCAGTGGCTTCAGTTTAAAGCTTCAGGAAATAAAGAGTATAAAAATATCCCGCTTACTTTGGGATATTACAACCGTGAAGATCTTCCATTTTATTACCAGCTGGCCGACGCATTTACCATATTTGATCAGTATTTCTGTTCTTCCCTTACCGGGACTACCCCAAACCGCCTGTTCCATTGGTCCGGAACTCTTAGGGAGCAGCAAAACGGTAAGGTAAAGGCCAATGTTTACAATGATCATATTGATTATGATAAGGCTAGACAAGCGAAATGGAAAAGTTTTCCCGAAATTTTAGAAGAGAAGAATGTTTCATGGAGAATTTATCAGAATGAAATAAGCCTGCCTAAAGGAATGTCCGGTGAGCAGGAAGCATGGCTAAGTAATTTCACAGATAATCCTATTGAATGGTTTTCAAATTTTAATGTTAAATTCTCAAAGGGATATTTTCAGAATATTCCCAATATGATCAGTTACCTGAAAAAAGAGATTGAAAAAAATCCCGGTCAGAAAACAAAACTTGAAGCCATAATTACGGAACTACAGGAAGATCAGGTAAAATACCATCCGGATAATTATTCAAAACTTTCCCAAAAGGAAAAAAACCTTCACGAAAAGGCCTTTACTACCAATTCTAATGATCCTGATTTCTGGAATCTGGAAATCGGTAACGATGAAAACGGAGAAAGATTGGTTGTTCCGAAAAGTGATGTCCTGTTCCAGTTCCGAAAAGATGTAGAGGAGAAAAAACTTCCATTGGTTTCATGGCTGGTAGCTCCCGAACATTTTTCCGACCATCCTGGATCTCCCTGGTATGGAGCCTGGTATATTTCTGAGGTTTTAAATATTCTGACTAAAGATCCTGAAATCTGGAAAAAGACAATCTTCATTATTAATTATGATGAAAACGACGGATATTTCGACCATGTCCTGCCTTTTGCACCTCCTCTAAATCCGAGTCAGCCGGTTGATATGAATGGAAAAGAAGGTGTGGAATATGTAGACAAATCCCAGGAATATATGTCTACCCTTCCATTACAGGACCATGAAAGAATTGAAGGAACTGTAGGCTTAGGCTATAGAGTTCCTATGATCATTGCCTCACCATGGACAAAAGGAGGTTTTGTGAACTCGGAAGTGTCGGATCATACTTCAATACTTCAGTTTCTTGAAAATTTTATTAAGAAAAAATTTAATAAAGATGTTCATGTGGACAATATCAGTGACTGGAGAAGAGCTGTGTGTGGAGATCTTACTTCTGCTTTCAATTCCCCGAGTGTAAAAGCTCCGCAAATGGACTATCTGAATCAAAAAGATTTTGCAAAAACCATTAATGCAGCAAAAAACAAACCTGTTCCTGATTTAAAATGGTATTCTGAAAATGAACTTAATAATACTCTCCTGCACATTCAGGAAAGGGGAACCAAACCATCCAATGCACTTCCTTATCAATTCCACGTTAATCTGGAAGGAGGAAAGATCAGGATGTCCAATTTAAAAGACAATGGTGTCCCTTTGCTGTTGTATGACAGAACCCAATTCAACAGTACAGATTATCATTTTTCATATGCTTTATATGCCAAACAGGAGCTATCGCATCCTGTACGTGCTGCTATTTATGATTATGAAATTTTCGGTCCTAATGGATTTTTCAGAAAATTTAAAGGAAATTCCAGCCCGGAAATAGAGGTTATGCTCATCAATCATACTCCCAAGAACCAGGTTGAACTGATCTTCAGAAATAATCAAAAAAGAAATATTCCGATACTCTTAGAAGACCTCTACGAGAAAAATAAGAAAACCTTAACTTTAGATCAACCTGAAGAAAAAATACTGATTGATCTCAGTAAGAATAAAGGCTGGTATGACATAAAAGTAATATGGGAAGATCATATCTGGCATTTTGCAGGAAGGGCAGAAACCGGAAAAGCTTCGATTTCGGATCCTCATTGGGCTTAAAACCTTCTCAATAAAACTTAAAATCCCGTATACTTTTTGTACGGGATTTTTCATAATTACATACTCTAATTCCTTTATTATTCCCAATCATATTCAAATATAAGAACGTAATATTTAACAATATAAAAAATAATGTATATTTTTTTCATAGTATGTTGAATTTTATTACCTTCACTAAACTAATTATTTACATCATGAAAAAATTAAAATTAACAATTGCAATGTCTCTATTTGCGGTAGCCATATCTACTGGTATCAGTGCACAAGATACCAATACAGACAATCATACGATCACCATTTCAGTTCCAGAAGTTGCTCTGGTTGACATTGAACCTGCTGCTACTAAAAACCTTACATTGGGATTCACAGCTCCTACAGAAGCCGGTAATCCTATTATTCCAAGTACTGCCAACACTACGCTTTGGCTTAATTACTCTTCTATCAAATCTGTTGCTGATCCTACACGTAACGTAACCGTAAGCCTTAATGCCATCATTCCTGGCGTAGATATTCAAGTAACTGCAGCGGCAGCTACCGGATCCGGGGGAGGAACATTAGGAACATCTGCGGGACTTTTAACATTAAGTGCTGCCGACCAAACTATTATTTCGGGAATTGGAAGTGCTTACACAGGTAATGGTGCCAATAACGGACATAATCTTACTTATGCTCTTGCAGCAGGAAGCGGCCCCGGAGGTGTAGCAGCTTATGCGGACCTGCAGGCAACAGCCACTACAACAGCCACTGTTACTTACACTATATCAGATAATTAGAATTTAATAAAATTCAATTCTGTATTTCAAAAACAAGAAGAAATTGTCTTTCAGTTTCTTCCTGGTTTTGTATTATTTGATGATTTAATTCCAAACTCTATATAATGATAAAGCGTATTCTTTTTTTGATCGCCCTTATTTTACAGTTTAGCTTTCTACATGCCGGCATTGTGATTCTCAACGGGCTTACGCATTCTTATACAATAGAAAACGGAAAAGTTTACAAAGGGAAAATTGGTATCGAGAACACGGGAAATAATGCTCAAAGTGTCAAGTTATTTTTACAGGACTTCGCCTATAATGCCGATGGAACAACCCATTATACGGCATTACATACCAATAAAAGAACTAATGGTGACTGGATTAAGCTCAACACGAATTTAATTACCCTGAAAGGGAAAGAAAAAACAGAGGTATTCTATGAGATCACAGTTCCAGATCAACCGGTAGATCCCGGCAGCTACTGGAGTGTAGTGATTGTAGAACCCGTAGATGATATAAAGCCCAGTGACAATAAACCAGGGGTGAATATCACTTCTGTCATACGGTATGCCATTCAGATCATTACAGATTATGATACAGAAAAGGCCAAACCGGACCTTAAGTTTGAAAGTGTAAAAGTAGAAAAAGAAGATGGAAAGCAAACTGCAAAAATTGCCATAGCCAATAAAGGGAATCTTTACTGTAAACCAACGGCCTCTATTGAGGTCTATAACCGTAAAACAGGAGAAAAAGTAGGGACTTATTCAAGTTTAACGATGGGGCTGCTGCCTTCTACTTCTAAAACCTTTTACATTGACATCAGCAAAGTACCGCCGGATAAATACCGTGCTATGATAATGGCTACAGATGAGGAAGAGAATGCCTTTGCCCTCAATGTGGACTTAGACGTAAAAAATGATTAGAATTTGGACATTATTTATTACCATACTATTTTTCCCGGTATTTATTTTTTCACAGAAGCAATCAGACCGATTGAACAGTAAAAAAGATAGCCTAACTCCGGGAACATCTACATCTATACCTTTTACATTAGAAAATAACTCGGATGAGAACAAAACCTATGATATCTCAACGAATGTTTCAAGTCCGCTTATTATTCCCATTTTAGAAAAAGGGGAATTTCAGATTGCTCCCCATGAAACTTCAGTATATCTTGTTCCTTTGCGTATCGCAGCAGAAACTACTCAGGGTGATTATTCAGTAACCTTACATATCAAAGACCGGAATACCGGAATTTCTTTTGTAAAAACTTCAAAAATTATCATTTCCGGCAACAGAAGACTTTTTGTAACGGCATTAGATTCTCCAGAGTTTATAAGGGCCGGAGAAACTATCCGTTCTTCTTTTCTTTTAAAAAATAATGGAAACGTAACGGAAAATATTATTCTGGAAAGTAAAAATGCTATTGTTGATCATGATGCATCATTGGTTTTGGAGCCCAATGAGTCAAAAATTATTACCATCCACAAAGTAACTCATCCGGAGCTCCGGCAAAATGAATATCAAAATCTAAATCTTTCGGTATATCCTAAAAATAATCCTAAGGAAAATCAAAGTGTTTATATAAGTACCCAGGTTATAGCGGTAAAGCCCACAGAAAACGATATTTATCACAGGCTTCCCATCTCGGCCTCATTATCTTTCATTGGAATGAAAAATATGGGTATTTACAATGATGGCTTCCAGGGGGAGATTTATGGTAAAGGATCGTTGGATAAAGAAAATAAAAACCAGATTGAATTTCGGGCCGTTACCCACAACCCTATAGAATTCAACACATTTACCCAATATGAAGAGTATTTTGTAAATTACAAGCGGGATCATTTTTTTGTCCACCTTGGTGATAAAACGTATTCTTCATCCTTTTTAACAGAGTTTGCAAGATACGGCCGCGGAGCAGAAGTCCGATATGATTTTAATAAAGTGAGTGTGGGTGGCTTCTATAACCATCCGAGGTTTTTCAGGGATATTAAAGATGAATTTAATATCTATTCGGCTTTCAGGATAAGAAAAGAATCAGAACTTTATGTTGGATATCTTTACAAAACTCCTAGAGAAGGGGAAATAAATTACAGTAATGCAAGGTTAGACTCTGATGCCCATCTTCCCTATGCTAAGGGAAAATTCAAGGTTTCAAAAAACATTAATCTTTCCGGAGAATTTGCTTACAGTACCACAAAAAAAACAGACGGAACAGCTTATATGCTGCAGGGTGAAGCTATTTTTGAAAGACTTAACGGAAGTTTAATGTATATCAAAGCAAGCCCGGAATTTGCAGGATATTTTACAAATACCAATACCTTTAACGGTAATATTTATTATAATGTAACCAAAAAGCTAAGTGTTTTCGCCAATTATATGCAGGATGCCAAAAATTTTCAGCGGGATACTCTTTTGCTGGCTGCACCTTACAGAAAATATTTTCAATATGGACTGCAGTATAAATATCTTTCTAATGGTTTTATCATGCTTAACAATGGCTATCAAATCTATCAGGACCGTTTGGAACCCCGGCAGTTTGATTACTATGAACGATATTTCAAAGTTATTATTAATCAGCAGATTGGAATATTTCAGATGAATATTGAAGGACAGTTTGGTAAAACGGATAATTACCTTACAGGATTTAATGGGGATTCCAGTTTTTACTCTGCCAATCTCTCCTTTCAAAAATTCAGAACATCTTTTAATCTATTTGGAAGTTATGCCGTCACTTCCCGATACCAGCTGCAAAATCAAAAAAATTTCTATTACGGTGCCAGAATCTTCAGCCAGTTTTCTGATAAAACCAACCTAAGTCTTTTTTACCAGAACAATTATATGCCTGAAGAATATTTCAAAGACAGAAATTTATTTGAACTTCTGTTCCATCAGCAGTTATTTTCCGGGCATGAGGTTGACCTTTCGGGAAGATATTCACTGCAAAGAGGAGAAATAGGAAATAAAGATTTTATATTTTCAATGCGCTATACCTGGCGTCCCAATATTCCGGTACAGAAAACTGCCGAATACATTACTTTATCAGGAAATATCAGCAACTTGGGAATAAAAAAGACGGAGGGAGTAAGATTAATGCTGGGAAGCTATTTATCAATTACAGATAAAGAAGGAAACTACTTATTTAAAAATGTGATTCCCGGTAATTACTTTTTGGAAATAGACCGTTCCACCACAGAGATCAATGATATTCCTACCTTGGCATTTCCCACAGCACTTTCTCTTATTAATAAAGAAAATATCTTTAATTTCGGATTAACTACAGCAGCCAGTGTACAGGGTCATATTCAGCTTGTAGAAACAGCAAACAGGGATCAGACAGGTATTTCAGAATTTCTTGCAAAGAAAGAAAAAAAGAAAAAAGAAAGTATCATTGTAGAAGCTGTCGGCAATGATCAGACGTACCGTAAAATCTGTTTTATAGGAGAGGATTTTGATTTTACCTATCTCCGGCCGGGTGACTGGACAATTAAAGTGTACCGGAACGGTCTTGATAAGCGTTATAAAATTTCAACCGATAAATTCCAGTTTACTTTAAAGCCTTCTGAAACAAAAAAACTAAGCATTAACGTTGTCAAACAGCAGATAGAAATCAGATACCAGCAGGAATCCCTAAAGGTAAGTTATAATGAAATAAAAAAGAAGAGATGATTTTAATCCGTTCCATAATATTAATAGTATCCTTTATTCTCTCCGGTCCGGTGTATTCCCAGACTGCTAACAGTACTGTTACTATAACTTTACCTGTAGTAACGTTAATGGATGTTGAGCCTACAGGAAATATTACGTTGAATTTTACAGCTCCTACCGAGGCTGGAAATGCTCTTGGCAATCCAACTCCCAATACATCAAAATGGATTAATTACACTTCTGCCATTACTCCCGCAGGCCTTACCAGAAGAATTACGGCATCTGTAAATAAGGTCATTGATGGTGTTAATATAAGACTGCAGGCCGCAGCAGCTTCCGGAGCAGGAGGAGGAACACTGGGAACTTCTTCAGGGCAGGTTGTTCTTACGACTACGCCTGTTACAGTTATTAGTGGTATTGGAGGCGCCTATACCGGAAATGGAGCCAATAATGGCCACAGACTTACCATCTCATTAGTTCCGAATAATTATGCTAATGTATTGACGCAGGCTAATACGGCTATTACAATTGTTTATACCATCACTGAATAAAATTGAAATGAAAATCAATAGTCACTTTCTCAGAGAAATACGCTTACAAAAATATCTATACTTTATTGCTTTCACAATGAGCAGTTACCTGAGTGCACAAACCATAAGTGCCAGTGGAAGTGGCTGGGCCGTAAGCGTCCCTTCTATTACTGAAGCAGGAAATAACTATGCCGGAACTTATGAGAGTGCCACTAATATCACAACATTATCCGGATTTTTACCGGGATCTTTTTTAAATCTTCTTTCAAGTGGAGCTGCCAGGGTCAGTATGCATTATAATCCTGTTTCCTGGAACAGTGCGCTGCATCTTTACACAAGAAGAAGTGGAGGAAGTACTGTTATTAACGGACTTTGTCTTCTCTGTAGTGCAACGGTCAATGGAGGAACTACTTATCTGGAAATACCTCCAACAACGGATACATCATTTTTTACAATCAACTTTACCGGAGTTTTAGGACTTGGTAACAGTGTCAATTTCTCAGCAATTAATGTGCAATTTCAGATAAGTGGTGTCTCTGTAGTCATTCCTGCCAAAGCATATAGTGCGCAAGTAGTTTTTACCATAGGACCTAATTAAAAGTCTTTTTAGCCAACCTTTTGTTCATGAAAGAGAGTAGTATAGATGACTTTAAAACATATAAAAAGTCCTTCATCAAATGATAAAGGACTTTTTTGTATATAATTTTTAATTAATGCTTTGCCCACCAAAGAGGTGTTAAAACAGCATCAGTTCCTCCAAGCAACTGCACTGCCTTATCATATCCGGTTTGGTCAGTATTTCTGAATGTACTGGGATATCTCAATCTTTGCGGAAAATTCTGAATAGAATTAGTCATATAGTTTCCTGAATTTAAATTAGGTAAATTCACCAATGGAGTTTCCACCGCCGGATTTTCAAAGAATGGTAATCCTAATCTTCTCTGATCATTCCAGGCTTCTAACGGAAGCCATGGTGTATTGGCTAAATATTTTTGCGTGATGATCTTCGTTAACTTATCATTTTTAACTGATCCGTTTTTGTAAATAGTATTCACAGGATATTTAATATCAACAGAAACCAGATTACCCGTTGCAGGATCTTTATATTTCATACTGTGACTCGCTCCGGGTTCTGTTATATGCGTATAAGAAACAGAAGTTCCGTCACGGTTATAATCTGTGGAAGCAATATACTGTCCATAGAATTGTGACACACCATTATAAGTAAAGCTGTCTTGTATCCCTTTGTTATAAGCAGCTTCGTCACTCATAGGAACAGACCATCCTTTTAAGGCAGCTTCTGCCATAAGGAAATAGGTTTCCCAGCTTGCAAAGAAAATCCTTGAATTTTTACTTTCTCTGTATTGTTTGCCTAATGCAGGCATACATCCTACTACATTTCTTAATCCGTTTCGCTGTCCTTTTACCCCCCAGTTCCCAATGGTATAAGCATTCCAGGTATTTACGGCATTAACAGTTATTTTAGAATTATCAGCAAACGTCAAATCACCGTAATTGGTGGTAGCCTGATTGGTATAGGTTGGATAAAGAGAATAAACAGGACTTGTCAAATCTCCTGGGATATAGAACGTTTTATAAGCTCTTGGGTCAATTTTATTAGGAAGCCCATCCAGCCAATAACCCGCACTGGGATCATTCGTCATTGTGGTGAACTGCTGATCATATTTTATTCCCACATAATCAGGGGCTTTCACAGCAGTATGCTGGGCTGCAGGCAGCTGGTCCGTAGAATTAATTCCCCCTAATCCAATATACATATTATTAAGAGTTGCCGATAAGATTTGAGAATTCCATTCTCTGGACATTACTCCTGATAGTGGATTCCAACCAGTGTCTTCCTTTACTGTAAAATTGTCTGCACTTGTAGTGATCAACATATTAGAGTTGGCAGCCGATTCAAACTCAGTTTTTGCTTTTGCAGGATCTACTTCGGCAATTCTCATGGCAATTCTCATTCTCATAGAATTGGCATATTTTACCCATTTACCCCAATTAAAACCATATACCATATCATTAGCATTAGGATTTCCAGGAACGGGTTGATTGGTATCCATTTTAGCAACTGCATCTTTCAGTTCATCTAAAATAAAATAATAGATTTCTTTCTCAGAATTAAAACCCGGATTTGTTCCCTTAAATGCCTGGATAGGCTGTGGTCCAAAATTATCAGAAAATTCACTCATCAAATAGGCCCTCCAAATTCGGGAAACCTGAATGAGATTATCATAATGGGGCTTACCTTGCCCTATTGCTTTTTTTTCATTGGCTATCTCAATCGTTGCATTGGCATTATTAAGCCATTCTGAAATGCCTTTCCAGTATTCAACAGTCCAGGAATCATCGTATGTTCCCCCGGCAATCCCTGTTGTCAAATGCTGCCTTCCTGCAGTTTTCCAGTAGAGAACAAAAACACGCTCCGCAATATTAGGATCTTGCTGAGCACCCAAAATAGAATTATTCAAAAAATATTCAGGTTCAGCTTTATTAATGTCCACTGAGAAAGGATCATTGTTAATGTCCTCAAAATCGTTGCATGCCGTAAAAATTGTGGCCAGCGCTATGAAAGATAAAATATATTTTTTCATGATGTTATTATTGATATTAAAATCCTAATGTAATAGTGAATAAATAAGATCTTGTAGTAGGGAAAGCCATATTTTCAAATCCTACAGCATTGGAGTTAATGGCAAACACAGATTCAGGATCTATTCCTTTTGCTTTACTGTAAATCATCCATACATTATTGGCTGTAAATGAAACTTTAGCGCTTTGTAAAGCTAATTTTTGAAAGATACTTTTAGGAAAACTATAAGATACCTGAACATTTCTTAATCTAATATTAGTAGCATCGTAAATATTCTGTTCTGTAATTCCAAGATTGCCAGCCGTAACAGCAGCCCAATAATCTTGTTGAGTAATTTCTTTTGTATTAGATACATACCCTCCACCATTTTGTTGTACCACAGCATCAAGTACGAAATTATCCCGCCTTCCGCCCGGTGCAGTATCAGCTGCAAGCCCTACTTTTTGTAGAGCGGATTGAGTGGATGAATAAAACTTTCCTCCAATACGCCCATCAATAAGAAAAGAAAATCCAATATTTTTGTAAACGAAGCTATTTGTAAATCCAAATAAGGCTCTTGGAGTTTGATCACCTAAATAATACTGATCAGGAGTAGCTTGAGGTAAACCGTTTTCTCCTACAATGAGCTTACCAAAATTAGGGCTATTAGGATCTTCAACTCTTAAAAATTTCGTTCCATAAATAGCTCCATATGGTCTACCCACTTCCGCAAAAATACCAACATTATCAAAACCAGCCAAAGGGTACTTTAAAACATTATCATCAATCTTATCGATTACACTTTTCAATTTTGAGAAATTGGCATTAACATTCCATGTAAAAACCTCTTTTTTAAAAATATCTGTATTTAAAACAATCTCAATTCCGCTATTACGAAGTCCCCCTGAACTTATTTTTTTAGCTTCATAACCGGAAAGAGGATTCATAGGCAAATCAATCAATTGCCCTGACGCACTGTTTCTAAAATAACTAAGATCTAAAGAAACCCGGTTAAAGAATTTAAGGTCTGCACCTACTTCAAAAGTTTTCAGTTCTTCAGCCTGCAAATTAGAGTTATAAAGTATTTTTTTTCTCCCAAGAACTGCATGGCCACCAGGATCAGCACCAAGCTTATAAGTATTATATAATTCGTAAGGATTTAAAGAATTTCCTGTTACAGCATAGGCTGCACGCAATTTAGCAAATGTCAATATTTTAGAAGTCGTCCCGTTCAATTTATTCAGCATTTCAGTTAAAACCAAGGAGGTACTTATGGATGGATAAAAATAGGATCGATTTTCGATAGTTAAAGTAGAAGACCAGTCATTCCTTGCTGTAGCATTGATGAACCAATAACCATCATAATTAATTTCTGCTGCTGCAAATACTGAGTTAATTTTTTTCCAAAAATCTACTTCATTATTAGCTATACCTGCAAGGTCACTTGTATTATTTACACTAAAGACATTTGGGACAATAAGGTTCTGAGTAGAAAAATAAAGAGCTTTAGTTCTGCTTTCCATCATTTGCCCATATACGGAAACTGAACCTCCCCATTTTCCAAATAAATTATCTTTTTTAGCCGTAAGACTTGCTATATAATTGTTTTCATAAAACTTCTCTTCATTTGTTGCATAAGAATTTTTACGTGAAGATCCTGTCCACACCCTTGCATCAGAATTTAAAGAATAAAAATCCGTACCAAGTCTAACATCTGCACTTAACCAATCATTGAATTGATATTTAAGATATCCATTTAGTAAAAAACGATCTTTTTTATCTGCATTAAGGCTATTATAGGCTGACCAATAGGGATTAATTCCGTTAGGTGTAATCCAACGAGATGTTATATCATTCTGAGTTTGCCCTGCCTGATAATCTCTTATATCGATATTTTGTGGCATAAGGAGAATATTAGAATAATAATTACCATCTCCTCTTCCTCCAGAAGGCCTGTTTTTGGCTTTTGAACTAATATATTGTACTTTTACTTCTGATGTCCATCTTTTGTTTGCACCAAAAGTTGAATTCATTTTGGCCATAAAGTTGAATCTTTCAAACTTGGAATTAGGAATTTGGCTGTTATCATTTAAGTAATTTGCTGAAGTATATAAACTTGTCCCTTCTCCTAAGTTCTCCTGAAAGCTCAAAGTATGTTGTGAATTAATACCGGTTTTGAAAAAATTCTTTAAATTATCATATCTTTTTGATCCTGTTTCTCCAAAACCAGGGCCCCAAGAAGATATATTATCACTATTAGCAGGATTAGGTGTGCCATTAAGCCCTAAACCAAAGCTCTCCTGCATATCAGGTTTCATAAAAAGGCTTTCAAAACCCAGGCTTGTAGAATAGGTAATCCCCAGCCCCCCTTTCTTTTTACCAGTTTTTGTAGTAATCAGAATTACACCATTTCCTCCTCTTGATCCATACAATGCAGAAGCTGCACCTCCTTTAAGAACAGAAATACTTTCTATATCTTCAGCATTAATATCGCCTAAACCGTTTCCCATATCCAAGTCAGGATTCCAAAAATCATTATTGTAATTCCCGTCATTTTGTTTAGGCTTCGATCCTAAATTGTTACTTAATGGTACCCCATCTACCACAATAAGAGGCTGATTATCGCCTTTAAATGAGTTAAACCCTCTAAGATTTATCCTTGATGAAGAGGCAGGTCCAAAACCTGCTTTTATGACTTGTAGTCCAGAAACCTTTCCTACCAATGCATTGGTAACATTTGTTTCTTTAGCATCAACAAGGGTCTGTCCTTTCACATCCTGGAAAGAGTACCCTAAAGCTTTCTTCTCTTTTTTAACACCATAAGCTGTTACAACGATCTCATCAATTTTTGAAGCTTTAGTAGAGTCGGTATTCTGTGCATACAATCCATTAAAGCAAAAAATTACAGATGGGAGAAGTCCTATCTTAATTATTGTTCTATTCATATAATATATAATGATTTAAACAAATATAATATTTTAACAGTATTTAATAGTATGCCACTAAAAATTAAATAATATACATAAAAATAACATTGATTTAATGGGAGTTATCTAAATAAAAGTTAATAAATCTCATATAAATAAAGGGAAAAACAGAGCAATTATGAATCCCAAAAAACGGTTGAGAGTAAGGAAAATCAAGAAATAAAAAAATGAAATGAAAATTAGAGTTATTTAAAAGCTAAGCTGTTTATTTAAACTTTATAACATTATAAGAATGGTAAGATTATGTCTGTTATAGATAGCCCCCTGTCTGTAAATTCAGTTCGTTCAATTCAGTTTAAGATATACTATTCAATAGGGCGGACTTTTAACCGTTCTTATTAAAATACAAAACCATCCATTGGCTTTATCTTAAACTTCAATGGGTTTAATGATTTTGAGTGTTACCGGTTTTAAGTTTTGGCTAAAGCCATATTGGGGATGCTCTTGTTTAAATGGGCTAAAGCCCATTTCTATTGAATAATCAAATAAGCGGAGTAAATATAAATGATGGATAGTAATGAACAGAGTGAAGTGATCTGTGTTATAAATGATGAGTGATAAGTGATAAGTGATAAGTTATGAGTTATGAATCGTCAATGGTCAATGGTTAATTGTGAATAATAGCTCCTGTTGTAAATTCAGTTCGTTCAATTCAGTTTAAGATATGATATTCAATAGGGACGGGCTTTAACCATTCTTATTAAAATACAAAACCATCCATTGGCTTTAGCCTAAACTTAATAGAAGGGTTATGAGTTAGGAGTTGAGGGTTGACAGCACTATCAACTATCAACTATCAACTATCAACTATCAACTATCAACTATCAACTGAGGTTGGGTATAGTTTAGAGTTGGAGTATAGGAGTATAGCAGTTATAGTATATAAACAAAAAAAATCCTCTATCTTACGATAAAGGATTTTTAAAAATAAAATAAAAACTGGCG
>NZ_JALCZD010000021.1:0-25486 GCF_024586945.1 Chryseobacterium sp. WG14
GATTGTGAGCCATGCAGATGGCCGGGTTGTGGATCAGATCACAGAGATTCAGAATAGGATCAGTGAGCTCAATACGCACAGTGACATTAACCTTGCAGCATTGCACCATGACGGACGCAGGATCTTCAGCAGTTTATTTGTGTATGAGAACTATCCTGTACCAAAAGGAGGTGAGGGTAATGAGTTAGGATTTGTGTTCATGGACTCTGTAGAGAAGCTTGATTATCCGTTGGGAATAGTAGCCTATGAACGCGGAGAAGAAGTTTCCCTGACCCTGAATTTTGAAGGATATCTTTTCGATTATTCTGTGATGGAAAGGCTTATCGAAGGAATGAAAACAATCCTTAGCCAGCTTTTGGAAAATCCTGAAATCGAACTGAAAGACCTGTCTTATATTACATTGCATGAATCTGTAAAAATAATGGAGGAGTGGAATGATACAGACTTTTCCTATCCAAATACATCTACAGTTCCTGAACTATTCGAGATTCAGGTTGAGAAGACGCCTGATAATATAGCATTACTATATCAGGAGATTAAATTAACTTACCGTGAGCTTAATGAAAGAGTAAATAGGTTAGCAAATTATCTGGTCAAGAGATACGACCTTCAGCCGGATGATTTAGTTCCGTTATGTTTGGAACGTTCTGAGGATATGTTGATTGCTATTTTAGGGGTAATAAAAGCAGGAGCAGCCTATGTTCCAATAGATCCGTCTTCTCCTGTAGACAGAATAAAATATATACTGGAAGACACGAACGCCAAAGTAGTTTTAGTTCAGGAGAATACCCTGGATAGGGTACAAAATATAGAAAATTTAGAAGCTGTATCCCTGGATGGAGAGGCATTCAAAAAAACGATTAAAAATGTAGACTCCGGAAACCCGATCACAAAACTTACCTCCAGCAACCTTGTCTATGTCATCTACACCAGTGGAACAACAGGAATGCCAAAAGGGGTGATGGTGGAACACAGGAATATAATAAATTTGATTAAGGATGTGTATTCCCGCTATCAACTGCGAGAATCAGATGTTATTTATCAATTTGCTAACTATGTATTTGATCCATCCATAGAACAGATATTAATGGCTGTTTTAAATGGAAATCCTTTGTTATTTATAAAAGATAAAACTTTTTTAAATGAAGAAGTATTTTTGAAAATACTTAATGATAATAATGCTTCCTATATCAACCTTACCCCTTCTGTATTACAGAATATTGATATTACCAGGGTTAAAAGCCTTACAAGATTAGCGTCTGGGGGAGAGGCTCTTACCAACGATCTGTATGCAAAATTAATAAACAAGCATTTTACGCTAATCAATTGCTACGGACCAACGGAAACGACGGTCACGTCTGTAATTAATACGGATCAAAGTATGAACAGTATCGGCCGTCCTATCGGAAATATGAAGGCCTATATACTTGATATCCATATGACCCCGGTTCCTGTAGGGGCTTTGGGCGAACTTTACATTGGGGGAGCGGGTATCACAAGAGGGTATTTAAACCGCCCGGAACTTACCCAGGAACGTTTCATTACAAACCCTTTCCAGACAGAAGACCAAAAGGCTAAAAATACGAATGCCAGACTTTATAAAACAGGAGATCTTGTTCGTTGGCTTCCGGCTGGAAACATAGAATATATTGGTAGAAATGACTTCCAGGTGAAGATAAGAGGATACCGTATTGAATTGGGTGAAATTGAAAACAGACTTCTTCAATATCCGGGAATTCGTCAGGTAGCAGTTCTTGCAAAGGAAAATAATACCGGATTGAAATATATTGTCGGATATTATGTGGCTGATTCTATAATTGATTCAAATCTGCTTTCAGACTTCCTGTCAGAAACCTTACCTGAATATATGGTACCTGTGGCTTTTGTACATCTTGTAACCCTTCCTGTTACTGTCAATGGAAAACTTGACAGAAAACAGCTTCCTGAGCCTGGATTTATCGGAGGGGGCGAATATACCGCTCCTGAGAATGAACTTCAGCAAAAGCTTTGTCAGATCTATGCAGAAGTACTGGGTATTAATGCAGATAGTATCAGTATCCATGATGATTTCTTCCGTCTCGGAGGAAACAGTATCATGTCTATAAAACTGATCAGCAAAATTAAACAGAACCTTGCGTTACAGGTAGATGTAGCCATGGTATTCAGTAATAAAACAGTGGCCTCTCTGGAAAAAGTTCTGAGAGAAAATAGTATTGATGAACAGGTTATTATCACTCCTGTAGCCATTGATTCTCCGGAAGAACAACGATTATCTTTTGCACAGGAAAGACTTTGGTTCATAGAAACGTATGAAGGAGGGAGCAGTGCGTATAATATCCCAATGACAGCACTTCTGGATCAGAAAACGGATGTTTCAATCCTGTGTAAAGCTCTTGAAGCGGTGATCATGCGCCATGAGATCCTTCGTTCGGTAATCCGGACTACAGAAGATGGAACAGGATATCAGGTGGTTACAGATCTTATTCCGGAATTCAAAATAACGGAAGTAGAGACAAGAGAAGAATTAGACAAGCACATATATAAATGTGCCAACAGAATCTTCCGTCTGGATGAAGAAACTCCTGTAGAGATCAATATTTTCAAGCTCAAAGAGCAACATTATATGTCGATGGTAATTCATCACATTGCTTTTGACGGATGGTCTACTGATATATTCCTCAAAGAGATACAAACGATTTATAGATCTCTGATTAATAAAGACAATGCTTCTGAGCTGCCTGCGTTACAATTTCAGTACAAAGATTTTGCTTTATGGCAGCGTAATTATCTTGCAGGAGAGCTTCTTGATCAGCAGATTGGTTACTGGAAAGATCAACTTGATGATTTCCAGAACCTGGATTTGGCTACAGATTTCAAGAGACCTTCTAAGATCTCTTACGAAGGAGAAAATCTATACTTCAGTCTGAATGCTGAACAGGGAGAAAAATTGAAAAATCTTTCAAAAGAACTTGGGGTAAGTCTGTACAGTGTAATGTTGAGTGGATATTATCTGATGCTTTCGGCGTATTCCGGACAGGATGATATCGTAGTGGGAAGTCCTATTGCGAACCGTCACCATGCCGGTCTTGAAGATATCATCGGTTTCTTTGTCAATACATTGGCACTACGAGAAAAAATAAATGCCGAGCAAAGCCTTAAAGACTTTATTCTTCAGGTATCAAAATCTGTAACAGAAGCCCAGTCTCATCAGGATCTTCCATTTGAGAAACTGGTGGAAGAATTAGGAGTAGAACAGGATACATCCAGACATCCGGTTTTCCAGGTGATGTTCGGATTGCAGAACTTTGGAGGAGATGCTTCTTCTGAAAATAACGGAGATGCTTTATTCTATCCTTTTGATGGAGAAATAGATTATCAGGTTGCGAAATTTGACCTGACTACCATGATCGATGATGGTGGAGAAAATATACATGGAATGTTCAATTACGCTAAAGCGGTTTTCTCAAAAGAAACCGTCAGTAATATGATCCATTCCTATGAATTTTTACTGAGTCAGATAGCAGAGGCCGAAGGACAGAAAGATATCAGGCTTTCAGAACTTCATTTTATTCCAGAGGAACAGTATAAAAAAGTAACAGAAGAGTGGAATACCACACATACAGGCTATCAGTCAGAAATGACGGTACATCAGTTATTTGAAAATCAGGTGTTGAAAACCCCGGATCAGACAGCACTGGTATATCAGGATGTTACACTTTCGTACAGCGAGCTGAACGACAGATCAAATCGCCTGGCTAATTACCTTATCCAAACGTACAGTCCTCAACCGGATGATATAATTCCTTTATGTCTTGATCGTTCAGAGCATATGTTGATTGCAATTCTCGCCGTAATGAAAACGGGAGCCGCTTATGTGCCAATGGATCCATCGTATCCTGTGGACAGAATAAAACATATCCTTCAGGATACTAATGCTACAATAGTTCTTACAGAAGAAAAATCTGCAGAAAAGCTCAATGGTTTAGAAAATATAGGGCTATTATCTCTGGATAATGTCAGTCTTAAAGTACAGCTTGAAATAGCAGAGTCTAAAAACCCTGTTACTAAAGTGAATTCCGGCAATCTGGCCTATGTGATTTACACGAGTGGAACAACAGGACTTCCTAAGGGAGTTATGATAGAACATTCGGGAGTGATAAACCTTATAGAATCAATGATTAAGGCTCACCGACTTGAAGAATTACAAGAAGTAGGATGTTACTCGAATTATGTATTTGATGCTTTTGTGTATGAGGCCTTCCCGGTCTTGTGTAATGGAAATACATTATGGCTTTACAGCAATGATCTTAGAACATCCGTAAGCGGGCTTAATGAGTATATTAAAGAAAATAATATAGAAGTTTCGTTTATCCCACCGGTTTTATTAAGAGAAGTGGTAGATAATGGCACCAACCTGAAACTTATTTTTGCCGGAGGAGAGAGTTTCCCTGCTTTGGATAAAAATATAGATGATATTATCCTCGTTAATGAATATGGACCTACCGAAGGAACGGTCTGTGCTACATTACATTACTATAAAGAAGATGGTAATCCGTTGAATATCGGAGGACCTATAGCCAATACTACAGCATATGTTCTTGACGGCCAATATCGTGCTGTTCCTGTCGGGGCAATAGGAGAGCTTTATATCGGAGGAGCTGGAATTGCCAGAGGCTACTTAAACCAGCCTGAATTAACAAAAGAACGTTTCCTTGAAAATCCATTCCAGACTTTAGAACAAAAAGGAAGAGGCGAAAATGGACGGCTATACAAAACCGGCGATTTAGTGCGCTGGTTACCCAATGGCGAGCTTGAATACGTGGGTCGAAATGACTTCCAGGTGAAGATCCGCGGATATAGAATTGAGCTTGGAGAAATCGAAAATATATTGCTTCATTATCCTGGAATCCGTCAGGTAGCTGTTCTGGCCAAAGAAAATAAAGCAGGCTTAAAATATTTGGCAGGATACTATGTGTCAGATTCTCAGATTGACTCCAATTTACTCTCGGAACATCTTTCCGCGAGCTTACCGGAATATATGGTCCCGAGTGCTTTTGTTCATTTAACAGCCTTACCATTAACGATCAATGGAAAACTGGACAGAAAACAACTTCCGGAACCTGAATTTACAGGAAGCAAAAATTATGTTGCTCCTGAAACCGGATTACAGACTAAACTATGTCATATCTATGGCGAAGTATTAGGGATTGATGCTGAAAATATCAGTATTCATGATGACTTCTTTAGATTAGGAGGAAACAGTATCATGGCCATAAAACTGATCAGTAAGATCAAGCAGGTGCTGGATATAAGAGTAGAAGTAGCCATGATTTTCAGCCATAAAACAATTGCTTCTCTTTCCCATATTTTGGCAGATGAAAACACCAGAGGAGAGCAGATTACGATTACTCCTGTAGAAGTAAGTACTCCGGAAGAACAAAGGCTATCCTTTGCACAGGAAAGACTTTGGTTTATAGAAAATTACGAAGGTGGAAGCAGTGCTTATAATATCCCGATGATATTCCGTTTGGATGAAAAAGCAGATATTTCAATACTGTGTAAAGCTTTAGATGCTATTATAATGCGTCATGAAGTGCTTCGTTCAGTCATTCGTACTACCGATAACGGGATAGGATGGCAGTCTGTGGTAGATGATATCCCGGCGATACATCAGCATGAAGTGAAGACAATGGCGGAGCTTGAAGAAAAAGTAAGCAGTGTAGCCAATAAAATCTTCCGTTTGGAAGAAGAATTACCGGTAGATATCAATATATTTAAATTAGAAGAATCTTACTATCTGTCTGTTGTCATACACCATATTGCATTTGACGGATGGTCTACAGAAGTATTCCTAAAAGAATTAATCCCTATTTACAATGCCATTACAGAAGGAAGACCGCATGAGCTTCCTGGCTTAAAAATTCAATATAAAGACTTTGCTTTATGGCAGCGTAATTATCTTACAGGAGAACGTCTTGACCAGCAGATCAGCTACTGGAAAAATAAATTAAGCGGATTCCAAAACCTTGATTTGGCAGCAGATTTCAAGAGACCATCACAAATATCTTATGATGGAGAAAATCTGTACTTTAGCCTGGATGCAGAGCAGACCCTAAGGTTAAAAAACCTTTCGAAAGACCTTGGGGTAAGCTTATACAGTGTATTATTGGGAGGATATTACCTGACGCTTTCAGCCTATTCCGGACAGGACGATATCATAGTAGGAAGTCCTATTGCCAACCGGCACCATGTAGGACTTGAAGATATGATCGGGTTCTTTGTGAATACGCTTGCATTAAGAGAAAACATTGAACCGAGTCAAAGGGTAAAAGATTTCATTCTACAGGTGGCTCAGTCGGTGACAGAGGCCCAGTCTCATCAGGATCTTCCATTTGAAAAATTAGTGGAAGAGCTGGGAGTAGAACAGGACACCTCCCGTCATCCGGTTTTCCAGGTGATGTTTGGTCTTCAAAGTTTTGGTGAAGAGGTTGCTCCATCTGAAAATGAAACGACGATACTTCATCCTTTTAACGGAAATGTGGATTATCAGGTGGCTAAGTTTGATATTACCACGATGATCAATGATATAGGGGAGACTTTACAGGGAATGTTCAACTATGCTAAAGCTGTTTATTCAAAAGAAACAGTTAAAAATATGATGAATTCTTATCTGTTCATGCTTGATCAGATCGCAGGAATTAATCAGCAGGAAAATCTTACATTATCTGAACTAAACCTTATTCCTCAGGACCAATACACGCAGTTATCAGGGTTATGGTCTACAGAAAGTGATTATGCGAGTGACACTACGATTCAGGCGTTATTTGAAGCCCAGGTTGAAAGAACTCCGGATCACATAGCCATAGTATATCAGGATGTAAGGCTGTCTTACCGTGAGCTTAATGAACGTTCAAACCGTCTGGCTCATTACCTTATTGAAACTTACGACCTTCAGCCGGATGACCTCGTTCCATTATGCTTAGAACGTTCAGAAGATATGCTGACGGCTATTCTGGGAGTTTTAAAAGCAGGAGGAGCGTATGTTCCTATGGATCCATCGTATCCTGTAGAGCGAATCCGTCATATCCTTGAAGATACCGGGGCAAAAATAGTCCTGGCTCATAGCATTGCAGCTTCCACCGTTCAGGAAGCATGCGGCGGAATTGATACCTCAGTACTGGTGCTGAATGATGTAGAACTGGAAAGAAACCTTGCTAAAAGCAGCGGGTCCAATCCGGTTACCCAGGTAGGTCCCGATCACTTGGCTTATGTGATCTACACAAGTGGAACCACAGGAATGCCAAAAGGCGTAATGCAGGAGCACAGAAACGTAGCCCGTTTGTTCAGTGCCACCGATCACTGGTATCATTTCAATGACCAGGATGTATGGAGTTTATTCCATTCCTATGTGTTTGACTTTAGTGTATGGGAAATTTGGGGCGCCTTTTTCTATGGTGGAAAACTATTGGTACCGTCCTCAGAACAGACCAAAGACACGAATTTATTCTTCAGTTTATGTCTGAAAGAAGGTCTTACGGTGCTCAACCAGACGCCAACCGCCTTCTATCAGTTTATCGATACCGCTCTTCAGCGCGAAGAAGACCTAGGCAGTCTTCGTTATGTTATATTTGGAGGAGAAGCCTTAAACCTGGCCTCCTTAAAACCTTGGTATGAGCGTTACCGTTCCGCACCAACCCTCATCAACATGTATGGTATTACAGAGACCACGGTCCATGTAACCTATAAGAAGCTGAGTGTAGAAGATCTAGACAGAGCATCTCTGATCGGGGAGAATATTCCGGATCAGGGGATGTATATTTTAGATAATCATCTTCGGGCAGTTCCTATCGGAGCTGTAGGAGAATTGTATGTGGGAGGATCCGGAATTGCACGGGGCTATTTAAACAGGCCAGAATTAACCGCAGAACGTTTCATCCCGAATCCATTCCAGACTTTGGAAGAAAAAGAAGCCGGCAAGAACGGGATCCTGTATAAAACGGGAGACCTTGTCCGTTATCTTTCCGATGGTGAATTAGAATACATTGGCAGAAATGACTTCCAGGTCAAGATCCGTGGGTACAGGATAGAATTAGGAGAGATCGAAAACAGACTCCAGGAATATGCTGAAGTAAGACAATCCGTAGTCTTGGCTAAAGAAAACAAGGCGGGGATGAAATACCTTGTAGGGTATTATGTATCAGACTCTTCTATAGATACCGGTCATCTTACTGCTTTCTTATCGGAAGCTTTACCGGAATATATGGTTCCTGCTGCGTTTGTCCATTTAACCTCTTTACCATTAACGATTAATGGAAAACTGGACAGGAGACAGCTTCCGGAGCCTGAGTTTACGGGAGGCAGAGAATACACAGCACCAGAGAATGAATTGCAGGAAAGACTGTGTCAGATCTATGGAGAAGTTCTGGGTCTGGATGCAGCAACAATTGGAATCAATGATGATTTCTTCAGATTAGGAGGAGACAGTATTATCAGTATTCAGCTTGTCAGCAGAATACGGCAGCGCCTGGAGATAAGAGTAAGTGTTAAAGATGTCTTTACTTCAAGATCCGTATTGAAACTTTCTGAACTGATCGACATCAAAGAAAAAGAAGAGCAGACCCATATTCTGACAGAGCAGGGAACATTGACAGGAGAATTATCCTTCCTTCCTATCCAGGAATGGTTCTTTGATTTGGTAGAACAGGGATATGTAGGAGACCTTAACCATTGGAATCAGTCCTTCTTAATTAAAGTTCCTGAGTTGAGTTCAGAATTACTGGAAGAGAGTGTAAGATTGCTCATTGAAAGACATGATGCATTCAGGATGTATTATCCGAAAGAAAATGAAACTTACACCCAGCAGTATGGAATAGAAACAATATCGGATATCAATTACCTGGATGTATCAGGAATCCCATCAGAAGATCTTCCGGAAATATTGACGGAATGGCAGACGCAATTTAATATAGAAAAAGGCCCGTTATTCCAGATAGGATATAGTAAGGGCTATGAAGACGGAAGCGCAAGAATTTTCTTTGCTCTTCATCACCTGATTGTTGATGCGGTAAGCTGGAGAATTATTACCGAAGATCTTAAGAACATATATCAGACCCTTGAGAAAGGAAATGAAGTGGAAACCCCTGTAAAAGGAAGCAGCTACCGTCAGTGGGTTGAAGCCGTAAAAGGATACAAACAAGATAACCCGGCATCCAGAGAAGAGGAACTTACTTATTGGAATAACACTATTGATACTGTAGGACAAAGTAATAATGCCCTGGCAGAATTATCTTCTTCAGAATATCATTTTGCCAATCTTATGTTGGATCATGGATATACCGAGAAGTTAATCAGAGAAGTGCATCATGTCTATCATACACAGATTAATGATTTGCTATTGTCAGCACTTGCTTCGGCTCTTTCAGATCTTACAGGAGAATCCCGACATGCGGTCCTTCTTGAAGGGCACGGTCGTGAAGATGTTTTCAATAACCTTGATATTACGGAAACTGTAGGATGGTTTACCTCTATGTATCCATTATTACTGGAAACAGGAAATGATGTAAAAGACACGGCTATTCTGACCAAAGAATCGTTGAGGAGTATTCCAAACAATGGAATTGGTTACGGCAGTCTGGTAGGCTATACAAAACATGCTCTTCCAAAAATCAGTTTCAACTATCTTGGACAGCTTGACCAGGAGGAAAGTACCGGAGAAAAAACATGGTTTATTTCCGGAGAAAATAGCGGAAGTTCCATGGGAAGTCAAAACCGGGATAGCTATATGATCAGTATAAACGGGGCGATTGCAGATGGTCAACTTCGCTTTGGACTCTCAGGATATCTTTCACAAGATCAGATCAATCTGCTGACAGAAAGATTTAAAGAATATATAAAACAGACGGTTGACGAACTTCTGGCAGAAACCAGAAGCTGGCTCACTCCATCAGATACAGGAAATATTGTTGGGAAAGAACAGCTGATGTTTATTCAGAAGTCAGGAGCTGTTGAAGGAGTATATCTTGCCAACAGTTTGCAGGAAGGATTTGTATACCATGCACTCAATCAAGGAGATAAGGATGATGCCTACAGGGTACAGCTGGTATGGGATTATATGTCCGGAATGGATTTGAATAAGCTTAAAGATGCATGGGTATACACGCAGGAACAACTTCCTACCTTACGGTTAAGATTTGACTGGAGTGAAGAAATTGTTCAGATTATCGATAAGAAAGGAAACCTGGACTGGCGTTATCATGATATCAGTGAGATGAACGATGAAGATCAGGAAAACCTGGTCAAAGAAATGACTCAAAAAGACCGTTTCGAAGTATACGACTTATCTAAAGGAAGCCTCTTCAGAGTGTATATTTTCAAACGTTCAGAAAACCATTATAGCTGTCTCTTCAGTAATCATCATGCCATTCTTGATGGGTGGAGTATGCCTATATTCCTGACGCTTATTCATGAGGCCTATCTTAAACTTGTTAAAGGACAGGAGCTTTTACCTGTTCCGGATAAAGCGTACGCCGAAGCTCAGAAATACCTTCAGGAAAACAAGGACAGTAACAGCAGTTTCTGGAAAGATTATATGGGACTTCTGGAAGATCGTGAAGATTTGGGAAGCTTAATCAAAGAATCTCAAAAACAGACTGACCTTTCAGAGTATAAACAAATAGTAGATCACCGCTCGATAAAAATGTCGATAGCAGGTGAACAGTATCAGGAACTGAAGAAATTTACATCCGAAAACGGATTTACAATCAATGCTGTACTTCAGTATTTATGGCATAAACAGCTTGGTATCTACAGTGGAGGATCCACAACGGTAGTAGGAACTACGGTATCCGGACGAAGCTTACCGGTGGATGAAATAGAATCTTCCGTAGGACTTTATATTAATACTTTACCTCTTATTGTGAACCATACAGAAGGTAAGGTTATAGATATTATATCAGAGATTCAGCATAGAATCAGTGAGCTGAATACCCATAGCAGTGTGAATCTGGCCAGCCTTCAACATGATGGACGCAGAATTTTCAGCAGCTTATTTGTCTATGAAAACTATCCGGCTCCAAAAGGAGGAGAAGACAATGAATTATCATTTGTTTTTAAAGGTTCCGTAGAACGACTCGACTATCCATTAGGAATAGTAGCCTACGAAACCGGAGAGGAAGTGACGTTAAATATCAGTTATGAAGGATTTTTGTTCGATGAGAAGATGATCAGTCAACTGATCGGAGGAATGAATACTGTTTTAGAACAGATTCTTGAAAATTCTGAAATTTCATCTGATCAACTGTATTATCTTACCAAAGACCAGCACACGCAGTTATCCGGGTTATGGTCTACAGAAAGTGATTATGCGAGTGACACTACAATTCAGGCATTATTTGAAGCCCAGGTTGAAAGAACTCCGGATCACATTGCCATAGTATATCAGGATGTAAGGATGTCTTACCGTGAGCTTAATGATCGTTCAAACCGCTTAGCTCATTACCTTATTGACACTTACGACCTTCAGCCGGATGACCTCGTTCCATTATGCTTAGAACGTTCAGAAGATATGCTGACGGCTATTCTGGGAGTTTTAAAAGCAGGCGGAGCGTATGTTCCTATGGATCCGTCATATCCTGTAGAAAGAATCCGCCATATCCTTGAAGATACCGGGGCAAAAATAGTCCTGGCTCATAGCATTGCAGCTTCCACCGTTCAGGAATCCTGCAGTGGAATTGATACCTCAGTACTTGTGCTGAATGACTCAGAACTGGAAAGAAACCTTGCTAAAAGCAGTGGTTCCAATCCGGTTACCCAGGTAGGTCCTGACCATCTGGCTTATGTGATCTACACAAGCGGAACCACAGGAATGCCAAAAGGCGTAATGCAGATTCACCGAAACGTAGCCCGTTTGTTCAGTGCCACCGATCACTGGTATCATTTCAATGACCGGGATGTATGGAGTTTATTCCATTCCTATGTGTTTGACTTTAGTGTATGGGAAATCTGGGGTGCCTTTTTCTATGGCGGAAAACTATTGGTACCGTCCTCAGAACAGACCAAAGACACAAATTTATTCTTCAGTTTATGTCTGAAAGAAGGTCTTACGGTGCTCAACCAGACGCCAACCGCCTTCTATCAGTTTATCGATACCGCTCTTCAGCGCGAAGAAGACCTAGGCAGTCTTCGTTATGTTATATTTGGAGGAGAAGCCTTAAACCTGGCCTCCTTAAAACCTTGGTATGAGCGTTACCGTTCCGCACCAACCCTCATCAACATGTATGGTATTACAGAGACCACGGTCCATGTAACCTATAAGAAGCTGAGTGTAGAAGATCTAGACAGAGCATCTCTGATCGGGGAGAATATTCCGGATCAGGGGATGTATATTTTAGATAATCATCTTCGGGCAGTTCCTATCGGAGCTGTAGGAGAATTGTATGTGGGAGGATCCGGAATTGCACGGGGCTATTTAAACAGGCCAGAATTAACCGCAGAACGTTTCATCCCGAATCCATTCCAGACTTTGGAAGAAAAAGAAGCCGGCAAGAACGGGATCCTGTATAAAACGGGAGACCTTGTCCGTTATCTTTCCGATGGTGAATTAGAATACATTGGTAGAAATGACTTCCAGGTCAAGATCCGTGGGTACAGGATAGAATTGGGAGAGATCGAAAACAGGCTACAGGAATATCCTGAAGTAAGACAATCCGTAGTATTGGCTAAAGAAAACAAAGCGGGGATGAAATACCTTGTAGGGTATTATGTATCAGATTCTTCCATCGATACCGGTCATCTTACGTCTTTCTTATCGGAAGCTTTACCGGAATATATGGTTCCTGCTGCGTTTGTCCATTTAACCTCTTTACCATTAACGATTAATGGAAAACTGGACAGGAGACAACTGCCTGAGCCTGAATTTACAGGAGGCAGAGAATACACAGCACCAGAGAATGAATTACAGGAAAGACTGTGTCAGATCTATGGAGAAGTTCTGGGTCTGGATGCAGCAACAATCGGAATCAATGATGATTTCTTCAGCCTTGGAGGAAACAGTATCATGGCGATAAAATTGATTAGCGGTATCAAACGTGTGTTGAATACACAGGTGGGAGTTGCTGTGATATTTGGTCATAAAACAGTAGCCTCACTTTCAAACGCATTGGCCAATCAGAATAATGATGAGCAGGTAAGTATTACTCCTGTAAAAGTCAATTCTCCGGAAGAGCAGAGGTTGTCCTTTGCCCAGGAAAGACTTTGGTTTATAGAAACCTATGAAGGAGGAAGTAGTGCTTATAACGTTCCGATGACTGTTCGCCTTAATGAGAAAACAGACATTTTAGCACTTTGCAAAGCATTGGAAACCATTGTAATGCGTCATGAAGTTTTGAGAAGTATTATCCTTTCTACAGAGGAAGGAAAAGGCTATCAGCTGGTGACAGACCGTGTTCCGGAAATGCATAGGCATCATGTAGAAACAAGAGCAGAACTTGATGAGGTGGTCAACAGAATTTCAAATAAAGTTTTCCGTCTGGATGAAGAGCTTCCTATAGAAGTGAATATCTTCAGCTTAGGAGATGAACATTATCTGTCAGTGGTAATCCATCACATTGCTTTTGATGGTTGGTCTACCGATATATTCTTACAGGAAATACAAACCGTTTACGAAGCTCTTATCAATGGAAAATCTCCTCAGCTTCCGGAATTAAAGATTCAATATAAAGACTTTGCTTTATGGCAGAGAAACTATCTGACAGGGGGTCGATTGGATAGCCAGGTTGGGTATTGGAAAAACAAACTTGATGATTTCCAGAACCTTAATTTACCTGCAGATTTCAAAAGACCGGCTCAGGTATCCTACGAAGGAGAAACTATTAATTTTATTGTTGATCCAAAAGTTGCCCAAAGTCTTAGAAATACATCCAGAAAACTGGGCGTGAGTTTATACAGCGTCATGCTGGGTGGATATTACCTGATGCTTTCTGCCTACTCAGGACAGGACGATATTGTGGTAGGAAGCCCTATTGCGAACCGTCATCATGCAGGACTCGAAGATATCATCGGTTTCTTTGTCAATACCCTTGCATTAAGAGAAAATATTGACCCTGAACAGAGTCTCAGAAACTTTATTCTTCAGGTATCAAAATCCGTAACAGAAGCCCAGTCTCATCAGGATCTTCCATTTGAAAAGTTAGTGGAAGAATTAGGAGTGGAACAGGATACATCCAGACATCCGGTCTTCCAGGTGATGTTTGGTCTTCAGAGTTTTGGTAGAGATACCCATGATGGGGAAGCATTGTTTGCTCCTTTCGATGGAGAAGTAGACTATCAGGTAGCGAAGTTTGATCTGACGACTATGATTGATGATGGTGAAGAAACCGTCCGTGGAATGTTTAATTATGGCAAGGCTATTTTCGCTAGAGAAACGGTCAATAATATGATCGGTTCCTATCAGTATATTCTTGAACAGGCTTTTGGTGCTCATGAGCATACACTTGAAAATGTTAAGCTTTGTGATCTTCCTCTAATACCCGCAGACAGTAAGAAAAAAGTAACGGAAGATTGGAATACGACAGCATCTGTGTATGTGGAAGAAACCATTCATAAGCTATTTGAAAATCAGGTTTCAAAGACTCCTGATCAGATTGCTTTGGTTTATCAGGATGTTCATTTATCCTACAGAGAATTGAATGAAAGAGCAAATCGTCTGGCGAATTACCTTATTGCAACTTACAACATTCAGCCTGACGATATTATTCCTCTGTGTTTAGAACGCTCTGAGAATATGCTGATTGCAATTCTCGCAGTACTGAAATCGGGAGCGGCTTATGTGCCAATGGATCCATCCTATCCGGTGGAGAGAATAGAACACATTCTTCAGGATACAGGAGCAAGATTAATTCTTAGTCAGGAAAGTACAGCAGAAAAAGTACGAGATCTGGTGGTAGAATCCATTTCCTTAGATGACATTTCCTTTAAAGCACAGCTTGAACTCACAGATTCAAATAATCCGGTCACTTCAGTTACACCTGAAAACCTGGCTTATGTCATCTACACCAGCGGAACAACAGGACTTCCAAAAGGAGTAATGGTAGAACACAGAAATGTAGCCAACTTAATACAGCAGGAAGCCAAAGAATTTGGGTTGATTTCTGACGGGCTTAAAAACTGTCTTTGGTATGCTAATTACGTGTTTGATGCCCATGTATGGGAGTTGTATCCTGTCATTACTCATGGTCACAGTATCTATATTTTAGACAAAGAAAAACAGACCGATATTGCTGCTTTACAACAGTATATAGAAACCAATCATATCCGTATTGCCACCATACCGCCTGTTCTTTTAACCAAAGATTATATTCTGCCTTTAGAAAAGCTTGTCGTAGCGGGAGATGTAACAAATCCACAACTGATGGCTCTTTATCAGGCTAAAGGAGTAGATATTATTAATGCTTATGGCCCTACAGAAGGAACTGTTTGTGCGACGTTGCATCACTATAATGAAGATGGAAATCCATTAAATATTGGAGGCCCTATCGGAAATATGACAAGTTATGTACTGGACAACCATATGCGGCCGGTTCCAGTGGGTGCTGTAGGGGAGCTTTATATCGGAGGAGCAGGTATTGCCAGAGGCTATTTAAACAGACCGGATTTAACCGAAGAACGATTCATATTAAATCCGTTCCAGACCGAAGATCAAAAGACGGGAAGTCAGAATGAACGCTTATATAAAACAGGCGATTTAGTACGCTGGTTAGCTAATGGCGAGCTTGAATATATTGGCAGAAATGACTTCCAGGTAAAAATCCGTGGTTACAGAATTGAATTAGGGGAGATTGAAAATACATTGCTTCATTACCCTGGGGTCCGTCAGGTAGCTGTTCTGGCCAAAGAAAATAAAACAGGCTTAAAATACCTGGCAGGCTATTATGTATCAGATTCAGTGATTGATTCCAATCTCCTTTCTGAACACCTTTCTGCGAGCTTACCGGAATATATGGTACCAGGTGCTTTTGTTCATTTGAATGTTTTACCATTAACGATCAATGGAAAACTGGACAGAAAGCAGCTTCCGGAACCTGAGTTCACAGGAGGTAAAGGTTATATTGCTCCCCAAACGGATCTTCAGGTCAAACTGTGTCAGATTTATGGTGATGTGTTAGGTCTTGATGCGTCAGGGATCAGTATCGAAGACGATTTCTTCAGATTAGGAGGAGACAGTATCATCAGTATTCAGCTGGTAGGAAGAATCAGACAGCAACTGGATATAAGAGTAAGTGTTAAAGAAGTATTTACGGCCAGAACTGCTGCTGCTTTGTCTTTACTTATCGAAGAGAAAAGTCAAAATGAAGCAATCCATATTTTGGCAGAACAAGGAATATTGGACGGAAAAGTTTCATTACTTCCGATCCAGGAATGGTTCTTCAGTCAGAAAGAATTAGGATATTTGGTAGATTTTAACCACTGGAATCAGGCCTTCCTGATCAATGTACCTCAGCTAAATAAGGAACTTTTGGAGAAAAGCGTCCGCCTGCTCATTGAAAAACATGATGCATTTAGAATTCATTATCCAAAAGAAAATGGAATGTATTCCCAGCAATATGGATTAGAAGCCACTCCGGAAATCAGCTATCTCGATACTTCGGATATGACAATGGAGGAGCTTTCTCAGCTCTTTACCCAATGGCATGCCCAGTTTGATATAGAAAAAGGACCATTGTACCGTATTGTGTATATAACAGGATATGAAGATGGAGGCACCAGAATCTTTTTTGCATTCCATCACCTTATCATCGATACGGTAAGCTGGAGAATCATTACCGATGACTTAAAAAACATATATCAGACTCTTGAAAGAGGAGAAGACTTTAAAGCAGCCCAAAAAGGAAGCAGCTACCGTCAATGGGTGGATGCTGTAAAAGGGTATAAGGCAGAAACTCCGAAATCCAGAGATAAAGAACTTGCTTACTGGAATAAAACGACAGAAATAGTCAGTGGAATTAATAAAACATTGGAGGCTATTTCTATACCGGAAAGCAACCATGATATTCTTCTTTTAGATAAAGAAAATACAGAAAAGCTTATCAGAGGCAGCCATCATGTATATCAGACAAGGATTAATGATCTGCTATTATCGGCATTAGCTTCAGCCCTTACAGAGCTTACAGGAGAATCCCATCATGCGGTTTTACTGGAAGGTCATGGTCGTGAAGATGTTTTCCCTAGCTTAGACATTACAGAAACACTAGGATGGTTCACTTCAATGTATCCGTTATTACTTGAAACTGGGAAAAAGCTCAATGATACGGTAGTATTGACTAAAGAGGCATTAAGAAGCGTTCCAGATAATGGAATTGGCTACGGAAGCCTTGTAGGATATACAAAACATGAACTTCCAAAAATCAGCTTCAACTATCTTGGGCAGCTTGACCAGGAAGAAGGGGCTGCTGAGAAAGCGTGGTTTATTGCAGCAGAAGACAGTGGACTTTCTATCGGAGCATCAAATAAAGAAAGCTATATTATAGGGATCAATGGTGCGGTTGTAGACGGTCAGCTTCGCTTCAGCGTTTCTGCACATCTGTCTCAGGATCAGGTAAAACGGATTACTCAGAAGTTCAAAGATTATATCATTGATATTATAGATGAGCTTTCCAAAAATACACGAAGCTTCCTTACCCCTTCAGATATAGAAAACATTGTAGATAAAGAACAGCTTGATACCATCCAGGAAAATGGAGAAGTAGAAGGGGTATTCTTAGCTAACAGTTTACAGGAAGGGTTTGTATATCATGCTCTAAAACAAGGGGATACGGATGATGCGTACCGGGTACAGCTGATTTGGGATTATAGGTCTGAAATGAATGTTGAAACGCTTAAAAAAGCGTGGTTCCACACTCAACAGCAGTTCCCGGCATTGAGGCTCAGGTTCAACTGGAGCGGAGAGATCGTTCAGATTATCGACAGGGAAAGCCCACTTGACTGGAGATTTGAGAATCTAAGCGGAATGGAGGAGAGTCAACAGGAAGAATTGATCCGCGATGTCACTCAGAAGGACCGTTTTGAAGTCTATGACCTGTCAAAAGGAGGATTATTCAGAATATACTTATTTAAACGTTCAGATAAACATTATACCTGTCTATTCAGTAATCACCATGCTGTTTTGGATGGATGGAGTATGCCTATCGTACTCAAAAGTATCCATGATATCTATCTGAACCTTATCAAAAAACGGGATCCGGGCTTTGTAATGGATCATGCCTATGTTAACACTCAGAAATACCTTCAGCAGCATAAAGACAGCAGCCGAAGTTTCTGGAAAACCTATATGAGCCTGCTTCAGGATCAGGAAGACTTAAGCAGCCTGATGAAAGAATCCCAAAGACATATTGATCTTGGAACCTACCGTCAGATAGAGGATCATCAGTTTGTAAAAATGACGCTGGCAGATGATCAGTACCAACAACTGAAAAAATTCACTGCCAAAAATGGATTTACGGTGAATGCTGTTCTGCAATATCTGTGGCATAGCCAGCTGGGTATGTATAGTGGAGTAGAAACAACGGTGGTAGGGACTACAGTCTCCGGACGAAGCCTTCCTGTTGATGATATAGAATCATCTGTCGGGTTGTTTATCAATACACTTCCACTTATTGTAGAGCATACAGAAAGTAAAGTAGTGGATATCATTTCCGATATTCAGCAGAGAATCAGTGAGCTTAACACGCACAGTGATGTCAGCCTTGGAGAGCTTCAACATGATGCACGACGCATGTTCAGCAGCTTATTTGTATATGAGAACTATCCGGTACCGGCAGGAGGAGATGACAGTAATGAATTAGGATTTGTTTTCAAAGGTTCTGTAGAAAAATTGGATTATCCGCTGGGAATAATGGCTTATGAACAGGGAGAGAGCGTAACGATGAAAATCAATTATGAAGGAGTTCTTTTTGAGCAGAAAACCATGGAGCAGCTGATGGAAGGGATGAAATCTGTTTTAGGACAGGTATTAAAAAACTGGGAGATCACTTCAGATCAGCTTTCATATGTTTCTGAAAATCAGTTGAACCTGATAAAATCCTGGAACCATACAGTTTCTGATTTTTCTTCAGATAAAACGATTCATGAACTGTTTGAAAACCAGGTTTCAAAAACGCCTGATCATATTGCATTGGTATACCAGAATGTTAAGTTATCCTATAGTGAGCTGAATAAGAAAGCGAATCGATTGGCCAACTATCTGATTAAAACCTATGATCTTCAACCTGATGATATGGTACCATTATGTCTGGAAAGATCAGAGTATATGTTGATTGCGATATTAGCCGTATTGAAGACTGGAGCAGCCTATGTACCAATGGATCCGTCTTATCCTTCAGACAGGATAGAGCATATCCTTCATGATACAGGAGCAAAACTGGTTCTTGGAGATGAAGAAACAATAGATAGGGTACAGAAGATGGATGTAGATGCCATTTCCCTGGATCAGGTTGCTTTCCAGGATGAGATTAAGAGAGAATCTTCGGAAGCTCCTGTGACTACAGTTAAATCCCATAACCTAGCTTATGTAATTTACACCAGTGGAACAACAGGACTTCCAAAAGGAGTTATGGTAGAGCACAGAAATGTAGCCAACTTAATAGAACAGGAAGCTAAAGAATTTGGATTGAAATCTGATGGGACGATCCATAAAAACTGTCTGTGGTATGCGAGCTATGTATTCGATGCCCATGTATGGGAATTGTATCCTGTTATTACTCATGGCCATAGCATCTATTTACTGGAAAAAGAAAAAAGGATTGATCTTTCCGAATTACAGGAATATATAGAAGAACACAATATTAGTATAGCGACTATTCCGCCAATCCTTTTGACGGATGAATATATACTTCTTTTAGAGAAATTGGTAGTGGCTGGAGATGTAACGAACCCTCAGGTAATGAAGCTTTATAAAGAATATGGAGTAGACATTATCAATGCCTACGGTCCAACCGAAGGAACAGTGTGTGCCACATTACACCACTATAACGAGGATGGTAATCCATTGAATATTGGAAAAGCCATCGGAAATATGACGGCTTATGTATTGGATAAGAATCTTCGTCAGGTTCCTGTAGGGGTAATAGGAGAGCTTTATATCGGAGGAGCAGGTATTGCCAGAGGATATTTAAACAGACCGGAACTTACGGAAGAACGCTTTATGCTGAACCTGTTCCAGACTACAGAGCAGAAGGAAAGAGGTGAAAACGGACGATTATATAAAACCGGTGATTTAGTACGTTGGTTGTCTAATGGAGAATTAGAATATATTGGAAGAAATGACTTCCAGGTAAAAATCCGTGGTTACAGAATTGAACTTGGAGAAATTGAAAACAGGGTGCTTCAGTATCCTGATGTCCGTCAGGCCGCAGTATTGGCAAAAGAAAATAATGATGGGATGAAATATCTGACAGCCTATTATGTGTCAGATTCATCAGTAGATCCAGGTCTGCTTTTTGACTTCCTGTCACAGGTTCTTCCAGATTATATGTTGCCGGGTGCTTTTGTTCATTTGAATGTTTTACCATTAACAATCAATGGAAAGCTAGACAGAAAGCAGCTTCCGGAACCTGATTTTACAGGGAACAAAAAACAGATCATTCCGGAAAATGAATTACAGGCGAAACTATGTGATATTTATGGTGAGGTACTGAAGGTTGATCCGTCCAGTATAAGTATCGATGATGACTTCTTCAGGCTTGGAGGAAACAGTATCATGGCCATAAAACTGATCGGAAAAATTAAGCAGGAACTAAAACTTCAGATAGGAGTCACTGAGGTTTTCAATCATAAAACGATTGCTTCTCTTTCAACTGTTTTAGCAGATGAAAATAATACAGGTGAACAAATCATCATTACTCCTGTAAAAGTAGACTCTCCTGAAAAACAAAGATTGTCTTTTGCTCAGGAAAGACTATGGTTTATAGAATCTTATGAGGGAGGAAGCAGTGCTTATAACATTCCTATCACGACAATGCTGGATAAGAATATACAGCTTGATCTTCTTCAGAAGTCTCTGGAAATGGTCATTATGCGCCATGAAGTGCTACGCTCGATGATCCGGGCTACAGAAGAAGGGGTAGGTTACCAGGTGGTTACAGACCTTATTCCGGAATTTAAAATCACAGAAGTAAAAACGAGAGAAGAATTAGAAGAGAATATAAACAGGTGTGCCAACAAGGTATTCCGTGTAGAGGAAGAACTTCCTGTGGCAGTAAATGTTTTCAGTTTAGAAAACAATCATTATCTGTCTGTTGTCGTTCATCATATTGCTTTTGACGGATGGTCTACAGATGTCTTCCTGAAAGAACTTGCAACAATGTATTATAAGCTTTCCGGCAGAGAAATCGCAGAGCTTCCTCCATTAAAGGTTCAGTACAAAGACTTTGCACTATGGCAGCGTAATTATCTTGCAGGAGAACGTCTTGATAAGCAGATTGACTATTGGAAAAATAAGCTTGATGATTTCCATAATTTAGATTTACCTACGGATTTCAGACGGCCGTCTCAAATTTCTTACGAAGGGGAAAATCTATACTTTATCCTGGATGCAGAACGGGGAGAAAAATTAAGAAACCTTTCAAAAGAATTGGGCGTAAGTCTGTACAGCTTGATGCTGGGAGGCTATTATCTGATGCTTTCTGCCTATTCAGGACAGGATGATATTGTAGTAGGAAGCCCAATTGCGAACCGTCATCATGCTGGGCTTGAAGACATCATTGGTTTCTTTGTCAATACATTGGCACTAAGAGAAAGTATTGATCCTGAGCAAACCCTTAAAGACTTCATTCTTCAGGTTTCAAAATCAATCACAGAAGCGCAGTCTCATCAGGATCTTCCATTTGAGAAGTTAGTGGAAGAACTAGGAGTAGAGCAGGATACCTCCAGACACCCGATTTTCCAGGTGATGTTTGGTCTCCAAAGTTTTGGAGGAGGAGATGCTAAAGTAAATGATGAAGACGTTTTATTCTATCCTTTTGATGGAGAAGTAGACTATCAGGCGGCAAAATTTGACCTGACGACAATGGTTGATGATCATGGAGGAGACCTCCGTATCATGTTCAATTATGCAAAATCACTGTTTAAAAAAGATACAATTGTCCGTATGGCCGGATCTTACCAGCTTCTTTTAGATCAATTGATTCAGGTTGATATTCATCATACAAGAGTTTGCGGACTTTCTCTGCTACAGGAAGACGAATATAAAATGACCGTGGAAAGCTGGAATGATACGCGGGAAGAATATGCAAAAGACCTGACAGTTCATCAGTTATTTGAAAATCAGGTGTTGAAAACCCCGGATCAGACAGCGGTAGTATATCAGGATGTCAGACTTTCTTACAGAGAGCTGAATGACCGATCAAACCGCCTGGCCAATTACCTTCTTGAAACGTACGATCTTCAGCCTGACGACATTATTCCTTTATGCTTAGATCGTTCGGAGTATATGCTGATTGCAATTCTTGCTGTAATGAAAACAGGAGCGGCCTATGTTCCGATGGATCCGTCCTATCCTGCAGACAGAATAAAACATATCCTTCAGGATACCGATGCAAAACTTGTTTTAGGGCAGGAAATTACAACAGAAAAGTTGGAAGACCTGGGGGTAGAATGTATCACTTTAGATGAGGTAAACATTAAAGCACAGCTTGAACTCACAGATTCAAATAATCCTGTTACCCAGGTGAATTCAGGTAACCTTGCCTATGTCATTTATACGAGTGGAACAACAGGACTTCCTAAGGGAGTAATGATTGAACATTCCGGGGTGATAAACCTTATAAGATCAATGATTAAGGCTCACCGACTTGAAGAATTCAAGGAAGTAGGATGTTACTCCAATTATGTATTCGACGCCTTTGTTTATGAGGCTCTCACGGTATTGTGTAATGGAAACACCTTGTGGGTTTACAGCAATGACCTTAGAACATCTGTAGGAGAACTTAACGAATATATCAGAGAAAATAATATAGAGGTATCGTTTATTCCACCAGTTTTATTGAGAGAAGTTGTAAACAATGGCACCAACCTGAAATTGATTTTTGCCGGAGGAGAAAGTTTCCCTGCTTTGGATAAAAATATTGATGATATTATACTTGTCAATGAGTACGGTCCAACCGAGGGCACAGTGTGTGCAACATTGCATTATTATAAGGAAGATGGTAACCCGTTGAATATTGGAGGTCCTATTGGGAATATGACGACTTATGTGTTGGATGACCATATGCGACCGGTTCCAGTGGGAGCTGTAGGAGAGCTTTATATCGGAGGAGCCGGAATTGCACGAGGTTATTTAAACCGCCCGGATTTAACAGAAGAACGTTTCCTTGATAACCCATTCCAGACATTATCCCAAAAAGCAAGAGGCGAAAACAGCCGCTTATACAAAACGGGAGACTTAGTACGCTGGCTGGCTAATGGAGAATTAGAATATATTGGAAGGAACGACTTCCAGGTAAAAATCCGGGGCTATAGAATTGAATTAGGAGAGATTGAAAATACCTTACTTCATTACCCTGGAATCCGTCAGGCAGCTGTTTTGGCTAAAGAAAACAAAGCAGGCTTAAAATATCTTGCAGGATATTATGTATCAGATACAGAGATTGATTCCAATTTACTCTCAGAACATTTGTCAGAGCGTTTACCGGAATATATGGTACCAGGTGCTTTTGTACACTTAACAGCGTTGCCATTAACGATCAATGGAAAACTAGATAGAAAACAACTTCCGGAACCTGAATTTACAGGAAGCAAAGATTATGTTGCTCCCCAAACGGATCTTCAGGTCAAACTGTGCCAGATCTATGGGGATGTTTTGGGTCTTGATGCTGCAAGTATCAGTATCGAAGATGATTTCTTCCGCTTAGGAGGCGACAGTATCATCAGTATCCAGCTGGTAGGAAGAATCAGACAACAATTAGAAGTAAGACTAAGTGTAAAAGAAGTCTTTACGGCCCGCAGCGTATCATCATTGTCGTTACTCATAGAAGAAAAGAAACAGACAGAAGGAGAACATATCCTTTCCGAGCAAGGTATATTAGAAGGGGGAGTTTCCTTACTTCCTGTTCAGGATTGGTTCTTCAGCCAGAAAGAACAGGGTTATCTTGGAGATTTCAATCACTGGAATCAGGCCTTTTTGATCAATGTGCCAGAGCTTGATAAAGAGTTACTGGAAACCTCCATCCATCATTTAGTGGAAAGACATGATGCATTCAGGTTTTATTATCCAAAAGCAGATGGTGTTTATACCCAGGCATATAGCAGTGAGGAATCCGTAGCGGGTATCAATTACCTTGATGCTCCAGGATTAAGTGCAGAAGAATTGTCTAAGACTTTCACGGCCTGGCAGTCCGGCTTTGATATTGAAAACGGACCATTGTATCAGATTGGTTATATTGGTGGTAATCAGGATGGAAGTGCAAGGATTTACTTTGCCCTTCATCATTTGATCATTGATGCTGTAAGCTGGAGGATTATTACCGAAGACTTAAAGAATATTTACCAGTCTCTTGAAAAAGGAGATACAGAATACATTACGGGTCATGTAAAAGGGACAAGCTACCGCCAATGGGTGGAAGCTGTACGAAGCTATAAAACAGAAAACCCGGAATCCCGGGCCCAGGAGCTGTTGTACTGGAATGCCACGGCTGAAACCGTAGAATCTAACAATGCTGCGCTAAGCAGTTTCATTGGCAAAGAGCACCACCACGGTCATTTGATGCTAAGTAAAGAGATGACCGAATCGTTGATCAGAAAGACCCATCATGCATACCATACCCAAATCAATGATCTTCTTCTCTCAGCGTTATCCCTTTCGCTTTCAGGATTAACCGGAGAGGAAAGCCATTCCGTATTGCTGGAGAGCCATGGTCGTGAAGAAGTCTTTGGGAACTTAGATATCACCGAAACTGTAGGTTGGTTTACCACAATGTATCCATTACTGCTGAAGAAAGGGAAAGACCTTTCGGATACAGTGGTATTGACCAAAGAATCCCTGCGACGTATTCCAAATAACGGAATTGGTTATGGTAGTTTGATAGGCTATATAGAACGTGAGCTACCTAAGATCAGCTTCAACTATCTTGGACAGCTGGACCAGGAAGATGTCTCCGGCGAGAAGAGCTGGTTTATCGCAGCTGAAGACAGTGGATTAGGGGTAGGAAGTAATAACCGCGACAGCCATTATATCAGCATCAATGGAGCTGTTGTGGATGGGCAATTACGCTTTGGCGTTACCGGTTACCTTCAGGAAGAAGAGATTACTTTACTGTCAGAAGGCTTTAAGAGCCATTTGGAATCTATCATTACCTTGCTTTCCGAAGAGGATCGAAGCTACCTGACTCCATCTGATATAGACTATATTGTAGAGCAGGAACAGCTATTTGGTATTCAGGAGAAAGGGGAAATTGAAGGGGTTTATTTAGCGAACAGCTTACAGGAAGGCTTTGTGTAC
>NZ_JALCZD010000022.1:0-20230 GCF_024586945.1 Chryseobacterium sp. WG14
GAAGACTGATCGGTCTTATAACCTGTTGGAAAAACGCAAGGCCGCAAAGTTATTTACAAAATTTAATGCTATAAGACGCAAGGATTTTATCTTCGATAAAAATTAAACGGATTATTTCGTCTTCAAATAGTTTTTTAAATATACTCTACAAGCTAAAGGTTCCGGTAATAGTTCCTCTTAAAAAACATTGTCATTTAGCTTCAGCTTTTAAAGATCTTTTTAATTTATAATAAGTTTACATCATATTTTTCTGTAATTTCGTTATATAACTTAAAAACATGAAAAACAACAAATTAAGTCATTTATCTTTGGAAGAATTACAGACAAAGAGAAAAATTTTACAGAATATCACCATTGGATTTGGCATTGTAATCCTGATAGCCTTTGCTATTCTTCTATTTTTATCTGTAAAAAGTAAAAATCCGGTACTTATAGCTGCAGGCGTGGGATCTTTAATTACACTTCTACCCAGCTTTATCAATCTTGGGCAGATCAACAACGAAATAAAATCCCGGTCTTCAAAATAGTTTCCTGACCGTTAATCGTCATAATTTTACCACTTTCTTAACTTTAATTTCTTTTTGCATTTTGTAAATTTGACTTATAAAAAAATTTACAAAGAATGCTTAATTTCGAGTTTAAAAACCCAACTAAAATACTTTTCGGAAAAGGTGAAATCGCTAAAATTTCCAGGGAAATTCCTAAAGACGCCAAAATATTAATGATCTATGGTGGAGGAAGTATCAAAAGCAATGGCATTTATGATCAGGTGAAAGACGCTTTAAAAGATCATGACTTATATGAGTTCGGCGGTGTTCCTGCCAATCCGGAATATGAAGTGCTGATTAAAGCTATAAGTTTCATCAAAGAGAACAACATTACTTATCTTCTTGCTGTAGGAGGTGGTTCTGTAATTGACGGTACCAAATTCATTTCTGCAGCCGCTAACTATAACGGAGAGCCTTGGGAAATACTGAAAAAACAGGTAAGAACTTTTGAAGGGGAAGGAATGCCTTTCGGAAGTATTTTAACGCTTCCTGCTACAGGTTCTGAGATGAATTCCGGCTATGTAATTTCCAGAAGGGAAACCAACGAAAAATTATCTTCCGGTGGTCCGGGACTATTCCCACAGTTTTCTGTTTTAGATCCTGAAGTAATCAGATCTATTCCAAAAAATCAGATCATTAACGGAATTACTGATGCTTACACCCATGTTTTGGAACAATACATGACTGCACCGTCTTCTGCTGATCTTCAGGAGAGAATTGCTGAAAGTATTTTGATCAGTCTGCAGGAAACGGCTCCAAAAGTACTGGCTGATGATTTCAACTATGATGCTGCCGGAAACTTTATGTGGTGCTGTACAATGGCCTTAAACGGGCTGATCCAGAAAGGAGTAATCACCGACTGGGCTGTACACGCAATGGGCCATGAGCTGACAGCTTATTTTGGCATTGACCATGCAAGAACTTTAGCGATCATTGCTCCTTCTCATTACCGTTATAATTTTGACAATAAAAAAGGAAAACTGGCGCAATACGCTGAAAGAGTTTGGGGTATTAAAGACGGAAGTGTAGAGGAAAAAGCTGAAGCAGGAATCAAAAAAATGGAAGACTTCTTCCATAGCCTACAGATTAAAACAAAACTTTCTGAATACACAGAAGACTACAAAGGTACTGCTGAAAGAGTAGAAAAAGCCTTTACAGACAGAAACTGGCTGGGTCTTGGAGAATATAAAAAACTGACTCCCCAGGATGCTTTTAAAATTGTGGAAATGAGCTATTAATATAGACTGGAAAACAATAATGATATTAAAAGCGGGCTATAGTCCGCTTTTTTAGGTGTTACTAAAGCTTCAGGCACATTATACGGATGATGTTCATTGAAAATAGTTCGTCTCTTGGGGATTTTTTGATATATATTCTAAGGAGAATAAAGTTCTTTCTATCAAATTTTAATAATAAAATGCTGAATCTTCAAACGAATTGTTTTTCTACCTGCCGGCTTGGTAGCTTTAAAGCCAGACCATAATTCCAAATTATCTTATTTATAAACATTTGTTTAAAAAATAATGATTTCATTATAAATATTTCAAATTTATTTATATTTTAGCATATTCTTAAATTTGTGAAAATGAAAAAACAGCTACTTTTATTTGCCTTTTCTGCTTTGGCGCTTACTTCTTGTAAAGATGATGATATGCAAGCTTATGAAATGGATATTATTAAAGGAGATTGGAAAGAAACCAAAAGAGAAGTTATTTCCGGAAAAGATAATAAAACGGTGCTTTCTTCTTCTACTCCAGAAGGGTGCGATCAAAAAAACACTCTTTTCTTCAGAACCGATTTTTATGTCAGTTATACTGCTTATTCCGGAACAGGGGGGGCAGACTGCCAGGTTAACGGAAAGAGTGAAGGAAAATACACCTATGATGCTGATGCTAAAATTTTAGGGATTAAGTTTGATGAAGATGAGAACAACAACTATAGGGTTGATATATTATCCGGTACAGAACTTAGATTGGCTCAGCAGTTTGGTAACTATGACCAGGATGGAGATAAAATTCCGGATGTGACGTATGTATCCTACAAAAGATAAATGATAAACTCCCGTTATTAATCGGGAGTTTTTTATTACTTTTATCTGAAATTAAAAATTGAAACAATGAAGAAGATTCTCTCAGCATTTCTAATGCTGTTTTTTGCTATTTCCTTTTCTCAGGAAAAAAAACCAATGTTCTGGCAGGACATCCAAAATTTCAAAAAAGAAAATCAACAAAACCCACCCCCTAAGGATGCTATTTTGTTTTTAGGAAGTTCATCTTTTACCAAATGGACTGATGTGGCATCTTATTTTCCTGACAAGACAATCATCAACAGAGGTTTTGGAGGCTCAAGGCTTACAGACCTCAATGATTTTGCTGATGACCTTTTAGCGCCCTATCAGCCTAAACAGATTATTATTTACTGTGGTGAAAATGACTTTGCAGACAATCATCAGCTGAAGGCTCAAAAATTAGTTAACCGATACAAGGCTTTCTACAAAAAAATCCGTGAAAGGTTTCCAAATATTGAAGTGGATTATATCTCAATAAAGTACTCTCCGAGCAGAGAAAAACTGTGGCCACAGATGAAAGAAGCCAATAAAAAGATTGCCGCTTTTATGAAAAAACAGCCTAACGCCGAATTCATTGATGTTACCAAAGCCATGGAAGATGCCAACGGAAAGGTAAGGAAAGATATTTTTGTGGAAGATATGCTGCATTTTAAACCTGAAGGATACCAGATCTGGAAAAAGGTGATGGATCCTTATATGAAATAAAATATTTCCTGGAATAACATATAAAAATAGGCTGTCTCAAAACGAGCAGCCTATTTTTTTATTTCTTTCTCTTAGATTTTGATATTGCCTTTTGCTGGGCTCTGTTGGCTCCAAATTTTTTCGGCTCTTTTCTTTTTGAAGGTCCACCCCAGTTTTCCTTTTTATTCTTATCCTTTTTCTCGTGAAATGCTCCTCCTCCTTCATTCAGTTTTACCTGTACAGGGTTTTTCATTATCACTTCATCTTTTTCAGAAGCAATTTTGGCAGGATTAATTTTCACTTCTTCAGGGAAGTCATTAAATATCAATTCTTTATCCATCAATAGCTCGATATCAAGAACCAAAGGCTCTTCTTTCTTCGTTACAAAAGTGATTGCTTTACCGTCTTTATCCGCTCTACCGGTTCTACCGATTCTGTGGATATACTGCTCCGGAATATCAGGTGTTTCAAAATTGATCACATGAGTAATATTGGAGATATCAAGACCTCTGGCCATTACGTCAGTGGTAATCAGCCCTCTGATCTCTTCATTCTCAAAGCTTTTCATTGCCTTAAGCCTATAGTTCTGAGATTTATTCGAGTGGATCACATCAAACTGCCCAGGAAACAGCTCATCAATTTTAGTAAAAAGAAGGTCGGCATGTCTTTTATTATTATTAAAAATCAGAACTTTAGACATATCTGTTTTAGTCTTCAATAAATGCTCAAGTAAATTGATCTTGGTATTGAAGTTTTCAACTTTATAAGCTGTCTGTTCTATTTTTTCAAGAGGAGTTCCTGATTTTGCCAATGAAATTTCTACCGGATTAGCAAAATACTCGTCCAGCATTACATCTACGGCTTCTGTCATGGTTGCAGAGAAAAGAATATTCTGTCTCTTCTCTCTCATCATTTCAAAAATATGGGTAAGCTGTGGTCTGAAACCTAAATTAAGCATCTCATCAAATTCATCAATGATCAGTCTCTGAACTTCTTTCAGGGAAATGGCATTATCTATGGCAAGGTCCATTACCCTTCCCGGAGTACCTACCAGAATATCACAACCGTTATTGAACAGCAGTTTTTGGGTATTGATATTTTTTCCTCCATATATTCCAATTACTCTTGCAGTAGTATTTACAGTCAGTTTTTCAAGAATTTCAGCTACCTGAACTACTAATTCTCTTGTAGGAACAAGTACCAAAACAGTTGGATTTCCTGCTTTATTGTATTTCCAAGCTTTAAGAACTGGCAGAAGATAGGCTAATGTTTTACCGGTTCCGGTTTGGGCAATTCCCATTACATCTCTTCCGGAAAGAATAGGCTTTATACTCTTCTCCTGGATTGGAGTAGGTTCAAATAATTCCATATCCGCTAAAACATCAAGAATTTTAACCGGCAGGTCAAAATCTGCAAAAGTGAGTTTTTCCATTTTGCAAAGATAGGTATTAAAATGTATAATGTAAAATCAGGTTTTAGGAGACAGGCAGAAGGGGCTGTGAGGAAGAGGGATATGGAAACTTGAGACTTTGAGACTTGAGACTAATCGGTAATCAGCAGCTTTTGATGCCAATGATCGTGTTTTTAGAAAATGGAATAAAGATACATAAGATATGAGACTGCAGATTTCAGAACTGTGTAAAAACCTGAGAATTTTTAATTTATTTTAAAGCTTTTACTGCTCACTTTAATATCATCATTTTCCCATTTGCTTGAGGTAATGATAACATATCCTTTCTTTTTCGGGTCTTTTTTAATAGGAAATTTTTCTTCCTCCCATTGATTACAATGTGTAGAGATAGGAGGAACTAAAGGTTTCCAGCCGGTTTCACTTAATGTATATGCATAAAATGGGTGCCAGCAGCTTGTACACCATCCGGGATAAAAGCCCATCTCATCTTTTCCATCACCATTAAGGTCTCCCAGGTTATATAAAGTACCGTCATAGGCCGGAGAAATGATGAATGGCTTTATCTTTTTATCACTGAAATAAATAGTTGTTTCACACTTTCCATCACAGCCATCATTACAGTCATTAACTTTAGTGTAGGCATTTTCTTTTGTTCCGTTACCGTCAAAATCTCCCAACACTCCTTTTTCAGAAGTTACCTGAGCCATAAACAGTGAACTCCAGAAGATAAAAGCAGATACAATACTAGTTTTCATGATTATTTTGTTTTTTTATTGGATACATAGTTCCTGGTTTTGAAGTGTAAATTTATTGATCATATGTGATAAAGCCAAAAACTTTCAACCCACCTCTTAACTCTTAACTCTTAACTCTTAACTTCAACCCTTACTCCTCCTCTCCTATTTCCTTGTTATTCTAAGCAAAATAACTAAAATTAAAATGACTGAGAAAACAAATCCCAGCACAGCAACCAGAGAGAGTTCTCCTATCCGCGGTCCCGATTCAGAGGCAAAAACAATGGCTGTAGCAATAATATTTGCACCCAATATCATCGCCAGGATCAGATTGGTCACACTGGATTTTATCAGCTGATTCGTTTTTTCAATATTTTTGATTTCACTGGAGACCGTAAATTTATTTTCATCCAGTTTTTGAAGTACAGAACGGAGTTCTCGGGGAATTTCATCTACATTATCCGTGAAATTCATCATTTTATCCAATCCTGTTTTTAAAATATTCTTGGGATTGATCTTTTTCGTAAATATTTTTTTGGTGTAGGGATGAAGGCTTTTAACGATATCCAATTCGGGATTAATATTTCTGCCCACTCCTTCTATCAGGCTGATTCCTTTAAACAGGAGATAAAAATAATCGGGCATATAAAGCCTGTTATCTTTCAGGATATCCTTCATTTTATTGATGATAACCTGAATATTAATTTCCTGCAGAGATGAGCTGTGCACAAAGTTCAGAATATCTTCAACATCATTTTCAAATCTCCTTTCATCAGGAATCTCATAGCTTATTGCCATTTTTTTGAGATAGCGAACTATTTTATGTGGATTTTTGGCAACAAAACTGACGATCAGATTTTCAAGAATCTCCTTATCATTAGGCTGAATTTTACCCACTGCCCCAAAATCAATAAAGACAATTTTTCCGTCCTTTTTCACTAAAATATTTCCGGCATGCGGGTCTGCATGAAAAAATCCGTAATCTAAAATCTGAGAAACAAAAAGCCTCAATCCTGCTTCAGATACTTTTACAGGATCAATATGATTGGCTAAAAGAGCTGATTTATCTGTCACCTTTATTCCATCAATAAATTCCATACAAAGAATATTGTTATTGGAAAATTCTTCGTATATCTTGGGAACGTAGGTTTCTTTATTATTTTTAAAATTAAGACGGAACTGTTGGATATTATTTTTTTCGTTAATCAGGGAAACCTCCTCCAATAATGATTTTTCAAAAGTAGAAATAGCTTGCTTCAGATTGAGTTTCTCTCCTATTTCGGAATAGGCTGATAATAGTTTCTCCAAATCCTTTATCAACAGCAGGTCGTCTTCAATTACAGATTGTACATCAGGCTTTCTGAGCTTTAAGATCACCGGGCTTCCATCCTGCAAGACCGCTTTATAGACCTGGGCAATAGAAGCTGTAGCCAGAGGCTTTTTCTGAATCTCGATAAAATGATCTTTTACAGAAATATTAAACTCATTTTCCAGCATATCTTCCACATCCATTTCTACTGTTTCTACCTTGTCCTGTAGTTTCTGTAATTCCTGAATAAGCTCTGGTGGCAAAAGGTCCTCCCGGCTGCTAAATGTTTGCCCAAGCTTTACAAAAGTAGGCCCCAGCTCTTCCAGCACCAATCTTATTCTTTCATAAACTGTTCCTTTTGAAATAATTTCATCTGAATTGGCTGAAACTTCTTCCTGCTTATTTCCTCCGTTCATTCTTGCCAGCATATCTTTAAAACCGTATTTACTCAACACGGAAATGAGCCTGGCAGACCTTTTCAGTTTTCGTTGCTGCTTGTCAAACATAATATATTAATAATAAGTGCAATTTACTCCAAAAACTGTTCCCAACCTTATTTTAAAAAAAAGTGTTTAATAAAAAAACTGCCAGAACACTGACAGTTTTTTTGTACTCAATTTTTAGATTTATTTATCTTTTCATTCTATTTTAGTTATTATCTACTACCCTGACATTTTCTGCCTGAGATCCTTTTGGGCCCTGTACAATATTAAATTCTACAACCTGTCCTTCTGACAAAGATTTTAAAGAGCCGACAATCGCTGAATGATGACAAAAAATAGTATTTTCACTTCCTTCCAGGGTAATAAAGCCATATCCTTTCTCTGTGTTATACCATTTTACAGTTCCTTTTTGCATAATTTTTCAGTTTTTATTAAAAAATAAATATAATCATTCTGAAGCATATATTAAAAATTTCAAACATATAATCAACATTTTACTGCATTTAAATCAATCATAATAATAAAATTCTAACACTAGTGATAAAACATAATATATTTTTCTATATTTACAGCGTACAAAATAATAAAACAAACCAATAAAAGTATTACAAAATGAAAAATTTACGTAACAACAAACTATCAAGAGAACAATTAAAAGGTATTGCAGGGAATGGTATCATCATCGGTAACTGTTCATACCAGTGCTGTCCTACTGATGGAAGACCTCAATGTCCGGGATTAATCTGCCCGGCTGTAGTATGTCCGAAGTAAAAATAAGAGTAAATTCAAGTCCTGAAAAGGATAATAGTTAATAAATCCGGAGAAAATTCTCCGGATTTATTGTTTTTTGTTCATCAAGCTATATATATCAACAAATGGAGAATTTGGAACAATAAAAAAAGGTTTTCGGATAATAAAAGGTTTTCTTCCGCAGCATACATTTGTAGCAGAACAAAATAAATAGTAAAAAACCAAATTATGTTGCGAAAAATCATTTCAGCGGGTCTGCTTACCATCTTTTTTGTAATGGTAGCTCCACAGGTAAAAGCACAAATGGGCTCGACAAATTCAATTGCTGCAGCAATGACTTCTAAAATGGATTATTTAAATCTTACTGAAAGCCAAACCAACAAAGCCTTATATTTTAATAAAGTGGCTGCTGAATCTCTGGATGCCCTTGATGAGAAAGTTGGAGACAATTCTAACATCCTGAATAACAAAGCCATTTCCAGTGAGTTAATAGGAATTATGGTACAGCGTGACAAATCATTGAGGACCATTCTAACTCCTGAACAAATGACAAAGTTTGAAGCCAACAGAATCAAAGAGCTGGCCGGTTATAGAACTTTAGTTATGATCTCTTTACTGGATCTTACTGATGAGCAGATTCCAAAAGCTTATACGATCAATCTTAAAGCAGCAGAAGGCATGCAGAATGATCTGGATAAAAGGAATAACAGCAATAAAAAAACAAATGATCAGGAAGCGCGCCGCATTATAACTGATGGATTTAAAAGCGTGGATAAAGATTTTGAAACGATCCTGAGCCCATCACAGTTAAAAATATATAAAGACAACGAGCAACTACTTATAGATGCTGTAAAGCATGATAAAAAGGTATAATTGCGCCCTATTTATACTTCTCCAATTTATTTATTATAGACTCGTTTTAAACCACCTCTGCTACTGAGGTGGTTTTATGTATTATACTTATTTATCGTTATTTCAGATAAGTATCATAGAGATCTTTTCTTCTGTCATTCATCACCTGTACTGAGCCGTTATGATGAAGATCTTTCAGTAAATTTAAGTCTACATCCACTATTAAGGTCATTTCCGTGTTTGGGGTAGCTTCTCCTTTCACTGCATTCGAAGGAAAAGCAAAATCTGAAGGAGTAAATACTGCAGCCTGTCCAAACTGGATGTCCATATTATTAACTCCCGGAAGATTTCCTACACATCCCGCAATGGCTACATAGCATTCATTTTCAATAGCTCTTGCAGCAGCACAATGACGCACTCTGATATAAGCATTCTGCGTATCAGTAAGATAAGGTACAAATAATATCTTCATGCCCTGGTCTGCTAAAATCCTCGGTAATTCCGGAAATTCTACATCATAGCAGATAACAAGGCCTATTTTGCCACAGTCGGTATCAAAAACTCTAATTTCATTTCCTCCCTTCATTCCATAATATTTCCTTTCATTCGGGGTAATATGGATTTTTCTGTATTCATCGATACGGCCGTCCCGGTGTAACAGATAGCTTACATTATAGAGATCATTATTATCAGGGTCAAAAACAGGCATACTTCCGGAAATAATATTTACATTATAGCTGATAGCCAGCTCGGAAATTTTATTCTTGATACTCTCACTTAATTTGGCCAGTTCTATCATACTGTCTCTTTCTGAAAGTTTATTGAAAGGCGCCAGCAAAGGTGTATTGAAAAGTTCGGGGAATAATACGAAGTCTGATTTGTAATCTCCCATTACATTGACAAAAAACTCCACCTGCTCATAAAAGGCATCAATATTCTTAAAATGCCTCATCTGCCATTGTACCAGCCCTAACCGGATAATGCTATCCTGCATTGTATTCGGTTTTTTACTGTAATAGATATTATTCCATTGCAGAAGAACAGCATTTTCCAATGACGATTCGTCTTCGGGAAGGTATTTTTTCAGAATTCTTATAGGAAGAAAGTTATTGGAAAGCTGAAAAGATAATACGGGATCATAAATTTCCTTGTCTCTCACCCTTCGTATGTATTCCCTTGGAGAAAGCTCATGACTGTATTTATGATAGTTCGGAATTCTACCCCCCAGAATAATTGATTTCAGATTAAGAAGCTCGCATAATTCTTTTCGGGCGTCATAAAGTCTTCTTCCCAGACGCAGCTCACGAAACTCCGGATCTACAAAAACCTCAATTCCATACAGGACATTTCCTGTTGACAAATGGGTATTAAATGTATAGTTCCCTGTAATATCCACATAGGTATGATCATCTCCGAATTCATCATAGTTCACAATAATGGAAAGTGCTACTGCAGCCAGTTTTCCATCTACAGTAATACAGATCTGACCTTTGGGAAATATCCTTGTAAGTTTTTCAATGCTTTTTTTAGACCAGATTGATTCTGACATCTGGGGATAGGCACGCTTCATTGTTACAACCAGTTCATCATAATCCTGAACGCTCAGGGGTCTTGTTTCTATTTGCATTTGATGTAATTTTACCTAAATTTAGGGAAAATATTTCACTTGAGCTCTTATAGATAAAGTGCTTTCACAATCATTTTTGTAATACTTATTTTGATTATATGGAGAACCTAACTTCTTTTTCTGCTAAAGATTTTATTTAATGTAACTTAACAAGCCTTACTCTTTAATATTAATTTATTTTTTAAGCATTGGAGTTGCTTTAAGACAAGATTGGTAACAAAAAATCCCACCAAAGGGCGGGATTTAGATAGCAAGTTCAATACTGAATTGCTTCTGCTAAATTATTTCATTTGAATCTAAAAAATAGATTCAAATGGATTAGTTTACTACCCCGAATTTTTTATTCTTAAAGTCCAATATAACAATGTTATTGACAAAAAAAGCATTTCCCGTCAGACCATCTACATCTTCAGCTTTATTAAACTCCTGAAGTCTCTTATTATCGTTATACCAGGCATAATCATTTTCTAGTTTTCTTTTTCCCAGATACACTTTTTCTTTAATCGGGCGTCCATAGAATTTAACCTTTTCTCCCCATGAATTAGCAATAATAGTGTCTATTTTACTGGTTTGATCTACCAATGAAGTCCACAATTCTTTGCTGGTATTGATAGGAAATAAGCTTGCTCCTGTATCAAACAAGAACCAATGGGTTTTATTGGCAATAGTGAGTGGAATGTGCAACCTGCCATTATTAGATTTAGCATCTACAAATATTGTCACTTTTTTCCAGTAGTTATCTAATGAATCAAGGACACACATTCTTTTATTTGGATAGTCGATTACTAATACTTTATTTTCAAATACATCTGCGCCCAACGTTCCCATGTGTTTGGGCTTCTTGGTAAACAGTGAGTCTTTAGGTATTTTATCTCCGTAATTGTCTTTATACACCAAATTATCTTTAGACAATTTTCCAAATTGATAGATCAGTCCTTTTGTCTTGTATACTGTTTTTCCGCCATTATCTGTAGACCTAGAGCTTTCTATGAGAAAGTTTTTTATTTCGCTTTCTGTGTAGTAGCTATTTATTGCATTTCCGTAGATCAGTGTTGCATCACTTCCCAGATCAAACTGCAGGGTAAAATCAGTATTTAAATCATTTACTTTAACAGGAACAAGCATCGCCACTTTATCAAAATTCTTCCCTGAAATTTTTGCAGAATACCACGAAAACGGGAACCACGAATAATTTTCTAAAGAAGATCTATTTTTATGGGAAATCATACAACTGGCCAGTATTGAACCAAGGCTGATCATTATTAGCACATGTTTTATTTTCATTTTCCGGAGATTAGGTTTTAGTAGAATTATGACGCTAAATGTATAATAATTCTACAGATAAACAATCCTTATCTATTTTTAACTTAAATATTGAAAATAAGGATCTAAGAACCTCAAAAATTGTCTATGTCTTATAACAAAAAATCCTGCTTATAAAGTTATAAACAGGATTTTTTTATTTTAAACAGATGGTGTAAGGTTATTCCCACTCAATAGTTGCAGGTGGTTTGCTTGAGATATCGTAAGCTACTCTGTTGATTCCTCTCACTTCGTTGATGATTCTGCTTGAAACAGTATCTAAGAACTCATAAGGCAGCCTGCTCCATGTTGCCGTCATAAAGTCGATGGTATTGGCAGAACGAACTACTGCTGTGTATTCGTAAGTTCTTTCGTCTCCCATTACTCCTACAGATTTTACCGGTAGAAGGACTACGAATGCCTGAGATACTTTCTCATAAAGGTCATTTTTGTATAATTCTTCAATGAAAATATCGTCAGCTTCCTGAAGTATTCTTACTTTTTCAGCATCTACAGCTCCCAATATTCTGATTCCTAACCCAGGTCCAGGGAAAGGGTGTCTGTATACCAGGTGATGAGGAATACCCAATTCTTCACCTACCTTTCTTACTTCATCCTTGAAAAGCTCTCTTAGAGGCTCTAATAATTCGAATTCCATATCTTCAGGAAGTCCTCCCACGTTATGGTGAGACTTAATTACTGCAGACGGTCCGTTTACAGACTGGCTTTCGATAACGTCAGGATAAATAGTACCCTGGGCAAGGAACTTAGCACCTTCAATTTTGTGAGATTCTTCGTCAAAAACGTGAATAAACTCGTTTCCGATAATTTTTCTCTTTGCTTCCGGATCATCTACTCCCGCTAATTTTGAAAGAAATCTTTCCTGAGCATCCACCATTTTAATGTTCATATGGAAATGTTCTCCATACTGATCCATTACTTTTCTTCCTTCGTCCTTTCTCAATAATCCTGTATCTACGAAGATACAAGTCAACTGGTCACCAATTGCTTTATGAATTAAAACTGCAGCTACAGAAGAGTCTACACCTCCTGAAAGGCCAAGGATCACTTTGTGGTCTCCTACTTTCTCACGGATTTCTTCAACTGTTTTTTCGATATAGTTGGTCAGCTTCCAGTTTTTCTCTGCATTACAAATTGCAAAAACAAAGTTTTCCAGCATTTTCCCTCCTTCTTCGGTATGAGAAACTTCCGGGTGGAACTGAACACAGTAGATTTTAGTTTCTTCATTAGAGATCGAAGCAATTACTCCTGATTTTGCATTTAATTCAAAACCTGCAGGAAGCTCTCCCACTTCATCAAAGTGGCTCATCCAAACCACAGAGTTTTGAGTAACCCCTTTTAATAGAGAGCTTTCTTTAACGATCTCCAGGTTTGCTTTACCGTACTCTCCTTTTTCTCCTTTATTTACTTTACCTCCTAAAAGGTGTGCTGTCATCTGCATTCCGTAGCAAATCCCCAATACAGGAACTCCCTGCTCATATAATGCTTTCTCCACCAGGTGAGCATTTTCTGCATTTACAGAGCTTGGCCCCCCGGAAAGGATAATTCCTTTTGGCTGTTTTGCTAAAATATCTTGTAAAGGTGTATTGTAAGGTAAGATTTCAGAGTATACCCCCATCTCACGGATTCTTCTTCCGATAAGCTGGTTGTACTGGGATCCGAAATCTAAAATAATAATACCGTTGTTCATTTTTGATGATTGATTTGTTTGGAAGATATCAGATTTCAGACATCAGATCTCAGATTTTTGGTCTGAAGTCTGGAATCTGGAATCTGAACTCTTATTTCTAAATATTAACTGTTTTACAAAAAAAGACTTGGAATGTTTCCAAATCTTTTTTCGTGATTTTTATTAGAACTTTCCGATGTCTTCTCTGTAGAAGCCATAATCGAAATGTACGTGGCTTGCGTCTTCGTAAACTTTCTTGCGGGCATCTTCGAAAGTAGCTCCTGTAGCAACAATGTTCAGAACCCTGCCGCCATTGGAAACTACTTTATCTCCTTTTCTCATAGCACCGGCATATAATAGTTTACTGTGCGTTACTTTATCTTCACCTGTAATCTCGAAACCTGTTTCGATATTTCTTGGATAGCCTCCTGAACACATAACAAGGCATATTGCTTTTTCGTCTTTAAACTTAAGCTCAATATCTTTTCCGTCCATACAATCCTGGATTACATCCAGAAGATTATTTTCCATAAGAGCCATCAATACCTGAGTTTCAGGATCGCCAAATCTCATGTTGTATTCAAGAAGGTAAGTTCCTTTTTTAGTGATCATTAATCCGAAGAAAATGATTCCTTTAAAGCTGAAACCTTCTGCTTTAAGACCTTTAACGGTAGGTTCTAAAATATTCTGTTCGAAATCTGCATAATGCTCCTGGGTAAATTCAGGGCTTGGTGCTACTGAACCCATACCTCCTGTATTAGGGCCTGTATCTCCTTTTCCAGCCTTCTTATAGTCTTTTGCGGCAATACAAGGGAATAATTTTTCTCCGTTAGAGAATGCAATAATTGAAGCCTCAAAACCTTGTAAATATTCTTCAATAACTAAACGGATACCGGCATCACCATAAATTCTTCTGATCATGAAGTCATGGATGGTAGCTTCTGCTTCTTCAAGTGTATCACAGATTACCACTCCTTTTCCGCCTGCTAAACCGCTTGCTTTGATTACTAAAGGATATTCCTGTGTCTGTACATATTCCTTAGCTTCGTTATATGAATCAAATACTACGGCTTTTGCCGTTTTGATATCATAGGTCTGCATAAACTTCTTAGAGAAAGCTTTACTTCCTTCCAGGCTTGCCACTTTTTGAGTAGGACCAAAAACTTTAAGATCGTGCTGCTTAAATTCATCCTTTAAACCGGCTACCAATGGAGCCTCAGGACCTACAATCGTTAAGTCAACTTTTTCTTTAATGGCGAAATCTCTAAGTTCTTTGATTTCCGATAAATGAACATTTTTCCCAATTACATCGGTAGTAGCATTCCCGTTGGCAAAAAACATTTTAGAAATTCTAGGGTCATTCTGAAGTTTTGCTGCCAGAGCTGATTCTCTACCACCTTCACCTATGATTAATATTCTCATACTTTATTTATTATCTAGTCTAATTTACAAATATATAATTTTGAATGCTATAAATACAATCCCTAATTATTTTTTAATTCTATTTTAATTAGTGGAAAAAGTGTCTCACACCAGTAAACATCATTGGAATACCGTGCTCATTGGCAGCTTCTACACTGTCCTGATCTTTTACACTTCCTCCTGGCTGAATGATTGCTTTGATACCTTCCTGAGCACAGAAATCCACTACGTCACGGAAAGGGAAAAACGCATCAGAAGCTAATACAAGGTCTCCTGAGAACTTTTCTTTTGCTCTTTCAATAGCCTGTTGTGTTGCCCAGATTCTGTTGACCTGTCCTCCTCCGATTCCGAAAGCCTGAATTCCGTTGGAAACAACAATTGCATTTGACTTCACGTATTTTACTACTCTCTGTGAGAAAAGCAATGCTTTTTTCTGTTCTTCAGTAGGCTGTACTTCAGTTACTACTTTAATATCATCAGAGAAATAGGTATCGTTATCCTGAACCAGGATACCGCCATCCACTTTTACCCAGGTCTGTTTATCAGAAACAGGGTTTACAATTTTGATGATTCTTACGTTTTTCTTTTTTCTTAAAACTTCCAGCGCTTCTTCGTCAAAATCCGGAGCCATTACAATCTCAAGGAATGTTTTGTTCAGTTCTTCAGCTGTTGCAGCATCAATTTTATAGTTCATTGCAACAATTCCGCCAAAGATAGAAACAGGATCACATTCGAAAGTTTTTTGGTAAGTTTCCAAAGCTGAAGTTCCAATCGCCACTCCACAAGGTGTAGAATGTTTCACGGCGCAACAAGCCATTTCTTCTTTGAACTCAGTAACAACTTTCCAGCAAAGGTCCATATCACGAAGGTTGTTGAAGGAAAGCTCTTTACCTCCAAGCTGTTCAAAGTCTTTCATGGCACCGTTTTCGAAAGTCGACACGTAGTAAGCCGCTGTCTGATGAGGGTTTTCACCGTATCTCAGGTCAGAAACTTTTTTATAAGATGCATTTAAGTATGCAGGATATTCCTCATCTAAAAGCATTCTTGAAATAGCAGCATCATAAGCAGAAGTAAGGTTGAATACTTTTCCTGCAAGCTTTTTACGGGTTTCAATGTAAGTATCTCCGTTTTGTTCCATTTCCAGTTTTACTGTTGTATAGTCTTCCACATCAGTAATTACAGTAACAGAGTCAAAGTTTTTTGCTGCCGAACGAAGCATTGAAGGGCCTCCGATATCGATGAATTCTACCTTTTCATGTAAAGAAATGTCTTTATTTACATTTTCAAAGAAAGGATAAAGGTTTACAATAACCATGTCTATCAGACCAATTCCGTGTTCCTGAACGGTTTTCATGTGCTCTTCGTTGGTACGAACAGCCAGCAATCCTCCGTGAACTTTAGGGTGTAATGTTTTCACCCTTCCGTCCAACATTTCAGGGAAATTGGTAACCTCATCAATCTGAATGGGATTTAAACCAGCGTCTTTCAAATGTTTGAACGTTCCTCCTGTAGAGATCAACTCATAATTCTGAGCTTCCAAAAACTGTGCGAATTCAATTAATCCACTTTTGTCAGAAACACTGATTAAAACTCTCTTTTTACTCATTTTACTTTTGATTTTTTACTTTTTACAGCTATTTCAAACTGTGTCCGGGTCTTTCACCTCCGAACTTACTTTTATTTTACTTAGATTTTTGCTAATTTAGCAATGTATCAGTTTAACAATGTAACAATTAAATGATTGGTAAACCGGTACATTGATAGATTGTTACATTATCAATTTCCCAGGACCTTATTGATCGCTATTGGAAATATTTCATATTCAATCTGGTGAACTTTCTGAGCCAGGGTTTCAGGAGTATCTTCCGGTGTTACTTCAAAAGACTTCTGAAGAATAGCTTCTCCTTCGTCAATTCCCGGCGTTACAAAATGTACCGTAGCACCACTCTCTACTTCTTTAGCTTCAATAACTGCATGATGAACGTTCATTCCCCACATTCCTTTTCCTCCAAATTTGGGAAGTAATGCGGGATGAATATTGATTATTTTACCGTTCCAGTTTTCACAGAATTCAGATTTTAAAATGGATAAGAATCCTGCCAATACAATAAGATCTGTATTTTGTGGAATTACATTAGCCAATTCACTGCTGAAATTCTTTCCTCTTGGAATCAGTATGGTTTCTATATTATGATTTTTTGCTCTTTCCAGTCCGTAGCATTCTCTGTCAGCTACTACCAATGCTACTTTTGCATTCTGGATTTCTCCAGCTTCAATAGTATCTATGATTCTCTGCAGATTGGTACCGGAACCGGATACAAGGACAACGATATTTTTCATGTTAATAATGTAACAATGTATCAGTTTAGCAATGTAACAATGATTTTAATTGATACACTGGTACATTGTTATATTGCTATATTATAGTGATAAATTAATTTTTTCTGCTCCTTCAGTGATCTCACCAATTTCGTAAGCATCATCCAGAAGGTGTAATACTTTTTCAGCATGTTCAGCATCTACTACAATCACCATACCTACACCCATATTGAATGTTCCGTACATTTCTTCACGTGTCACTCCTCCTCTTTTCTCCAGTTCAAGCATAACACTTGGAATTTTCACTTTGGAAGCGTCAATGGAAGCACATAAGCCTGCAGGAATGACTCTTGGAACATTTTCATAAAGACCACCGCCGGTAATGTGAGCAATACCGCTTACTTTTACTTCTTCCAATACTTTGTGAATATCTTTATAATATAATCTTGTAGGAACTAAAAGCGTTTCATATAAAGGTTTTCCTTCAAACTCTTCTTCAAAGTTCGGGAATACTTTTCTTACTAAAGAGAATCCATTTGAGTGAAATCCTGAGCTTGGTAATGCAATAATTTTGTTACCTGCTTTAATTTTAGAACCGTCAATAATCTGGTCTTTTTCTACAATTCCTACGCAGAATCCGGCAACATCATAATCTCCCGGCTGGTACATTCCCGGCATTTCAGCGGTTTCCCCACCAATTAATGCACAGTTGTTGTCCTTACAAGCTTCTACCATTCCCAGCACGATTTCTGCTGCGATTTCTGAATCCAGCTTTCCACAAGCTAAATAATCCAGGAAGAATAGAGGTTTTGCCCCGTGACAAAGGATATCATTAGCACACATTGCAAAACAGTCGATACCGATAGAGCCATATTTTTTGGTATCCAAAGCTACTTTCAGCTTTGTTCCTACTCCATCTGTTCCTGAAACAAGGACAGGATTTTTATATCCTCCGATTTCATAGAAAGCACCAAAGCTTCCCAACTGATTCAGTACATTGGAATTATGGGTTTCACCGACCGCTTTTTTGATCTTGTCAACCGTTTTGTATCCTTCTTCTTTGTCTACTCCTGCTGATTTGTAAGTGTTGCTCATGTTTAATAATTTAATAATGTAACAATATATCAGTTTAGCAATGTAACAATAGCTTCACTTTGGAAACCGGAGAATTGGTCAATTGGTACATGAGTATATTGGTACATTTTATTTTAATAATTACTTTTTATATTCAATTTAGAAAACAAAAAAGCCGACAATCTTTTCAGATTATCGGCCGTTATTTTATCTCAGAATTTCAGAGCCCACAGTTTTCCCTTTATCAGAAAAACATTGTTTATAGGAGGTCTGAATTTTCATCTCTTTTCTTTTTGCAAAAATAGTAATTTTAAATGAATATTCAAATTCTATTTTTCAAGGATTGATTCAATGGCTGCAATCTTCTTAATTTTTTCTTTTAATTCGCTGTCTTTCTCTTCGTTAGAAATTTTCTGACCCGCTTTATCAAAATTATCATTAAAGAAAGGAAGTGAGAATGTTTCCACTACATTTCCACCGTGAAAAGGGAAACGTTTTGATGCTGCTTCCAAAACTCCGGCTCCTCCTCTACCTCCAGGGGATGTAGACATCAATAACATAGGTACTTCATTCCATACGGTTCTGTCTTTAATTCTCGATACCCAATCGAACACATTTTTAAATGCCGTGGAATAGGTTCCGTTATGTTCTCCCAAAGAAACCAACAATACGTTTGCACCATCAATTTTGGCTGCAAAATCATGAGCTTCCTTAGGAACTCCTCCTGCTAATTCTCTCTCATGCTTATAGATAGGCATTTCGAAAGGATTAAGATCCACTACTTCTACTTCTGCATTTTCAAATAATGTTGATGCATAGGCCACTAACTGCTTGTTCATTGAAGCCTCAGAATTACTTCCCGCTATTGCTAAAATTTTCATATGTAGTATTTATTTTTCTGTTATATGAAATCACTATCTGCAAGAATTTTCGTTGATGGTAATTTCATATTATTTTTATTTTTTAAGGATACAAATTTAGTTTTTTATTTAAGATAGGCCGGCAATTCCATTGGCACTTCCATTAATAATACTTCCGTGTCTTCCACTGCTTCAATAGTAAAGCTTTGGGTATCCCAGATTCCCAAACCATCTCTTTCATTGAGGATGCGGTCTCCCACTTTAGCACTTCCTTTTAAAACAAAAGCATAGACTCCGTTTCCTTTCTTGTTGAGCATATAGTTTTTACCGTTTCCTTTTTTAAAGTTAGCCAGATTAAACCATGCATCCTGATGGATCCAAACTCCGTCATCATTTTTATTGGGTGATAAAATCTGTTGGAACCCATTGATCTTTTCTCCTTCTTTAATGCTTTTCTGATCATATCTAGGTTCAACGTTTACTTCTTTAGGGAAAATCCAGATCTGTAGAAATTTTACCGCTTCATCTTTATTTTTATTGTATTCGCTGTGCATTACACCGGTTCCGGCACTCATCACCTGAATCTCTCCTTTTTTGATCACTGCTGTAGTTCCCATTGAATCTTTATGTTCCAGATCTCCTTCTAAAGGAATGGATATAATTTCCATATCTCTGTGCGGGTGTGTTCCGAATCCCATTCCCTGAGAAACGGTATCATCATTCAATACTCTCAAAACACCAAAGTTTGTTCTTTCTCTGTTTTGATAGTTTGCAAAACTGAATGTATGGTATGAATTTAACCAACCATGATCGGCATGGCCTCTTGAATCTGCTTTATGATATACTGTTTTCATTTCTGTGATTATTTATGGTACAAATGTACGGGATACGGGTATTTTAAAAGTTGATGTAGGTTAAGAAAGGAAGTTTATGGCGTAAAAATGCTGAGGAAGTGAAAATATAGGATAGGTTGGATTACGCAAAGACGCGATTTTCTACATTCAATATTTTTTTAAGACGCAAGGATTTTATCTGCGATAAAATTTCAAGCCCGAATATGCTTTTTTTCCAAAGATTGAGCAGATTATATGAATAAGCGCAAACATCTGTGCTATCTGTGGGAGATTAATAGATTCT
>NZ_JALCZD010000023.1:0-19895 GCF_024586945.1 Chryseobacterium sp. WG14
TTACGATTATAATATCAGGGGCTGGATGACCGATATTAATAAAAACCAGATGCCTGTTGCTGATTTAGGCGGAAAATTATTTGCTTATAAAATTAAATACAACCAGAGAGAAGGTATCGAAAATCCCGATACTGTACAATTCCCCGGGAAGAATGTAAAGCCAAGATACAACGGAAATATTGCAGAAGTAGACTGGAGGTCTGTACGGAGTATTGGAGCTAACCCACCCATTACTCCCAAAAGGTATGGATATGCCTATGATAGTTTAAATAGGCTAAGTGCAGGCTATTATCAGAATCCTAATAATCCGAACAGTAAAGAAAATATAGAATCCTTAGCTTATGATTTAAACGGAAATATTACCAATCTTTACAGAACTTCAGTATTTAAAGCAGCAATAAATACGGCAACGGTCATTGATAACCTTACCTATACCTATTCCGGAAACAGACTGACCAATATTAAGGACAGCACCAACAATCAGGCGGGATATGAAGGCGGAGGAAATACAATAAACTATGACCTTAATGGCAATATGAAAGATATGCAGGATAAACAGATTGTAGGAATTGGTTATAACCATTTGAATTTACCTAATTCAATAACACGTGGTCCTAATTTTAGTGTTAATCATTTGTATCGAGCTGATGGAGTGAAATTACATAAAAGAGCAGTTGAATTGAATGACGGTATCAATGGAACGGTAACGACTACAACTGATACCGATTATTTAGATGGATTTCAGTACAGCCGTATGGAAACAACAGGAGGCAGCTCACCTGGCGGAGGAGAAGAACCTGCTGGTTTTGCCATGTCTCCCATGAGAAAAGCAATGGAAATAGAGGCATTTTCCGTAGAAACGAGAAAAATTTCTCCAACCCCTACAGCTAAGACCGTAGACTTAAAATTTTTTCCAACATCAGAAGGGTTTTATGATTATGAAAAAGATCAGTATATTTACCAATACCAGGATCATCTAGGAAATGTAAGAATAAGTTTCGGAAGAAACAGCACAGGCGCTCTTGAAATTACAGATTCCAATGATTACTACCCTTTTGGGATGAGTCATTTAAATACTGGAGCAGCTTTCTTTGGGCCGAGTACATATAAAAATTATAAGTACAATGGGAAGGAGTTGCAGGAGACTGGTATGTATGATTATGGTGCGAGGATGTACATGGCAGATCTGGGTAGATGGGGAGTCTTAGATAATTACAGTGAAAAATATAATTCCTTGTCTCCATACAATTATGTTGCTGGAAATCCAATTAAATATATTGATATAAATGGAGAATGGATATATATCAATGATCAAGACGGAACACAATACAGATATCATAATGGAGCAACTCAACATCAAGTTGATGGAAAATGGACAAATATAAATAGTTCAACAAATTTATCAGATTACGTTTTACAAACGGTAGCTGGACTGAATTATTTAGATAAAAATACATCTATAGGAAATACAATGATTAGTTATTTTGACCAAGCTCAGGGGAATGATGGAAAAATGAGGGATATATATTTTAATTATACAAGTGGAGCATCTAAATTACAAGCTGAGTCTAGTAATCGTATTGATTTAAAGGTAAATGAGAGAAGTGGGGTTTGGACAACAGCAGGAAAGGAAACTCAATATTCACCTTTATATACTACTATTGGACATGAGATGGGACATGTTTACAGTAATTTTGCTTTAGGGGAAACCATAACATCTGATACTAGATTTGGTGATAAAAATACCACGGCTGAAATCTATGGCACCCATGTTGAGAATATAATTCGGGGTGAAACTTATCTTCCTCTAAGAGGTAATTATGGGGAGACATGTATAGGTGCAAATTGTATTTCTAATGATAAAGGTAGATTAATTGATAGTGCTGGCGGCAGTATTTATTACAACATAAATGGGAACGTTATTTCTCCTATACCATCTGTAGAAAAGGTTCTCAAAGTAAATAATACTATATTAGAAAATAGGTTTAATTATCATGGAGCAGCAGCATTTTATCATTGGCAGAAATTTAAAAGTCGCGGATTATAATATAATATTATTAAAAATGAAAAATATTATTTTACTACTAAATTTGATGTTGTTTTGTTCTTGTTATTCACAAGGGAAAATTACGTTAAGACAAATGAATAATTCTTTATTAAAAAATAAAAGTTTATTTCCTTATAGTACATCAAGTGATTCTACAATGATAAAAATGCTTACAAGGGGTTACACTATATATCGTTTAGCAGGTGCTCGATCTTGTAATATAGATCCCGATAAAAAATATTCTCATATTTATATAGAAGATGGTTTTAATGCAGAAAGGGGGTATTATGATGGGGTTATTATTTTTGATAATAAAGATGTTTGTGAGGTTACAGCTAATCCAAATAAATTAGATATAGATAGTCTGTCTTATATAAAAGGTAAAGAAAAAGATGCCATATATAATGAAGTTATTTTCTATACCAAAAAAATAGAAATGGAAAATTTTAAAAAGAACTATCTTAATGAATATTTTCGATATCAGCTGGTGATTCAAAATAAAACAAAAGAGTTTGAAAAGTGTTTAAATACTGATAAATATACTCCAAGATCTTCCATTGATTTAATTTCATATTATTTTACAAAAAAGAATATTGAAAAAAATTATATTCCTTTTAGTTATAAAGATACATTTATAGAGGATGGGATAAAGTATTTACCATATTTTAAAGAAGAAAAAAAGAAAGAATTTATAAACTGTATAAGTAATTTAAATATTTCAACAGAATAAAAATAAAACCTCACAATAAGTGAGGTTTTTATGTTTATAATGTGGCTGCATTTTTATTAAAAAACATTGCCATTCTTTTAAGGAAGCTTTTCTATTTCAACCGGTCCGGGTTTTGTTTCAAAAAACTATCCCAGCCGGAGTATGATTTTGTATCTGCAATGGTTCCGGAATTGAAATGATGGCATACCGCAACGGCAAGGCCATCGGAGGCATCCAGGTATTTTGTGGGGAATTCTTTTAGGTTAAGAAGATTCTGAAGCATTCCTGCTACCTGTTCTTTACTGGCATTTCCGTTTCCGGTAATGGCCATTTTAATTTTTTTAGGAGAATATTCTGTGATGGGGATATTTCTGTGGAGGCTGGCAGCCATGGCTACACCCTGGGCACGTCCTAATTTTAACATACTCTGTACATTTTTTCCAAAGAAAGGGGCTTCAAGAGCTACTTCGTCAGGATGGAACTCATCAATGAGTGCTAACGTCTTATCAAAAATATATTTAAGCTTCGTTTCGTGATTAGGATATTTTTTTAAGATCAGTTCATGAATGGAGATCATTTCCATTTTACCTTTTTTAACGGAAATAAGACCAAACCCCATGATGGCTGTTCCGGGATCAATACCTAAAATTATTTTCTCTGAAATCATTGGTTCAAAGATAAGGACTTTCTGCCATCTTTTCAGTCACCAAAAAAAATCAAATAAGAGTGATTTGTATTTAAAAGTTTATTAACTTTAAAAAAAATAGACATGAAAAATTTACTCAATTTATTAATCGTTCCCTCTTTTCTGTTTTGTAGCTTTCAGAAAGAGAGTGGGTTAGCTTCGTACGGGAGCGTGACAGTAGAAAAAACTGTAGAAAAAGGTGACCGGATTATTTATTTGTTTTTTAAAGCAGATAAAGACCGATCCGGAAGTGAAAAAATTATCCTTCAGGAAAGCAAAATTTCGGAAGGTAAGATGAAGTCAATGCCTTCTTTTGACCGAAAAGAAGTTCAAAACGGGGATTTTATTATTACGCTCGTAGAACCGGGAGGCAAAGAAATTGCCAGCCAGCATATAAAAGATCCTCTGAATCCGGAACTTGAAGTCTATGAAAAAGAAGGGATGTCCCGGCATAAGGCTTCACTTCAAAATGCCGAGTTCAGTGTGAGGTTTCCCTATTCTGAAAATATGGGTGTTGTAAAAATTGAAAAAGCCACAGACGATGGTGTAAAGCTATTATTCACTCAAAAACTATAATCATGAAAAAAATATTATTATCTCTTCTTGTGGGAAGCAGCTGTTTTGGACAGGTATTTGACAAAGTTCCCCTTTTACAGAGTGGGAGCAATGATAAACGTGTTATTATTGCGGTTTTAGGGGATGGTTTTACTGCTGCACAGCAGACCTCTTTTGTGTCATCAGCTCAGTCAACCATTGATTATCTTTTTACCAAAAGCCCTTACAAAGAATACAAAAATTATTTTAATGCCTATGCCGTGAAAGTAGTTTCTGCTGAAACGGGCGTTAAGCATCCCGGAACGGCTACAGATGTTACAGAACCCGTAATACCGGTTTCAAATCCCAATAATTATCTGGGGTCTACCTTTGATGTTGGGGTTCACAGATGTATTTACAGCAATACAACCAATAAAGTAGGACAGGTACTGGCTGCCAATATCCCGGATTATGATATCACGTATGTACTGGGTAATTCTACAGAATATGGCGGTTGTGGAGGCACCTATGCCTTTGCATCGTTGAATGGTTCTGCCAGTGAAATTGTAGTTCATGAGCTGGGGCATTCTTTTGGGAAATTAGCAGATGAATATTGGTTTGCCGGTTCTCTTGAGTCTCCCAATAAAACCCAAAACTCTAATCCGGCTACTATAAAATGGAAAAACTGGGTAGGATTAAACAGTGTGGGAGTCTATCCGTATACAGAAAGCCCAAGCTGGTTCAGACCGCATCAGAGCTGTGAGATGAGGTACCTTAACCAGCAGTTTTGCTCTGTTTGTAAAGAAGCAATTATTGAAAAAATCCATTCTTTAGTTTCTCCCGTAGATTCTTATACTCCAGCCAACAATACTACCTTAAGTGCGAGTTCCAATATCACGTTTACAGTGAATGAAATTCTTCCGATTCCCAATACCTTAGTGAATACCTGGAAATTGAACGGTGCTGCTCTTAGTGCAACAGGAAATACACTAACAGTTACCCCTGCTCAGCTGAACAATGGCAATAATACTTTATTATTTTCGGTAACAGATAATAATCCGCTGTTAAAAGTAGATAACCACAGTACGCTTCATCTTACCAATATTACGTGGACCTTAAGTAAGTCGACGCTTAGAGTTGCAGATATAAAAGCAATAGAAAGAAAATTCAGTATATATCCGAATCCTGGTGATGGAGAATTTACTATCCGTGGAAAACAGGATTTTTCCAAAAATACGAAAGTGGAAATCTATGATGCTTCAGGAAAACTGATTTCTACAAAATTTGAATTAAAAGATGCATCAACGATCTATGTTGATATCAGGAATGTTCCTTCGGGTTCTTACCTTCTGAATGTAGCAGAAGACGGACAGCCTGTTATTTCTCAGAAAATAATAAAAGAATAGATAAACATATAAACCGGCTTTTAACTGCCGGTTTTCTTTTTTAGGTTTCTCTCAAGCTCTTTTCAGCAATGGGAATCCATCTGTAATCATGGCGGAGAAGTAAAATTTTATCAACTAGAAATTTAGTTTTATATTCTTTTGATTGATATTTCTCCCAGGCCTTAATGTAATTTTCCCATGTCAGATCTCTGTATCCAACAGTCATATGCGGATTGAAAGAATATTTTGCGAAATTGAACTGTTGTTTTACCCTGTTATAAAGCTCTGTTAAATTGGGGCTGTTTTCCGGATGAACAAAGATCACCGGATTCTTAGGATTGGGAAAACTTCCAAAACCATTGAGCTCAATTTCAAAAGGAGACATTTGAGTGTCAATTTTCTGAAACGCTGTAAAAATATCACTTTCCAGTTCCATCTCTCTGGAGAATGGAGGAAATAGGGTGATATGGGCATCATTCTTCAATGCTTTGGAGCTGCCATAGCACTCTGCAAGATCTTTCTTGAAAACCTTAATCTCTTCTATGATTTCCTTTGGCGGATAAATGGCTATGAAATACATCTTTTTCATACAGTTGAAATGAGTGAAAGCTAAGGTACTTCATTTTTTTGCTTAAGCTGCATTATTATATTTTCAAGATTGTCAGTAATCTTTTTTATTTCAATATGTGGTTTGAAGACCAGGCCTTTTCCTTTTGCTTCGTCCGCAATATTGGAAAGAATGATTACAGAGGTCTTTGTTTCCGGATAATAGATATTCAGAGAAGGAGAACCTTTTATGTATCCGCTGTGAAAATAGGAGGCAGGCTTTCCGATATTCAGCATGATTCCATAGGCATACCCCATTTTTCCAAAGATGGCATGATGTCTTTCTGCGCTTTTTGCCATAAACTGTTTTAGCGTCTCCGGTTTCAGTATTTTACCTCCGTAAAGAGCATTATTCCAACGGTGAAGGTCCTGAATGGTAGAAAGTATTCCTCCGGCAGGAGTTCCTATTTCTTTTCCACCTAATCTTTTCGGCATATTCGGAACTTCTTCACACAGTGTTCCATTGCCAACATAAGCACTGGCGAAATGAGTTCCTTTAAAAGTATTTCCTGTGGAAGAATTTGTCATTCCTGCTTTTTTAAAAAGCTCCTGTACATTTTCATCATAAGATCTTCCTGATACTTTTTCTACAATTTTCCCCAACGTATTGAACCCGTCATTGGAATAGTAAAAATCTGAACCGCTTTTAAACATCAGCTTTCCGCCAAGAAGGTTCAGTCCGGAAGTATGGTTGAGAAGCTGGTGAATAGTAATATGTTCATAGTCTTTATTCTGGAATTCCTTTACATACTTAGAGGCTTTATCGGTTACATTCAGCTTTCCCTGTTCCATTTGAAGCAAAACCAGAGCAGCTGTAAATTGCTTACTCACGGAACCAATGGCAAAAATGGTATTGCTGTCAATTTTTGTTTTTTTCTTAAAATTTGAATACCCGTTTTCTTTTCTGTAAAGCGGCAGAGAATCCTTAAAGACGGCCACGCTTCCATTGAAATGATACTTTTTAAAGACAGAATCAATCTGTTGTTCTAAAAGTGTGCTTTGAAAAGCAGTAATGGTAGAGTCAATGACGGCATTTTTGTCAATGGGAGCTTGAGAAGGTTCAGTTTTACACGAAAGTAAAGAACAGAATAATACCAGGAATGCTAAATTTTTTATCACGGATGTTTGTGTTATAGGTTATAAATTATTTCAATATTTTTTCGAGACCACAGATCATTGATGGGAATATATTCTTTGAGCAGAGATCAGGTGTTTTATTTTTTAAAATTAAATAAGGTATTCTAAAGATAGTGAAATCTTTAAAAGTTTCAAAAGGATGCAAAATGCGTGCTAGGAATGAATTTAACGGGATTTTTTATAGGAATTTAATCTAAACTTAGAGAGTATTTAATACATTTGAAAGATTATAAGCAACCTACCATCATGAAAGGACATTTAAAAAGTGATTCAGAACAAATTGATTACCTGCTGGATATCATAAAAAGACAGGGGACAGAATATCTGAATAATATTACAGACAGGCCGACCTCTATAGATAATGCTCCTATACCAGGGCTACAGGGCTTGCCGGAAACGGGCTATGGAACGGAAAAAACGCTACAGATTTTCAACGAAAAATTCGAGCCGATAATGGTTGGATCTGGAGGTCCTAGATATTGGGGGTTTGTAACAGGAGGAACTACTCCGGCATCCATTGTGGGAGATTGGCTGGCCACTATTTATGATCAGAATACCCAAACCGTGTCAGGACAAGGAGATATTTCAGCAAATATAGAGATCGAAACAATACAGCTTTTGCTTACACTTCTTCAGCTTCCGGAAAACTTTCTTGGAGGTTTTGTATCAGGAGCCACCATGTCGAATTTTACCTGCCTGGCTGTGGGCCGTCAATGGGTAGGAAAAGAACAGGGAAGAGATATTGCGAAAGAAGGTGTTTCCGGAACAGTAAAAATACTGACAGCAACTCCACACTCATCTTCCATAAAGTCATTGTCATTATTAGGGCTGGGAAGCAATAATATTGTTAAAATTAAAACAGAAGAAGGAAACCGTGAGGCTATCAATATCAAAGATCTTGAAGAACATATTCTGAGACTTACCGGTGAGCCGTTTATCCTGATTTCAAGTGGCGGAACTGTAAATACAGTGGATTTTGATGATTTTAAGGCTATCAGTGAATTAAAAGAGAAATATAATTTCTGGTGGCATATTGATGCGGCTTTTGGAGGATTTGCAGCATGTTCAGATTCATATAAACACCTTGTGGAAGGCTGGGAATATGCTGACAGTATTACGGTAGACTGTCATAAATGGTTGAATGTTCCTTATGAAAGTGCTGTGTTTTTAATCAGGGAACAACATAAAATTTTGCAGGTGGAAACCTTTCAGAATTCAAATGCACCTTATCTGGGAGATCCGTTGGAGAATTTCAGTTATTTAAATTTTCTTCCTGAAAACTCAAGAAGATTAAAGGCACTTCCGGCCTGGTTCTCTATTATGGCTTATGGTAGAAAAGGGTATCAGGAGATTGTAGATAAGAATATATCATGGGCAAAACAGTTGGGAGAGTTAATTGAAAACAGTAATGATTTTAAATTGCTGGCCCCGGTACGGTTGAATACGGTTTGCTTTACATTAAAGGATGAGGTAAAGGAGGATGAGGTAGGGCGATTTCTTGAAAAGCTTAATGATACAGGGAAAGTCTTTATGACACCTACTTTTTATAACCAGCATAACGGAATAAGAGCTGCATTTGTCAACTGGATGACCAGTGAAAAGGATATTCAGCTGGTATTTGATCTCATGAATGAAATCATTACTGAAATAAAATAATATGTTGAAAAGCCTGCTGATAAATATTCACAGGCTTATTTTAATAGCAGGTCACAGAACCAGAAAACATATTCTCCATCCTCTTCTTCAGGACTTGTTTTAGGCTTGGGGTATGTTTTCTTTACTGTTTCGCCTATTGTAAACTGAATCGGGTCTTTATAAATGGGACCGTCAAAAGTAAAGGTATGGAATTCTCCGTTTTCTCCGCAAGGGTCTACATTTTCAGGAAGGTCATTAATGAAGCTTTGATCAATAATCCGGCCCGCAAAGCTTTTATCCAGATAATTCCCGTTCACACAGGTTACGATGGTTTTGAAACCCAGATCTAAGAATTCATGGATGAGGTCTGATGTATTTTGCTTCCAAAGAGGAAAAACGGCTTCCATACCGATACTGTTTAGTTGTTTTTCCCTGTATTGACGGAGATCTTCAAGGAAAATATCTCCAAAAACAGAATGGGAAACCCCTTGGGACTTTATTTCAGACATCGTTTTATTCATTATTTCCCGGTATTCTTCCATGGAGGGCTCTTTCGGAAGTTCCATTTTTATCAGGGGTATTCCTATATGGGCAGCCTGCTGCTCCAAAAGAGATACATGAACCCCATGCATAGAAATTCTTTGAAACTCCTTATTGATACTGGTAAGCAGGGTGGTGACCTCATACCGGTTTTCCTGTAGTGTTTTGTAAAGAGCCAGAGCAGAATCTTTTCCGCTGCTCCAGTTGAATAAAGCTTTCGGTTTCATTGTAAAATAAAAATCTCCCAAAAATAAGGAGATTTTAGCTATTAGTATCTTTTGTTCTGAATTTCTTTCACAGGAATAAATCCATCATTGAAATAATTTATCTTTAACTCAGAGGATTGTTATTTAAATTTGTAATTTCTATTTTTTGATTAATTTTTTGCTAACAATAAGTTTGTTTGATTGATCGAAAACTTCTATCATATAGTTTCCGGTTGTAAGCTTATTTACGTCTATCTTATTAGATAATATATTTGTTGACAGAACTAATTTTCCACTTACATCGTAAATTTTCACAGAGGATAGTTTTTTTCCGTTCTCTATTGTGATAAAATCTTGGGCAGGATTTGGATATATCTTTAGATCATTATTGGAAACATTTTCTTTTGTAGATAATGTTCCACCTTGTAATAACTCAGCAATATAATAATTGCTGCCTCCTAAATTGTTAATTGCAGTACCTTTTATTGATTGCGCGGAAGTATTTCCACTTAAAAGTAATTTATTCCCTGATATGGAAATTTTTTGATTTAAGTCACTAAAAGAATTCTGAACAATAGGTTCTATAAAACTTAAGCTACCGTTTGAACTAAGCTTAATAACATTTGAGGAATAAGTGGGCATTTGATATTCTGTATTTCCAAGTGTAATTTTATCAAACCATCTTCCATAAATGTAGCTATTTCCAGACCCGTCTACATCAAATTGGTTTGAATCATATGTTCCGGAGGTAAAGATAGGAGTTGATGACAACACATCTCCTGTTTTAGAAATTATTGATATCTCATTAGCAATACTTTTGTTCAAATAAGGATCTGTATGATAAACCCCGTTTAAACTCAGAAAAGATGAGGTGCCGATAGTGTTTCGTGCTAAAACCTCGTAAATAAAGAAGTTGAGTCCATTGTATTTTATATCAATAGGCCAGCTATATTTACGTGTTCCGGCAGGTACATTTTCGTAGAAATTTTTACCAAATACAGGATTTCCCGAAGAGTCAAATTTTACCATCAAAAAATTAAGTTCATCTGCATTTCCATTGATTTGTATATTTCCAATATTATAGGTTGTAGGATATGAAAAAGGCTCATAAAAAGCATACATATTATTGTTTTCATCAAAAGCAAAATGTCCGGTCCAAGGATCTAAATCGTCATATTTTTTCAGATAAATAATATTTCCTGTTTGGCCATCTAATTTTGCTATGAAGCTGCTTATTGGGTCATAAGTTTGATTATCAAAAGTCAAACTTCCTCCCTGATTTTGCCCTACCCAAATGATAACATCTCCGTTTTTATCATAAAAACAAAAGACTTTTGGATTGGCGGTAGAATTGGTAATGCTTTTTTTCCAAAGAAGTTCACCGGAACTCGAGATCTTAATTATCTCATATGCATAATTCGTTAAAGGAGTGATAATTCCACTATTGCTATGAAAAGTAGTATTATTTGATGTTTCAATAGAATATATAGTTTCACCTTGGGCATTTACATCAATGTTCTTGGCATTATCATAGCTGGATGGCTGTATATTGGCTGAAGTTATATAGGCTTGTGAAATTAAATTGCCGGTAGCATCTAATTTTGCGAATACGCTGGCTTTATTTGTTCCTGTATTAATTTGATTTCCAAAGAAGTTTACATTCCCGGAAACAATTACATGAGTATAAACACTTCCATCAGAAAATGTTTTCAAATAGCTTGGAGTAATAGTCTGGGACGGTGATCCTGTATTAGATTGCAGAAGCCTGTTTAGCTGTAAATTATTTTGTGCATCTAAAGTATGGGTAGTCAAAATTAGGAGTAAACAAATAAGTAGTGTTTTTTTCATGGTGTAATTTTTCAAATACAAAAATAAATAAAAATCTCCCAAAAATAAGGAGATTTTAGCTATTAGTATCTTTTGTTCTGAATTTCTTTCACAGGAATGAATCCTCCATTGAAGTAATTGATTTTCATTTCAAAAGGATAAGCGGGATTGGTCATAATCAGAGCTCCAATGGCACCAAAAAATGCAGCTCCGGTAACCATCATACTTCCTCTATTGGGATCTAATCTTATTTTTCCAATGAAATAATAGTCATTATCCCTCTTTTCAGCCTTGGTAAACAGGTTTTCTATGGAAAGATAGATATAAGGTTCACCTTTATATACCACAGCATAGATATCATCCTTCTTGATCTCTTTTTCTTTGCCGTCTGCCGTTTCATAGATTCTTACAATTTTGGGAGCATTACCATAAAACTTCACATTCGTAATTTCCTGATCCGGCTGTTGATTTTTTAAAGAATTATAATCTTTGTAAACGCCATCTTTCAATTGAGGTGAGTTATAAAAACGGATCGACTCTTTTGCCGTATCATCAAAGTTTTTAACCTGCTCATAAGTATAGTGATGGGTAACTTCAGGTTTTTTAGAGGCATTTTTACTGATAAAGTCAATAAGCATTTCGCTTCCTTTCTGTAGGGTTTCTTTAGTGACATCAGTTGCCTTGTGATCAATTACCGTATCAGGCTGATCAATCAAAGAATATGTTCCATCTTCATTTTTTGAAAATAAAAATGCTTGAAAATAACAATACCCGTGCTCACTTAGTTTAGCAGTAAGCTCGGCAAAATAGAGCTGTTTAAGATATAAAACTAAAGTCCCGTTTTCAGTATTCTCACCATTAATGCCATTCAGTACATTCTGAAACTGGCTGGAAAGGCTCGAAGCAGAAACAACCTTTGCTTTAGCATTCAAAAGCCCCTGCTGAACAATTCCTAATGAAGTGGTATCTGTTCTGCGGTCAATAAGTTGGATTGTTTTATAATAGCTCTTATCTACTTTTTTAGTGGGAAGGCTGATGGTGAAATCTTCAGTTCGCTTTTGAGAAGATAACACTGAAGTAAGACAGACTATCATCACAATTAAGGCTCTGTTAAAATAATTTTTCATGATTATTCTCTTCATGGGTAAAAGTTTTGGATTAAAAATACAAAAAAACCTCAAAGAAATTCCTTGAGGTTTTAGTTTTATATTCTTGTGTTCAGAATATTACATATTTCTTCTGTACTTACCGCCTACTTCAAATAAAGCATTGGTGATTTGTCCAAGAGAACAGTATTTCACAGCATCCATCATAATCCCAAACAGGTTTTGCTGATTGATGGCTGCATATTGTAATCTTTTGAGCGCTTCTTCAGATCTATCTTCATTTGATTTTTGGAAATTATGAAGCGTTTCGATCTGAACCTGCTTTTCTTCTTCTGTAGAACGGATCACTTCCCCCGGACGAACCGTAGGTGAACCGTCCTTCCCAAGGAAGGTATTTACCCCAATAATAGGGTATTCTCCGGTATGCTTCAGCCACTCGTAATGCATAGATTCTTCCTGGATTTTTGAACGTTGGTACATAGTTTCCATAGCACCAAGAACACCGCCTCTTTCCGTAATTCTGTCAAATTCTGCATATACCGCTTCCTCTACAAGATCCGTCAGTTCTTCAATAATAAATGATCCCTGCAAAGGATTTTCATTTTTGGCTAACCCTAATTCTTTATTAATGATCAGCTGGATAGCCATTGCCCGTCTTACAGACTGTTCTGTAGGTGTTGTAATAGCTTCATCATATGCATTGGTATGTAGTGAGTTACAGTTGTCGTAGATAGCATAAAGTGCCTGAAGCGTAGTTCTGATATCATTGAAATCAATTTCCTGGGCGTGAAGAGAACGTCCTGAAGTCTGGATATGATATTTCAACATTTGGCTTCTTTCGTCAGCCCCATATTTCAGTTTCATAGCTTTTGCCCAGATTCTTCTTGCTACACGTCCGATTACTGAATATTCAGGATCGATACCATTGGAGAAGAAGAAAGATAAATTCGGCGCAAAATCGTTGATATCCATTCCGCGGCTCAGGTAGTATTCTACATATGTAAATCCGTTAGCCAATGTAAATGCAAGCTGCGAAACCGGGTTGGCACCAGCTTCAGCAATATGGTATCCTGAAATAGAGACAGAATAGAAGTTTCTTACTTTTTCTGTGATAAAATATTCCTGAACATCCCCCATTAATCTTAAAGCAAATTCCGTAGAGAAAATACAGGTATTCTGAGCCTGGTCTTCTTTTAAAATATCTGCCTGAACTGTTCCACGAACAGTAGCGATTGTTTTAGCTTTAATTTCAGCATAAGCTTCCGCAGGAATCACTTCATCTCCTGTAATCCCTAATAGCTTTAATCCTAAACCATTGTTGGATGGAGGAAGTTCCCCATTATATTTTGGTCTTTCTAACCCTTTATCGTCAAATTTTGCTTTTAAAACAGTTTCAACTTTAGCTTCCAGTTTATGTTCAGCGATGTATTTTTCAACGTTCTGGTCGATGGCAGCATTCATAAAGAAAGCCAGTAGCATAGGAGCGGGACCGTTAATCGTCATTGAAACGGAAGTGAGTGCATTCACCAGGTCAAATCCGGAATACAGCTTCTTGGCATCATCCAGAGTGGCGATAGAAACTCCGGCATTTCCGATCTTACCATAAATATCTGGTGGTAAAGCGGGGTCCTGTCCGTATAAGGTTACAGAGTCAAAAGCTGTTGACAAACGTTTAGCAGGCATTTCTGCAGAAACGTAATGGAATCTTCTGTTGGTTCTTTCCGGACCTCCTTCCCCGGCAAACATTCTTGTTGGGTCTTCTCCTGTTCTTTTAAAAGGATAAATTCCTGCCGTGTAAGGGAATCCTCCCGGAAGATTTTCCTGGCCTTTCCACTTGATCAGATCACCCCAGTCGTTGTATTTTGGTAATGCAATTTTTGGAATTCTCAAATGGGAAAGAGACTCTGTAGAAGTTTCAACTTTAATTTCTTTTCCACGTACAAAATAAGAATAAAACTCTTCATGGAAAGCTTTTTTCGTATCCTCCCAGGACCTCAGGAAGTCGATATTTTCCTGTTGAAGTTCCTTTTCAGCTTTTTGATACTCGGCATCTAAAGCCTCATTGGAAATAATTTTTTTGACCCCTTCAATATGATACATTGTTCGCGCTAATTCAGCTTGCTTTTCAATGTTTTCATCATATATTCTGTTATTTTCAACAATTTCAGACAGGTAACGGACTCTTTTTGGAGGAATAATCGTTACTTCTTCAGTAATTTCCTGTTCCGCAAAGGTTTTTAAATCCAAACCGGAAAACTTATCGTTTACTTTTGAAACGAGTCTGTTGTATAATTCTGTTGTTCCATGATCATTGAACTGAGATGCTTTTGTAGCATATACAGGCATTTCATCCAATGGACTTTCCCAAAGTAAATGGTTTCTCTGGAACTGTTTTCTTACAGCCTGAAGTGCATCAAGAGCACCCCGTTTATCAGATTTATTTAAAGCCACTAAATCCGCATAATCCAGCATGTCAATTTTCTCAAGCTGAGTGGAAGCTCCATATTCGGGAGTCATCACATACATGGAAACATCAGCAAAATCAGAAACTTCTGAACCGGATTGCCCGATACCTGAGGTTTCCAGAATGATTACATCCGGATGTGCCAGTTTCAGCACATTTAAAGCAGAATGAATAAACGGTGACACAGAAACGTTATTTTCTCTTGTGGCCATTGAACGCATATAAACTCTCGGGTCATTGATCGCATTCATACGGATTCTGTCCCCTAAAAGCGCTCCTCCTGTTTTCTTTTTTGAAGGGTCTATAGAAATAATGGCAATTTTTTTATCCGGGTTTGAACGGATGAAACGTCTTACCAATTCATCTGTTAATGAAGATTTTCCTGCTCCACCTGTACCTGTGATACCGATGATGGGAATATTCAGGTCTTTTGATTTTTCGTCAATAGCTTTTACCAGCTCGGGTTTTTCTTCAGAAAAGTTTTCTACAGCAGAAATAATTTTGGCAATACTTGTTGAGTTTTCAAAACTGATAGCATCTAAATCATCTGCAGTAATTTCTTTACCTGTAGCAAAGTCTGCCCTGTTTACCAAATCATCGATCATTCCCTGTAATCCCAGTTCCCGGCCGTCGTCCGGAGAATAAATTCTGTCGATTCCATAGTCCATCAGGTCTTTGATCTCTTCAGGAAGGATAACACCGCCACCGCCACCAAAGATTTTAATCTGTGGTGAGTTTTTTTCCCTTAGCAGGTCGTAGATATATTTGAAATATTCATTATGACCTCCCTGATAGGATGTCAGGGCAATGGCATTGGCATCTTCCTGGATAGCTGTATTTACAACTTCCTCAGCTGATTTATCATGTCCCAGGTGAATCACTTCACATCCTGTTCCCTGGATGACACGACGCATAATATTGATCGCAGCATCATGCCCGTCAAATAAGGAGGCAGCTGTTACGATTCTTACTTTGTTGGTTGGAGTATATTTTTGGGTTTCCATAAAAATTCTAGAAAGTTTCTAAGCTTTCAAATATAACAATAAAAAAAGAACCGTGTGTTTGATTTTATAGTATTGATTTCCATTATGTTGTAAGCCGTTATTTAATAAAAACACCCCGGTTTTAGGCTGGAGAGTTTAAGGGTTTGATCGTTTAAGGCTTCAGAAGCAGCATAAGTTGGGGAGATTGGGAATTTTCATTTTCAAATTCTCAAATTAAATTCTCTACTTTTGCAAAATATTTTTACAGGTATGCAAAAAGCTTTGATGTATTTCGCGTTGGGAACGGTAGTAAGCTTCCTTATTAATTATTTTTTTTTAAGCTCAGAAAATCTGGCTCTGGATATCTATTATGCGGTTGCCTTTGGTTTAGCGTGGGGAATTGCCTATTATCTTGATACCCCTAATTTTACATTGCCACAAAAAATGGGATTGTCTTTTGTAGCAATGGGAATTCTGGTTCTTGTGGGAACTTTAATTTTTAATCTGGAACTGGCTATACCGTCTATTCTTAAATTCTCTACAGTTTTTGTTGCCTATTATTTATTTGCAAGCTTCAGAGGAAGCAAGTCATTAAGAAAATAAAAATGGCTTCCCTTGTAAACTCCTCATTTGTATCTAATGAATCATCAGGAAGCTTACTAAGGCAAGACCTGTCACCAAAATCATAAAAGCAAAGGAATTAACAGTCAGTAATGTAAGCCCAATTATAAAGCTTACCAATCCATGGGCATGATAAGCACGGCGGTGAGCGATGAAAAAATATCCAATATTGTATAATAACAGAACACTTATAGTTAAATACAACAATACGTTAATAAGCTTGAAGCTTGTTACTCCCACCAGCTTGTAGACTAAGAATATAAATAAAATATTCAGGAGAAGGAATGAGAAATAATGTAGGGTAAAAATTCCGTGATCGAAATACCACCATTTTTTCTTACTGTGAAAGATCCATAAAAAGAAGGCGAAAAGAGGAAGATAAATGAAAAGTGCTTTAGGCAGATTATGGAATGATTTTTCTATCATATTTAAAATGATCTCTTCTTTTTTTACCCCCTTTTCTTTAAGCTCAAAGAATTTATGAGCTAGCGGTATTTTAATAAAATCAAGAGAAGAAGGATTTTTAACGGCGGCCGAGTCGTAGGATTTCCTTGTTTTGTAGCCTCCATACTCAGCATCTGTATCTATTTTTTTGTTCATCTCCAAGGCTCCTTGTATTTCATTCACTGTCACAGTGTCTGGTAATAGATTGAGATTTTGGATTGACAGAGAATCTTCTTTAGTCAGTTTCCGTTCAGCTTTTATACTGTCGAACATCTTCTGCATCTGTGGTGATTTTACCTTTTCAAAGAAATTTATTTTGGATTCATTTTTGGAATCCTTATCCCCTCCAAAATTAAGATTAACCATAGGGAAAAGGGCGAACACGAAAAAAGTAATAAAGCTGACAAAAATATACAGCTTTACAGGAGGTACAAATTTTTGTCTTTTTCCTTCCAGATAAGTACTGGTAAGTGTTCCGGGTTTGAAGATCAGGTTTTTTAATGTTCCCCAAAACTGACCGTCATAATGGGTAAAATCTTCAATAAAATGGGTAAAAAGAAAATAAAAAGGCTGACGTCTTTCGATATTCTCCTGTCCACAGTGGGGGCAGAATCTTTCTTCCACCTGATGCCCGCAGTTAAGGCAGGTTTTATCTTCTCTTATTTTTCCGTGGCTCATAGTTCTGGGTTTGGCGCAAATATAATTATTTAACGAATTAAAATAATGATATTACTAAGCTTTTACGGAAATTGTTAATGAAAAATTAAAAAAAGAAAGAGTTGAGGGAAGAAACTCTTTTCTTTATCACCTGTGCTTTTAGAATCATCTAAACGTTTTTTTTCATCGCAACAATTTTTTACAAGATGTATGCCAAAGTTTAACATAGTGTTAAAATCTATTAAAGACAGTTCGCCATACAATATTCTATAGATTAAATAAAATATGTTTTTCAGTTACAAAAATAATTTGTACCTTTGCACACCCTTTTAGGGGAAAATTATGTTTAATCTTTAACTAAAACGTGTGAATACATTAAGTTACAAAACTGTTTCAGCGAACAAAGCTACTGCGAATAAAGAATGGGTTGTGGTAGACGCTGAAGGACAGCCGTTAGGTAGACTAGCTTCTACGGTTGCAAAGATTTTGAGAGGTAAGCACAAAACGAATTTTACACCTCACGTAGATTGTGGTGATAACGTAATCGTTTTGAATGCTGGGAAAATTACACTTTCCGGAAACAAGTGGGCTGATAAGACTTATATCTGGCATACAGGATATCCTGGTGGGCAGAAGTCTATGACTGCGGCTGAACTTCAAAAGAAAGATTCTTTAAAGGTATTGGAGAAGTCTGTAAAAGGTATGTTACCTAAAAACAAACTGGGATCTGCTATCCTTAAAAATCTTTATTTATATGAAGGTACTGAGCACAAACATGAAGCTCAACAGCCTAAAACAATTAATGTTAACGAATTTAAATAATTAATTATGTCTATAGTTCACAAAATCGGAAGAAGAAAAACTTCTGTAGCAAGAGTTTATGTAAGACCAGGTTCTGGAATCATTACAGTAAACGGTAAAGACGCTGCAACTTATTTCTCTACAGACGTGATGGTTTACAAATTAAACCAACCGTTTATCCTTTCTGAGACTGTTGGTCAGTATGACGTTACCGTAAACGTATTCGGTGGTGGAAATACAGGTCAGGCAGAAGCTATCAGATTAGGTATTTCAAGAGCTTTATGCGAAATTAATGCTGAATTCAGATTAGCATTAAAGCCTGCTGGTTTACTTACAAGAGACGCAAGAATGGTGGAAAGAAAGAAGCCTGGTCAGAAAAAAGCAAGAAAGAGATTCCAATTCTCAAAACGTTAAGATTTCCTGTGGGCGAATGGCTACTGGCTATTGGCTACAGAAATGTATTAAATTTTTTTTAAACTTAATCTCGGCGAAAAGCCATTGCTACAAGCAAAAAGCCTTACGCCACATTGCCCGTTACGTTTAGCATCCAAACGCTTCTCCCATCTAAAGAAGTTGTTGATTGTTTAAAAGACGGAAAGTAAACTAACAAAAACAGAAAACATGGCAAAAGCAAATGTAAAAGACCTTTTAGAGGCTGGTGTACACTTCGGTCACATGACTAGAAAGTGGAATCCAAATATGGCTCCATACATTTTTATGGAGAAGAACGGTATTCACATTGTAGACTTACATAAAACAGCAGTTAAATTAGATGAAGCTTGCAGCGCTTTAGAAAAATTAACTTCTGCAGGTAAAAAAGTTCTATTCGTTGCAACTAAAAAGCAAGCGAAAGAAGTTGTTGCAAAACATGCTTCAGAACTTAATATGCCTTATATCACAGAAAGATGGCCAGGTGGTATGTTAACGAACTTCGTTACTATCAGAAAGGCTGTAAAGAAGATGAACTCTATCGACAAAATGAAAAAAGACGGTACGTTCGAAACTTTATCTAAGAAAGAAAGATTACAAGTTGACAGACAAAGAGCTAACTTAGAGAAAAACTTAGGTTCTATCTCTGACATGGTTCGTCTTCCTTCTGCAATCTTCGTTGTAGATATTATGAGAGAACATATTGCTGTAACTGAAGCTAAGAAATTAGGTATTCCAGTTTTCGGTATTGTTGATACAAACTCTGATCCAAGAAAAGTAGACTTCGTTATCCCAGGAAACGATGATGCTTCTAAATCTATTGATATGATCCTGAATATTGTTTCTGAATCTATCAAAGAAGGTCAGTCTCAAAGAAAAGCTGATAAAGAAAAATCTAAAGAAGAAGGAGAAAAAGTATCTGCTGATACAGATGCTGATTTCGATGCTGAATAATTAAAGATATTTCTTTGACTAGTCCTGAAATAACGATACAAATTAAAGGATAAAAGTAAATAATTAAACCAGAGTAAATTTATTTTTGCTTTGGTTTTTTATTTTATAAGTTTTCATTTTTAATT
>NZ_JALCZD010000024.1:0-18062 GCF_024586945.1 Chryseobacterium sp. WG14
AACCGTTAAATCCATTTTTAGCATAATCAATAAGCCAATTTCCTGTGTCTGTCTTTACACTTAAATCTGTTATTCCATCACCATCATAATCCGCAGAAACAGGATGAGAATTGACATCACCTCTTTGTGTTCCAGTCCAGTCCCAACCATTAAATCCATTTTTAGCATAATCAATAAGCCAATTTCCTGTGTCTGTCTTTACACTTAAATCTGTTATTCCATCACCATCATAATCCGCAGAAACAGGATGAGAATCGACACCACCTCTTTGTGTTCCAGTCCAGTCCCAACCGTTAAATCCATTTTTAGCATAGTCAATAAGCCATTTTCCGGTATCTGTTTTTATACTTATATCGGCTTTTCCATCACCATCATAATCTTTGTTGGTACTACTTATATACTGATTGACTTTTAACATAATACCTTCACCAGGATAGAGATCCGGAAGATTAATTATTGTTTGATTGTTTTGATTATCAAAATATGCGTCAGAAATGATTTGATAATTTGGGGACTGTGGATCATAGCTATCTACTCGGGGTGATATCAAGATCTTTCCTACAAGATATCCCTTTAAGTAAATTTTTGTTTGTGAAGCAGATGTATTTACATTTTTATTAACAATCCATACATAAGATGTTTTGGTATTACTGGTTTTTTCTGTTTCAAAAACACCCAATAGAATATCTTCGTTCTTTACATCTCTGATAACTGTATTATTGTCTTGTATAAGTTCGTGTGTGGAAAAAGGATAACCCTGGTTTAGAGGTGTATTATTTTTATGCAGGGTTGCAGTATTTTTATTATTAATTACAACTGGCCCAACAATTTCTTTTAAGAAACGGTTGATTTTTTGAATAGATTCATATTTAATAGGATCATTTTCAAAACCATCTACATATGACCAATACATCAACCCTTTAGCACCATAGGCAATGGGACAAAATGCCTGAAATTTAAGTTTTGCTTCATAAGGTACAGGCGAATAATCTTTATGAGAAGGTATTACCATCCAGAAAGGCTTGTTTTGAGACTTTTCTTTTACTTTGGATAAATTATAAAAATAGCTGTTTAAAAAAATACTGCCGTCAAACGGATAATGATCAAAAGATACGATGTCTGAAGAGTTTGAATTAATAAAATTGTCTAGATAGTTTTCGTAAGCAGTATCGCTCGCGAAATCCCCATATCTTGGCAATAAATTATAATAAGTTGGTTTTTGATTATAGTTATTTTTAAAAAAAAGATTCCACTTATTAACATTTTGAAGGTTTGTAGGGGCAGGTTCATCGCCTAAATTTATTCCAAAAATGGCTTCTTTAAGCAATGATGGTATATTGTTTTTGAAGTGATTGATGAACTGCTGATTGTTCGTGTCTGATAAAGCTGGATCTGAAAAAGACATAATTTTATTATTTGAAATAAGTACTTTTAAAGACTCATGGGCAGCTAAATTTAAATAATAATCCACTTTTGTGTAATGAGTATTATTAAATATGGATTCCGGGCTTATTAAAAGATCTATATAGGCAGATTTAACCCTATTAAAGTTACTAAGGTCTGCAGGGTTTAACCCTAACAGATTATATGGGGTAATCTCATCCAAATTATAGATACTATTCCAGCCGCTGAACATTCCATCTGCATAGGTGTCAATGTACCAACTGTCCGAATCAGTTTTAATACTAATGTCTGCTTTTCCGTCGCCATCATAATCAGCTGGTACAGGCTTTGCATCGCTTCCACCTCTTTGTGTTCCGGTCCATTCCCATCCGTTGAATCCATCCTTAGCGTAGTCAATAAGCCAGTTTCCTTCATTGGTTTTCACACTTAGGTCAGCCTTCCCATCACCATCATAATCTGCTGCAATAGGTTTTGCCTCAATACCTCCTTTCTGAACTCCGGTCCATTCCCATCCGTTGAATCCGTCCTTAGCATAGTCGATAAGCCAGTTGCCACTATCAGTTTTTACGCTAAGGTCAGCTTTCCCATCACCATCATAATCAGCCGGCACAGGGTGGGCTTCCGACCCTCCTCTTAATGTTCCAGTCCATTCCCATCCATTAAATCCATCCTTAGCATAATCTATAAGCCAGTTTCCATTGTCAGTTTTTACGCTAAGGTCAGCTTTTCCATCACCATCATAATCAGCCGGCACAGGATGGGCTTCCGACCCTCCTCTTAATGTTCCAGTCCATTCCCATCCATTGAATCCGTCGCTGGCATAGTCAATAAGCCAGTTTCCATTGTCAGTTTTTACACTTAGGTCTGCTTTTCCATCACCATCATAATCGGCAGGTACAGGATGGGCTTCTGACCCTCCTCTTAATGTTCCAGTCCATTCCCATCCATTGAATCCATTCCCGGAGTAGTCTATGAGCCAAGATCCTCCATCTGTTTTTATACCTAAATCTGCTTTTCCATCACCATCGTAATCTTCAGGGACAGCATGTAAAAAAGGTTGAATGTTTGGAGGCCAATATACACCTGTCAGAAATGTATTCTGTTGAAATTGAGAAAAGAGAATGTGAGAAGATAGTAATCCTAAAGTTAAGGCTACTTTGTTGCAAATAATAAGTGATCGATGTTTATTCATGTTTGTATAAAATGTAATAATTTAATTTCGTTGTTTAATGTGTTGATTTTAAGTGTCTTTTTTTATGTAGAACTTTGTTATAAAATACAAAAATAGTTAAAGGGCAATATTAAATATGAATTTTTATTCCACTGCAAAAGAAATGATAGCAGCCTGTTTATTTTTATCATTGCACTATACTTTATTAAGAGATAATTTATAAGGTAAATACAAATAGTAAGTCTGAAGTTATTTCAGGTAATATTGTGATAACTATATGTTAAACACTGAAAAAAGATGTTAAAATATTTTTTTTAATAAAATTTATTTCTAAATTTATTATTCAAAACAGTGTAAAAATAACCTGATAATAAATTCATTTTCAACTTCTTGTGTTGATGGTTTTTTCTATCTTGTAATGCGTGGTTGAAAGCATACTACCCCTATATTTAATGACCCAAATTTTAATAATATTTGTATGAAACGTCAAAACAAATACAGAAAATTCCAGCTTCAACAGAAAAATATTGAGGCTCTTGAGAGAGAAAATTCCCGCTTCAAAAGAGTGTATTCTGAATATGAAAATATGTCTAATGAACTTTGGAATCTTGAAAATTCCAGTGGCGAACCTGTTCCCGATGATTTTATCAATGCAATGGTTTTACAGACGTCTTATCTGGAAGATGAGATCGAAGACTGGCTTTTGCAATTCAATGAAAAAAAAACTGATATAAAACATTAGTAATTTTAAATAGCTTCCAGTTTGTTTTAAACGCTAATTGAAGATAAATTCATAATTTAGCATCCTTAAATTAAAATCTAAAATATGGTTGCTATTGTAGATAGTGGTTCTACCAAATCGGATTGGGTAATACTTGATGACTTTAAGAAAGTCTTTCTGAAAACAGAAACCATCGGCTTTAATCCGAATTTTATCAACAAAGAACTTATCACTCCTGAAATAGAGAAAAACAGCAATCTAATATCGGTCAGAAATTCAATTACCAGAATTTTTTTCTATGGTTCCGGATGTGGAGTACAAAAAAACTGTGAAACCATTGAAAACGAACTCAAGAAAGTCTTTGGAAAAGCAGAAATTATTGTCAAGGAAGATCTGATGGCAGCAGCATATGCTGCATATAGCGGAAAACCGGCAATTGTCTGTATCTTGGGGACTGGCTCAAATTCTTGTTTTTTTGATGGTGAAAATCTTAAAATTGAATTACCGTCTCTTGGTTTCCTTATAGGAGACGAGGGAAGTGGAAGTGCTATTGGAAAACAGCTGGTGCGCAGGTATTTTATGAAAAAGCTGCCTGCTGATCTTCACTGTGAATTTGAATCAGATTATCAACTGACCATAGAAGATGCATTGAAAAATATGTATCATGCTCCAAGGCCAAATGCTTATTTGGCTAATTTCAATAAATTTGTTGTGGAAAGAAAAGATCATCCTTATCTAAGAGATATGGTTTTTGAAGAAATGAAAAATTTCTTTGAATACCAGGTTCTTCCTTATGATGAAGTGAAAGAAGCTGAGATTAATTTTATCGGCTCCATTGCTTATTATTACGAAAATATTCTACGTTCTGTTGCTACAGAACTTAATTTAAATGTGGGACATGTTGTTCAGAAACCAATTGAAAGCTTAGTAGATTACCACATTAAATATATACTCTAACAAAAAATAAAACCTATGTCAAGTAACAATAATCGCGACGAAAAGAACTTTAGTCAGGCCGCGTTAGACTATCATAAAGCAGAACCTAAAGGGAAAATAGAAGTGATCCCGTCAAAACCACACTCTTCTCAAAGAGATTTGTCATTGGCCTATTCTCCAGGAGTAGCAGTTCCCTGTATGGAGATCTTCGAAAAACCTGAAACGGTTTATGACTACACGGGAAAAGGAAACCTGGTAGCTGTAATTTCTAACGGTACTGCTGTACTTGGATTGGGAGATATTGGAGCCGAAGCTTCAAAACCGGTAATGGAAGGGAAAGGCCTTTTGTTTAAAATCTTTGCTGATATCAATGTTTTTGATATTGAGATCAATGAGAAAGACCCGGATAAATTTATTGAAATTGTAAAAGGTATTGCTCCCACTTTTGGAGGGATCAATCTTGAAGATATTAAAGCTCCGGAAGCATTTTATATAGAGCAAAAACTGAAAGAGGAATTGAATATTCCTTTGATGCATGATGACCAGCACGGAACAGCTATTATTTCTGCTGCGGCACTCATTAACTCATTGCAGATTGCCAATAAAAATATTGATGAAGTGAAAATGGTGGTGAATGGAGCCGGAGCAGCAGCCATTGCCTGTACCAAGCTTTATATTTCATTGGGGCTGAAAAAAGAAAATGTTCTGATGTGCGACAGTAAAGGGGTGATCAATCATAAAAGAGAAAATCTTACTCCTGAAAAATTAGACTTTATTGCTCAGACAGATATTGAAACATTGGAAGATGCAGTAAAAGGATCTGATGTTTTCGTTGGGTTGTCTAAAGGAAATGTAATGACACCAGGAATGTTGTCGAGCATGGGAGAAAATCCAATTGTATTCGCATTGGCCAATCCGGATCCGGAGATTGCTTATGATCTTGCTATTGAAACCCGTAAAGATGTTATACTTGCAACAGGAAGAAGTGATTATCCTAACCAGGTTAACAATGTACTGGGATTCCCTTATATCTTCCGTGGAGCATTAGATGTGCAGGCTACAGGAATTAATGAAGAAATGAAGCTGGCAGCGGTACATGCTATTGCTGATTTGGCAAAAGAGCCGGTGCCTGAGGCTGTTATTCTGGCGTATAATGTTCAGAGTTTACAGTTTGGGAGAGATTATTTCATTCCAAAACCTTTTGATAACAGACTGATCACAAAAGTATCAAGCGCTGTTGCAAAAGCTGCTATTGAAAGTGGTGTTGCAAGAAAAACAATTACCGATTTTGAAGAATATGAGCACCAGCTTTTAGACAGAATGGGAAGAGATGAAAGATTGGTAAGAATGATGCAGAGCCGTGCAAAATCTAATCCGAAAAGAATTACCCTTGGAAATGCTGAAGAATATAACGTATTGAAAGCTGCCCAAATTCTTTATGAAGAAGGAATTGCTTACCCGAGTCTTTTGGGAGACAAAAAATACATCAAAGAGCAAATGGAGCGCTTTGGAATTACCCTGGATATTCCAATCATTGATCCTAGTGATGATGACCAAAAAGAAAACAGAAAAAAATACAGAGAAACACTTTGGAAACTTCGTCAGAGAAAAGGGATGAATGAGTACAAGGCGAAGAGATATGTTCGTCAGAGAGATTATTTTGGACCTCTAATGTTAAAGCATGGAGATACCGATGGTCTTATTGTAGGATTCTCTAAAAATTATACATCAGTATTACGCCCTATTTTGGAAGTTATTGAAAAAGATAAAGGAGTAGATAAAGTAGCTGCAATGATGATGATCCTTTCTGAAAAGAAGCCTATTTTCTTTGCAGATACTTCCATCAATCAGAATCCTACAGCAGAAGACCTTGTGAATATTGCTAAAATGGCAGAATTTACTGTGAAATCTTTCGCTATAGAACCTAGAATTGCCATGCTGGGATTCGAAAACTTTGCGGCAATTTCCGATACTTCCAAAAAAGTAGCGAAGGCTGTGAGTATCCTTCATGAGAAATATCCTAAAATGATTGTAGATGGTGAGATTCAGCCGGATTTTGCGATGAATGCAGATCATTTGAGTGATTATCCTTTCTCCAAATTAGGAACAACACCTGCCAATACATTTATCTTCCCGAATCTTGAAAGCGCCAATCTATCCTATAAAATTATCAGAGGAATGAAAGTAGCACAGGTAATAGGGCCTATCTTAATGGGGCTAAAACAACCGGTGCATGTACTTCAAATGCGTTCAAGTGTTGATGAGATTGTGAATCTTGCCACCATTGCTGTTCTTGATGCACAGAGAAGAGAAAAGAAGGCATAACAATAAAGTATTTATGGTTTTTCTAAAAACCGGGATAGAACCAGACGAATATTCGTCTGGTTTTTTATGTGAAGAAATATAAAATTTTGCTTTTGAGAGCGATATGAGTATTTCTGTTATTTAATGGGCATTTATTTTTACTATTTATGCAGATAAGTAGGTTTGTCTTTTTGCTATTTTTTGTTGTTAGCTTAATTTATGTATTGGTTTTTGTGATAAATAGTTCAAAATATTCATTAATATAGGTTTTCTGATGAGTTGTTATGGATTTTTTGAGGAGTGTCGGGTTTATTTAATATCTTAGAAAGTAAAACACAAGAGAGATTAAAAGCAAATACAGATGCATGGGAAAAAATGAAAAAAGCCCCCCTTTTTTATTCCGGAATTATATATGTAAGGTATCCTTTGATTTTTTTATGAAACACAACAACAGTTACCCTTATGCTGTTGAAAGATCTGTATGGTTTTTAGTTGATTCTTTTTAGTAAAGAAACACTATGAAAAAAAAGACATTCACAACGTTGGGGTGCCATCTGCTTCTGATGGTTGGATCCCTGTGCTATTCACAAAAATTTAACTTCAACCCTCATGAATTTTCTATCAATGGATACTTAAGAACAGGAATAGGAGGTACTGATGGAAATCAAATGGTCAATTTTACAACTCCGGAAAATGTACATAAATTCAGAATGGGTAATGAGGCCAATCATTATGGAGAGCTCCAGTTTAATTACCGGTATAAAAATAAAGATTCTGTAAATGTGTATGAAATAACCTATATGATGGCGAAATTTATTCCTTATGGAGGAGATGATTATAAACAGTTTCCTCAGACCGCCCAATTATATGGAAAAATAAATAACGTAGTCAGAAATGCCAATCTATGGATAGGAAAACGATATTACGATCGTCGGAATAGTGAATTATTGGATTATTTTTGGCTTAATTCAGTGCAAAACTCACAGGTAGGTATTGGGATAGAAAATTATAAGATTAAAAATTCCGGGAACTTAAACGCTGCATTCATAAGATTTAAATATGGAAATAATGATTCCCATTCCTATGTAACTGATCTTAGGTATTTGGATATTCCCGTTTCAGAATACTCTAAAATTAACCTCCTTGGCCAGTATAGTCTTAAAACCGGAAATGAAATAGAAAATACCCCAAAATCTTTTGGATACGCAGTTGGAGGATGGTGGACTTATTCCAAAAAGAATATTACTCATACTTCTACCGTAATATTTAGAAAAGGAAGCTCAATTACAGATAATTTCTATACAGGAAAAACGGTGTCAGATTTTACAGACGGAAAAAGAATGTATAATCTTGACCATGCCAACTCATTGGATATCATTAATAATTTTGTTTATGATGATAAACAGAAACATGCAGTGCAGGTATCACTTACTTATCAGTACAAAGATTTTGGAATTGGCAATACCAATGAAAATGGAGTGGTACTCGATAATAAAGTGGCAAAAAACTGGTTGAGTATAGGCTTTCGTTATCTGTATTATATTAACAAACATTTTAATCTGGCACTGGAAGCTGGAAATGAGTATATGAAAGATAACAGGTCTGCAATAGAAGGAAGTTTGCAGAAAGTAACATTTTCCCCTCAAATTTCGTGGGATTACGGATATTATTCAAGACCGGTTATAAGACCGTTTATTACCTATGCCCATTGGTCTGATAGCTTCATGGGAATAACAGGAGTATCAGACTTCAATACCAGGCTTCTGAATAAAAATCACGGAATATCTTATGGACTTCAATTAGAGATTTGGTGGTAAATAATGACGCCTTGGTATGATGGGGCAGGTTGGAAATCATGAGAGCTGCAAAGATGAAGTTTCCGTTTTTTTCAAATCTTTTATTTTTCTTCCAAATGATTGAATTTCACTTCAAAAATTAAGTTAAAAATCATTCGCACGTGAAATGAAAATATTAATTAGTTTAAATTGCTATATTTGGGAGTTTTAAAAATTAATAATGATATTTTCTTTACAAGGCACCGTTCAGGAACTTACGCCTACCTACGCAGTAATTAATGTACAAGGAGTTGGTTACTATGTAGGTATCAGTTTAATGACCTCACAGACGCTGGTTTTGAATCAGCAGACCTTTCTATTTATTCAGCAGATCATCCGTGAAGATGCTCATCTTCTCTTTGGATTTAACACTCGTTCAGAAAAAGAAATGTTTAATCTGTTAATAAGCGTTAATGGAGTAGGAGCTGTTTCAGCCCTTATTCTGCTCTCAACATTGAGCCTTGATGAAATCGCTTCTGCAATACTTTCAAAGAACAGTGCTTTGATCCAAAAAGCAAAAGGAATCGGAGCAAAAACGGCTGAAAGAATTATTGTTGATCTTAAAGATAAAGTCCAGAAATTCAGTGATCCTGCAGAGAATATTTCTGCATGGGTAGATAATAAAATTAAGGAAGAATCGTTATCTGCATTAGAAGTTTTAGGGATTCCTAAGCGGATGAGCGAGAAGATTGCTGATAGAATATTAAAACAAGATCCAAGCATCTCGGTTGAAGAATTGGTAAAACAAATTTTAAAAAACATTTAACATTTGGTGACGAATAATAAGCATCTTAACATATTTTTGTTCCTGTCGTTTCTTTGTATGTCTGTCAGTGCTTTTGCACAGCAGCAGAAAAAGGATACAGCAATCATAAGAAAAGAATATGAAGTGGCTGACCCTACAAGGTATGAAGCCTATTACGACATAAAAACCGGGATGTACTATGTGTATCCTAAAGTTGGGAATACCATTACAGGACCTCCCACAGCAATGTCTCCTGAAGAATATAAAGACTATATGCTGGCCACGCAGACCCGGGCATATTATAAGGAGAAATCTGAAAAATACAATCTCCTTTTCAGAAAAGACAAAACCGATGCGCGTAAAAAAGGATTAATCCCGTCAGTGCAGATCAATAACAGGCTTTTTGAAACTATTTTCGGAGGAAATAAGATTGAAATCATTCCTACAGGATACGCTTCCCTTGATTTTGCAGGTCTTTACCAAAAAATAGATAACCCGATGATTCTGCCTCAGAACAGAACCAGCTTTACTTTTGATATCAATCAGAGAATTCAGCTGGGATTATTGGGTAAAGTTGGGGAAAACCTTCAGCTAAAAGCCAATTATGATACCCAAAGTGGTTTTGCTTTTGAGAACAGAATGAACCTTGTATGGCAGGCCAAAGGAAACTGGAAGGATCTTCAGAGCAAAGGGCTTGGAAATGTAGATAAACCTAATGCAGGTGGCGAGGATAAAATCATCAAAAGGGTTGAATTTGGTAACGTAAATATGCCGCTTTCAACAAGTTTGATCCGTGGGTCACAATCTTTATTCGGGGTGAAGGCTGAATTTCAGCTGGGTAAAACCTTTGGAACAGTTGTCCTTTCCCAGCAACAAGGTGAAGCCAGAAATATCGTAGTACAGGGTGGTGGGGTAATGAATAATTTTAAAGTCAATGCTGTTGACTATGAAGATAACCAACACTACTTTTTAGGACATTACTTCCTGGGAAAATATGAGGCTGCTTTAGCTAATTACCCACAGATCAATTCTACTATTAATATTACCAGAGCGGAAGTTTGGGTATTGGATCAGGGAAATAGCAATCTGGCTTATCAAAAGAATATTATCGGGATCCGAGATCTTGGAGAAGGTGCTGGTGGAGCAATGCTGCCAGACAACTCTCTGAACGGATTATATACTGCTGTGAGTACTACAGCGGGTACCAGAGAACCAGGTAAAAATTATGGTGCTATTTTTCAAGGTCAGATTTTTCCGGGAAGTGCAGTACCTTATGACAATAGTGAAGAATTCATCGTCAATACAAAAGCGAGAAGGCTTAATACCAATGAGTATACATTACAGCCGCAGTTAGGATATATTTCATTAAACCAAAAACTAAATAATGACCAGATTTTAGCGGTATCTTACTCTTATACTGTTGGGGGAAGTAATAAAGTATATAAAGTCGGGGAATTTTCGGAAGAAAGTCCGGTTTTAATTACCAAGGTTTTAAAAGTAAACAATAGAGTAAATACAGAATCTCCGATGTGGAAGCTGATGATGAAGAATATTTATTCTTTGGATGCAGGGCAGGTTGCACAGGATGGTTTTATGCTGAATTTATATTATAGAGATCAGAAAACAGGAGGAAAAGTAAATTATCTTCCCGGTACTCCGGTACAGGATCAGAACTTACTGAAATTAATGAACTGGGACCGTTTGAATATGAATGGTGATATTCAGAATAATCAGGACGGCTCTAAAGGTGATGGTATTTTTGACTTTGTCAATGGGATTACAGTAAGACCTGAAAACGGGAAAATAATTTTCACTAAAGTACAGCCTTTTGGAGATTATATGCAGAGCTTAGTAGGAAATGATCCAAAATATGTTCTTCATGATTTATATGACAAGCAAAAATTAGCTCTAGCGCAATCTACTGTTCCTCAGTGGTATACGATAGAGGGGCGTTATAAAGGAACACAGGGGCAAGGGATCTCCTTAGGAGCTGTCAATGTTCCGCAAGGATCTGTAAAAGTTTCTGCCAATGGAGTACAGCTGAATGAAGGGGTAGACTATACCGTAGACTATATGCTGGGAACCGTGACGATCATTAATGAAAATGTGAAGCAGTCCGGCCAGGCGATTAATATTTCACTGGAAAACCAGCTAACATTTAATACCCAGCGAAAAAGATTCTTAGGATTAAATTTAGAAAGAAGGTTTAGTGAAAACTTTATTTTAGGAGCCACGGTCGTCAATTATTCGGAATCCCCACTTACCCAGAAAGTAAATTACGGACAGGAAGCCGTAAATAATACAATGGCAGGGATCAATTTGATGTACAATAATCAGGTTCCGTTCCTGACAAGGCTTACCGATAAACTGCCATTGGTAAAAACGGAAGCTCCGTCCAACGTAAATTTTAAAATGGAAGGAGCCTACCTGCTTCCGGGACTGAATAAAGGAACCAACGATCAGTCTTATATTGATGACTTTGAACAAACGACTTCTAAAATATCCTTAAAAGAACCTGCCGCCTGGAGTTTAGCCTCAAAACCTGAGAAAAATACGGTTGCTCCGTTCAATAATCCTCCTCTTAACGATGATTTGACCAGCGGCTATGGAAGAGGTTTATTATCATGGTATAATATTGACCCAAGATTTTGGGGAGTAGGGGGAAGAACACCTGCGGGGATTACCCCACAGTCTGTATCCAATCACGCCTCAAGAAGAGTACAATTATCCGAGATCTATAATAACAGGGATTTTGTAGCAGGTGAACAAACCTTTACAAATACTTTTGATATTTCATATTACCCTCAGGAAAGAGGTCCATATAACGTCAATCAGGCCACTGAGCTGGCACAAAACAGATGGGCCGGAATCATGAGACCAATAGGTGTCTCCAACTTTGTAAACTCAAACATTGAGTATGTAGAGTTTTGGATGATGGATCCCTATGCGGATGGAAACCAATTGGGAGCTAATCCCAAACTTTTACTGCATTTAGGAAATGTTTCTGAAGATGTACTGAAAGATGGGAAAATGCAATATGAAAATGGACTTCCAACTCCGGCAACTCCTTCCACTACCACCAACTCAAATTGGGGAGTACAGCCAAAACAGCCACCTATTCTTTATGCATTCTCTACGGAAGGGGAAAATAGAAAAGCGCAGGATGTAGGATATGATGGATTAAGTTCTGATCAGGAGTCCATGAGATTTGGAAATACATTTGTGAACCCGATCACTAATACATCTGACCCTGCTTTAGATGACTTCGTATTCTTTATGTCTGACCGGTTTACAGGAAGCCAGGCTGCTTCACTGGTTCAGCGATATAAATATTTCAGGAACCCGGACGGAAACTCTGAAGCCAACTCTTTGAATGTAGCTTCACAAACGCCGGATGCTGAAGATATCAACAAAGATTATAACCTTGATCAAACTGAAAATTATAACCAATATGTGGTAAAACTGGATAAACCAAGTCTTACATTGGGAGATAACAATATTGTTGATGTAAAGACGGTAAAAGCCAATTTCCAGAACGGACAGTCTTCGGATGTAAAATGGTATCTTTTCAGAATTCCGGTTTCTAAATATGATCTGAATGAAGGAACACACGAGCCTTCTGTTTTAAATAATGTAAGATTTGCCAGATTAATGTTAACAGGATTTGAGCAAACCTCTACATTAAGATTCGGAACAATGGATCTTGTAAGATCTGACTGGAGAAAATATCCATATAAAATTGCCAGCCCTCTTGTAGAGAATCCTGAAGAAGGAACGGCAGGAAGTACTACGTTAAATGATAATTTTGATGTAGGAAGTGTAAATATTGAAGAAAATGCATTTAACCAACCCCCTTATGTACTGCCTCCGGGTATTGACAGACAGGTATTGAGTGGAAATGCAGGAGCACAAAGACAGAATGAAGCTTCTCTTTATATGAAAGCAACTGATCTTCAGGCTGAAGCGAGAGGAGTGTTTAAAAATACAACATTGGATATGAGAAGATATAAGAAGCTTAAGCTTTTTGTTCATACTCATGTTCCTGGAGATAGAGATAATAACATTGGAAAGATTGACCCCAGAACTAAATTTTTCATCCGTTTTGGAAGTGATGCTACAGATAACTATTATGAGTATGAAGCATCTCTAAAAATTACTCCAACCTCTGCAACAGCTCCAATGGAGATATGGCCAATGGAAAACGAGGTAGATTTTGATATCCAGAATTTTGTGGACGCTAAAATCAGAAGAGATAAGAACTCAGCTATAAAATTAACAGACAGAACCTCAGATCCCGTGTTTCAACAGGCTAATGCAGGTGCTAATAAAGATATTTATATTAAAGGTCGGCCTAGTTTAGGAAACATTACAACAATAATGATTGGGGTAAGAAATGCTGATAGAACGCTAGGAGCAATGACCAGAGTACTTTGGGTCAACGAAATCCGTCTTTCTGAGATTGAAAATGATGGCGGATATGCAGGAAATGCCAGCTTAAATTTCAATATGGGAGATTTTGCAACAGTTAATGCAAATGCTTCCTATACCTCAGTTGGATTCGGAAATATAGATTCAAAACCTGCAGAAAGAAACCAGTCTACCCAATCAGCATTCAGTATTAATACAGCCGTTAACGTTGATAAACTATTACCGGAAAAAACAGGTATGAAAATACCTTTGAATTACTCTTATTCACAAACCATCGAGGATCCGAAATATAATCCTCTGGATACGGATGTTGAGTTTAGTAAGGCTGCCAATAAAGCCCAATTGAAAAAGGTGGCACGAACGTATACTCAGCAGAGAAGTATTGGAGTGGTGAATATGCGTAAAGAAAGAGTGAATCAAAATAAGAAACCTAAATTCTATGATATAGAAAACGTTTCTGTGACTGCTGTTTATAACGATGATTATTTCAGGGACATCTATACAAAGAAAAACTATAGACAATACCTGAGAGGATATATTGATTACAATTATACCTTTAAACCATGGGTGATTAAACCGTTCAACAAAATGATCAGTGATACGGCAAAATCTGCCAAATATCTGAGATGGGTGAAGGAATTCAACTTTAATCCGGTTCCTACAAGGTTATCATTCAGAACTGAAATCGACAGGAATTATAATGAGCTTGAATTCAGAAATGTAGAAGCTATTTTAGGAGGAGATACCAGTGGTGATCTTGGAGCATTAAGAAACAGAAACTTCTATTTTGGATGGCAGTACGGATTAGGATTCAACTTTACAAAATCATTAAAACTGGAAATCAATTCTGCAACCAGAACTTTAAATGATAATGTGGATGTTAACACCATGGATAATAAGGCTATTTTTGGAAATATATTCAGAGCAGGAAGACCGGTATTGTATAACCACAGGGTTCAGCTGAACTATAAACTGCCATTCCAGTATCTTCCTTATTTAGATTTCATTAATGCTGAAGTAGGATATGGGTTTACCTATAACTGGAATGCGAGATCTACAGCATTACTTGCAAGCCCGGAAGGTTCGTTAGGATCTGTGGGACAGAATACCAATGTTATCCAGGCAACGGCCACAGCAGATATTCCTAAGTTCTTCGGGCAGTTTAACTATTTTAAAAATATTTCTACCAAACTGCAAAAACGCAAGCAGGAAATTGATTCCCTGAACAATGTGTATACACAGCAATGGGCAAAGAACAGATACAGATATAAAGGCTATAAGTTTAAAAATAAACTTACCGTACTTCAAAGTGCCGCATTCTTCCTGACTTCTTTCAAGCAGTTGGATGTGAACTATAATGAAACAAATGGTACTGTACTTCCAGGATTATTGTCTGCTCCGAACTGGTATGGTTCCGGACAGACATTAGGAGGACCTACAATGGGATTCCTGTTTGGATCACAGGCCGATATCAGAAGAACCGTGATGGAAAATGGCTGGGTAAGTGATTCCCCATACATGACAGATCCATATGTAAGAATGTCAACGAAAGAACTAAGAGCAAATCTCCAAATTGTTCCAATGAATGATTTTAGAATAGATCTTAATATATTGCATAATTATAACAGGAATTTTTCGCATTCCGGATTTAACTATACAAACGGAGGTGTTGCAAACCCAGACTTTACGTTTGCTACTGATTTAATAACCTATTCCAACTCTACAGTACTTCTAAGTACTTCATTTAAGGATGGACAGGCTGTTTATCAGGCCATCAGAGAAAATGCACGCGTACTTTCAACCCGTTTAGGAGGTCCGAATGCAGTTATTGGCAATGATGGATTTGCTGAACATTATAGCATATCCAATGCTTATGTATTAATTCCGGCGTTTAGAGCGGCTGTTGAAGGTAAAGCTGTGAAAACAATGGGAAATCCTAAAAAAGCAGGATTCCCGCTACCAAACTGGCGGATTACGTACTCTGGACTAAGAAATGTACCAATGATTAATGGGCAGTTTACCAAGTTTGATATTCTGCATGGATATACCGCAACCTATACAGCTACGGGAATCCAGTCTAGTATTGACTATTTCAATAGCTTAATTACTAAGGTTAGTGATCCAAATTCTGCGTTTGATGTGAATAAAGATTACATCAATCCATTTACTTTTGCTCAGGTTGGCTATGTAGAATCGTTTGCACCGCTTATCGGAGTAGATGTGACCATGAGAAACAATATGCAGTTCGGATTACAGTATAACAGAAATAGAATGATGGTACTGGGATTAGTGAATCATACCCTTACTGAAGATTCCAATTCAGAATATGTGGTAAGACTGGGATATATTGTCCGGAATTTCAGATTAGGAATGGCGAATGTAAGAGGATCAAAAGGAAAAGGAAGCGATCTTAATATCAGAGGAGATATTTCATTGAGAGACAGTAAAACCTCTATTATGAATATATTGTTAGATGATTCCCAAATCACAGGAGGACAGAGACTTTTAAATATCAAACTTTCGGCAGACTATAATGTTTCCGAGAATCTGAATTTAAGAGTGTTCTATGAGCAGATGACTTCCAAGTATAAGATATCAACTGCATTTCCACTGTCAACGGTTAGAGCAGGTATTTCTGCAACGTTTACATTCGGTGATGCTGGTGGTGGTTTCTAAGAAAAAAATTAACATATAATTGCTAAAACTAAAATCCCTTTCTGCTATAGAGAGGGATCTTTAGTTTAACTTTATCAGTACTATAGTCAATGTTGGTGTAGGCAGCAATTCTCCTGGGAAAAAAATTACAGTTTCAGTATCTTTTTATGTTTGGTGATTTGCTTGATGCAAAAACCTATCCTAATAAGGTGATTAAAAAATAATATTCAACCTGAATCGCTGCTCCGGCAGCGATTTTTTTATTTCCATTCAAAATTTCTGTAAGATGCTTATTAAAGCTTTGAACCTTTTAGAATTTTGAATACATTTGTAAAAATAAAAATTTAAAAATGAACACACCATCAGAATTAAAGTACACTAAAGATCACGAATGGATCAAGATTGAAGGTAATGTGGCTACAATTGGTATTACAGACTTTGCTCAGGGAGAACTTGGAGACATCGTATATGTAGATGTAGATACCGTAGATGATGACCTTAATGGAGGAGATGTTTTCGGAAGTGTAGAAGCGGTAAAAACTGTTTCAGATTTATTCTTACCTATTGCAGGAAAGGTTATTGAATTTAATTCAGAATTAGAAGACCAGCCTGAGCTGTTGAATACAGATCCTTATGGAAATGGATGGATTATCAAATTAGAACTTGCTGATGGAGCAGATCAGTTTGAATTACTTTCAGCTGAAGATTACCAGGCTATCATTGGATAAGATTTCAAAAATATTTAGTAAGATATTGCCCATTTATTGGGCATTTCTTACTTACATGCTTCTCAAGCCCGGAGAAGAGAACCAGGAATATTGGTTCATGTTCAGTGGTATAGACAAAGTTTTGCACCTGAGTATATTTGCAGCATTGGGATTCGCTTTCATTGCTACATTTCCCAAAATAAAATTCTCTTACTTTTTTCAGATCATCCTTATCTATGCTTTCCTTACTGAAATTCTGCAGGAGGAAATGGGATTGGGTAGATCTATGGAAACACTGGATATCGTAGCAGACACTGTTGGCTGTCTTATCGGGTACTACACCTATAGATTACTGGTCAAACGCTTTTTCTGATCATACAATATAATTTGAAACAGGAAAACTCCATATTTCAAATTTTCCAAAAAATAGTAAGATACTTACATTCCCAACGATCTCCCTCTCGATCTCTAGGTCTCTACATCTCTCGAACTCTCCAGCCCTCCAACTCACCAACTCTCAGACTCTCCAACCCTCGAACTCAAGAGGAGCTTTTTCCCGCTATCCACTCATACTCCTCGCGCATGGCTCCCTGCGCTGTATCCCTCCATTTTCCAAGCTGTGCTGCGGGGTATCCGTTACTATCGGGGCTAGGGTAGGAGTGATACATTACAAAAGAAGCCTGATAAAAAGGTAGTAAGTGAACGGTCAATGGTCAATAGCCAATAGTGAATGATCAATGATCAATAGCCAGCCGCCAGTAGCCAGCCGCCAATAATAAACCCATTCTTTCCGGAACACCTGTTCAATAGGGATGGGCTTTAGCCCATCCGCATAAAACAAACCCCATCCATTGGCTTTAGCCAAAACCAAATCCAGTACCTTCAGATAAGACAACCTGATCATATAAAAGTAATATATAGTAAAAGAACAATACCATATATATGGAATAACTTCCATCACCTATCACCTATCACCTATCACTCACAACTCATAACTCATAACTCATAACTCCTCAAACATTTGTTTAAAACTTTTCACCTTACCTTCCAGCGTGTTAAGATAAAAAATGAACGTAATATGAATTTATTGTTACATAAACTTGTTTGGTATAGGTAAGTTGGCTTACCTTTGCCGCACTGAAAAACGAAAGAAGAT
>NZ_JALCZD010000025.1:0-8965 GCF_024586945.1 Chryseobacterium sp. WG14
ATACGTTTTTGACGTATCCGTATCCGAGTTTTTCAACAGTTTACTGTATGGCAACGAACTTCACCTGCTGGATGAAGAAACGAAGAAAGATGCCGATGCCATCAGCAGATATTTACTTTCCCATGATATTGCTTACACCTATTTACCGCCGGTAATGCTATCCGTTCTTCCTCGTGTTGATTATCCATTACTAAAAGGATTATTATACGCAGGAGAACCGTGTGATTATGAAACGGGAAAATACTGGTCAGAAGAGAAAGTGTTGTATAACCTTTACGGACCAACCGAAGCAACGATCTATGCCACATACAAGCAGGTAGGCCATGGCGATGTGCATCTGATCGGCCGTCCTGTAGGAAACAGTTCCGCTTATGTGCTGGATGGGAACCTTCGATTAGTTCCTGTGGGAGCCATAGGCGAGCTTTACCTTGGCGGAGCTGGAATAGCAAGAGGCTATTTAAACAGACCTGATCTGACCGAAGAACGTTTCATTGTCAATCCATTCCAAACGGAAGAACAGAAAGGGAAGGGAGAAAATGGAAGGCTGTACAGTACAGGAGATTTAGTACGCTGGCTTCCGGATGGCAATATAGAATACATTGGGAGAAATGACTTCCAGGTAAAAATCCGGGGTTATAGGATAGAATTGGGAGAGATCGAAAACTGTTTGTCTCAATATCCTGAAGTAAGACAATCAGTAGTCTTAGCCAAAGAGAACAGTGTGGGGATGAAATACCTTGCCGGATATTATGTATCAGAAGAAGATATTGATAATGAAATTCTTACGGAATACCTGTCAGAATCTTTACCGGAATATATGGTACCGAATGTCTTTGTTCATCTAACCTCTTTACCATTAACGATCAACGGTAAACTCGACAGAAAACAGCTTCCTGAACCGGAATTCAGCGGAGACAGAGAATATACAGGTCCTGAGAACAAACAACAAGAGAACTTGTGTAAGATTTATGGAGACATCTTAGGCGTCGCTCCGGAACATATCGGGATCCACGATGATTTCTTCCGATTGGGAGGAAACAGCATCATGGCGATCAAACTGATCAGTAAGATCAAACAAGAGATGAATGTTCAGGTGAATGTAGCCATGGTATTCAGCCATAAAACAGTCGCATCATTGTCTCATATACTCAATGAAGAAAGCAGTCAGGCTGAAGAGATTGTAATCAATCCTGTACTGGTATCTTCACCCGAAGAGCAACGTTTATCTTTTGCTCAGGAAAGACTTTGGTTTATAGAAACGTATGAAGGAGGAAGCAATGCATACAATATCCCAATGATCTTCATGTTGGGTGAAAATGTTCAAACTGAGCTTCTTCAGGAATCTTTTAAAACACTGACTCAGCGCCACGAAGTGCTGCGAAGCCTTATTCGTACCACAAAAGACGGAGCGGGATATCAGGTTATAACCAGTCAGGAACCTCCTATCTATACGAGAAAAGTAAACTCCAGAAAAGAGCTTGATGAAGCCATTAACTATGCAGCAAATAAAGTTTTCCGACTGGAAGAAGAGCTCCCGATGAGTATCAATGTTTTCAATCTGGAGAACCGCAACTATCTGTCTGTTGTGATTCATCATATTGCTTTTGACGGATGGTCTACTGATATTTTTATCAGAGAATTATGCAGTATTTATCAGTCTCTTTCTGAAGGGAAAAATCCTGATTTACCGGAATTAAAAATACAATACAAAGACTTTGCATTATGGCAGAGAGATTATTTGACAGGGGAAAGACTCGATCAACAAATCGTTTACTGGAAAAATAAGCTTGATGGTTTCCAAACACTGGATATTCCTCTGGATCTTAAAAGGCCCGCCCATATTTCTTATGCAGGGGCAACACAATACTTTGACCTGCCGGCAGATCTGGTATCAGAGCTGAGAAATCTTTCGAAAGATCTGGGAGTAAGTTTATACAGTATGATGCTAAGTGGTTACTATATGATGCTGTCTGCCTATTCAGGGCAGGATGATATTGTAGTGGGAAGCCCTGTTGCAAACCGTCACCATGTGGGTCTTGAGGACATCATAGGGTTCTTTGTAAACACGCTGGCTTTAAGAGAAAAAATTAATCCTGACCAGACGATTGAAGACTTTATTCTACAGGTGGCCCAGTCGGTTACAGAAGCTCAGTCTCATCAGGATCTTCCTTTTGAGAAACTGGTAGAAGAATTAGGAGTAGAACAGGATATGTCCCGACACCCTGTTTTTCAGGTCATGTTTGGGCTTCAAAGCTTTGATGGCGGAACCTCTTTTAAAAATCATGAAGCCGTTCTCCAGCCTTTTGATGGGAATATAGACTATCAGTCGGCCAAGTTTGACCTGACCATGATGATTGATGATCATGGAGACAATATCCAGGGAATTTTCAATTATGCGGTATCTCTTTTCAGCAGAGAAACGATTATGCGCATGATAGATTCGTACTTGTTTTTCCTGAGGCAGCTTGTTAACATTGTAAATAGAACAGAAAACAATACTGTAAAGAATCTGACCCTTATAACAAAAGAGGATCATCAAAAAATAACGGGAGAATGGAATACGGCTGGGGTGGCATATCCTGAAGAAAAGACAATACATCAGTTATTTGAAGATCAGGTAGAAAAAACACCTGATCATATAGCTTTAGTATATCAGGATAGTAAGCTTTCTTATCGTGAACTGAATCAGAAAGCAAACCAACTTGCTCATTATCTTATTGAAAATTATAAGCTTACATCAGATGATCTTGTTCCTCTTTGTTTAGAGCGTTCAGAAGATATGTTGATTGCAATTTTAGCCGTATTAAAGGCAGGTGCAGCTTATGTACCTATGGATCCGGCATACCCTGCAGACAGAATAAAACATATTCTTGATGATACCGGAGCAAAAATAGTCCTTACCCAGGAAAGAACATTAGAAAAGGTAAGAAGATTAGACCAGGTAACAGGAATATCTATTGATGAGGAAACATTCAAAACCTTTATCGGTAAAATAGATGCAAAAAATCCGGTGACCACAACCGGGGCAAACAATCTAGCCTATGTCATCTACACCAGTGGAACGACCAGAATGCCTAAAGGAGTAATGATAGAGCACAGAAATGTAGTGAATGTGGTGAGCCAGGTAAGAGATGCATACGGATTCAGTGAAGGAAAGAAAATAACAGCTTATACTTCCTATGTTTTTGATGTATCTGTATCAGAATTTTTCAATACTTTATTGTTTGGAAATGAGCTGCATTTGCTAGATGAGGCTACTAAAAAGGATGCAGATTTAATAAGCAGCTATCTCCTGGATCATCAGATAGCTTATGCTTATTTACCACCGGTAATGCTATCCGTACTTCCAAAAATACAATATCCGAACCTAAAAGGATTGCTCTATGCAGGAGAACCGTGCGATTATGAAACCGGAAAATACTGGTCTGGGCACACCACCCTTTACAATCTTTATGGACCTACCGAAGCTACAATTTATGCTACTTATAAACAGGTATATCATGGAGATGTACATTTGATTGGACGTCCTGTTGGGAATACCTCTGTCTATGTACTGGATAATCTCTATCGTCCGGTTCCTCCAGGAGCCGTAGGAGAGCTTTATATCGGTGGAGACGGAATTGCCCGCGGATACCTGAACAGACCGGAACTGACTGTTGAGCGATTTATTTCGAATCCTTTCCAAACCGAATTACAGAAAATCAGAGGAAAAAATAATATAATATACAAAACCGGGGACCTTGTTCGCTATCTTCCCAATGGTGACCTGGAATATCTGGGACGTAATGACTTCCAGGTGAAAATCCGTGGCTATAGAATTGAGCTGGGAGAAATTGAAACCGCATTGCTGGGGTATCCCGGAATTCGCCAGGCAGTTGTACTGGCCAAAGAAAATACCGCTGGCGTGAAATATCTTGCCGGATATTATGTATCTGATACTCCTATAGAATCTTCTTTGCTTTCGGAATTTCTGGCAGAATCATTGCCTGAATATATGGTTCCCAATGCTTATGTGTATCTTGATCATCTTCCATTGACTATAAATGGAAAACTCGATAGAAAACAGCTTCCTGAGCCAGAGTTTACAGCAAGTATGGAATATGCAGCGCCAGAGAATGAGTTGCAGGAAAAATTATGTCGTATTTATGGAGAGGTATTGGGATTAAATAGTGATACTATTGGTATTCATGATGATTTCTTCAAGCTGGGTGGTAACAGTATTATGGCGATCAAGTTGATCAGTAAAATAAGGAACCAGCTGGAATTTCAGATTCAGGTGGCTTCCGTATTCAGCCATAAAACCATTGCATCTTTGAGCTCGGTGCTGGAATCAGACTCCAAAGTGAATGAGCAGCTAATTATTATACCGATAGTATTTTCTTCACCCGAAGAGCAGCGTCTGTCATTTGCCCAGGAAAGACTGTGGTTTATAGAAGCTTTTGAAGGAGGAAGTAGTGCCTATAATATTCCGATGGCTTTCAGCCTGGGAGAAAAAATAAAATTAGATTTTCTTCAAAAGTCTATAGAAGCTGTGGTAAAGCGCCATGAAGTGCTTCGTTCTGTAATTCGGACTACTGAGAAAGGAGTAGGCTACCAGGTGGTTACAGACCTTATTCCTGAGTTTACAATTACAGAAGTAGAGACCAGGGAAGAATTGGAAGAGAGTATAAACAGATCGGCCAACAAGATTTTCCGTTTGGAGCAAGAACTCCCTGTCGATATTAATGTTTTCAAGCTGAAAGAGCATTATTACCTGTCTGTAGTTGTTCATCATATTGCTTTTGACGGCTGGTCAATAGATGTATTTTTAAAGGAAATACAGGCAGCTTATGAAGCTTTTGAAGCAGGTAAGGACTCTCAATTGCCAGGCTTAAAGATTCAGTACAAAGACTTTGCGCTATGGCAGCGTAACTATCTTGCCGGAGAGGTATTGGAAAAGCAGATCAAGTACTGGAAAAATACCCTTGACGGTTTTGAATCTCTCAATCTGCCTTTAGATCATAAAAGGCCTTCCTATATTTCTTATGAAGGGGCTAGTATGTACTTTAATCTTTCTTCTGAGACTGGTTCTGGTCTGAGAAAGCTTTCCAAAGATTTGGGAGTAAGTCTGAATAGTGTCATGCTTGGAGGATATTACCTGATGCTTTCTGCGTATTCGGGGCAGGATGATATTGTATTGGGAAGCCCAATTGCCAACCGTCACCATGCAGGTCTTGAGGACATGATCGGATTTTTCGTCAATACATTGGCGTTAAGAGAAAGTATTGATCCTGAACAGAGTCTTAAAGATTTTATTCTTCAGGTATCAAAATCTGTAACAGAAGCCCAGTCTCATCAGGATCTTCCATTTGAGAAGCTGGTGGAAGAATTGGGTGTAGAGCAGGATACCTCCAGACATCCTGTCTTTCAGGTGATGTTTGGAATTCAGAGTTTCGGAGGAAATTCTGATAATAACGAAACTTTATTTTCTCCTTTTGATGGAGAAATTGATTATCAGGCTGCGAAGTTTGACTTGACCACCATGATAGATGATGGTGAAGAAAACATCCGCGGAATGTTTAACTATGCTGTATCTCTTTTCAATGGAGATACCATTATAAAATTAAAAGATACTTATGTGTGGCTTCTGGAGCAATTGGCCCGGATGAGTGATGCAGAAGCTAAAAATACCAGAATCAATGATCTTCGTCTTTTAGAGGAAAATGATTATAAAAAAATAACAGAAGACTGGAATAATACGGTTTCTGATTATTCATCTGAAAAAACCATTCATAGGCTGTTTGAAGATCAGGTTGCAAAGACCCCAGATCATATTGCTTTAGTCTATCAGGATATTAAACTGTCCTACAAAGACCTGAATGAGAAAGCAAATCGTTTGGCCAACTATCTTATCCAAACTTACAATCTTCAGCCTGACGATATTATTCCTTTATGTTTAGATCGTTCTGAGAACATGCTGATTGCAATGTTAGGAGTTCTGAAGTCGGGTGCAGCTTATGTCCCGATGGATCCTTCTTATCCTGCAGACAGAATAAAACATATCCTTCAGGATACTGAGGCAAAACTTGTCTTAGGTCAGGAAAGTACAGTCGAAAAGCTGGGAGATGTGGGGGTAGATTTTATCGCTTTAGATGAGGTAAATATTAAAGCACAGCTTGAACTCACAGATTCAAGTAATCCTGTTACCCAGGTGAATTCAGGTAACCTTGCCTATGTCATTTACACGAGTGGAACAACAGGACTTCCTAAGGGAGTAATGATCGAACATAAAGGTGTTTCCAACCTGACCAAGCAATTTGCTAAAGATCTGGATCTTATTTCTGATGGAACGGCTTACAAAAGCTGTCTATGGTATGCCAATTACGTCTTTGATGCCCATGTTGCAGAACTTTATCCTGTGATTACCCATGGTCACAGTATTTATGTATTGGATAAAGAGAGACAGACTGATATTGCAGGATTACAGGAATATATAGCAGTAAATAACATCAGCATTGCCACAATACCACCGGTTTTATTGACTAAAGACTATACCTTACCACTAGAAAAACTTATGGTAGCCGGGGATATAACAAATCCACAATTGATGGCTCTTTATCAGGCTGAAGGAGTGGATATCATTAATGCTTATGGTCCAACCGAAGGCACAGTGTGTGCAACATTGCATTATTATAAGGAAGACGGTAACCCGCTCAACATCGGAGGTCCTATTGGGAATATGACGACTTATGTGTTGGATGGCCATATGCGGGCTGTTCCAGTGGGAGCTGTAGGAGAGCTTTATATCGGAGGAGCCGGAATTGCCAGAGGTTATTTAAACCGCCCGGATTTAACAGAAGAACGTTTCCTTGATAACCCATTCCAGACATTATCACAAAAAGCAAGAGGCGAAAACAGTCGTCTATACAAAACGGGAGACTTAGTACGCTGGTTAGCTAATGGCGAGCTTGAATATATCGGCAGAAATGACTTCCAGGTAAAGATCCGTGGTTACAGAATTGAATTAGGGGAGATTGAAAATACCTTGCTTCATTATCCTGGAATCCGCCAGACGGCAGTATTGGCTAAAGAAAACAAATCCGGCTTAAAATACCTGGCAGGATATTATGTATCAGATGTTGAGATTGATTCCAATTTACTCTCAGAACATTTGTCAGAGCGTTTACCGGAATATATGGTACCAGGTGCTTTTGTACACTTAACAGCGTTGCCATTAACGATCAATGGAAAACTAGATAGAAAACAACTTCCGGAACCTGAATTTACAGGAAGCAAAGATTATGTTGCTCCCCAAACGGATCTTCAGGTCAAACTGTGCCAGATCTATGGGGATGTTTTGGGTCTTGATGCTGCAAGTATCAGTATCGAAGATGATTTCTTCCGCTTAGGAGGCGACAGTATCATCAGTATCCAGCTGGTAGGAAGAATCAGACAACAATTAAATATCAGGCTGACAGTTAGGGAAGTATTCACTACCAGGACTATTTTTTCTCTGTCTTTACTTATAGAAAGTAAAGAAGATACTGAGGATATCCGCATTTTGACGGAACAGGGAGTGCTGGAAGGAGAAGTTGCTCTTTTGCCAATTCAGGATTGGTTCTTCAGCCAGAAAGAACAGGGGTATCTTGGAGATTTCAATCACTGGAATCAGGCCTTCTTACTTTATGTGCCTGTTCTAAAGAAAGAACTTCTGGAAGAATCAGTGAAGTGCTTGATCGAAAGACATGACGCACTTAGACTTCAATATCGTAGAGAAGATGGAAAATACATTCAACAATATGGAAAACCAGAAATCCCTTCGGTCAATTATCTGGATGCTTCCGGATTAAATTCAGAAGAACGGTCTCATGTATTTACAGAGTGGCAGTCTCAGTTTGATATTGAAAACGGATCATTGTATCAGATCGGCTATATCAGCGGTTATCAGGATGACAGCGCAAGGATTTATTTTGCCTTTCACCATTTGATCATCGATGCCGTAAGCTGGAGAATTATTACCGAAGATTTAAAGAATATTTACCAATCCCTTGAAAAAGGAGATACAGAATATATTGCTGCCCATACAAAAGGGACAAGCTACAGACAATGGGTGGAAGCTGTGCGAAGCTATAAAACAGAAAACCCGGAATCCAGAGCCCAGGAACTTTTATTCTGGAATACAACAGCAAATAATGTAGAAAAGAACAACAAAGGTCTGGATCAGTTCATAATTAAAGATCAACACTACAGTGAGCTGAAATTATCCAAAGAGATGACTCAAGCGTTGATTAGAGGTACCAATCATGCATACCATACCCAGATCAATGATTTATTACTTTCAGCTTTATCCGTTACTCTTTCAGAATTAAGTGGAAAAGATATTCATCCTGTTTTATTGGAAAGTCATGGTCGTGAAGAAATATCAGGTAATCTTGATATTACGGAAACCGTAGGTTGGTTTACCACGATGTATCCATTGCTTCTGAAGAGAGGAAAGAATCTAAGAGATACTGTTGTTTCCACCAAAGAAGCTTTGAGAATCATCCCGAACAACGGAATTGGCTATGGTAGTTTGATAGGCTATACAGAGCGTGAGTTACCTAAGGTCAGCTTTAATTACTTAGGTCAGTTGGATCAGGAACTTGGTGACAAAAACTGGACGATTGCTGCTGAAGATAGTGGATTGAGTATTGGAAAAAGAAATAAAGATAATAATCAGATCAGTATCAATGGAGCTGTTGTAGACGGACATCTTAAATTTGGTGTTGCAGGCTACCTTCAGGAAGAAGAGATTAATCGCTTTTCAGAACGATTAAAAGCCAATATAGAGGCTATTGTAGATCAGCTTTCAAAGGAAATTAAAAGCATTCTTACCCCATCTGATATAGACTATATTGTAGAGCAGGAACAGCTATTTGGTATTCAGGAGAAAGGGGAAATTGAAGGGGTTTATTTAGCGAACAGCTTACAGGAAGGCTTTGTGTAC
>NZ_JALCZD010000026.1:0-5428 GCF_024586945.1 Chryseobacterium sp. WG14
AAAAAAAATCCTCTATCTTACGATAAAGGATTTTTAAAAATAAAATAAAAACTGGCGGCGGCCTACTCTCCCGCGTTAGCAGTACCATCGGCGCTGGTGGGCTTAACTTCTGTGTTCGGAATGGGAACAGGTGAGCCCCACCGCTAAAACCACCCTAAATAAGGTATATAAGATAAAGAGGTTTCAGATTCAAGATGCAAGACTTAATCTTGACTCTTGACTCTTGGTTCTTTTATCTGTTTTATCGATAAAAACTTTCACAAAGAGCTAACCTTGCTGCACTTCCGTGCGCCATATTAGGCTATAAATCTACGGGTAATTAGTACTACTCGGCTATGACATTACTGTCTTTACACCTGTAGCCTATCAACGTCGTCATCTCCAACGACCCTTAAAAGATGTCTCATCTTGAGGCGAGTTTCGCACTTATATGCCTTCAGTGCTTATCTCTTCCAAACGTAGCTACTCAGCGGTGCTCCTGGCGGAACAACTGATACACCAGAGGTTTGTTCAATTCGGTCCTCTCGTACTAGAATCAAGCCCTCTCAAACATCTAACGCCCGCAATAGATAGAGACCGAACTGTCTCACGACGTTCTGAACCCAGCTCGCGTGCCACTTTAATGGGCGAACAGCCCAACCCTTGGGACCTTCTCCAGCCCCAGGATGTGACGAGCCGACATCGAGGTGCCGAACCTCCCCGTCGATGTGAGCTCTTGGGGGAGACTAGCCTGTTATCCCCGGAGTACCTTTTATCCTATGAGCGATGGCCCTTCCATACGGAACCACCGGATCACTATGTCCTGCTTTCGCACCTGATCGACTTGTTGGTCTCACAGTCAAGCACCCTTATGCCATTACACTCTACGCACGGTTACCAAGCGTGCTGAGGGTACCTTTGAAAGCCTCCGTTACTCTTTTGGAGGCGACCACCCCAGTCAAACTACCCACCACGCAATGTCCTTCCTCTCAGAAGTTAGGCTCCAAGTAAGTAAAGGGTGGTATTTCAACGTTGGCTCCACAAACACTAGCGTGCCTGCTTCAAAGCCTCCCACCTATCCTACACATTACTTACTCAAAGTCAATACGAAGTTATAGTAAAGGTTCACAGGGTCTTTTCGTCCCATTGCGGGTACTCGGCATCTTCACCGAGACTACAATTTCACAGAGCTCATGGTTGAGACAGTGCCCAGATCGTTACACCATTCGTGCAGGTCGGAACTTACCCGACAAGGAATTTCGCTACCTTAGGACCGTTATAGTTACGGCCGCCGTTTACTGGGGCTTCAGTTAATGCCTTCGGTTTAACCCTAAGCACCTTCCTTAACCTTCCAGCACCGGGCAGGTGTCAGACCCTATACTGCATCTTTCGATTTTGCAGAGTCCTGTGTTTTTGATAAACAGTCGCCTGGGCCTCTTTACTGCGGCCACCATTGCTGATGGCGTCTCTTCTCCCGAAGTTACGAGACTATTTTGCCTAGTTCCTTAACCATGATTCACTCTAGCACCTTAGGATTCTCTCCTCGACCACCTGTGTCGGTTTTGGTACGGGTTGCTTCACTTCGGCTTTTCTTGGAAGCACTTTCCCTACAGCAGCTTCGCCCGAAGGCTAGGCCTTGACTATTCCGTCAGTCTCCAGTAAGTACGGCACTCCGTCCCCTTTTTAGTGTGAGCAAGTATGGGAATATTAACCCATTGTCCATCCACTACCCCTTTCGGGTTCGCGTTAGGTCCCGACTAACCCTCAGCTGATTAGCATGGCTGAGGAAGCCTTGGTCTTTCGGTGAGCGGGTTTCTCGCCCGCTTTATCGTTACTTATGCCTACATTTTCTTTTCTATCCGCTCCACAATACCTCACGATACTGCTTCGGCGCAAATAGAATGCTCTCCTACCAGATGTATTATTAAATACAAATCCATAGCTTCGGTAATATGTTTATGCCCGATTATTATCCATGCCGGACCGCTCGACTAGTGAGCTGTTACGCACTCTTTAAATGAATGGCTGCTTCCAAGCCAACATCCTAGCTGTCAATGCAGTCCAACCGCGTTGTTTCAACTTAACATATATTTTGGGACCTTAGCTGTTGGTCTGGGTTCTTTCCCTCTCGGACATGGACCTTAGCACCCATGCCCTCACTGCCGCAGAACATTTATTAGCATTCGGAGTTTGTCAGGAATTGGTAGGCGATGAAACCCCCGCATCCAATCAGTAGCTCTACCTCTAATAAACTCATTTGCGACGCTGCACCTAAATGCATTTCGGAGAGTACGAGCTATCTCCCAGTTTGATTGGCCTTTCACCCCTACCCACAGGTCATCCGAAGACTTTTCAACGTCAACCGGTTCGGTCCTCCACTCTGTGTTACCAGAGCTTCAACCTGCCCATGGGTAGATCACAAGGTTTCGCGTCTAATCCTACTAACTAACCGCCCTATTCAGACTCGCTTTCGCTCCGGCTCCGGTACTTAATACCTTAACCTCGCTAGTAAAATTAACTCGTAGGCTCATTATGCAAAAGGCACGCCGTCACACCTTATTGGTGCTCCGACCGCTTGTAGGCGTACGGTTTCAGGTTCTATTTCACCCTTCTATTCGAAGTGCTTTTCACCTTTCCTTCACAGTACTTGTTCACTATCGGTCTTTCAGGAGTATTTAGCCTTGGAGGATGGTCCCCCCATATTCAGACAGGATTTCACGTGTCCCGCCCTACTCATTTATCACTTAAATATGCCTTTCATATACGGGGCTATCACCCTCTACGGCCGTTCTTTCCAGAACATTCTATTAAACATAAATTAGCTTTTGGGCTAATCCGCTTTCGCTCGCCACTACTTACGGAATCTCTTCGATTTCTTTTCCTCCGGGTACTTAGATGTTTCAGTTCTCCGGGTTTGCTCTCTAAATAAATTTAGAGTGACTGGTCTTCAACCAGACGGGTTGCCCCATTCGGACATCTGCGGATCAATTCGTGTGTGCCGATCCCCGCAGCTTTTCGCAGCTTACCACGTCCTTCTTCGCCTCTGAAAGCCTAGGCATCCGCCATACGCCCTTAACGATTTCTTTCCTAATTATTAATTAGTTCAGTATTTTTTGATAAAATTTAATTTATCGATATTTTTATAAACTCGGCACTCGAAAGTGCTCGGTTATCTCTTTGTGATGTCTTTACCGTTAATGTCAATGATCTTAATGTCTTCTTGTCAAACTGATGAACAGATATTGTTTTTGGCTCTATCCGTAACTTTTAAATCAGTCTTCCAAAACTGTGGAGAATAAGGGAGTCGAACCCTTGACCTCCTGCGTGCAAGGCAGGCGCTCTAGCCAGCTGAGCTAATTCCCCCTCTAGGTTAATTTGATATTGTTTATTTGATATTTGATATTAATTTCAAACCTCAAATCACAAATCTCAAATTCAATTAGTAGTCTCGGGCAGGCTCGAACTGCCGACCTCTACATTATCAGTGTAGCGCTCTAACCAGCTGAGCTACGAGACTGTCTTTTTAGACTTACAGATCCTAGATGCTAGATACAAGACTTTTGCATTCGTCTTGGGTCTTGGCTCTGGGCTCTTGTATCTCTTTCCCTATACTAATTTCTAGTGGGTTTGTATTTTTTATATATAGCAACCAAATAAAAAACTAAAGCTTCTCTTTAAGTAAGTACATGGACACATTGTGTCCTTATTTGTTTAACGTTCTTCAACGCTCTAAAATGAGATGTTCCAGCCGCACCTTCCGGTACGGCTACCTTGTTACGACTTAGCCCTAGTTACCTGTTTTACCCTAGGCAGCTCCTGTTACGGTCACCGACTTCAGGTACCCCAGACTTCCATGGCTTGACGGGCGGTGTGTACAAGGCCCGGGAACGTATTCACCGCGCCATGGCTGATGCGCGATTACTAGCGATTCCAGCTTCATAGAGTCGAGTTGCAGACTCCAATCCGAACTGAGACCAGCTTTCGAGATTTGCATCACATCGCTGTGTAGCTGCCCTCTGTACTGGCCATTGTATTACGTGTGTGGCCCAAGGCGTAAGGGCCGTGATGATTTGACGTCATCCCCACCTTCCTCTCTACTTGCGTAGGCAGTCTCACTAGAGTCCCCAACTTAATGATGGCAACTAGTGACAGGGGTTGCGCTCGTTGCAGGACTTAACCTAACACCTCACGGCACGAGCTGACGACAACCATGCAGCACCTTGAAAATTGTCCGAAGAAAAGCCTATTTCTAAGCCTGTCAATTCCCATTTAAGCCTTGGTAAGGTTCCTCGCGTATCATCGAATTAAACCACATAATCCACCGCTTGTGCGGGCCCCCGTCAATTCCTTTGAGTTTCATTCTTGCGAACGTACTCCCCAGGTGGCTAACTTATCACTTTCGCTTAGTCTCTGAACCCCAAAGCCCAAAAACGAGTTAGCATCGTTTACGGCGTGGACTACCAGGGTATCTAATCCTGTTCGCTCCCCACGCTTTCGTCCATCAGCGTCAGTTGTTGCTTAGTAACCTGCCTTCGCAATTGGTGTTCTAAGTAATATCTATGCATTTCACCGCTACACTACTTATTCCAGCTACTTCAACAACACTCAAGACCCGCAGTATCAATGGCAGTTTCACAGTTAAGCTGTGAGATTTCACCACTGACTTACGAGTCCGCCTACGGACCCTTTAAACCCAATAAATCCGGATAACGCTTGCACCCTCCGTATTACCGCGGCTGCTGGCACGGAGTTAGCCGGTGCTTATTCGTATAGTACCTTCAGCTAGATACACGTATCTAGGTTTATCCCTATACAAAAGAAGTTTACAACCCATAGGGCCGTCGTCCTTCACGCGGGATGGCTGGATCAGGCTTTCACCCATTGTCCAATATTCCTCACTGCTGCCTCCCGTAGGAGTCTGGTCCGTGTCTCAGTACCAGTGTGGGGGATCACCCTCTCAGGCCCCCTAAAGATCGTAGACTTGGTGAGCCGTTACCTCACCAACTATCTAATCTTGCGCGTGCCCATCTCTATCCACCGTAGTTTTCAATATCAAGTGATGCCACTTAATATATTATGGGGTATTAATCTTCCTTTCGAAAGGCTATCCCCCTGATAAAGGCAGGTTGCACACGTGTTCCGCACCCGTACGCCGCTCTCTAGATTCCGAAGAATCTATACCGCTCGGCTTGCATGTGTTAGGCCTCCCGCTAGCGTTCATCCTGAGCCAGGATCAAACTCTCCATTGTATGTTTGTCTGACTCACTCAAAGTTTGACGCTTTAGTTTTTCCTTACTTGGTTGTTATATTGTATGTCAATGATCTTTATATCTTTCGCTTTTTAATGAAGCACTCTCTCTGTCAGTGGCGCTCCATATTTGCGAGTGCAAAAGTAAAACTTTATTTCGTAATGACCAAATGTTTTCGAAAGAAAATTTAAAGTTTATTT
>NZ_JALCZD010000027.1:0-4878 GCF_024586945.1 Chryseobacterium sp. WG14
TCCCGCAGCATTATAAAAGAATTGAATAGCTCCCCCTTTGTCAGTGGTAGAAACTATGTTTCCTAACGCATCTGTGGTTTTGGAATTGGTTCTTCCATAATCAGCAGGGTTGATTTCTTTAACAGTAGTAGTGTTTCCGGAAATTGTGGTTTCCATCTGCTTACCATTAAATGAAGTAATGGTTATTTTGGCAGGAAAAAAATTATCATTATAAGCAATTGTATTCCACTGGCTGGCAGACTGTCCTTCAAAATAAGGTTCAGATTCTTTGAGCTTTCTCCCCAAAAGATCATACTGTGTTTCCTGGGAAACAAATTTCCCCTGTCCGAAAGCTTTGGTGGAAACTTTATACTCCTGCCCCTGCTTATTGATGTATTTCCTGGAGATATCTCCATCCGGGTCATATTGGGTAATTGTTATATTTGAACTGTCATCTCTGGTATACTGATAGGTTGTCGTCCCACCCAGATTGGTTTTAGAGGTTAATAATTTACCCCAGCCATCGTATGTGTTAACAAGCGTATTTCCTAATGCATCGGCCTGATTTTTTATCTGCCCCCAATCGTTGTATTCAATATTAGTCTCCAGTCCCAGATTGTCTGTTTTCTTCAACACAAACCTGCCTTTTGGATCAAACTCTGCTTTAGTAGTTTGTGTTTGTGAGTCTACACTGTTATTAGTTACTTTTTGAATTATATTTCCGAAACTATCGTAGCTATATGTTTCCAATAGATAGCCTGTATTATCCCTGTTCCATGTTTTTAATGTCTTTAGCAGATTGTTTTCATAGGTATATTCTTCTTTGCCTGATTTTGTATCACCATAGGCTTGTACGGTTTCTGTTTTGGATTTTGGACGACCTATATAATAATCCGCTCCATTTCCTGATAGATTATGAATGTATTCAAAATCGGAAGTGGTTACTGCATAACCATTATTAATATTAGTGATGCTTTGCTTGGGAAGATAATAATCTCCGTAGGTAATAGAACCACTGGTGGTTGTACCACTAAGGAAATCCTTTGCTTTGGTACTTTTAGGAACAGTAGCTATTACAATCTTCGGTTTATCGGTCTCAGAAACAGGAGCAGTAACGAGCTGCCCATTTAATAATTTAAAAGCTTCGTATATTGTAGATTTAATGCTTAAAAGTTGAGTATTGTTCTCCGAAATATCTGCAGGAAATATTTTGCTTTCATCATTGGTTCTAATTGACCATTCTTTTACAGGGACCCCGTCAAAAAGAGGGTCTATCTCTACTCCTGACCAGATTTTGGTATTTTCAAATCCATCTGCATACCAGGACGAGCGGGTACTTTGACGAAAGCCAATCATACCTTTTCCTGTAAGATGGCTTAAAAAACCTCTGTACCTGAAATCCTGAATCAATGTTTTATCAGGAATATTTTGTTTAAGTCTTGATACAGCTGCTGATAAAGGAATTTGTTCTAGTTCAAAATAAGGATATAATTCTTTTTTAATTGGTTTATAAAAATTCTCATCAGCTTTAGAGTTAAGCTCCTGGTAGGAAACTTCTGTTGTAACGTCGCCTTGTTTAATAAACTTAGCTCTTGCTAAAGAAGGAATATACGGATACCCATACTGAGTAACATAATTGTAAGTACAACCAATTACCCCCGAACAATCATCGGGCTTTCCTATAGATATAATTTGCTGGTTAGTTCGGTTTAGACTCAGAGTTCCGAAAGGAATGACTTTTTGAGCATATTCTCTTCTCCAATCCCTTACCCTATAAAAATTTAAATCTCCGTTTGTTTGGATCGGACTGTTTTGTAAAAAAGCACTATCTCCGCCTGCACTTGAATAAAATGCCTTAGCAAAATTTGCAGTATTGTCTGTTGTTGTTTTATTAACTGAATACACAAAAGTACGCAGAACTGTTTTTTCCTGATCATGGTGAGAATTCCATTCATGATTAGATATAAATATATAGCTAACGACAATATCTGATTTTCCGTCTGCATCCAGGTCTGCAACATTATATTGAAAATATCTGCTATCCGAAAATGAACAGCCTCCTCCTGCTTCCCATATATTATGGCTATTTTCCATCAATACTTCACCTCCGGAACTATAATAAATAAAGTTATTGATAAAAGATTGATTAAACTTTTTACCATCTGAAATATATAAATTCCAATTATATGATTTATTGGCTTGGGGAACAAGGACATCAACCTTGTTATCACCATTAAAATCTCCATATAATGCTGAGGAGGAAATACCTTCGAGCTTTTGTCCTGGAAAGCTTCCAATACTTACCTTTAAATAACTTCCTGCAGTTTGCTTACGGAGATTGTAAACATCAGTGATCGTTCCGTCTGGTTTAATCTGAATAATATCCTGTATGCCATCCCCATTCAAATCGGCAAAACGGTTATTTCTGTTATTATCCAATGAATTATTAATATTTACTCCTCCATCATATGTATAAATGCTGCTACTGACATCCGTATTTTCATCAATATCGATTAAATATGATGAATAATATGTAAAATAATCTATTGTACTGCCATCAGGTGGTATAATTCTATTCTGGGAGTTTTCTAATTCCAGATTTGCAAGAATATCATCTCCATACTCTACATTCGAGGAATTGATCCGAGGTTGTAGGAGGGGTAATTGAGAATCAATAAGCTCTGCTGTATCAGAATAACCAGGATTGGATATATTAGGATATGGTGCGCTCGTACATCTATTTCTTTTACTAAACCCTATCATGAGTTCTGAGATACCATCTCCATCATAGTCGTAATTTTCTAAATAACTTACATTGAGTGGTGAGGATGTAATGCATGCAGTATCATCACCCAACTCACCCCCCGGATTATATAGGGCAAAAGGAATTATTTTTGAATATTCCAGTTTAAATTTAAAGTCAGAAATATCCGCAGAATATATTAGTAATTCATAGTTTGGTTTCTGAGGATCTGAAGTTGCAACTTTATGTGGTATTACTATTCCTATCTTGTTTTTCACATAGCCATCTTTTTTAAAGGTTACAGCTGTAGCCTTTGCAAATTCTTCCGCAGTAAATCTTGAAAGTTCATATTGCATTGGTATAACAGGTGAGTCTTTGTAAACCGAGTTTATAAAGTGTATAACTCCTACCGGACCAGATGGAGAGCTACCGGGATTAGGTATGAATTCAAGATAATCAGTAATACCATCCATATCAAAATCGCCATACTTTTTTGTATTATTGGTTGCAATATTGTTTTCTTTAGTCGTTTCTTCATTACCTGCCTGATAAGGTTCGTATTCTATTGTAACAGGATTAGCAGCTTGATTACTGGCATTATATTCTGTTATTTTATTAGCAAACTGATAGCTTGTTCCATTACTAATATATTCTACTGCATACTTTTTAAACTGGCTTCCATTGGAACTGACTTTAATTTCTGACAAAAGTTTACCTTGGGTATATACCACCCCCAGTACATATGATTGTTCTTTTATATTTCTATCTATATAAGTGAATTCAATTTTATTAAAGTGAGTTTTTCCCAATGCTTCATTCCCTCCCCATTCTATGGATGAAATAATAGCAACATTGGTAGAAACTACCTGTGAATAATTGTAAGTAATATAATTGCTTTGAGCATCTTTCCATTTTACAATATTATATTCAATAGGAGTCCTTGCCTGATTATTCCCTGAAGCCGCAGCTCCATACCAGGCTTGTGATCCATCTTCAAAAGTCACTTCCCAATATTCCGGTCCCTGCCATGTTTGTCCAGTAACAGCTCCAACAGACTTTATTTTAATATTAGAATATTTTTCAGTACCATATTCGGCTCCATCTTTTCCATATTCTCCAGATTTAAGAATTAATCGCTGACCGTTAAAGCTATAATAATCAGAGTAGTCGAGCTGGATCCCCTTAACCTCTCCATCTTTTTCAATAGTCTTGCCAATTCTTGAAATTGCTGTTATTCCTGAAAGATTCCAGCCATAGCCTGCAATCCCATTTCCTGCACCACTGGTATAAACCAGATTAACTTGTGGTGCTATACTTTTCACTCCCGGAGGTAAAGCAACGGGTAAAGTAAATTGTAATTGCCCAGCTCCAGTTACCTCAATATTTCCCTTCGTATCATGGAAGCTTTGTCCCTGTGGTGCAGTAGTTCCTGATGGGTTGGTTGCCCCAGCTCCTGAATCTACAGGACCTCCTCCCGGATTTTCTGTTGCAGGTCCAATCTTAGCTATAAAAGGATTGGATACATCAGATTTAGCATAAAATCCCTGTGCCAGAACCACTGTCTGTGGATCCTGAACTGTTCGGGATGTACTCTCTGCCTGATACAGTATGGTCTGTGAAAAGCTCAGCCCTGAGCAGAATGACAGTATAATTGATATAATAATTTTCATATTGTGTCTAATAAATAATGAATGCATGTAAGCAGAAAATAACTTTATCTTTTCGTAATGTTTTTTCCAAAAACTCTTCCGTCTTTCAAGGTAAAACGTAAAATATAAACACCCCAATCATATCCAGTCATATTGATTTTCAATTGCTTATTCAGATTGGGTAAGTTTTGTTGCTGAAATTTCCAATGGACAGTACTATGCTGGTAGAGTGAAACAGATTCTATTAATCCATCTACTTGCTCCGTCCAGTCAATGGTGAGTACATCATTAACCGGAACAGGATACAGTCTGATCTGCTTCCAAAAAGTAGCTTCATCCATAATCAGAGATTGAGGGGCAGGCTCACTTTGAACTGCAGAAACATTTTTAGCTTCTGTTTTTGCTGGTTCTTCTACTGCTTTTCCTGCTGAATTTGTTCCTCTGTATCTTTGATTCCCGGCTTCATCATATTTGAAATACACTTCAGTTTGAGAAAAACCTAAGAAG
>NZ_JALCZD010000028.1:0-4650 GCF_024586945.1 Chryseobacterium sp. WG14
CTTCTTAGGTTTTTCTCAAACTGAAGTGTATTTCAAATATGATGAAGCCGGGAATCAAAGATACAGAGGAACAAATTCAGCAGGAAAAGCAGTAGAAGAACCAGCAAAAACCGCTTCTGTAGCCCAAACTCAGCCAGAATCTCAAATTATGGATGAAGCGACTTTCTGGAAGCAGATTAGGTTGTATCCTGTTCCTGTAAATGATGTTTTGACCATAGACTGGACAGAACAAGTAGACGGATTGATAGAGTCTGTTTCACTCTACCAGCATAGTACAGTCCATTGGAAATTTCAGCAGCAGAATCTACCTAATCTGAATAAACAGCTTAAGATTAATATGATAGGCTATGATTGGGGTGTATATGTATTACGCTTTACCCTAAAAGATGGAAGGATATTCAGCAGAAATATAACAAAACGATAAACTTTTAACCAAGATAAAAAACAACAAATATGAAATTCTTTTTATCATTTATACTGTCCTTGTGTTCGGTATTGGGCTTTTCACAGACCATACTGTATCAGGCAGAGAGTACAACCCGTACAGTTCAGGACCCACAGACAGTGGTTCTTGCACAGGGATTTCATGCTAAATCTGATGTTTCCAATCCTTTTATAGCTAAAATTGGTCCTAATACAGAAAATCCGGGAGGAGGACCTGCTGATTCCAATGCTGGATCAACCAACCCCTCAGGAACTACGACTGCGTCTTCGGAACAAAAATTCCATGATACAAAGGGTGATGTTGATGTAACAGCAAGCGGCCAGCTTCAATTTAGTCAAGCTATTGCACTTCCACCCGCAGTAAAAAGTGTTGCCCCACAAATAAATTTTGTATATACCAGTGGTTCTCCTAACGGAATAGCAGGTTATTCATGGAACATTTCGGGAATAACGGCAATTTCAAGAATAAGCAAGAATATTGATAAGGATGGAGCTGTTAAAGGTATTCAGGCAGACTATTCAGATTACTACAGTTTTAATGGTCAAAGATTAATTCTAAAGTCTGGTGAATATGGAAAAGATGGAGCAGAATATGGTACTGAAAAATATTCCAATGCCAAAATAAAATCCATAGGAGCCATTACAGGACAAATGTGGAAAGGTCCCGAATATTGGGAAATAACTTTTGAAGACGGCTCTCAGGCTTGGTATGGTGGTACAGATCTCGGATCAAGCTCTGCAAGAACTCCTATCGAATACAATATTGTAAAGTGGAGGGATATAAAAGGAAATTATATTACGTATAATTATACACAATCAAATAATGTTGCTGTAATCTCAAGTATTCAGTGGGGAGGAAATGAACCATTGGGTAAGTCCCATTTTAATACTATTGAATTTAACTATTTTGATACAAGAAACTTAAAAGAAATTAACTACTTAAGTGGTATTGAGTTTATACAAAATAAACTATTAAAAGAAATTATTGTAAAATCCAGTGGCAGTCAATTTAAAAGATATGCTATTGAATATGCAGATAATGGTACAAGTTATCAGTTTGCCAAGAAGATTACTGAATATAATGCTGAAAACATAGCTGCAAATCCGGTTATTTTTAATTACGAACAAAATAATACCACTGAATATATTCCTTACCAATCCTTTAGTGCAACCAACGGAACTAAAAAATATGCTGACTTTAATTTAGACGGAGAAACCGATTATATCGAGTTTGTTTCTAATGGGGTTCTTAAATACAGAAGTTCATTATATAAATCTAATGTATCAGAGGTTACACTGAACTATGATGCTTCCAAGTTTACATCAGGGGATTTTAGCAAGGCAACTCCTATCACCATTAAAAAGGATAATTACATCAAAAATAATATTGGTTTAGTAGTTCCTGTTAAAAAAGCAACCTCTCAGCCAGATATATTTGATATAGAACTTCAGATTTATTCGGTCGATGTTGCCAACCAGCAACTTACTTTTGAATATTCAAAAATATTACAGCACGATCAGTATTTTGTAGGGGATGATACTTATAAGATTGATGGTTGGCTTTGTAATTTTAATATTTTCTCAGTTTCAGCAAATGCTTATGACTATAACGGTGATGGCGTTTCTGAGGTGATGTTGAATATAAGCAGAACATTAACCTGTACAGATCCAAGTATTTTTCAACCTACAGATCCAACAGATCCCACGCAAGGTAGTGGCGTTCCTCAACAACCTACCAATCCGAACGATTATACTGTCACAACACAATTTTACACAACTGTATTGTATGATTTAGATCAAACGTCTGCATCCAATGCAAGTTTCTATGTTTTGGATCAAGATGCAGGAACTAATGTTTCAATTAATAAACCCACCAGACTTTTTGCAGATTTAAACGGAGATGGTTTACAGGATATTATTGAAATTAAAAACTCCACAGGAGAAATTTTAAATGTTTACAATATTCTAAAATCATCCTCGGGGTCTTATACAAAATCGACTGTTGGAAGCTTTACGAGTCAGTCTCTGTCCAACATGCATAAACATAGTTTTTTCGGTGATTTCAATGGAGATAACAAAACGGATATATTGATTCCTGCAAGCAACAATACCAATCAATGGAAGCTATTGATCTCTGATGGTAAAAGTTTTACTACATCTACGACTACATTAGCTCCATTTCAAGCCAATGCAACCGTATATTTCCAAGACAGCCATAGCGGATTCTTGGGAAACAGCTGTGACCGTGTAAAACTGAGTTATTTTAACTATGATGTTAATGATATTGATGGAGATGGAAAATCGGAATTGATGGTTACAGAAGTTCAGTATGAAGAACATGAATGGGATGCTCATAATGATCAAGAAAACACCTTATCGCAAGTTTCTGTCTATTCGCTTGATAAGATAGATAATAATAGCATATTTCAAAATACAGATACGAGCGGTAAACATACCTTCTATAAAACAAGGGTATGGACGAACAGCTATCCGCAAAAAGCCATAGCTTTTAACCAAATAACAATGAATAATGCCCACCAACAGCTCATCCTTGTTGGGAAGCCTGCCAACTGTTCAGGGTGTACTGAAAATTATGTTCAGTATTATAACCATCCTTCTCTGACTACCCTATCAAGAATCAAGTCCATAGAACAGGGAGGAACTACGCTTAATGTTGTTTATAAAGAATTAAATCCGGATATTAATCCTAATTTTTATTTACCTGTAAAAAAAGAAGAATATCCTTATTATGAATCATCCAAATTACCAAAATCATTTGCTGTTGCGCAACTAAATATTGAGGTTGCCAATGGTAAAGTAAGATATCAGGATTTCCGATACAGAGGATTTTTGAATCACAACACAGGGAAAGGATTTGTTGGCTACCGTCAGACAGTTCGTTCTTCTTGGTATTCCAATGGATTTGAAAATACCAAAGTATGGTCAGGAACAGAAATTGATCCAACGATTGATGGGCTTCCTGTAAAAGAATGGTCAATTAGAACCAATGATGAAAGTAAAGTATTTCCAGCAGATATTTCAGAAAATAATACTCAGCTATTAAGCTTTAAATCCATAGCTTATCAAGCAGATAAGCTGATTAACGGAACAATTGTAACAACAGTAGCTGATGCCGATAAGCCTAAAGTGGTAACAGCCATTGTTCCGAAAAATACAAAATCCAAAGATTTTTTAACTGGTACACTTACAATCGGAAGCGTTACTTATGGGGATTATTATTTACCGAACCAAAGTATCTCTAATATTGATAATGGTTATGCAGTAACAACTTCTAATTTTGAATATATTCATAATACATCAGGGATAGGTGGGGATTATTATATTGGTCGCCCTAAGTCTAAAACCGATGCAGTACAAGCTTATGGTGATACAAAATCTGCTAAAGAAGAATATGCATATGAAAATAACCTACTGAAAACCCTTAAAACTTGGAACAGGGATAATACTGGTTATCTGTCTGAGACCTACAGCTATGATGGTTTTGGAAATATTATCCAGAAAACGATAAGTAACAGTGTAGATTCACAAACGCAAACTGCTAAAACTGAATATGATTCTAAAGGAAGATTTGTTGTAAAGAAAACAGATAATTTAGGATTAGAAACTATTATTGAGTACAATGATTGGGGACAGATTAAGAAGCAAACTGACCCGTTAGGAAATACGCTGGTTAACACCTATGATAGCTGGGGTAAAATTTTAACTTCTAAGAGCAATTTAGAAGGAACAACGACCTATCAATACGCAAAAGATTATCAATCTAATATTATTGTTACCCAAAATGACCCTGATGGAGATATTTCAAAAAAATATACCAATACATTGGGACAGGAGTACATGGCTTCCACTAAAGCTTTTAATCAGGGGTATTTTGTTTTACAAGCTACTCAATATGATGTGTTGGGAAGAAAGATCAAAGAATCTGAACCTTTCTTTGAAGGACAGGGTGTAGATCAATGGAATACAATAGAATATGACGATTCCGTATTCCCTGCCAAGACAACAGCAACTTCATTCAATGGTAAGAAAATGGAAACCACAGTTTCTGGAAATACTACTACTGTTAAAGAAGTAAACCCTGCTGATTATGGAAGAACCAATTCCAAAACCACAGATGCGTTAGGAAACATAGTTTCTACCACTGACAAAGGGGGAGCTATTCAATTCTTTTATAATGCTGCGGGA
>NZ_JALCZD010000029.1:0-3519 GCF_024586945.1 Chryseobacterium sp. WG14
TCCACCGGTCCCTGAATAATTACATCTTAAAGGCTGTATAAAAATATTGCCGGGAGTTTGCAGGGAAGCACATCCTCCATTCGTAGGCCCATACACTGCAAAATCATAATCGTCTGACTGCACGTTGGGTACAATGGTAAAGGCAAGAGTTCCTGAAGTGGATACGCTGAAAGTGTACCATACTGTAAAAGTTTCATTTACGGATAAACATCCTCCATGCTGATTGAGGGTTTCCAGTATACTTCCAGGGCCGGATGGGGTATAGGAAATATCAGAATCCCCACATATTGGAATTGCCGAGACGCAATCCGATTGCGAGTAAAATACCTGGGATATAAAGAAAATTAGAATAAGTAGTAATTTTTTCATTGTTGAAATGATTTTTTTAAAACAAAATTGAAGGGGGTAAAAAAACAAAATGGGAGCAGTTCTGTTGGCAGGTGCTCTTTGTTTTTTACGTCAAAAATAAAAGTAGTAAAAGTTTATTCATAAGCGGATATTTTGTGTAGCAAATATAGAAAATTATTAACGTTAAATTAAAGATTTTGAGATATATTTAAAGAAAGTGATGGTTTGATGTTTAAAAAAGCAATATCGTTTCGGAGCCAATATTTATGGAAATAAAAAAACAAACCCAGAATAGAATCTCTATCCTGAGTTTGAAATATGTCTGTGGGTAGATCACTAGGTAATCAGTGTATTATTCTCTGTTTTTTACCATAATCCATCCTGTGAATTTGAAAGGCGTATTCTTTTTATCATTTTCACTCCATGTTACAGAATACCAGTAGGTTCCTGTAGGTATTTTTTTACCGGCAATAGTTCCGTCCCATTTGTATCCGTTAGATTTGTCTCCCTGATGGATTTTTGTTCCATATCTGTCGAAGATGTTCAGTATAAGATTTTGTTTATCTGCCATTGCAGAATAATCTACCACGTCATTTACCCCATCACCGTTTGGAGTAATAACGTTGATGAGATTAGGAACAACCACGGAAATTTCAATCGGATCACAGTCATAAGAATCTTTTACATATACTTTATGATTCCCTCTTGATATATTGGTGAATGTATTGGATTCCTGCCAGTTGATGTTGTCCATAGAATACCGGTAAGCAGGAGTTCCTCCTATAACATTGATGCTTATAGTACTGTTGGAGATATCTATACTTGATACTACAGGCTGCTCTGAAGGATATACTTTTACTGTTTGTAAAGTAATACAGTCTCCGGTTTTCAGTTTTACCCAGTAAGTACCTACCCCTACATTGGAGATGGATTGGGTGGTGGCTCCGGTGCTCCATTCATAGCTTTTGAATCCAGGTCCTGCATCTAAAGTTGTTGTATCTTCCATACAGATGATCTTATCTGCCAAAATATCAGACTTTACCGGAGGAAGTACCGTTAAAGTTACTTTGGCAATAGAATAGCAGCCTCTGCTATCAGATACTCTTACATAGATCACCCCATTTGGAGCGATATAGTCTGTGAAGTTTAATATTTCATTAGTTTGGTCTATAGCATCAGTCAGTGATGGGTAATACTTTTTTATAGCACCCGGTTGATTGGTTACTAATGCATTATTAAGGTTGAACGAGCCTGTAGAAGGATTAGTTTCAATAAAACAGGTTCTGAGCTCGGCATCATTTACAACCACTACAGCATAAAGATTAAGATTGATTTGTGCTACATCGGAACATCCCTGCGGAGTAGTTACCGATACAAATACTACATTCGTTGAAGACAAATAAGCGTAAGGGTTCGTAATTTCGTTAGTTCCTGCATTGAGGTCAGCCATGGTAGGATAATATTTTTTTATCGCTGTACCTGCCGGATCATCAAATACATTGGCTGTTGTGAGGTCAAAAGTGGCAGTACCTGCACCATTATTGTTACACATGGTTAGTGTGGCGTCGGTAGCGGTAATATTTCCCTGCTTGAATTTAAACTTACCAATTTGCCTGCATGAATTTATCGGATTATTCGGATCGGTAGGATCTTCATAATGAATACTGTAATAATAGACGGTTGTTGTATTGACAGTCTGAGGTGTTAAAATGGGATTGTTTCCTGCTAGAGCATCATTTTGGCTGGTGTGGTAAGTAACGAAAAAGTTAGCATTACCATTAACAATTCCAGCTGTTAAACTGCTAAAATCAAAAACAGCAGGATCAGTACAGATAACTACTTCATTTGGATCAGCTGGATTGGCATTAGGAGCTCCAGGTGTAATGAATGGGTTGGGAGTAAGTGCCGGATCGTTGAATGGAGAAGCTAAAGATGCTGTACCTCCCCAAGTTAAAGAGAACCCTGTGATGTTAAAGCTATAGTTATTTACGAGTAGATAGTAAGTTTCTCCCGGTAAAACATCCATATATTTTGCCCAGCCATCAGCATTGGAACCTGGCTGTCCAAAATAATCATAAGGATCAGTTGAGGTCATATTCAGACCTGTAGCTCCAGTTCCACCTGGTGTTGAACATCTGATTGTATTTCCTTTGTTGGCACATGTTATATTAGGTCCCCATACATACCAGTCGTAGTCAGATCCAGTAGCCGGTGTGATTGCAAAAGTTAAAGTTCCTGCAGTGGCTACGGTAAACTTATACCATACAGAATATCTTTCTTGATAAGTACCGCAGTTTGATTCAGGTAATTCCTGGATTCCCGGTCCATCAGGAATGTAGGATATATCAGAGTTTCCACAAACAGAAAGCGCTGTGATACAATCCTGTTGTGCTGAGACGGCCTGAGTAATAAATAATATTAGAATCAGTAGATATTTTTTCATTTTGATCAGTTTAAAATTTTCAATCCTTATCTATTGTTTAGGTTTAAATTAGCTGTTTTCCCCAACCGGTATTTGCCGGAAGTGGTCAATTGTTCATCTGAGTGCTTGGAGGGAAGTGCGTGCTGAGGTCTGTTTATTTCTATGTTGCCCTGCTTGAATTCAGGAGATATGGTATATTTTCTAACCTTAGGATTGAAACTAAAGACCCGTCATATTTGCTGATTAAATGTGTTGATTTATCAACTTGTAAACCAGTGATTTGAATGGTTTTGTCTGAGGTGGCATAGCCCCGTGCTCCAAAACTTGCTATGAAAAAGCATAAAATTAGTAAAGGTTTATTCATAAGGGGATGTTTTATCAGCAAATATAAAAAATAAATAACGTTAAATTAAAGATTTTGAGATATATTTAATGAAAACGGGATTTAATGTGTAATATTATATTTATTATTTTTAGACCAACGAAAATGCGTATGAATGTATTTTAATCTGATAAAGCTGAGATCAGCATCGTCTGTTTTTACACCTTGTTATAGTAGAAGTGCAAAAGGAAAGTTATTTAACTTTAGCTACTATTAATAATAAAACTACTGTAAACAGGCGGTTCATTATGTTGATAAAAAAATCACCCCGGTCCGGGGTGATTTACATGAGGTTATGAATAAAATTTATTCTTTATTTTTCACCAATACCCATCCTGAATATTTGGTTTCGGTATTGTTTTTATCG
>NZ_JALCZD010000030.1:0-1586 GCF_024586945.1 Chryseobacterium sp. WG14
AAAAAAATCACCCCGGTCCGGGGTGATTTACATGAGGTTATGAATAAAATTTATTCTTTATTTTTCACCAATACCCATCCTGAATATTTGGTTTCGGTATTGTTTTTATCGTTTTCGTTCCATGAAATGGTGTACCAGTAGGTTCCGGTCGCTATTCTTTTGCCAAATGCGGTTCCATCCCAGGTAAAGTTTCTGATTTTGCTGGCTTCATGAAGCTTGTTTCCATATCGGTCATACACAATAAATACCAGATTTTTCTTGTATGCCAATGCTGAATAATCAATAACATCATTAACGTTGTCTCCGTTGGGAGTAATCGCATTGATGAGGTTAGGAACCGTAACGGTAACCTGAACCGGAGTACAATTGAAAGAATCTTTTACATACACGGTGTTTTCCCCTCTTGGAAGTCCTGTGAATGAATTGGATTCCTGCCAGTTTATTCCATCAATAGAAAACTGATAAGGAGGAACTCCGCCTGTAGCAGTAACTTTGATGGTGTTATTGCTTATTTCAATATTGGAAATCACCGGTTGTTGGCTAGGGCGTACATGCACTTCCTGGGGAGTAATACATTCCCCTGTTTTCAATTTTACCCAATATGTTCCTATTCCTACATTATTGATGATTTGTGTGGTTTCTCCGGTACTCCATTCGTAACCGTCAAATCCAGGTCCTGCATCCAACGTAGTTGTTCCTTCAGCGCAGATCACTTTATCTTTTAGCACGGTAGATTTTACCGGTGGGAGAACTTTCAGTGTGATTTTGGCAATGGCAAAACATTGCTGTGCATTGTTTACTCTTGCATATACAATAGTACTTGTTGAAAGGTAAGTATCAGGAATAGCAATTGGATTAGACTGGTTTAAAGCATCATTCATTGTTTTGTAATACTTTAAAACATTTCCTGCTGGGAGTGGGTTTGGAACGCCAATGTCTGCGTGGGTAAGATCAAATGTTGAGAACATGATGTTATCCGGGATATAACAGTTTTCCATCTGGGCATCTCTCAGTACTACTGTCGGATGAAACTGTAATCTGATGGTAGCAGTAGCCATACACCCGAATACAGAAGTTACTTTTGCATATACTGTTGTTTCCGGAGAAATATAATTGGTAGGATTTGTAATTTCATTGGTTCCTGCATTCATATCATCAAGAGTGGGGTAATATTTAATCACTGCTCCTGCGCCTCCAAATACATTGGCTGTGGTAAGATCATACTTTGCCGTACCTTCCCCATTGTTGTTACATGAAAGTAAGGTGACATTATTGGCTGTAATGCTGGCATTTACAAATTTAAATTTTCCATTGATGAAACATCCGTTCATTGGATTGTCCGGGTTGGATGGATCATGGTAAACAACTCTGTAATAGTAGGTAGTTGTGGCGTTTACAGTTGCTGTGGTAAGCGGATTTTGGCCGGTAAGAACATCATTGATCTTATCATGGTAAGTTACCTGGAAATTACTGCTGTTTCCGTTGATAATCCCTGCACTCAGAGAAAGGAAATTAAACTGAGTAGGAAGTCCACATACCATAACCGTACTTGGCTGTGCAGGATCTGCAGCAGGAATACCCGGAGT
>NZ_JALCZD010000031.1:0-1509 GCF_024586945.1 Chryseobacterium sp. WG14
AATTTTGAAGCCTTTTTTTAGACTTATTTTCTTTTCGAGTATCCTGTTTTATGCTTATCTAAAAGCCCTTCTGCGCTTACTGATCTTCTTTCGTTTTTCAGTGCGGCAAAGATAGAGACTTATACCATACCACGCAAATCTATTTAACATAAAAATAGGCAAAGTGGATAAACAGACTTGTAACATATTGCTTACCATGTAATTAACACTATATTATAGTTATCCACAATGACTGTTTATAAATTTCAGGATTCAAAGTAATGTTGCTGAACCACATTTATTCTTTAAAACATCTACTAATTCTGTGGTAAAAGCATAACTGGATCCTTTAAAATGGAAGCTATACCTGAGAAAAAATAAGGGAAGGGTGATAAGTTCTTTATAGAAAAGTTAAGAGTTAAGAGTTGAGAGTGATGAGTTATGAGTAGTGAATGGTCAATAATAGCCCTGATATAAATTCAGTTTGTACAATTCAGTTTAAGATATACTATTCAATAGGGCGGACTTTTAACCGTTCTTATTAAAATACAAAACCATCCATCGGCTTTATCTTAAACCTCAATGGGTTAAGATTTTGATGTGTTACCGTTTTTAAGTTTTGGCTAAAGCCATATTGGGATGCTCTTGTTTAAATGGGCTAAAGCCCATTTCTATTGAATAATCAAATAAGCGGGGTAAATATAAATGATGAGGGATAAGTGATGAGTGATAAGTTATGAGTAGTGAATGGTCAATTGTGAATAATAGCTCCTGTTGTAAATTCAGTTCGTTCAATTCAGTTTAAGATATACTATTCAATAGGGGCGGACTTTTAACCGTTCTTATTAAAATACAAAACCATCCATTGGCTTTATCTTAAACCTCAATGGGTTTTAATGGTTTTGATGTGTTACCGCTTTTAAGTTTTGGCTAAAGCCATATTGGGGATGCTCTTGTTTAAATGGGCTAAAGCCCATTTCTATTGAATAATCAAATAAGCAGGGTAAATATAAATGATGGATAGTAATGAACAGAGTGAAGTGATCTGTGTTATAAATGATGATGAGGGATAAGTTATGAGTTATAAGTGATAAGTGATAAGTGATGAGTGATGAGTGATAAGTTATGAGTAGTGAATGGTCAATTGTGAATAATAGCTCCTGTTGTAAATTCAGTTCGTTCAATTCAGTTTAGGATATAATATTCAATAGGACGGGCTTTAGCCCGTTCTCACCAAAAGAAAATCATCCATTGGCTTTAGCCTAAACTTAATAGGAGGAGTTAAAGTTATGAGTTAGGAGTTAATAGTTGAGAGTTAGGAGTTGAGAGTTAATAGCGTTGTCAACCCTCAACCCTCAACCCTCAACTATCAACTATCAACTGTCAACTATCAACTGAGGTTGGGTATAGTTTAGAGTTGGAGTATAGTTGTTATAGTATATAAACAAAAAAAAATCCTCTATCTTACGATAAAGGATTTTTAAAAATAAAATAAAAACTGGCGGCGGCCTACTCTCCCGCGTTAGCAGT
>NZ_JALCZD010000032.1:0-1391 GCF_024586945.1 Chryseobacterium sp. WG14
TTGACTAGTCCTGAAATAACGATACAAATTAAAGGATAAAAGTAAATAATTAAACCAGAGTAAATTTATTTTTGCTTTGGTTTTTTATTTTATAAGTTTTCATTTTTAATTTTGACTGTTTATGCATTTGATTTGGTGTTAAATAATGATTTGAAAAATGCGGTCTGAATTCATTATAAACACTAATAGACTGATCCACAATTTTTCTTCTCATTGAGGTATCAATATCATATTTATCAATATCAAATTCCTGTTTTAAAATACCATTGACTCTCTCTGCAACTGCATTTTCATAAGGATCAGAATTCTGTGTCATACTGCATTTTATCTTATGCTTTATCAATATTCTCTGATACTCATTCGAGCAATATTGTAAACCTCTGTCAGAGTGGTGGATCAGCGGTTCTCTATCAATTTTATTGTCTTTTAATGCTTTTTTTAATGCTATCATGCTACTTTCCGTATTGAGATTATCTGCAACATAATGACCTACAATTTTCTTAGAATAAGCATCAGTTATGAGACTTAAGTAACTCGGTTTTTTTCTATTTCCAATATAGGTAATATCTGCTACCCACACCTGGTTGGGCTTGGTGATACGGTACTCCAAAATCAGATTTTTATGCTTTCTAAATCGATGATGAGAATTGGTTGTAATATGATAACTTCTCTTTGATGTGATCAATAAACGATTGGCTCTCAAAATATCAAAGAACTTATCCCTTCCTATTTTCAAAGACTTTAAAGGTTTACTCAAAAGAAAATACAGCTTTCGACCACCTAATTTTGGCATTTTTATACGGATATCCTCTACGAGAGTTATTACTTTTGATGCTTTGCTTTGTGAGTTTTTATACCCTCGGATGCTTCTGTAATAGACTTGTCTATTCAACCCGAACAATTCGCAGATAAAGACTATGGTTTCTTTTTCTTCACTGCGGAAGTTGGTGATTGTTCGGGTGGTAAGTTTTTTCTGATATCAATATCATATTCTTTCTCAGCAAGATTTATCATCATATCGAAAAATATAACTTTCTTATCAGCAATGTAAGCCTGTTTCTCTAAAAATGCTTTCTGTTTTTCAAGCAGTTTAACTTCGGCTTCCAGTTCCATGATACGCTGTTCAGGTGTCTTTTTCATAGTGAATGGTGTTTGGTTTTCCCAATCAAAGTTACCATATTTTCTAAGCCAACTAACAATGGTTGAGCGTGCTTGTATACCATATTTTTTTCGACAGTCTGTAATTCCTGATTTTCCTGTTTCTATTTCTCTTACAATTTGAAGTTTCAAACTCAAACTGTAATCTTTCTGTGTACGCTTGACATAACGTGTTTCTAAATATTCTTCCATAACGATTGTTTTTTTATGTATCGCTATTTCAGGACGGGACA
>NZ_JALCZD010000033.1:0-1309 GCF_024586945.1 Chryseobacterium sp. WG14
TGAGTCGTCCTAAAATAGGTTGACACTAAATTAAACAATATTACTATCCGGAGGAATTATTCTTTCTCCGGATTTTTTATGCACCATATCTGGTGTTTTCATCTTAAGACTGAGATGTGGTCTTCTTGCATTGTAAAGAGAAATACTTTCTTTAACCAGCAGATTAAGATCCTTTATATTATTTGTTCTATAGAAAAGGAACTCCTGTTTCAGAATACCATTTACCCTTTCGGCCAAGGCATTCTGATAACAATCATAGCCATCAGTCATAGAAGGCTTAATATTATTTTCACACAATATTTTTTGATAATAGTCAGAACAGTATTGCAGTCCACGATCAGAGTGATGGATAAGATCATCATTATTCACCCGGTTTTTTATAGCCATCTTCAAAGCTTTAGCAACGCTTTGAGCATTCATGCTTAACCCTAAATAATATCCCATAATCCTCCTACTGTAAGCATCAGTTACTAAAGACAGATAGCAGGTTGATTTTTTTGTTTTAAGATAAGTTATATCACTTACAAAAACCTGTTCTGCTTTCTTCACTTCCAATTCCTTCAATAAATTAGGATGTTTCCTAAGCCAATGTTTTGAAAAAGTTGTTTTGATATATTTCTTTTCAGGATATATCAACATATTCTCTCTTCTCAAATAACTAAACAATGCATCTCTACCTATTTTTAGGTTTTGATTTTCAAATCGTTCTTTAAGAAGATAGTAAAGTTTTCTGGTTCCCAGTTTAGGTAACTCCATCCGTATCTGTTGAACCATTTCCTTTACCCTAAGAAGTTCTTGTTCCCGGGCTAAAATTCTTTGTTTTGCCTTATAAACAGCTTGACGACTGATCCCAAACAATCTACATAACCTGGATATACTTAATCCTTGTTGGTGGAGCCTGAAGATTGTTGGGAGGAATACTTTTTTCTGATCTGGGTGCCATACTGTTTATCAGAGATATCAATCATAGTATTGAGAACTTTGTTCTTTAGCTTTTCATCAGAAAGTTCTTTCTCTAAACGTTTAATCCTTTGAGCTGGGGTTTCTTTGGAATTAGACATAATATGAATCTTTGGTTTTCTCCAATCTAAGTTACCAAATCTCCGCAACCACACCAAAACGGTACTCCTTCCTTGAATCCCATAATGCTTCTGAGCCTGCTTGTAAGTTAAATCGCCTTTTTCAACCTGAGAGATAACACTTAATTTAAAAGCCATTGTGTAATCTCTTTGCGTTCGCTTTTCTCTCTTTGATTCTTCTTTTTTCATAAATAAGTCGGTTTTCTGTCAACTTATTTTAGGACGGGACA
>NZ_JALCZD010000034.1:0-1082 GCF_024586945.1 Chryseobacterium sp. WG14
CCATCTGATATAGACTATATTGTAGAGCAGGAACAGCTATTTGGTATTCAGGAGAAAGGGGAAATTGAAGGGGTTTATTTAGCGAACAGCTTACAGGAAGGCTTTGTGTACCATGCGTTGAACCAGGGCGATAAAGATGATGCCTACAGAGTACAATTGATCTGGGACTACCATAGTAGAATTAATGAAGAGAAGTTAAAAGACTCCTGGAAACGTACCCAGGCTGCATATCCGTCGTTGAGACTACGTTTTGACTGGAATGGCGAGATCGTACAGGTTATCGATAAAGAAGGCGAAGTAGACTGGCGCTACCAGGATATCAGTGGAATGAGTAAAGAGGCTCAGGAAACCCTGATCGGAGAAATCACACAAAAGGATCGCTTTGAGGTGTATGACCTTACCAAGGGCAGTCTTTTCAGGGTGTATCTGTTCAAAAGAGGAGCTAGCCATTACAGCTGTTTATTCAGCAACCACCATGCAATATTGGATGGCTGGAGTATGCCTGTCATTCTCAATAGCATTCATGACCATTACCTGGGTCAGCTTAAAGGGGAGGCTCTCTCTCCGGCAGCAGATTCTGCCTATGCTTTGACCCAGCAGTACCTTCAAACCCACAAAGAGGACAGTGCAGAGTTTTGGAATAGATATATGACCTTACTGGAAGACCAGGAAGATCTGAGCAGTTTAGTAAAAGAAGACCAGCGTCATATTGATTTAGGAACTTACCGTCATATCCAGGATCATCAGCATATAAAAATGCAGATCGAGGGAGATCAGTACCATACGTTGAAGACGTTCACTAAAGAACAAGGCTTTACGGTGAATGCTGTTTTACAATACTTATGGCATAAACAGCTGAGTATTTACAGTGGCTTAGGAACAAGTGTTGTAGGGACAACGGTCTCAGGAAGAAGCTTACCGGTTGATGGAATAGAATCTTCAGCCGGATTATATATCAACACACTGCCATTGATTGTGAGCCATGCAGATGGCCGGGTTGTGGATCAGATCACAGAGATTCAGAATAGGATCAGTGAGCTCAATACGCACAGTGACATTAACCTTGCAGCATTGCACCATGA
>NZ_JALCZD010000035.1:0-742 GCF_024586945.1 Chryseobacterium sp. WG14
GCAAAGATACAAATCTTTTTTACTTCCGCAACTTTTATTTCTAAAAATTTTGAAGCCTTTTTTTAGACTTATTTTCTTTTCGAGTATACCGTTTTATGCTTATCTAAAAGCTCTTCTGCGCTTACTGAATCTCTTTCGTTTTTCAGTGCGGCAAAGATAGAGACTTATACCATACCACGCAAATCTATTTAACATAAAAATAGGCAAAGTGGATAAACAGGCTTGTAACATATTGCTTACCATTCAATTAACACCATATTATAGTTATCCACAATGACTGTTTATAAATTTCAGTATTGAAAGTAATGTTGCTGAACCGGCATTTCTTCTTTCCGGGCATATACTCATTCTGTCATAAAAGATCATCTGCTTCTTTTACAGCTCAAGCAATACTTTAGAAAAAGGATAGGTAGAAAGTTCAAGTTGTGGTTAAATGCCAGGGGTGATATGCTGGGAAAGGGTAAAAATTTATTTCAGGAAGCGGATCCTGGTTAGTAATAGATCTTAGAATGAGAGATTAAGCCCATACTCATAAACAGAGTGAAGTGATCTGCGTTATAAGTGATGAATAATAAGTTATGAATTATGAATAGTGAACGGCCAATGGTCAATGGTCAATAATAGTATTGGTTGTAAATTCAGTTCGTTCAATTCAGTTTAAGATATACTATTCAATAGGGCGGACTTTTAACCGTTCTTATTAAAATACAAAACCATCCATTGGCTTTATCTTAAACTTCAA
>NZ_JALCZD010000036.1:0-709 GCF_024586945.1 Chryseobacterium sp. WG14
TATCTGCTGATGGCATCGGCATCTTTCTTCGTTTCTTCATCCAGCAGGTGAAGTTCGTTGCCATACAGTAAACTGTTGAAAAACTCGGATACGGATACGTCAAAAACGTATGATGTATAAGCCGTTATTTTCTCTCCTTCACTGAAGCCATAAGCCTCTCTTACCTGAGAAACTACATTGACTACATTTCTATGTTCCACCATCACTCCTTTTGGAAGTCCGGTGGTACCACTGGTATAAATAACATACGCCAGATTATCACCTTTAGCTTCGGTAACCGGGTTCAATATTTCCTGTGATTCCAGAATGGTTTGGAAAACAGAATCGTTTATAGAAATTGTTGTCACTGAAGGTGTCACTTTTTCTATAGTACTTTCTTCGGCAATAACAATTTTACTGCCCGTATCTCTAAGGATATGTTCTATTCTGTCTGAAGGATAAGAGGGATCCATAGGAACATAGGCTGCCCCGGATTTTAATACTCCTAAAATAGCAATCAGCATATGTTCTGAACGTTCCAAACATAATGGAACCAGATCATCCGGTTGAAGTGCATGTGTTTTTATCAGGTAATTTGCCAAACGGTTGGAACGTTCATTAAGCTCTTTATAGCTTAATTTAACTTCTCCATAAACCAACGCAACCGCATCCGGCGTCCTTGATGCCTGAGATTCAAATAACTCATGAAGGGTTTTATCAGATTCAACAG
>NZ_JALCZD010000037.1:0-648 GCF_024586945.1 Chryseobacterium sp. WG14
GTTTTTGCTGGTTCTTCTACTGCTTTTCCTGCTGAATTTGTTCCTCTGTATCTTTGATTCCCGGCTTCATCATATTTGAAATACACTTCAGTTTGAGAAAAACCTAAGAAGCCTATAAATAAAGAGAATATCGAAAGTAATTTTGTTTTCATCGGTGTTTTATTTTTGATTGTAAAGGATTTGCCGAACTTGCTTTTTCAATTCTTCAAGGTCATCAGATTGAGATTTTAAAGTTTTGTTTTCTTCCTGCAATAATTTGATCTGCTTGTTTTGCTCAATAGAATAGAGAGTAAGCTCTTCTATTTTCTGCAACAGTTTAATCTGGAATTCTCCTACATTTACTCCTTCTTTTTCCATTTCTTTGGCAGAGGCAACTTCAGGAAGGTGTTTTTTTTCTTTGATGTGTGTTTCTACGTCCTCCAATTTTGGCAGTTGATAATCTTCTTCAAACACAAAATCGGCAGTAGGACCAGAAGTAACCTTTATTTCTTTTGCTTCAAATTTGCCATTTAATAATGCATTTCCGTTTTCGCCATTCATAATAAATGCTTTACTCCAGTCCCAATCGGTATTAGCAGCATTCATAGGAGCCATGTATAAGGTTTTCCTACCATCACCATCAGGTGTATGCCATATCCATGAATTACT
>NZ_JALCZD010000038.1:0-594 GCF_024586945.1 Chryseobacterium sp. WG14
GGTTTAATGATTTTGAGTGTTACCGGTTTTAAGTTTTGGCTAAAGCCATATTGGGGATGCTCTTGTTTAAATGGGCTAAAGCCCATTTCTATTGAATAATCAAATAAGCGGGGTAAATATAAATGATGAATAGTAATGAACAGAGTGGAGTGATCTGTGTTATAAATGATGAGGGATAAGTGATGAGTGATAAGTGATGAGTTATGAATCGTCAATGGTCAATGGTTAATTGTGAATAATAGCTTCTGGTTGTAAATTCAGTTTGTACAATTCAGTTTAAGATATGATATTCAATAGGGACGGGCTTTAACCATTCTTATCAAAATACAAAACTATCCATTGGCTTTAGCCTAAACTTAATAGAAGGAGTTATGAGTTAGGAGTTGAGAGTTATGAGTTGAAGGTTGAGAGCGCTATTAACTATTAACTATCAACTATCAACTATCAACTGAGGTTGGGTATAGTTTAGAGTTGAAGTATAGCAGTATAGCAGTTATAGTATATAAACAAAAAAAATCCTCTATCTTACGATAAAGGATTTTTAAAAATAAAATAAAAACTGGCGGCGGCCTACTCTCCCGCGTTAGCAGTACC
>NZ_JALCZD010000039.1:0-554 GCF_024586945.1 Chryseobacterium sp. WG14
TAAGCTCTTTATAGCTTAATTTAACTTCTCCATAAACCAACGCAACCGCATCCGGCGTCCTTGATGCCTGAGATTCAAATAACTCATGAAGGGTTTTATCAGATTCAACAGGATCTATCACATTCCAGGATTGGATGAGCTTTATTTGATTATCAGAAACATAAGCAAGTTGATCTGATGTGATTTTCTTATTTTTAAGAATCTGATCTAAAAGAGTTTCCATTCCTTCAATCAACTGCTGTATCGTTTGTTCTTCGAAAAGAACGCCTTCATAATTGATCTTAACGGCTACACTATCTCCCTGTTCCGAAGCCATAATTCCCAACGGATAATCAAGCTTCTCTACAGAGTCCATGAACACAAATCCTAACTCATTACCCTCACCTCCTTTAGGTACAGGATAGTTCTCATACACAAATAAACTGCTGAAGATCCTGCGTCCATCATGGTGCAATGCTGCAAGGTTAATGTCACTGTGCGTATTGAGCTCACTGATCCTATTCTGAATCTCTGTGATCTGATCCACAACCCGGCCATCTGCATGGCTCACAATC
>NZ_JALCZD010000040.1:0-460 GCF_024586945.1 Chryseobacterium sp. WG14
TGATTTTGCAGTGTATGGGCCTACGAATGGAGGATGTGCTTCCCTGCAAACTCCCGGCAATATTTTTATACAGCCTTTAAGATGTAATTATTCAGGGACCGGTGGAGATACAGGTCTTGACCTGACTCTAAATCCACCTGCAGTATTTCCTGTCAATCCTCCGGGCCAGACATCCAGCATGAATGCTGATAAATGGAGCCCTTATATCAATGCATTAGCCGGAGAAACCTATTATCTGGTAATCAACAACCACAGAAGATCACCTGATGGGTTTTCAATGAAATGGACCGGTACCGCAAGCTTAAGCTCAGCATTCAACGATCCTAATCTTACACCTAACCCATTTGTTACTCCGGGTATTCCTGCTGCAGATCCTGCACAGCCAAGTACGGTTATGGTATGTGGACTTCCTACTCAGTTTAATTTCCTTTCTCTGAGTGCAGGGATTATCAACGGAAAC
>NZ_JALCZD010000041.1:0-428 GCF_024586945.1 Chryseobacterium sp. WG14
TTACTATATGCTTGCCCTTTGGAAGTTCCTGATTTGGCAACAACTCTTCCTTTATTATCATAAGTAAAAGAAATAGTCTTATTGGTTGCCTGTCCACCATCGGTAGTAGAAACCTCTTTTTGAGAGATCAATTGTCCCAGGTTATTATAAGTATATTCTTTCGTTCCTTTCGGACTGATAATCTTCTTAGGCTGACCAAATCCGTCATATTCATATTTATATATTCCATTGGAAGGATCGTTGAATTCTGATTTCCTGCCCCAGGAATCATACTTTGTTGTTACAGCATTTTCTGCATATTTTGCCTGGGTCTGTTCTCCCGCAGCATTATAAAAGAATTGAATAGCTCCCCCTTTGTCAGTGGTAGAAACTATGTTTCCTAACGCATCTGTGGTTTTGGAATTGGTTCTTCCATAATCAGCAGGGTT
>NZ_JALCZD010000042.1:0-371 GCF_024586945.1 Chryseobacterium sp. WG14
CATTTGGGAGGCTATACCAAAACAGAATCCATGCTGGATTTTGCAGGAGTTCCACAAAACACCAATACCTATCATCTTAGAAAACCCGGTGAATCAGGCATAACCATTCAGGAGCGTTTTGTTTATGATTCCCAGAACAGAATGAAGGAACACTGGCACCAGGTAGATGGTAACCCAGAGCAACTTCTGACTGAAAATACGTACAACGAACTTTCCCAGCTCAGCAATAAGAAAGTAGGAAACAACCTTCAAAGTATTGATTACGATTATAATATCAGGGGCTGGATGACCGATATTAATAAAAACCAGATGCCTGTTGCTGATTTAGGCGGAAAATTATTTGCTTATAAAATTAAATACAACCAGAGAGA
>NZ_JALCZD010000043.1:0-325 GCF_024586945.1 Chryseobacterium sp. WG14
TATGGAATGTTGGTTAATCGCAAAGGCGCAAAGTTTTTTTAAATTTTAATAATGCTTTAAGACGCAAGGATTTTATCGAAGATAAAATTAAATTGGTTACCGTTGATGGAGTGGTTAAAATTTTACGGAAAGGTGACGGTTTTTTTGCGCAGCCTGATATTTTCATAGGGTAAAATGTCTGGAAGAGGGACAGTTGAATGAAGCATTTATGCCATTTAGAGAAGATTTTCTTAATTCTTAATATGGAATGTTGGTTAATCGCAAAGGCGCAAAGTTTTTTTAAATTTTAATAATGCTTTAAGACGCAAGGATTTTATCGAAGATA
>NZ_JALCZD010000044.1:0-261 GCF_024586945.1 Chryseobacterium sp. WG14
TTTTTAATGAAGCACTCTCTCTGTCAGTGGCGCTCCATATTTGCGAGTGCAAAAGTAAAACTTTATTTCGTAATGACCAAATGTTTTCGAAAGAAAATTTAAAGTTTATTTGATAACCTTAACTCCTTCTATAACCCTTAATCTTCTATACTCCTACGCTCCCGTATTGGGACTGCAAAGATACAAATCTTTTTTACTTCCGCAACTTTTATTTCTAAAAATTTTGAAGCCTTTTTTTAGACTTATTTTCTTTTCGAGTAT
>NZ_JALCZD010000045.1:0-214 GCF_024586945.1 Chryseobacterium sp. WG14
TCCGTTTAATTTTTATCGAAGATAAAATCCTTGCGTCTTATAGCATTAAATTTTGTAAATAACTTTGCGGCCTTGCGTTTTTCCAACAGGTTATAAGACCGATCAGTCTTCGCTTTTGGAATAAAATTAAAAATGATTCTTTAATAACAGGATAACCTTTAGCTTGTAGAGTATATTTAAAAAACCATTTGAAGACGAAATAGTCCGTTTAATT